>NZ_WTVK01000021.1 GCF_012910805.1 Aromatoleum evansii
TGAGCACTCAATCTTTGCAACATTAAAACTGCCGAAGCAGTCTCGGTCGCGCCAACCAAGCACTCACACTTATCGGTTGTCCAATTTTTTAAAGAACCGCCGCCGAAGCAGCGAGAAAGAGATTCTGACAAACTTGCTTCACTTCGTCAAGCACCGCAGCGATTTATTTTATACACCGCCACCGCACCACCACCACCTCTTTCCTTCTCCCCACCGCTGCCTCGAAACCGCTGCAGCGCTGAAGAGGCGCGAATTATATAGAGCCTGGATGCGGCGTCAACCCGTCTTTAAAACATTTTCCCGGCGGCGGTACACAATGCGCGATTCCGTCATGGCTTTGGCGCTTGAGCGGACGGCCCGGTACCCGCCCCGTGCCGAAGAACGAAGCTGCGGAAATCGTCCGCAGGCAAAGGCGCGCTGATCAGGTAGCCCTGAAGGAAGTCGCACTGCCGCGCGCCAAGGAAGTCGCGCTGCGCTTCGGTTTCAACACCTTCCGCGGTGACCTTGAGTCCGAGGCTGTGTGCCATGTTGATGATTGCCTCGACCAGGAGGGCGTCGTTGACGTCCTCGAGGCAGTCACTGACAAAGCTGCGATCGATCTTCACGTGATCGACAGGAAAGCGCTTCAGGTACGAAAGCGACGAGTAGCCGGTACCGAAGTCATCGAGGGAATAATTGACGCCGAGCTGGCGGATCTCGCGCATTAGGACTTCAGTGGCATCGCTGCTTTGCATGAGCACGGACTCGGTGATCTCGAGAACAAGCTGAATGCGCTCGAATCCGGGCTTGCGCGCGGCCTGCGCGATGAGTTCGAACAAGCCCTGCTCGCGAAACTGGACACCAGAGACATTGACGGCGAGCCGAAGCATCGGCAGCCCCTGTGCGAGCCATTCGTTCGCCTGACGCAAGGCTTCGTCGAGCACCCACGCGCCTATCGGGAGGATCATCCCGGTATCTTCGGCGATGGCGATGAATTCGTCGGGGCTGACGAGGCCACGCAATGGATGCTGCCAGCGCACGAGGGCCTCGGCGCCGCTCACGCGGCCACTGCCGACATCGATGATGGGCTGATAGTAGAGCACGAACTCCCGGCGCTCGATCGCCACACGCAGCTCTGCCTCCAGCTGGACTCGCCGGCGAGCGGCCTCCTGCATGTCCTGCGAATAGAACTGGCAGCGGTTTTTCCCCAGCTGCTTGGACTGGTACATCGCAATATCGGCATTGCGCAGCAGCGTCTGCACGTTGTCGCCATCGTCGGGAAACACGGTAATACCCAGGCTGCCCGAGACGTAACGGTTCGCGCCGGCAAGCTGGAAGGGCTCGCGAATGACCCGCAAGACCTTGTCGCCAACGGTCTGCAAGTCCTCGACACCGTCGATGTCGTCGACAACAAGGGTGAATTCATCCCCACCAAGGCGCGCGACGGTATCCTGCTGGCGGACGCAGTCCTTTAGCCTTGCGGCGACCTCGACGAGCATCTCATCGCCGAGGTCGTGACCCAGAGTGTCGTTGATCCACTTGAAGCCGTCGAGATCGAGGAACACCAGACCTGCTTTCTTGCCCGTGCGGCGGCTGTGCGCGAGCGCGCGCTCGAGTCGGTCGTTCAGCAGGTTGCGATTGGCGAGGCCGGTCAGGGCATCGAAGTTCGCCTGTCGCCAGATGACCTCTTCGCGTTGCTTGCGCCGCGTCATGTCGCTGAAGACCGACACGTACTTGATCAGCCTGCCGGTCTCGTCGCGCACCGCGGAGATCGTCAGCCACTGCGGGTAGACGTCGCCCGCCTTTCGCCGATTCCAGACCTCGCCCTCCCAGCGCCCGGTCGTCTCCAGCGTCGTCCACATATTCTTGTAGAAGCCCGCATCATGGCGCCCGGACTTGAACATCGCCGGCGTATGCCCGACCACCTCATCCGCCGAGTAACCCGTAATGGAACAGAAGGCGGGATTGACCGAGGCAATCACACCTGCTGCATCTGCAGTCATGATTCCCTGGCTGGAGGCCTCGAAGACCACCATCGCCTCGCGCATCTTCTCCTCGGCAAGCTTGCGGTCCGACACGTCCCGCACGAGTGCGATGAATCCGGCCGGCGCTCCGTCGCTGCGCGACAGCTGGCTCATCGACGCACTGAACTGCCGGGGCCCGCCGGGAAGTTCCAATGCGTACTCGAATTCGTGTCGCTGCCCATCCTTTCGTATGGCCGCGAGTGCTTCAGCAACGGCGCGCGCAACCGGTTTCGGGAAGACGTCACCATAAGTCCGGCCCGGCAACTCGCTTGGCGCCAGCGGGAGAAGCGCCGGATCGGGAGAATGGACCTCGACGATCCGCCCCGGCTCGTCGAGCACGAACAATTGATCGGGCAGCGAACTGATCAGGGCTCCCAGCTTCGACTCGCGTGCCGCAAGCGCGGAGGTGCGCTCATCGACCAGGGTCTGCAGCAAGTGCCGGTGACGCCTCAGCTCCCCCATCTGCTTCGCAAGCCATCCCAGCAGTGCGCTGAACACGAATCCGAGGAACAACTTCAACGCCAGCGCCGGCTTGTGCGTCCAGCCATCGACTGGCGCGACACTGAGCGTCCACGCGCCATTGGGCATCATGACGGCACGGTCCACCGGATCGATGAGCGGTTCGTCCGAAGATGCTGCTATGACCTGTTTGAGTCCGGTATCGGGATGCACGCGCCAGAGCTGGTAGTGGAGCCCGCGCTTGACGAGTTGGGGCAACTGCGCCTTGGCAATAACCTGGGGAAAGCGAATCAGGACCGTCGTAAATCCCCAGAATCGCGGCCGGCCGTTCTCGTCGTCGAGGAACACCGGCAGGCGGCCAACCGCACCGATACCGCCCTGCATCAGTTCGAAAGGCCCGGCAAGGGTGAGCTCGCCGGTGTCGCGGGCACGGAACGCTTCCTTGTTGCGGGCGGGATCCGCGAGCAGATCATGTCCAATCGCACGCGCGTTCTCGGCAAGCGGGACGATCTGCCTGATGACCCCGCCGGGAGCGAGCTGCAGGGAGTCTGCGCCGGGGTAATAGCGCAGCATCTCCGTTCCCACGGCATCGAAGTCAGGAACCACGCCCTTGCCCTGACGCACAAGCGCGGCCAGGGCGTAGGTTGCGGTGAGACCGTGGCGAACCGCACTTTCGATCTCGTGCGCCTTGTCGCCGCTCTGATCGGCGACCTCCGCACGCCGGATGCGCAGGCTCTCGCGCTCGGACTCGGCCACAAAGAGCCCCGCCCCCCCAAGGGCAAGCACAAAAACGATCGCACCCAGGACGCCGGGGCGCAGGCTGGCGCCGATGCCGAACAATGACCGGACCTTCATGGTCGCGAAACCTGCCTTCAAGAGGGGGCGCAATAAAGCGCGCACCGCAAGCCGATGGTGCGCGAGCAACGAGCCGGACAGGGTCGGGTACCACCGCCCGGATCAGAACACGTTTACATCATTTTACACATGACGTTTGCGAAGGCGCGACCAAGCCGACGTGGCACGTTGGAGAAGGGTAGCCGCCGGTCAACCCAGATGCACGGTCGCGAACTTGCGCTTGCCCACCTGCAGCACCACGCTCGTCCCGGCGCGCAGCACGAGGCCCTTGTCCTCGACACGCTCCCCATCGAGACGCACCGCCCCCTGCTCGATCATGCGCATCGCCTCGGATGTCGTTCCGGTCAGGCCGGCCTGCCTGATCACCTGGAAGACGGGCATGCCCTCGGTGCCTGCCATGACATTCACCTCGGGCATGTCCTCGGGAAGGACTCCGCGCTGGAAGCGTGCCTCGAATTCGGCACGAGCCTCCTCGGCCGCCCCTGCGTCGTGAAAACGGGTGACCAGCTCCATCGCGAGCATGACCTTGATGTCGCGCGGATTGCGCCCCGTCTCGGCGTCTCGGCGCAATGCGGCAATCTCGCTCGTGGAGCGGAAGGACAGGAGCTCGTAATACCGCCACATGAGGTCGTCCGAGATCGACATCAACTTGCCGAAGATGTCGCGCGGACCTTCGGCGATACCGATGTAGTTGCCCAGCGACTTGGACATTTTGTTCACACCGTCCAACCCCTCGAGGAGCGGCATCATCAGGACGCACTGCGGTACCTGCCCCTCATGCTTCTGCAGCTCTCGCCCCATCAGCAGATTGAACTTCTGGTCGGTGCCGCCGAGTTCGATGTCCGATCGCATCGCAACCGAGTCATAGCCCTGACACAGGGGGTACAGGAATTCGTGAATGGAGATAGGCTGGGTGGCAGCGTAGCGCTTGGCGAAGTCGTCGCGCTCGAGCATGCGCGCAACGGTGCTGCGGGAAGCGAGCCGAATCATCCCGGCCGAGCCGAGGGATTCCATCCATGCGGAGTTGAAGCAGATCTCGGTCTTTTCCGGGTCCAGGATCTTGAACACCTGCTCCTGATAGGTGCGCGCGTTTTCCATGATCTGCTCGCGCGACAGCGGCGGACGAGTCGCGTTCTTGCCCGACGGATCGCCGATCATGCCGGTGAAGTCGCCGATCAGGAACATCACCTGATGCCCCAGATCCTGGAAGTGTCGCAGCTTGTTGATGAGGACCGTATGGCCGAGGTGCAGGTCGGGCGCGGTGGGATCGAAACCCGCCTTCACCCTGAGCGGGCGGCCGGACTTGAGCTTTTCGACCAGCTCGGCCTCTATCAGCAACTCGTCGGCACCCCGCTTGATCAGTTCGAGGGCTCCCTGTACATCAGTCATGCAACTCTCCATTCAACGGGGCGACAAGAAACTTTGCTAAACTCGCGGAAGTTTTTTGTCCGAAAATCCCATGCAGGCACGAAAAGTCAGGATTCTAGCCGATCTGAACGGCCTCCTCCCCACCGGGCGCAAGCGGTGGGCCGTCGGCGCACTGGTCGGCACCTCGCTGCTGGGCGTTGTCGCCGCCACGGCTGTCCCTCCCGGAACCCCCGCAACATCCATCGCTACCGAGTCGGTCGTGGAACGGCTCGGGCCGATCGCACCTCAGCCCTCCGACGCGTCGGACCTGCCATTCGTGTTCGACGAACGCGTGCGTCCCGGCGACACGATACAGGCAATCTTTCGCCGTATCGGCGCGAACGATCAGCAAGTCATCGACTACCTGAATCAGCCGGCGGGGCTGCAAGCCCAGAGACAGCTGCGGGCGGGCCGGTCGGTTCTCGCGACCGTCTACACGGACGGCAGGATCGCCTTGCTGAGCCTGCCGATCGCCGGCGGCGACGAGCGCTACACCGTGGAGCGGACGGCTGCCGGCCTAGAGTCGCGCACGGGCACCCCCGCGACGCTCGCCACGAACGTCGAGATGCGCTCGGGGACGATCCGCCAGACCCTGTTCGGTGCAACCGACGCAGCGGGCATCCCGGACAGCGTGGCGACGAAACTGGCGGAAATTTTCGGCACCGAAATCGACTTCAGCAGTGACTTGCGTCGTGGCGACCGCTTCAGCGTGGTGTACGAATCCCTGCACGACCAGGGCATGCCGGCAGGGGCTGGCCGCATTCTCGCAGCCGAATTCGTGAACGACGGCAAACGCCACACGGTCGTGCTCCATCGTGACGAAGACGGCGCCGATACGTACTTCACCCCCGAGGGGCGCGGGCTGAGCCAAGCATTCCTGCGCTATCCGCTCGAATTTTCGCGCATTTCGTCCAACTTCGGCGGGCGCATGCATCCGATCCACAAGCGCTGGAAGGCGCACAAGGGCACGGACTTCTCCGCACCGACGGGAACGCCGGTGAAGGCCGCCTCGAACGGCATCGTCGAGTTCGCGGGTGGCCAGGGCGGCTACGGGAACATAGTGGTGATACAGCACCGCGACGGCTATGAAAGCGCCTACGCACACCTCAACGGTTTCGCGAAGGGGCTGCGCAAGGGGCAGCGCGTTCGCCAAGGGGACGTGATCGGCTACGTCGGTTCCACCGGATGGTCGACAGGCGCGCACCTGCATTTCGAGATCCGCGTAAACGGAGTGGCGCGCGATCCGATGAAGATCGCGCTGCCGACGACCCAGCCACTCGGAGGCAACGCACTGGCAAGCTTCCGTCGCGAGACCGCGCCGTTGCTCGAGCGCTTGGCGCTACTCGATCGCACAGCGGTGGCGCGCGCGGACTGAGCCGGGAGGACGGAGTCCAAAAAAAACGGGAGGCCGAGGCCTCCCGTTTTTTCTTCGTAACGTCCGCGTCAGGCCGAGAAGGACGAGCCGCAGCCGCAGGTGCTCGTGGCGTTCGGATTGCGGATCACGAACTGCGATCCTTCGAGCCCTTCCGTATAGTCGATCTCGGCGCCGACGAGATACTGGTAGCTCATCGAGTCGATCAGGAGCGTGACGCCGTTCTTCTCGAACGCCGTGTCGTCCTCGTTCACTTCCTCATCGAAAGTGAAGCCGTACTGGAAGCCGGAGCAGCCACCACCGCTGACGAAGACGCGCAGTTTGAGTTCGGGGTTGCCCTCTTCCTCGATCAGTTCCTTGACCTTGCCCGCCGCGCTGTCGGTAAAGACGAGCAGTTCGGGCGTTTCGACTGCAGTACTCATGTTATCTCCTGAAGGGGTGTGCACTTTCAAATAATGCGTCACCCGACGCGTTTCGTCAAAATGAGAGTGGCTATCGCCCCGATTGGTTCCGTCAGGGGCTGACGGGGACGATATCGAGCCCCAGGGTTTCGTCCAGACCGAACATGATGTTCATGTTCTGCACTGCCTGACCGGCGGCCCCCTTGACGAGGTTGTCGATGACCGACAGGACGACGACGATGTCACCGCCCTGGGGGCGATGGACCGCGATGCGGCACATGTTGCTTGCGCGCACCGAGCGGGTTTCCGGATGGCTGCCGGCCGGCATCACATCGACGAACGGCTCGCCGCGATAGCGGGCTTCGAACAGGCCTTGCACGTCCACGTCCTGCGTCAGCCGGACATACAGGGTGGCGTGAATGCCGCGGATCATCGGCGTGAGATGCGGCACGAAGGTCAGGCCGACAGCCTTGCCCGCCATGCCGGCCAGACCCTGACGGATCTCGGGAAGATGACGATGCCCCGGCACACCGTAGGCCTTGAAGGTATCTGCAGACTCGGCAAACAACGTGTGCACCTCGGCCTTGCGTCCGGCGCCCGAGACCCCCGACTTGGCATCCGCGACCAGGTGCGAAAGATCCGCCACTCCGGCCTCGATCAGCGGCAGGAATCCGAGCTGCACTGCGGTCGGATAGCAACCCGGGTTGGCGAGCACGCGCGCGGAACGGATCTGCTCGCGGTTGCGTTCGGGTAGACCGTACACGGCTTCGGCCACGAGTTCGGGCGCGGCGTGGGTCATGCCGTACCACTTCTGCCATTCGGCAACGTCGCGGATACGGAAGTCGGCCGCGAGATCGATGACGCGAACGCCCTTGTCGACGAGTTCCCGCGCCTGCTGCATGGCAATGCCGTTGGGCGTGGCGAAGAACACCACGTCGCAACGATCGAGTTCGGCGTCGGCGGGGGTGACGAAGCGCAGGTCCACGCGTCCGCGGAGGCTCGGGAACATCTCGGCCACTGCCATGCCGGCGTCGCCACGCGAGGTGATGGCCTGCAATTGAACGCCGGGGTGACGCGCAAGCAACCTGAGCAGTTCGACACCCGTATAACCCGTACCGCCGACGACACCTACCTTGATCATGCTTTCTCCTTGGCGGGGCAATCCCCGATGCAGTTTTTGATTATCTCATTCCTGGCCCGTGCGTTTTGCAGGCACAAAAGCAAAAAGCCGCCCAGCGGGCGGCTTCTTGTCCAGCGGATACCGGGAAAGGTATCAGCGCTTGGAGAACTGCTTGCGGCGACGCGCCTTGCGGAAACCGACCTTCTTCCGCTCGACTTCGCGCGCGTCGCGGGTCACGAAACCAGCCTTGCGCAGCACCGACTTCAGCTCGGCATCGTATTCGATCAGCGCACGGGTGATGCCGTGACGAACGGCACCCGCCTGACCCGACTCGCCACCACCGGTGACGTTCACCATGATGTCGAAGCGGTTTTCGTTCTCGGTCAGCGTGAGGGGCTGGCGCACGATCATGCGGCCGGTTTCACGCGAGAAGAACTCGTCCAGCGGCTTGCCGTTGACGACGATGTTGCCGGAGCCCGGCTTGATGAAAACACGGGCAACCGCGGTCTTGCGGCGGCCAGTGCCGTAGTTGTAAGTCACAGCCATTGATCGGCTCCTGTCAGATCTCGAGAACTTTGGGCTGCTGAGCGGCGTGCGGATGCTCGGCACCCGCGTAGCACTTCAGCTTCTTCAGCATGGCGTAACCCAGCGGCCCCTTCGGCAGCATGCCCTTCACCGCCTTTTCGAGCACACGTTCCGGGAAGCGCTGCTGCAGCTTGGTGAAGTTGGTTTCGTAGATTCCGCCCGGGAAACCGGTGTGGCGATAGTACTTCTTGTCTTGCGCCTTGTTACCGGTGACACGCAGCTTCTCGACGTTGACCACGACGATGAAGTCACCGGTGTCGACGTGCGGCGTGTAAATGGGTTTGTGCTTGCCACGCAGACGGCGAGCCACCTCGGCGGCGACCCGGCCAAGCACCTTGTCCGCAGCGTCGACAACAAACCAGTCGCGCTTGACTTCGTGCGGCTTGGCAGAAAACGTTTTCATTCGAATCCTCGATCTTGTCCGGCCTGGGGCAGAGGCCAATAAACGGAAAGCTCGTGATGGTAATAGGAAGCACACCTGAAAGTCAAATCAGGATGTGTGATGGTCGCCAGGAGGGTGATGATACAGGAAGACCGGATCCGCCATCGACACGGACAAAGTCGCCGACTTTTGTGTCAGGTCAAAGCCGCAGCGGATCTCGCATGAATAATAGTGCACTTTTGACCGAAGACAGTGGAGGAACAAGGGTATGGCGGAAGTGAAGTTCTTTGGCGGAGAGCGCGTCCCGCTGGAAATGCACAAGGTCCGGATCGTCCAGAAACTGGCGCTGCCGCCCATCGAGCGCCGATTGGCGGCGATCACGGAGGCCGGGAACAACACCTTCCTGCTGCGCAACTCGGATGTCTTCATGGACATGCTCACCGACAGCGGCGTGAATGCGATGAGCGACCAGCAGCAGGCAGCGATGCTCGTGGCCGATGACAGCTATGCGGGAAGCGCCACATATACCCGACTGGAGAGCAAGCTGCAGGAAATCTTCGGCATGCCCTACTTCCTCCCTGCCCACCAGGGCCGCGCATGCGAGAACATCCTGTCGCAGGTGCTGGTGTCGAAGGGATCCGTGGTACCGATGAACTATCACTTCACCACCACCAAGGCGCACATCACGCTCAACGGCGGCACGGTGGAAGAACTGGTCGCCGACTCCGGGCTCGAAGTCGTCAGCGTGCATCCGTTCAAGGGCAACATGGACACGGGCAAGCTGCGCGATGTGATCGGCCTGCACGGCGCGGACAAGATCGCCTTCGTGCGCATGGAAGCGGGCACCAACCTGATCGGCGGACAGCCGTTCTCGCTGCAGAACCTTGTCGACATCCGGAAGATCTGCAACGAGCACGGTTTGCTGCTGGTGCTGGATGCGAGCCTGCTTGCGGACAACCTGCATTTCATCAAGCAGCGCGAAGCCGACTGCAAGGCGCTCGGCATCCGCGAGATCACGCGCCGGATCGCGGACCAGTGCGACATCATTTATTTCTCGGCACGCAAGCTCGGATGCGCCCGCGGCGGCGGCATCTGCATCCGCAGCGAGGAACTTTATCGCCGGATGCGCGGGCTGGTGCCGCTGTACGAAGGCTTCCTCACCTACGGCGGCATGTCGGTGCGCGAGATGGAGGCACTCACCGTCGGACTCGAGGAGACGATGGACGAGGAGGTGATCAACCAGGGGCCGCAATTCATCGCCTATATGGTCGACGAGTTGCAGAAGCGCGATATCCCGGTGATCACGCCGGCAGGCGGATTGGGGTGCCACATCAATGCAATGAAGTTCGTGGACCACATCCCGCAGGCAGAGTACCCGGCCGGCGCGCTCGCTTCCGCGCTGTATATCGCCGGCGGCATTCGCGGGATGGAGCGCGGGACGCTGTCGGAGCAGCGAGAACCCGACGGCCGCGAGATCTTCGCCAACATGGAACTCGTTCGCCTGGCATTGCCGCGCCGGGTCTTCACGCTGTCGCAGGTCAAATATGCAATCGACCGCCTGGAGTGGCTGTACGCCAACCGTCGGCTCATCGGCGGCCTCGCGTTCACGGAGGAGCCGGAAATCCTGCGCTTCTTCTATGGTCGCCTGAAGCCCGTATCGGACTGGCAGGAGAAGCTCGTGACGAAGTTCCGCGCGGATCTGGGCGACAGCCTCTGACCTCGACCTGCCCGGCCGCCACTTCCGCCAGGAAGGCGCGGCCGCAGACGAGCACGCCGGAGCTTCACGCATCGACAGGCATGAAGCCCGCTTCGGGCACACCAAAAAAAACGCAGTCCTAATAGGACTGCGTTAAATCCACACCAAAGGAGGAGGGTGGAGGAGACACCGGCTTGGATCACGAAACTTGATTGATCCGACTGGTTTCGATTATCCGCAGCCGAACTTCTCGTGGCAAGGTTTTTTTGTGCATCGCACTATAAATGTTTTAATCGAAAGATAAGCATCACTTATAAAATCACAACTTATTGACGCATATCAATTTAGCGAACCACTCCCGCGTATCTCCCGTATGCCGTCAGGACTCGCCTGAGAGTTATCCGCCCCATTCTTCCGCACTGCAGCATTCTCACCTGACGAAGCCGGCGGGCGCGTCCGGCGTTCCGGTAGAATCGCCATCCGGTCGACCGATGGCGACCCCAATCCAGCCGACAACGGAGTCAAAGATGGAATGCACGATCAAATGGGTCGACGGGATGACCTTTCTTGCCGAAACCGGCACGGGTCACGTCGTCGCAATGGACGGAGCCCCCGAGGCGGGCGGGCGCAACCTCGCGCCGCGTCCGATGGAGATGATGCTGGCGGGCGCTGGCGGGTGCACGGCGTTCGACGTGGTGCTGATCCTGCAGCGCGGTCGTCACGACGTGCGCAATTGCGAGGTGAAGCTGGTGGCGGAACGGGCGGAAACCGATCCCAAGGTATTTACGCGCATCATCTTCCACTTCACCGTGACGGGAAAGGGGCTGAAGCGCGAGGTGGTCGAGCGGGCGGTGCATCTGTCGGCGGAGAAATACTGCTCCGCGTCGATCATGCTGGCGAAGACGGCCGAGATGGTCCACGAAGTGACGATCGTGGACGTGGAATAAGCAGGCTCGGGCCGAGACGCACCCGAGCGGGGGCGACCGCCCCCTGCCCCAGCGCACCGATCAGACGCGGTACGCGGCGGTCGTCATCACTCGCGCCATGAACTTCATCGCGACCTTCACCGGCGCGGGCAGCTCTTGCGCCCCCAGACCGACCGCGGTGTCGGCGTGGCGGGCCTCGTCCACTTTCATCTGCTCGATGATTTCGCGCGTTTTCTGATCCTCGGCCGGCAGCTGGTCGAGATGCCCGCGCAGGTGAGCCTCCACCTGGCGCTCGGTTTCGGCGAGGAACCCGAGGTTCCAGCGGTCGCCGAGGCGCCCCGCCAGCATTCCCAAGGCAAGCGACCCGCCGTACCAGAGGGGGTTCAGCAGGCTCTTGCGCCCGCCGAGTTCGGCGATGCGCTGTTCGGTCCAGGCGAGATGCTCGGTCTCTTCGTTCGAGGCCTGCTCCAGTTCGCGCCGCACGCTGGCATCGCGGGACATGATGGCCTGCCCCTGATAGAGGGCCTGGGCGCAGATCTCGCCGCAGTGATTGACGCGCATGAGGCCGGCGACGTGATCGCGTTGGGCGTCGCTGAGCGCGGTATCGGGCATGTCGCCACCGGGGACGGGGCGCACCGAGCGCGCGGGGGCGAACAGGGTGCGCAGGGCCTTGTCGAATTCGACGATGAGCTGATCCATTGTTTTTTCCTCGGTCCGCAGGCTTATTTTCCCGATTTCATGAAGGTGCTGGCTTCGCCGCGCAGCCGCTTCAGGACTTCGTCGCGGTTGCGCGGCGGCACCGGGCCGTCGCAGATGTGGTCTTCGGACAGCGCCGCACGCGGGCGGTTGTAGGCGTTGTCGATGATCGGCTTCCATTCCTCGTCGCGCGCCGCGGTCCATTGGCCGTTGGCGCGGCCGGTGGCATACAGGCGCCAGGTACCGCCGGCGCAGCGGATGCCTTCGTGGGTGACGTTCGTCGCACCGCCCGCGGTACGGATCACCAGCGTGTAGCGAACGACGCCGTCTTCCGCGACGACGAGGCTGTCTTCATCGATGTAGAAGTGGTTGGGCGATGCGCTGCTGACGAAGAACTCGCGCAGGGCGGCGTCGCGCGGCGGCGCGGGCAGCGTGTGCTCGCCCTCCTTCCACTCGGGATCGGGGTCGGTGAGTAGCCCGGCGACTGCCGGGGCCGAAAAACAGACGAGGGCCAGGAGGCCCCCGCGGACAATGGGATGCAGCAGCGTCAAGCTCGCAGGTCTCCACACAAGGATTGCCGGATCGCGTCGGGTACGGGTTCCACGACCGCCGTGAGGGCGGGATGATCGACGCCAACCGCGAGCGCGGCGCCTGCATGCAGGGCGCGGATCTGCGCGGGCGGCAGTTCGAAGCGGAGGAAGTGCACCGCGGACGTCTTTTCGCCATTGTCGCGTTCCAGGTCCTCGTCCGCAATCGCGAAGATAGGTTCGCAATCTCCGACGCGCACCCAGACATGGCGTTCGACCCCGATAAGGCGCGCTAGCCACTGTCGCCGCCGATCCTCGGCGGAGAATTCGATCATCATCGTCGCCTTCCAGTTGCTGCCGTCGGGAACGAGCGGGTTGTAGGCATCGAGTTCGTCCCGGATTCCGGCTTCCTCGAAGGTGCGTTCGATGCGCAGCATCTCCTGGATCTGATAGCGGATCGTGAGTTCGTCCTCGAAGATCAGCGTGATGTGCTCGCCGAGATGCAGCGTGCGCGCCTTCTTGTGCGCGATGACGCGGCTGCGGAAGTCCGCCCGCGCGCGCGCGTAGGCTTCGAGGCTGAGGAGGCTATCGCGGGAAATGGCGTTCATCGGGTCGATTCCTCACAGTCCGTAGGCCCTGCGCAGCAGGGTCAGGGGGTGGGCCTTCTCGGCCTCGAGTTCCTTGCCGCCGTCGCGGATGCCCTGCCGGATGTGGCGGGCGGCGATGGGGCAATCGGAGCTGATGTAATCCGGCGCTCCTTGCGCCATCTGGCGGAACACCGGGCGACCGATCTTCATGGACTGCTCGAAGTACTCTTCCTTGACCCCCCAGGTGCCGTCGTGACCGGCGCAGCGCTCGACGGTGGTGACCTCGGTGCCCGGGACGAGTTGCAGGGTCTCGCGCGTCTTCTGTCCGATGTTCTGCACGCGGCTGTGGCAGGGGATGTGATAGGACACCTTGCCGAGCGGCTGCTTGAAGTCGGTTTTCAGCAGGCCGTCGCGGTGGCGGAGCATGAAGTACTCGAAGGGATCGAACATCGCGTCCGCGACGGCGATGATATCGGCGTCGCCCGGGAAGAGCAGCGGGAGCTCCTGCTTGAACATCAGCGCACACGAAGGCACCGCAGCGAGGATCGCGTAGCCGTCGCGCGCGAGCGCCGCCAGTTGCGGGATGTTCACGTCCTTCAGGCGTCGCACGCCTTCGAGATCCCCGAGTTCGAGCTTGGGCATGCCACAGCAGGCTTCCTGGCGGGCGAGCACGGCCGGGATCTCGTTGTGCGCGAGCACGGCGACGAGGTCGTGGCCGATGCCGGGCTCGTTGTAGTTGATGTAGCAGGTCGAGAAGATCGCGACCTTGCCGGGGGTGCGCTCGCCGTCGCGCACCGCCCACTCGGCCCGCGGCTCGGCCGCGCGACGGAATCGGGTCGGGGCGTAGGGCGGCAGCTCGCGCCGCTTGTCGACGCCGAGCACGGATTGCAGCACGCGGCGCGCGGCACCGTTGCGGTTGGCGGCGTTGACGGTCTGGGCGACGACCGGGATGGCGGCGAGCTTGCCGAGCGCGTCGGTGCTGGTGAGCACCTTGTCGCGCAGGCGCACTTCGCCCTTGCGGAACTTGACCGCCTTGGCGCGCAGCATCAGGTGCGGGAAATCGACGTTCCACGGATGCGGCGGGACGTAGGGGCACTTCGTCATGAAGCACAGGTCGCACAGATAACACTGGTCGACGACCTTGACGTAGTCCTTCTTGTCCACGCCGTCGAGTTCGCCGGTACTGCCCTCGTCGATGAGGTCGAAGAGGGTCGGGAACGCGTTGCACAGGTTCACGCAGCGCCGGCAGCCGTGACAGATGTCGAACACCCTCTCGAGCTCGTGGGCCAGCCGGGCTTCGTCGTAGTAATCGGCCCGCTGCCACGCAATCGGATGGCGCGTGGGGGCTTCGAGACTGCCTTCCCGCTTGGACATGCGACCTCCCTTGGCGCGCGACCCGCAGGCCGCGCGGCGTGGAAGAAGGAGTCAGGGCATTCGCCCGCGGCCGGATACGGCCGAGGACTCAGTCCTGCAGGGCGTCGAGCGCCTTCTGGAAGCGGTTGGCGTGCGAGCGCTCGGCCTTGGCGAGCGTCTCGAACCAATCGGCGATCTCGTCGAAGCCCTCGTCGCGGGCGACTTTCGACATGCCCGGGTACATGTCGGTGTACTCGTGCGTCTCACCTGCGATGGCGGCGCCGAGATTGGCGCGTGTGGCACCGATCGGCAGACCGGTGGCGGGGTCGCCGCAGGCTTCGAGATATTCGAGGTGGCCGTGCGCGTGCCCGGTTTCGCCTTCCGCAGTCGAGCGGAACACCGCGGCAACGTCATTCTGGCCTTCAACGTCGGCCTTTGCCGCGAAGTACAGATAACGGCGGTTGGCCTGCGATTCGCCCGCAAATGCGGCCTTCAGGTTCGCTTCGGTCCTGGATCCCTTCAGTTCCATGGTCGTCTCCTCGCTCGGTGAATCGAAGATCCGCCCCGGCCTGGTGCCGGGGATGCTTGAAGCCTAGAACCCGCCGGCGCCATGCGAAAATTGAATGGAGCTATGTTTTCGATGGCGTCGGGCTATCGGGATGGCTCGACCGCTCAGGCCGCGATGGCGGCTTCGATCTCGGCGAAGGTGCGCGCGATCTCGGTGATCATCGGCTGGGGTTCGCCGAGTTGCCGGGCGATCTGCGAGGCGGAGAAGATGCCGCGGATAAGACCGCGACCGCCCTCCTCGCGCTCCAGCACCAAGGCATGCTGTCGCCCGGAACGCCGCAAGGTCGCGACGATGTGGCCCACGTCGGCACGCATGACCTCGCCGAGTTCGACGGCCTCAATCTTCTCGAGCGGGGTCATCACGCTGTCCACGGTCAGCTCCCCGAGCGGCACGCCGCGTTCGCGTGCAGTATGGACGGGGCGCTCGCCGAGGAGGTCGGCGACGGAGAGGACGCCGCGCACGTGGTGGCGCGCGTCGGTCACGAGGAGGAGCCGGACGCCGCGCAGCAGCATGGCGCGGTTGGCCTCGTCGAGCGGCGTTTCGCCTGAAATGGTCGCGGCCGGCACCCGGGTGAAATCGGTCATGACCTCGACTGCGGGCGAAGACGCGGAGACCTTGCGACTTTCATCCGTTCTGGCGACTTCGCAGAGCAAGCCCGCCAGGCGGGCTTGTGGCAGCGGTTCGAATTCCCGGTTCATGAGCACCTCCCATTGCAGACGATGGCGTGGAGGGGCGCTTGCGCGCCGTGCAGACATCGCTCGACCGAAATCGCGCGCGCCCCGCAGACGGCGCCGTCGATGTGCGCCGCGGCCGGTCGGAAACCGGCACAAGCAGTTCGACCTGCCATTCGTTCAACGGTTCAGCAGCACGTGGGAGGGGCCGAAAAAAGAACGCCGCGCCGCCCCCGGAAGATCCGGCAGTGGCGCGGCATCGTCGATGCCACATTCAGGGCTCGCGCGCTTCCGCGGCGGCCCGGTAGGCTTCGGGAAGCTCTCCGGGACGGACCCGGAACAGGTTTTTCGCCAACTCCAGCAGTGCCTGCTGGTAAACCTGCCGCTTGAACTCTATGACAGCTTCCAGCGGCACCCAATACTCGCTCCAGCGCCAGGCATCGAACTCCGGATGATTGCTGGCTCGCAGGCAGACGTCGGAATCACGGCCGACCAGCCGCAGGAGAAACCAGATCTGTTTCTGCCCGCGGTAGGTGTTGCGCCATTCCCTCTTTATCCAGTGTTTCGGAACGTCATACCTCAACCAGCCGCGCGTGCGGCCAAGAATCTTGACGTGCTCGGGGCGCAGACCCACTTCTTCGAAGAGTTCCCGGAACATCGCCTGCTCGGGGGACTCCCCGTGCTTGATGCCGCCCTGCGGGAACTGCCAGGAATGTTCGCGAATCCGTTTGCCCCAGAACACCTCGTTGCGCGCGTTGACCAGAACGATGCCGACGTTCGGGCGATAGCCTTCACGGTCGAGCATGATCAAACCTTCAATTCATGAGAGTTGCAGCAATTTTTTCACACTTACCCTGCCTTGGAAAGGCACGACCGGTGGCATGTTCCCGTATCGGCAGGGCTTTTTGCCGCACGCGCGACGAATTTTGCGCGAGCCGCGGGTCGGCTGCACGGCACATACCCGAGGCGCACGCGACCGGCTAAAATCCGTGGTTTGCCCAACCGACTACCGCGGACCCCAGAATGCGTGCCAGCCAGTATTTCATCTCCACCCTCAAGGAAGCCCCCGCCGACGCCGAGGTCGTCAGCCAGAAGCTGATGCTGCGGGCGGGCTTCATCCGCAAGGTTGCCGCAGGCATCTACAGCTACCTGCCGATCGGCCTGCGCGTCATCCGCAAGGTCGAGGAGATCGTGCGCGAGGAGATGAACCGCGCCGGCGCCCTGGAGCTGACGATGCCGATGGTGCAGCCGTCCGAGCTGTGGGCCGAGACCGGCCGCTGGGAGAAGATGGGCGAGGAGATGCTGCGCTTCAAGGATCGCCACGAGCGCGACTTCGCGCTGCAGCCGACCTCCGAGGAGGTGGTGACCGACATCGCACGCCAGGAGCTGAAGAGCTACCGCCAGCTGCCGAAGAACTTCTACCAGATCCAGACCAAGTTCCGCGACGAGCGCCGTCCGCGCTTCGGCGTGATGCGCGGGCGCGAATTCACGATGAAGGACGCCTACTCCTTCGACCGCAACGTGGACGCCGCGGGGCGCAGCTACGACGCGATGTACGCTGCCTACTGCCGCATCTTCGACCGCCTGGGCCTGACCTACCGCGCGGTGGCGGCCGACACCGGCGCGATCGGCGGCGACCGCTCGCACGAGTTCCAGGTGATCGCCGACACCGGCGAGGACGCCATCGTGTACTGCCCGGATTCGGATTACGCGGCGAACATCGAGTTGGCGGAGGCGCTGCCGCTGCTGGGGTCGCGCGCCGCGCCGATGCACGGACTGGAGAAGACCCCGACCCCGGGCGCAGCCACCTGCGCCGACGTGGCGAAACTGCTCGGCCTGCCGCTGGCGACGACGGTGAAGTCGCTGGTGCTCGCGACCGACGACGTCGATGAGAAGGGCAAGCCGGCCGGCGTGACGGTGTGGCTGCTGCTGGTGCGGGGCGACCACGCACTGAACGAGGTCAAGGCCAGCAAGGTCGAGGGCCTGAAGGCGGGCTTCCGCTTCGCGACCGAGGCCGAGATCCACGAGCACTTCGGCTGCAAGCCCGGCTACCTCGGACCGATCGGCATGAAGAAGCCGGTGAAGGTGGTGGCGGACCGTACGGTCGCGAACATGTCGGACTTCATCTGCGGCGCCAACGACGAGGATTATCACTACACCGGGGCCAACTGGGGGCGCGACCTGCCCGAACCGGACCTCGTCGCCGACCTGCGCAACGTGATCGAGGGCGACCCGAGCCCGGACGGCAAGGGGCGGCTCGCGATCCAGCGCGGCATCGAGGTGGGCCACGTGTTCTACCTCGGCACGAAGTACTCGAAGGCGATGAACGCGACCTTCCTCGACGAGGACGGCAAGCCCAAGCACTTCGAGATGGGCTGCTACGGCATCGGCGTGACGCGCATCCTGGGCGCAGCGATCGAGCAGAACAACGACGCGCGCGGCATCATCTGGCCGGACGCGCTCGCCCCCTTCCGCATCGTGGTGTGCCCGGTGGGCTGGGGCAAATCGGAGGCAGTACGCAGCGAGGCGTTGAAGCTCTACGAAGGGCTGCTGGCCGCGGGCGTGGATGCGATCCTCGACGATCGCGACGAGCGTCCGGGCGTGATGTTCGCCGACTGGGAGCTGATCGGCGTGCCGCATCGCGTGGTGATCGGCGAACGTGGTCTGAAGGAGGGCCTGGCCGAGTACCAGGGCCGGCGCGATGCCGAGGCGACCAAGGTGGCTATCGGTGACCTGGCGGGGTTCGTTGCCGCAAAGCTGCGGGGCGAATGACTTTCGGCTATAACGGACGCATGACGAGCACGCTCCGACTGCTGCTGCGCACTGCCCTGACGGCCACACTCGCCGTCAGCGGCCTCGCATCGGCCGGCAACCAGCTGTACGAACCGATGGCCGCGAGCGTGCGGGCGGCGCTGCACGCGGCGGTAAGCGACGCGGGAGCGCCGGAGCTGCTGATCGCGGACGCGGGCGAGCGTGCCCGCTGGCTGGGCGAGATGTCGCAGCGCCTGGCGAAGCGCATCCCGGATCGCATCTATCGGGAGGATCTGCTGACCTCGGTGCATTACGAGGCGACCCGCGCGGGGCTCGATCCGCAGCTCGTGCTCGGCCTGATCCAGGTCGAGAGCGGCTTTCGCAAGTACGCGGTGTCGAGCGCCGGGGCGCGCGGCTACATGCAGGTGATGCCGTTCTGGGTGAAGCTGATCGGCGGAGCCGACGACAATCTGTTTCACCTGCGCACGAACCTGCGCTACGGCTGCACGATCCTGCGCCACTACCTCGACATCGAGAAGGGTGACCTGTACCGCGCGCTCGGGCGCTACAACGGCAGCCTCGGCCGGCCCGAGTACCCGAACACGGTGCGCGCGGCATGGGAACGTCACTGGAGCTATCAGCCGCTGACGCTCGCGGTGACGGAGGCTCGCGGCCAGGCAAACTGAGCCGTCCAATCTTCAGACGCGGGAACCGACGACATGGAACACCGACTGTTTCGCCGCCGATCGATCTCGATTTCGTTTCGCG
Source organism: Aromatoleum evansii (assembly GCF_012910805.1). Lineage (GTDB taxonomy): Bacteria > Pseudomonadota > Gammaproteobacteria > Burkholderiales > Rhodocyclaceae > Aromatoleum > Aromatoleum evansii. Next base: position 19,128 of record NZ_WTVK01000021.1, read on the forward strand.
TGTACGACGCCGAGACGGGGAAATTCATCGGTCGCATCGGCGACATCAGCAAGGGCGGCCTGCTCGTGTACGGCCCGAGCCAGCTGCTGACGGGCCAGCTGTACCGCCTGCGCATCGACCTGCCCGACGATCACGGCAAGGCGCGCAGCGTGGTGTTGCCGGCCAAGGCGATGTGGTCGGGCTTCGACACCAATCCCGAGTTCTGCAGCACGGGCTTCCGCCTGTTCGAGCTCGACCGCCCGGAAAACGAGACAGCCCTGAAAACGATGCTGTCGCGCTTCACGGTCGGCTTCGAGGACGAAGACGACGACAGCTGAAGGATCGCAGGCAGCCGGCCTCGTCGGAGGGCGGCTGCCGCTTGCCTGAGCGCGGGGAGCCCGTCAGGCGCCGACGGCGACCTTCACGCCGGGCTCGTCGCGCCCGACCGCGCGCACGGTTTCGCGCCCGCCATCCTTGGCCTCCTTCGCGTTGGCCAGCGACTGGACGTCGCCGGAGATCTCGCCGCCTTCCTCGATCAGGATCTTGCCGTAGCGGATCTTGCCGCTGACCCGGCCGGTCGAGTGGATGATCAGCTGGCTGCGGGCGGTCAGCTCGCCTTCGAAGCGGCCGCGCACCTCAGCGACGTCGATGCCGACGGTGCCCGCGAACGAGCCGTTTTCGGCGATACGAATCACGCGGCTGTCCATCGTCGCCTCGACCCGACCTTCGACCACCAGGGTGTCGCAGTCGAGGATCTCGGCGCCCTTCAGCTTGACGTCCGGCCCGACGATGAGGCGGCTGCCGGTGTCCTGGGCGTTGTCGTCGATCGCTGCGGCGGCGGGGCTGGCCGAAACCGGCGCCTTGTCCTCAGCGACCGGAGAGGAGTCGCTGGACGAGGCCGGCAGTTCGGTCGAACTACGCGACAGGCTTGCACCGGAGGACGCCGCCCCCGAGGTCAGACTGCCCGAGGGCGACCGCATGGTGCCGTTGTTACGCGAAGCCGGGGTGTCTGGAGCCTTGGGGAACAGGGCGGGTTTGTTGAACATGGTCTCTCCTTGAATCCATAACGTTTCCGGGTCGACGATCATCGCCCCCGTGGTTCGCCTAAGCAGCTGCCGTGCCATGAATCCAAGGTCATGAATTTAATGAAGTTATTCCCGGGAAACGGAATCTCGCGCCGAACAAGCACAGATTCTGTCGCCTGGCGGCGACACAACTTGCGGCATTAATCGTCATCCATCTGTTTTTGTTGTTTTTTTTGATGTCGCCTGGAGGCGACACTGAAATCGTCCGGAAACACTGCCTTGCACTTGCTTACGACGCGGGCGCGCGGGCGCAACCTAAACTGTCGCGCTGGTTTACGAAGATCCTCCAGCCATGTCGCGCCTGTCCTTCAGTCACTCGCTGCTTGCCAGCTTCCTGCTCGTTGCGGCGATCCTGGGCGCCACCGCGCTGGGGGGGCTGATCACGCTGGAGGAGTTCGCGTCACGACACCGCGAGAGCGTGGGCGATGCGCTGAAGTACTCCAGCGCGGTGCAGCAGTTGGGCGAACGCAGCGTGGACATGGAGCGCAGTGCGCGCCAGTTCCTCGTCCTGAGGGATCCGTTGCTGCGCGACCGCTTCGAGCTGGCGCGCCGGGAATCGCTGGCGGCGCTGCAGACGATCGCCGCGCTGCGTGCGCCGAGCGTGAGTGCGCTGGTCGAGGAATGGCAGGCTGCCGCCGACGCGGCCGGCGCGAGCCTCGCCGAAGACGCTCCCGCGGAATCGGCCGTCGCCGCGCTGGGCCGTGTGCCGCCGCTCAACGAGCAGCTCGCCGGAGAGGTGCAGGCGCAGCTCGGCCACCAGAGCCAGGCCCTGCTCGAGCAACTCGATGCGAACCGCGGCAGGCTGGCCTGGCACGTGCTCGCCGCCATCATCGCGGCCTGCACCTTCGCGGCGCTCACGGGCTGGTGGCTGCTGCGCCCGATCAACCGCCTCGAGGCCGCGATCGAGGCACTGGGCGAGAGCCGCTTCGACGAGCAGGTAGCGATTCCCGGCCCCGCCGACCTGCGCCGCGTCGGACGCCGCCTGGACTGGTTGCGCCTGCGGCTCGCGGATCTCGAGGCAAACCGCAATCGCGTGCTGCGGCATGTGTCGCATGAGCTGAAGACGCCGCTGGCTTCCCTGCGCGAAGGGATTGCATTGCTGGAGGACGGCGTGGTCGGGGAGCTGAGCGGCGAACAGCGCGAGGTGGTGGCGATCCTGCAGCACAACACGCACGCGCTGCAGGAACGGATCGAGGATCTGCTCGGTTATAACGCCGCGGTGTTCCATGCACGCAACCTGCGCCGCCGTCCGGTGCAGTTGCGCGCACTGGCAGAGTCCGTGATCGCGGAGCAGCAGCTGCCGATCCAGACGCGCAATCTCCGGGTCGTGCTGCATGGAGATCCGCCGCCGTTCAGCGCCGACCCCGACAAATTGCGCATCGTGCTGGCGAATCTGCTGGCAAACGCGGTGTCCTTCAGTCCGCGCGACGGCGAGATCCGCCTGACGCTGAGCACGCCCCCGGGCTGGGTGCGCATCGACTGCCTCGACCAGGGACCGGGCGCCGCTGCCGAGGAGGTCGAGCGCATCTTCGACCCTTTCTTCCAGGGCTCGCGCCAGCCCGAGGAACCGCGGCATGGCAGCGGCCTCGGCTTGTCGATCGTGCGCGAGTTCGTCGTCGCCCACGGCGGACGCGTGGGACTGCAACCGTCCGCCCGAGGTGCCTATTTCAGGATCGAACTTCCGAATGAGAGCTGATTCCGCCCACGAGCAGCCGCGCTGCGGCCCCGCCGCGTGGCGCTGCAAACGCAGAGCCCTTGCCTGTGTTGCGCTGGCGTTTGCAGCGGCCCTGGCCGGCTGCGCGAACGTGCGCAGCGCAACGGCGGAGTTGCCCGCCTTGCCGCAGATGCCGCCGCTGCTCGGCAACGGCAGTGCGCCGGTGCGCAGCGCCCTCGCCTACCATGAATCGATCCGCGGCATGAATGCTGCGGACCTCGCACGCGAACGCTCGGCCCTGGCCGGCGCGGGCAATGCCCCGCTCACGCAGATGAAGCAGGCGATGCTGCTGAGCCATCCGCAGGGAAACAACAATCTTCAACGTGCGCAGTCCTTGCTGGAGGCGATCAACGGATCGGAGAAATCGGACGCGGTGGCGCTGCAGCCCCTCGCCCGCCTGCTGGCGGAGCAATTGCAGGAACGCGTGCGCCTCGACAACACCGCCGAACGCCTTACGCAGCAGCTCGAACGAACGGGGCAGCAGCTCAAGGACGCCCAGAAACAGAGCGAACAGCTGCAGGAGAAGCTCGACGCATTGACCGAAATCGAACGCACGCTACCGGCGCGCCCGTCCGCGCCGACGCCGCCGCTGCCGTCATCGCGGGAAAGGAGAAGCGAGAAATGAGGATGAACCCTTCCACGGCAGGTGAAGCCCGGACAGCGCCGGAAGGCGCCCATCTGCTGGTCGTCGACGACGACGCCGACCTGCTGCGGCTGCTGTCGATGCGCCTGCGCGCGAGCGGGTATCGCGTCAGCACGGCTGGAAGTGCCGAGGCCGCGCTGGCCTGCCTGGCAGTGGAACGCTTCGGCCTGGTGTTGAGCGACGTGCGCCTGCCCGACCGCGACGGGCTGGTGCTGTTCGAGGAGATCCGCCAGACCTGGCCGGCGCTGCCGGTGATCCTGCTGACCGCCCACGGCACCATCCCGGATGCGGTGGAGGCGACCTCGCGCGGGGTGTTCGGCTATCTGACCAAGCCGTTCGACAGCAAGGCGCTGCTCGGCAAGATCGCGCAGGCGCTGCAGATCGGCGGCACGCCCCACACCTCCTGCGAGGAGGGCAAGGCGACCGCAGGATGGCGCGACGGGATCATCAGCCACAGCAGCCGCATGGCGACGGTGCTGGACGAGGCCCAGCTCGTCGCCGCCTCGGACGCCAGCGTGCTGATACGCGGCGACAGCGGCACCGGCAAGGAGCTGCTGGCGCGCGCGATCCACGACGCCAGCCCGCGCGCCGCCCGTCCCTTCATCGCGATCAACTGCGGCGCGATTCCGGAGCAGCTGCTCGAATCGGAACTCTTCGGCCACGTGAAGGGCGCCTTCACCGGTGCGGCCAGTGCGCATACAGGCCTGTTTCAGGCTGCGAACGGAGGCACGGTGTTTCTCGACGAGATCGGCGACATGCCGCTCGCGCTGCAGGTGAAGCTGTTGCGGGTGCTGCAGGAGCGCGCCGTGCGCCCGGTCGGCGCCAGCCGTGCTCAGGAGATCGACGTGCGCATCCTTTCGGCGACGCACCGCGATCTCGAGGCTGCGCTGGTCGCCGGAACCTTCCGCGAAGACCTGTTCTATCGCCTTAACGTGGTCAGCCTCAACCTGCCGACGCTGGACGAGCGGCGCGAGGACATCCCGCTGCTGGCGAACCATTTCCTGCAGGGTCTCGCGCGCAAGTATCGGAAGCGTCTGCGCGGCTTCGCGCCGGAGGCGCTCGAGGCGCTGACCACGGCCGCATGGCCGGGCAACATCCGCCAGCTCCAGAATGTGGTGGAACAGGCCAGCGCACTCGCAACGACGCCTTTGATCCCGCTTGCGCTGGTCGAGCGTGCGCTGCGCGGGCCGAGCATCGAGGCGCTGAGCTACGCCGAGGCGAAGATGCGATTCGAACGCAACTACCTGATCCAGCTGCTGAAACTCACCGACGGCAACGTGTCCGATGCGGCCCGCCTCGCGGACCGCAACCGCACCGAGTTCTACCGCCTGCTGCAGCGGCACTCCCTGACGCCCAGCCTGTTCCGCGGCGAAAGTGCCGATGTCGCCCGAGAGCGACAACACGAACTCCACTGAATCAGGCACTTACGCGACACCGCGGATCGACGTCGGGGTACAACGACAGTTTGTTGGCGCCAGCCGGGATTCCGGCCGCCGCGAGGATGCGGAAATGCGCGGGGACACCCGCACGGCCCGCATCCGCAGCGGCCTTGACGGGAGCTGGCACGCCACCTGCTGCACGAAGAGCGAAGCGCGTCCCCTAGCGCGCGCACAGAGCTACATGACTCTTTGCAGAAGGAGCCCCGACGTGATCACCCGCAAGAACATCGTTTCCCTACTCACCACCAGCGCCATCGCATTCGGTATCGGTACGCCGGCACGGGCCGACAGCCTCGTGGCGGTGGCTCAGGCAACCGCGGCCGTGGTGCGCGACGAACACGACCACAATCTCCAGCGCGAGATCAAGACGGCGATCGGGGCGGACCCCGAGCTGAACAGCGCGCACATCGCGGTCTCGGCGCATGCGGGGCGCGTGACGCTCGCCGGCGTCGTCGTCAACGAGGAACAGCGCGCGCGCGCCCAGCGTACGGTGCTGAACGTGCGCGGCGTGCGTCTGGTGGAGAACGCGCTGGAGCTGGCGGAACGCTGAACGTCGGCGCGCCGCCTGAGCCGGCATCCCCCCGCCTGCTCAGGCAGTGCCGCCGACGGTCAGCCCGTCGAGGCGCAGCGTGGGCTGGCCGACGCCGACCGGGACGCTCTGGCCGTCCTTGCCGCAGGTGCCCACGCCCGGATCGAGCGCCATGTCGTTGCCGATCATCGACACGCGCGTGAGCGCATCGGGACCGTTGCCGATCAGCGTGGCGCCCTTCACCGGACGCGTGACCTTGCCGTTCTCGATGAGGTAGGCCTCGGCGGTCGAGAACACGAACTTGCCCGAGGTGATGTCGACCTGCCCGCCGCCGAAGTTCACCGCGTACAGGCCCTTCTTCACCGACTTGATGATCTCCTCGGGCGCCTTGTCGCCATTCAGCATGTAGGTGTTGGTCATGCGCGGCAGCGGCAGGTGGGCGAAGGATTCGCGCCGGCCGTTGCCGGTGGGCTTCACGCCCATGAGCCGCGCGTTCATGGTGTCCTGCATGTAGCCGGTGAGGATGCCGTCCTCGATCAGCACCGTGCGCTCCGTGGGGTTGCCCTCGTCGTCGATGGTCAGCGAACCGCGACGGTCAGGCAGCGTGCCGTCGTCGACGACGGTGACGCCCTTCGCCGCGACCTGCTGGCCCATGCGCCCGGAAAACGCGGAACTGCCCTTGCGGTTGAAGTCGCCCTCGAGGCCGTGGCCGATCGCCTCGTGCAGCAGGATGCCGGGCCAGCCGGGACCGAGCACGACGCTCATGGTGCCCGCCGGCGCGGGGCCGGCAGCGAGGTTCACGCTCGCCTGATGCACCGCCGCGCGCGCGTACTCCTGCAGGCGGCCGTCGTCGAAGTAGCCGTAGTCGAAGCGCCCGCCGCCGCCGGCACTGCCCTGCTCGCGGTGGCCCTTGTCTTCCATGATCACGGTGACCGACACGCGCACGAGCGGACGCACGTCGGCCGCCATGTGGCCGTCGCTGCGCGCGACGAGCACCACTTCCCACGAGCCGGCGATATGCGCCATGACCTGGGTGACACGCGGATCCTCGCCGCGCGCGAAGCCTTCGAGGCGCTCGAGGAGCTTCACCTTGGCGGTGTCGTCGAGCGAGGCGAGCGGATCCTCGCCGCGGTACAGGCGCGATTTGCCGGCATGCGGGGCGATCGCGACGCTGCGCCGGCCGCCTGCGTCGGCGATCGCGCGCGTCGCCTCGGCCGCCGCGGTGAGGGCGGGCAGCGAGATGTCGTCGGAGTAGGCGAAGGCGGTCTTCTCGCCACTGATCGCACGCACGCCAACGCCCTGCTCGATGTTGAAACTGCCCGACTTGACGATGCCTTCCTCGAGGCTCCAGCCCTCCGAGCGGTGGTACTGGAAGTACAGGTCGGCATAGTCGAGGCGATGGCGCATCAGCTTGCGGAACACCTTCTCGAGCTCCACCTCGCCCAGATCGTAGGGGTTGAGGAGGTAACGGTCGGCGACCTTGAGGGGGTTCTGTGCTCGGCTCATTGTTCGTCCAGGTTGGGGTTGTCCGTCCGGTTCGACACGGGCAACGCGAATAAGGTCAAAAAGGGCGGTGCCGTCGTCAGGCGTTCGCCGTGCCGAGGCAGCGGTGGCGCAGCGCCGGCAGGCTCTCGCGCACGGCCGCAATGCGCGCGGGGTCGAGATCCGCCCACACCACGCCCGGCCCTTCGTCGCGGCACGCGAGGATTTCGCCCCACGGGTCGGCGATCAGCGTGTGGCCCCAGGTCACACGGCCGCTCGGATGGCGCCCGCCCTGGGCCGGAGCCATCACGTAGCACTGGTTCTCGATCGCGCGGGCGCGCAGCAGCACTTCCCAATGGTCGCGGCCCGTGGTGTAGGTGAAGGCGGCCGGCAGGATGATGAGATCGATCGGCCCCATCGCGCGGAAGAGCTCGGGGAAGCGCAGGTCGTAGCACACCGATAGCCCAGTGCGGCCGCAGGGGGCCTCGAAGGTCACGACTTCGCGGCCGGCCTCGATTGTCGCCGCCTCGTCGTAGCGTTCGGCGCCCTTCTGGAAGCCGAACAGGTGGATCTTGTCGTAGCGTGCGACGCGCTCGCCGCGGTCATCGAACACCAGTGTCGAATTGCGCACCTTGGCATCGGAGTCCGCGACCAGCGGGATCGTGCCGCCGACGAGCCACACGCCGTGGCGCGCGGCGGTCTCGCGCATGAAGTCCTGGATCGGACCATGCCCGTCGGCTTCGCGGATCGCCACCTTGACAGTCTCGTCGGCGGTGATCAGCGGGAAATATTCGGGCAGGGCGACCAACTTCGCGCCCACGGCCGCGGCGTCGGCGATCAGCTCGCCGGCGACGCGCAGGTTGTCGCCGACGTCGGGGCCGGAGACGGTCTGGACCGCGGCGATGCGTACGGGGGCGGAACGGTTCAAGCGGCTCACTCCTGCTTCGATGGGTCCGCCGTGCCGGAGCTCGCGGCGGAGAGTTTCTCGACTTTCGGGTCGGCCCAGTTGCCGGTGATCGAATAACTGAACGCGAACATCTTCTCGATCGGATCGCTCAAGGCCTTCTGCGCGACGTAGGCAACGACGCCCGCGACCGGATTGATGAGCCCGGCCGCGGTACCCAACGCGACCGATTCGGCCAGCGTCGGCTGCACCCTCACGCGCAGGTCCTGCGTCTCGTCCTCGAGGTCGACCGACCCGCTCATCCGCACGCGCGCCGAGGGACCGCGGATCTGCAGATCGTCGGTACGCAACTGCCCCGAAGCCGCCTTGATGCTACCGGAAATGCTGTCGAAGGCGAATCCTTCGCTGAACACGTCGCGGAAGTCCAGCGTGAGACGCCGCGGCAACGACTGCAGGCTGAGCACACCGAGCAGGCGTCCCATGCCGGGGTTGAGCTTGCGGAACTGACCGTCCTCGGCCTCGACCATCATCGTGCCGGTCAGCGAGGGATAGTGGATGCGCGTCGGCGCACCGCGCCACGCGAGCTTGCCCGCCAGCACGGCCTTGCCGCCGCGGACAACTTCGCCGTAGCCCAGCCGGCTCGCGAGCTGGCCGATATCGCGCGCCTCCAGGCGGAAATCGAGATCCGTCTGCGGCCGCGTGCCGGGACGCCACAGGCCGGAACCGCCCAGACTGCCATCCGGATTGGCGAGCGAGACCGATTCGAGATGCCACATCCCGCTGCGGTTGCGCGCCTGCAATTCGAGGCGGCCGAACTCGATGCCGCGCAGCGAGAAGCGCTCGACGACGACATCGAGCGCGGGCAAGCGGCGCGGCGGCTCGTCCGTGTCGGCGCCCCCCTCTGCCGCATCCGCGGTTTCCGGCGCGGCGTCGTGGCTGGCGCCGAGCACGAGCCGCTTAAGCCGCGCACGCAGGGTACCATCGCCGCCTTCCCGCCAGTCGAACTCACCCTCGGCCTCGCGGCTCTCGATGCGCCCCTTCCAGCCGCCCGCGTCGGAACGCACGCTGAGGTGCGCATCGCCCAGCTCATGGCCGAAGCCGATCAGGCGCTTCGCCCGCAGGTCCACCGCCGAGACGGCGACTGCGCCCCCGTCGGGTTCATCCTTGTGCTCCCCCGCCGCGGCGGCATCGAACACCTTGCGCCAGGCATCGACGTCGAGCTCGTCGAGCTTGGCGGCGATTGCGAAACCGGATTCCCCGGCGGGAACGCCGGCATGCACGCCGACGCCGCCGCGCGCTGCTCCCCAGGCATCGCCTTCGCGACGGCGCTCCAGCAGCAGTTCGCCACGCCCTTCGAGCGCGATGCCCAGGCTCTCGGACTTGCCGTTGGCGGGGAAGTCCAGCGTCACGCGCAGCGGCCACGCGGCAGTGGCGCTCTTGTTCAGCGGTTCGGGGAGGCTCGACGCGACGCCCGCCAGCGTGGAGTCGACCACCACGCGCGTGCCCTGCGAGCGCACATCGATGTTGGCCTGCCACGCCGAGCCGCCCGAAAGGTGATCGAGACCGGGCCAATCGTGCGCCTCGCGCACGGCCTGCACCTTGAGCCCGCCGCGGGCATCGAACACCACGCCCCCGTCCTTCGCCGTGCTCGCCATGAGCTGCATCGGTTCACCGTACAGGCGCGCGCGCGCCTCGGGGATCGCGAGGTCGTTCTCGGTGAAGCGCACGACGCCTGCGGCCTCCGTGAGCGGCGGCAGACCCTCGACCACGGCAAGGCGATTGGCCGCGAAGCGGTATTCGCCCTTCACCGTGCTCGCATCGATATTGCGCAGCGGCAGCACCAGCTTCAGGTCGAGCGCGCCCGTGCCTTCGGCGCGCATCGCATCGGTGAAGCCGTCGATGCGCCGCGATACCGGGCTCTCGGAGACGAAGCGCAGGAAATCCGCCGTCGGCCCCGATGCGCGGCCATGTATGCTCATGATCTCGCCGCCGGGGGCGTCGAGATCGGGCACATCGGCGACGACCTTCGCGAGCGCCACTCCGAAGATGCGCGCGCGATCGGCGGTGATGCGCATGCCCGGCCCCTCGAAGCGCACTTCGCCGTCGATGTCGGTGATCGACGGCCACCCTTCCGCATAGTCCAGCCGCGCACCGAACACGCGCGTGGTCACGAGGAACTCGCCCGACTTGCGGTCGCGGAAGGGGAAATCGTCGAGATTGCCCCTCAGGCGCAGCCGCGCATCCGGCACGCGCCCGCCGACGATGCCGTGCCGCAGCCAGGTCCGCGTCTCGTCGTTCACGACGTGCGGCAGGTAGCGCCACACCGCTCCGCTCTCGGCGCGCGTCAGGCGGGCGCTGAGGTCGATCTCGCCCGCTCCCTCGGCCGCGGGCCAGTAGCGCCCGGAAGCCGTGCCGGTCGCATCGGGATTCTCGAAGCTCGCGCTGTCGAGCGCGATTTCGAGGCGTCCGGCGGACTGCGTCCAGCGCCCGTCAGCGCGCAAGGTCGAGAAAGCGATGTGGGCCTCGGGGAACACCGCCGGCAACTCCAGCGCGGCGTTCTGGCCGGCGATGCGGAAGCGTCCGCCGCGCTCGTCACCCTCGATCTCGCCGGACATGCCCGCGAGCCCCGGAAGCACCCCCTGCGGATTGAGCCCGATTCCGTCGAAACGCGCATGGAGCTTCCATGTCTCGAGCTGCTCGGGCGGGCCGCGCCACTCGAGACGCAGATCATCAAGGGTACCCTGCGGGGCGAACGCACCAAGACGCTCGCGCACCGCGGGGTCGAAGGGCAGGTGCGCCGCGAGCTCGCTGAGCACGCGAAAATCGAGGCGGCCGCTGGTGAATTTTCCGCCGTCGGGTGTGCCGTCATCGGTGCCGCGCAGCGTCAGGTCCATATCCGTCGGCGCAACCACGAGGCCATCGACCGTCGACAATTCCAGTCCGTGGGCGGAAAACTCCATGCCATCCGGCGTGCGCCGCCCCGCGAGGCGCCCGCGCACGCCCGCGAGTTCGAGCACCGGCAGGTCGTCGCCGAGGCGCGTATTCACGTCGTCGAGCGCGAGATCGACCGCCAGCGATTCGATACCGCCCTTGTCCACTCCCACCCAGGCATGCACTCCGCCTTCGCCTGCGAGCGCGACGGGATAATCGATCCAGGTCCGCCACCCGCCCAGGCTCGCCTCGTCCGCGGCAAGGTACAGTTGTCCCGCCCACGACGACGGATCGGCCGGCGTGCGGCTCTCCAGATCGCCACGCACCTCGACCATCGGCGCAAGCTCGGCCGGCGCGTGTGCCTGCAGCGCGAATTGGTAGCGCGGCCCGCTGCGCAGCAGGCGGAACTGCACCCCCGCGAGATTCAGCTCCGGCGCACCGCGCAGCGCGTCGGTCCAGCCGACGCTCGCATCGCGCACGACGATCTCGCGCTGTGCGAACAGCCAGTCCGCCAGCGTCCCGTCCGCGCTCGCTTCCGGGTCGATGCGCACGCCCGCGACGTAGATCGCGCCATCGACCTCGCGGCGCATCGCGAGCACCGGCCCCTTCAGCTCGATGCGATGGAAATGCGGTTCGGCGCGCAGCAGCGAGGACCACGACAGGGTCGCGTCCACGCTTTCCAGGCGCAGTGCCGGACGCCCCGAGGCATCCTTCAGCTCGAAGCCGGCCAGGTGCAGGCGCGGGCGCAGGCCCGACAGGTCGGCGGACAGATTCTCGATCGACACCGGCAGGCCGGCCGCGGCCGAGATCGCACCCGCCACCTCCGCGCGGAACTCGCCCACGCGCGGCACCAGCACCTCGCGCACCAACAGGAACCCCGCCCCCGCGACGAACCAGGCCACCAGCACGACGACCGACAGCACGCGCCACAGGCGGCCACGGCGCGCGGTTGCGACGATGTTGCGGACGTCAGGGAGATGGGCGTGAGGAGCGTTCATCGGCAATAAGGCGGAAGCGTCGCCGCAAGACGACTGAATGCGGACCGGCTTCGATACAATCCAGTGTGCATCCTGAGCGTCGGCACCAGCTCAAGCGTCCGGGGAACCGCGCATTCTATCAACGATCCTGAGCTCGCCTCCCATGTCCGAGACATCCAAGCAGCCCTCCGTAGCAATTTCTTACGCCGCCACGCTGTCGCGCTACCTGCCGCGCATGCTCGACAGCCGCAGCTGGCTTGCCGAACGGCTCGCTGTCTCGCTCGACCGGCCGCTCGACGCGGAGGCGATGCAGGCCTTCATGGCGGCATCCGGCCTCGACGAAGCCCGACTGCGCGGCACGCTGCGCAATCTCCGCACCTGGGTCATGTGCCACCTCATCGTGCGCGACCTCAACGGCATGGCCGATCTCGCCGAAGTCACGGAGACCATGACCGTGCTCGCCGAAGTCACCATCCGCGCCGCCCACGACGTGCTGCGCGAGGCCCTGGTCCAGCGCTACGGCGCGCCGGTGTCGCAGTCCGGCTGGGAGCAGGAGCTGCTCGTCGTCGGCATGGGCAAGCTCGGCGGACGCGAACTCAACGTCTCTTCTGACATCGACCTGATCTTCATCTATCCCGAGGACGGCGAAACCGGCGGCGCGAAGGTCATCAGCAACTTCGAATTCTTCGAGCGCCTCGGCAAGCAGCTGATCCAGGCGCTGGCCGAGATCACCGAGCACGGCCAGGTCTTCCGCGTCGACATGCGCCTGCGCCCGAATGGCGATTCCGGGCCGCTGGTGTGCTCCTTCGACATGCTGGAGAACTACTTCATCACGCAGGGCCGCGAATGGGAGCGCTATGCGTGGATCAAGGCGCGCGTGCTCGCCGGCGAGCGCTTCGAGGAGTTGGAGAAGATCGCCCGCCCCTTCATCTTCCGCAAATACCTCGACTTCGGCGCCATCAACGCGATGCGCGACCTCCACGCGCAGATCCGCCGCGAAGTCGCGCGCCGCGACCGCGCCAACAACATCAAGCTCGGCCCCGGCGGCATCCGCGAAATCGAGTTCATCGCCCAGGTCTTCCAGATCATCCGCGGCGGGCGCGAGACCCAGCTGCAGATCCGCCCGACGCTCAAGGTGCTCGCGCGCCTCGGCGAGCGCGGCTTCCTCGCCCCCGAGGCGGTCGCCGAACTCGGCGAAGCCTACGAATTCCTGCGCCGCCTCGAACATCGCCTGCAGTACCTCGACGACGCACAGACGCACGACCTGCCCGGCAACGACGAAGACCGCGCACGCATCGCGCAGGCGATGGGCTTCCCCGACTTCGCCGCCCTGCTCGAGGTGCTCGACCGCTACCGCACAATGGTCAGCCGGCACTTCGAGCGCGTCTTCGGCGACCCGGCCGAGGAAGGCCACACCCTCGACAGCATGTGGGCCTCGGCGGGCGACGCCGGCCAGGCCGAAGCCACGCTCGCCAAGCTGGGCTACCGCGACCCGCCCGCCGCCGCACGCCGCCTGGCGGCGATCCGCACCGGCAACCGCTACCAGCAGCTGCCCAACCACATCCGCAGCCGCCTCGACGCGCTGATCCCGCGCGTCGTCGAAGCCGCAGCCAGCACCTCGGGCGCCGACGAGACGCTCGGTCGCTGCCTAGACCTTCTCGAATCGATCAGCCGCCGCGGCGCCTATCTCGCGCTGCTGCAGCAATACCCCCAGGCGCTGCGCCGCGTCGCCGACCTGATGAATGCGTCGCGCTGGGCCGCACAGTTCCTCATCCGCCACCCCATCCTGCTCGACGAGCTGCTCGACGCGCGCCTGCTGCAGACCGCCCCCGACTGGCCCGAGCTGCGCCGGCAGATCGCCGAGGCCGTGGACGCGGTCGAACCCGACATGGAGCGGCAGATGGACCTGATGCGCGAGCAACACCACGCCCTCGTGTTCCGCCTGCTGATGCAGGACATCGCCGGCATGCTCACGGTGGAAAAACTCGCCGACCACCTCTCGGCGCTCGCCGACCTGATGGTGGACCTGAGCATCCCGACGATCTGGCGCAAGATCAAGATCCGCCACCGCGACGAGCCCAAGTTCGCCGTGATCGCCTACGGCAAGCTCGGCGGCAAGGAACTCGGCTATGCGAGCGACCTCGACCTCGTGTACCTGCACGACGACGACGCGCCCGAAGCGCCCGAGGTGTACACCCGCCTCGGCCAGCGCCTGAACACCTGGCTCTCCAGCCAGACGGCCGCGGGCATCATGTTCGAGACCGACCTGCGCCTGCGCCCCAACGGCGAATCAGGCATGCTGGTGTGCTCGCTCGACTCCTTCCGCAAGTACCAGCTCGAATCCGCCTGGGTATGGGAGCACCAGGCACTCACGCGCGCGCGCTTCGCCGCGGGCGACGCCGCACTCGGCGAAGCCTTCGAGCGCATCCGCTGCGAAGTCCTGCGCCAGCCGCGCGACCTCGACAAGCTGCGCGCGGACGTGCTGGAGATGCGCCACAAGATGCGCGACGCGCACTCGGGCAAGAGCGAGCTCTTCGACCTGAAGCACGATTTCGGCGGCCTCATCGACGTCGAGTTCCTCGTCCAGTACCTCGTGCTCGGCCATGCGCACCAGTACCCGGAGCTCACCGGCAACCTCGGCAACATCGCGCTGCTGCGCATCGCCGGCGAGCTCGGCCTCATCCCCGCCGGCCTCGCCGGCCGCTGCGGCGACAGCTACCGCATGTTCCGCCACCTGCAGCACCGCCAACGCCTCAACGACCAGCCCTCCCGCGTCCAGCCGCTGGAAGTCGCATTCGCGCGCGAATCGGTGTGCCGGCTGTGGCAACTGGTGTTCGGCGAGGACTGACGCCCGTCCGGGCAGCGCGGCGCGGACCTGCCGACTGAAATATTTCAGTTCGCGCGTCCGCGCATGACGCGGGCTTGGCGCCGGACTAGAATCAGCCTCCTTCCCACGGGTGAACGAGCCTCATGAGCCAGGAAATCGAACTCAAACTCGCGCTGCCCCCCCGGGCCCTGCCGGCGCTGAAGCGCCACCCGCTGGTGGCCGGCGCCGCGCGCCAGGGAAGCGCGAAGACGCTCGACAACACCTACTTCGACACCCCGGACCTGCGGCTCCAGGCCCGCCGGATTGCCCTGCGCACCCGCAAGCAGGGGCACGTCGACCTGCAGACCGTGAAGTGCGCGGCCGAATCCACGGCCGGCCTCACGAGCCGGCCCGAGTGGGAGCAACCCTACTGCGGGAGCTTCGACTTCAGCGCGGTCGATGCCCCCAAGGTGCGCAAGCTCCTCACGCGCCACGCAGCGGCGCTCGTCCCCGCCTTCTCGACCCGCTTTCGGCGCGAAACGCGCCTGTATGCGCCCGACGACAAGGTGCGCATCCTGATGATGATCGACACCGGCGAAGTCATCGCCGGCGACCGGCGCGCGCCGATCTGCGAACTCGAGCTCGAACTCGTCGCCGGCGAGCCGCTCGACCTGCTCTTGCTCGCCTGCCGCCTCGCCGCCGACAACCCGCTGATGCCCAGCGACATCAGCAAGGCCGAACGCGGCTACGCCCTGCATCTCGGCACGCGGCCGGAACCCGCACGCGCGGAACCGTCCGCCATAGCCCCCGACCATTCGCCGCTCGCGGCCTTCCGCGCCCTCGCCTCCGCCTGCCTGCGCCAGTGGCAGGCCAACGCCGTCGGCGCCACCGAGGACGGGGCGCCCGAATTCATCCACCAGCTGCGCGTCGCCCTGCGGCGCCTGCGCACCCTGTTGAGCCTCTTCGCGCCGATCCTGCCGCCCGAATTCGTCGAACACTGGCGCGCGCGCCTCGGCGAAAACGCCCGCGCCTTCGCCGAGGCGCGCGACCTGGACGTCCTGTACGAAGAGATCCTCGCCCCGGTAGCCACCGACGAGGCCGAACACAGCGGACGAGAAGCCGATTCCGTCATCGCGCTGGCCGAGCGCATCCGCAGCGAACGCGAGCGTGCGCGCGGCGAAGCCCTGCTTGCGCTCGATCCGGCCGCCCAGGGCCGCCTCATGATCGGGCTGACCGCGGCGCTGCACGCCTTGCCGGACGAACGCGCCCGGGACGAGCGCGCCCTCGCCGACTTCGCCGTCCGCGAGCTGGAGCGCCTGCGCAAGAAGGTCCGGCGCCGCCATGCCGCGGCGGCCGACCGCAGCCGCACGCATCTGCACGCGCTGCGCATCGCCCTCAAGCGCCTGCGCTACGCACTCGAGTTCTTCGCCCCGCTGTTGCCGGCCAAGCCCACCCGCCGCTATCTCGCGACCATCGTGCGCGCCCAGAACGCGCTCGGCTTCGTACACGACGTCGATGTCGCCCGCACCCGCCTCGCCCACTTCGCCGGCGACGACGCACAGCTGGGCGCAGCGGTCGCCTTCGTGTGCGGCTGGCATGGCCCCGGCTACGCCCGTCTCGGCCGCCGCGCGCTGCGCGACGTCGAACGCCTGCTGCAAGAAGACGCGCCCTGGGCCGCCTCGCGCGACTGAGCCGTCATCGCATGGCAACACACACCGCATAGGCTGCGCAGCTTTGGACACGGAGGACACGATGGACCTGCTGCTGTGGCGCCATGCTGAAGCGGTCGACGGCAGCCCCGACCACACGCGTGAACTCACCGAGCGCGGCCTGCGCCAGGCGCAGCGGATGGCAGCCTGGCTGGAGGAGCACCGCCCCAAGCGCCTGCGCGTGCTCGTCAGCCCGACCGTGCGCACGCGCCAGACCGCCACCGCCTTCACCGACCGCTTCGAGATCGTCCCCTCGCTGGGCCCCGACGGCAGCGTCGCCGACCTGCTCGCCGCTACCGGCTGGCCCGACTCGGCCGGCCCCTGCCTGGTCGTCGGCCATCAGCCCGCACTCGGCCGCATGGCCGCCCTGCTGCTCGCAGGCGAAGAAGCGGACTGGACGGTCAAAAAAGGCGCATTATGGTGGTTCAGCAACCGCGTGCGCGACGGCGAAACCCAGACCGTGCTGCGCGCCGTCGTCCCGCCCGATCTCGCCTGACGGCGGCCGGGGCGCGGCCGCAGCGCCGCGTAAATATTTGTACGCGGCGCGGTTTCGCGCCAGCACGCTTGCCGTAAGATTCGCCCTGCGACAGAGGCGCAGCCCGCCAGCACCTTCCGCTCAACTCGTCCGGGCATCCACTGATGAATACTACCGTTACCGCCAACGGCACCAAGCGCGTCATCGACGGTGTCGAACGCGTGTTCTACGACGGCTACTGGATCAAGGCCTACGATCCGCCGGCCGACTCGCTGCGCATGAAGCGGCAGCTGATCGAGGGGCTCACGCGGCGCCTCTTCAACCACGTCGAACACGGCATCAACATTCCCGGCAAACGCCTCGCCGAAGCGCGCGCGTCCTACAACACCGAGCAGGATCCGGAACGCAAGCGCGTGAAGGGAGCGATGCTCGCCGGGGCGCTGTTCAACCGCGCCACCGACATCTTCACCAAGCTGATGGAGATGCAGGAACTCGGCATCGAGATCCAGACCGACAACGCCCTGATGCGCGAATGCGGGTTCTGCCTGCAGGAGGCGCTCAACCTCGGCAAGCTCGTGCGCCACCGCAGCGGCGAGGAAGGCATCGACGAACTGTGGGGCGAACCCTTCCGCGCATTCTCGATCCCCATCGAAGCCTTCTACGACAGCCGCTACATCAAGATCTCGCAGACGTTGCGCGACATCGACCGCATCGGCGGGGTGATGGTGGAGACCTTCGCCGGCTCGCGCTTCTTCGAAGGCATCGAGGATCCCACGCTGCGCTTCACCGAAGCCGCCAAGGTCAAGTGCGAGACGCTGCGCACCGACCCGGCGATCTTCGATGTGTGGTCCGACTTCGCCGTGGCGGCGGAAAGACTTGCCACGGTCACGCCGCGCCTGGCCAGCGCGACCGCCCCCGAGGACCTGCAGCTTGCCATCGACGGCGTGGCCCTCATCGTGCAGGGCCGCGACCTCGTCAGCTACATCACCCGTGCGCGCGTGCCCATGCCCAAGAGCACGAGCGAATACGTGGAACGCTGCGAACACTGGCGCCGTGGCCTGTGCCTGCGCCTGCACCCCTCGCTGGTCGCCCCCTGAGCGCGTCTGCCACGACCGCCCTCCACAACGCGCCGCACTGCGGTGGGAATCCACACCTCATGAAAAAGACCGACCTCGAAAAACTCAACGGCCTCAAGATCCGCAGCCGCATGAAGAACACCGACACCCCTGACCGCTTCGCCAAGGCGTCGGGCGGGGCCAATGCCGGCGCCGGCGTCAATCCCCTCGTCGCAAAGTTGCTCAGGAAAGGCCTCGACGACCAAGGCAAAGCGTAAGAAGCAACGCGTAAACGGCGACGCCCGGACGGCGATCGGCACCGTCCGGGCGTCCGCGAACTGCCGCCGGGCGTCGGCTCAGACGATCACGCCACCACCCAGGCACACCTTCGATTCATACACGACGACGCTCTGCCCGGGCGTGAGCGCCCACTGCGGCTGGGCGAACACGATCTGCGCGCGACCGTCGCCCAGAGCGTCGATCTCGCACGGCATGTCCGGCGTGCGATAGCGCGGCTTGGCCGTATACACCCAGTGGGTGTGCGGGTCGCGCCCCGATATCCAGTTGAGCTCCGTCGCCGTCAGGCTGTGCTTCAGCAAGGCCGGATGGTCGTGTCCCTGCACGACGTGGAGCACGTTCGCCTTCACGTCCTTCGCGGCGACGTACCACGCGTCGTGCTCGCCCGCCTCGTCCTGCTTGCCCTTGATGCCGCCGATGTGCAGCCCCTTCCGCTGGCCGATGGTGTGGTACATCAGCCCCTGGTGCTCGCCGAGCACGCGCCCGTCGTCCAGGTTGCGGATCTCGCCCGGCTTCGTCGGCAGGTAGCGCATCAGGAACTCGCGGAACGGCCGCTCGCCGATGAAGCAGATGCCCGTCGAGTCCTTCTTCTCGGCGACATGCAGGCCCGCATCGGCCGCGATCCGCCGCACCTCGCGCTTGTACAGGCCGCCCAGCGGGAACAGCGTCTTCGCGAGCTGTGCCTGCGTCAGGCGATAGAGGAAATAGCTCTGGTCCTTGGTGCCGTCCTCGGCCTTCAGGAGCTGGTATTCGGTGCGCCCGTCATTGACCCACTCGCGCACGCCCGCGTAGTGCCCCGTCGCGATCTTGTCCGCCCCAAGCTGCATCGCGTGGTCGAGGAAGCAGCGGAACTTGATCTCCGAGTTGCACAGAATGTCCGGATTAGGCGTGCGCCCCGCCTCGTATTCGCGCAGGAAGTCGGCGAACACGCGGTCCTTGTACTCGGCCGAGAAGTTCACGACTTCGAGGTCGATGCCGATCACATCGCACACCGAGGCCACATCGACGAGATCCTGACGCGTCGAGCAGTACTCGTCGTCGTCATCGTCTTCCCAGTTCTTCATGAACAGGCCGGTCACCTGATAGCCCTGCTGCTTGAGCAGCAGCGCGGTGACCGAGGAATCCACGCCGCCGGACATGCCGACGACCACCTTCATCCCGTTCGCATCCTTCTTACTGGACATTCGGTCCTTCTCCATTCAGCCATTCCGCCAGCGGCAGCACCACCGCCGGCTCGCCATGATCCACGAACCAGCTGTCGACCGCAAAGCGCGCGCCCGGATTGTGCCCCGGCGCAAGCGCCGGCTCCAGCCCCGAAGCGGCGACGGCCGCCGGCGCGATGTCGGCCAGCACTTCGCCGCAGTCGCACAACGCCAGCATCGGCGCGACATAGTCGGGAACCCCCGCAGCCGCGGTCGGGGCGGCAGCCGGCGGCACCGGATCATCCAGTTCCTCGATCGCGGCGGAAAAATGCTGCAGCACCAGCCAGGGCGCCCGCCGCTCGACCGGCAGCACGCGATGAAAGCGCAGCCAGCCGCGCGCGGCCATCAACTCGAGAAAATGCGTCGTCGTGGTCGAGTGATCGATGCAATCCATGCGCCCGTCGACATCCCCGTCGCGGTAATTGCCGCCACGGTCCACCGCGATCGGCGTCTGCCTGGCGGACAGGCGCTGCATCATGCCGACCGCACGGGCAATGGCGGCGCGCTCCGAGTCCGCATCCACGGCCTGCGCCAGCACGGCCGCCACGGCGGCGAGCCCTTCCTCCGCCAGCACCACCTCGACGCGGGTCGCACAACCGTAGTTGAAGCACACCTCCAGCGCCGCCGCCCCGCGTGCCGACGGCAGCCAAGCGAGGAGGCAGGCGGACAGGCAGGTGAGCAGCGCGGCACGCATCGCGGCGGCGCTCAGCCCGGATAATGCCGGATCAGCTCGAGCGCATAGCGGCGTCCCGCGATCCAGTCATCCACGCACTGCAGCACCAGCGGGCTGCGATGCCGCTCGCGGCATTCGAGCAGTTCGTCGCGCGTCAGCCACAGCGCCCGCACGATGCCGGCATCCAGCGCGCGCCCTGCCTCCTCCCCGGCGACCGAGCCGCCAAACGCAAAGCGCAGGTAGGTGATTCCCCCCTGCGGCACCGGCCACTGATAGATCCCGACCATATACTCGGGGACGAAGCGGTGCGCCGTTTCCTCCAACGTCTCACGCGCCGCGGCCGCCACCAGCGACTCCCCCGCCTCGAGGTGGCCGGCGGGCTGATTGAAGCGCAGCCCGTCCGCGGTTTCCTCCTCGACCACCAGGAAACGTCCCTCGCGCTCGATCACCGATGCCACCGTGACATTCGGCTTCCACACTCTTTCCATTGCAGCCATCGCAGGCAAAACCGCGATATTAACGCGCCCTGCCGACCACGATGTTCGAAAGTGCAAGCGGAAGCATCCCGCGGAACGCACATAATAGGCTGCGAGGGATTATCATTCGTGGTCCTCCACGTCAGACCAAGAAGAAGATCGTGCGAAGGAGACAGCTCGTCCGAACAAGACCAACTCACAACGATCATGACACCCACTCTCGCTGGCATCCCCGTCGATTTCATCCTGTTCGCGTTCACGCTGCTCGGCGTGGCGCTGTTCCACCACTACACCCTGTATGTCGCGCTGACCGGCTTCGCCGTCATCAGCCTGTACAAGATCGTGTTCACCGGCTTCGCCGCCGGCGCCGGCGTTGCCGGATGGCTCGGACACCTCGGCCACGAATGGGTCACCTTCGCCAACCTCTTCTGCCTGCTGATGGGCTTCGCGATCCTCGCGCGCCACTTCGAGAAGAGCCACGTGCCGGTGATCCTGCCGAAGTTCCTGCCGCATGACTGGAAGGGTCCCTTCGCCCTGCTGGTGATGATCTTCTTCATCTCGGCGATCCTCGACAACATCGCCGCGGCCCTGATCGGCGGTGCGATGGCGCATCAGCTCTTCCGCGCCAAGGTGCATATCGGCTACCTCGCGGCCATCGTTGCCGCCTCCAACGCGGGTGGCGCGGGCTCCGTCGTCGGCGACACCACCACGACGATGATGTGGATCGCCGGCGTCTCGCCGCTCGCCGTCATCGAAGCCGCCCTCGGCGCCGCGGTCGCGCTGTGCATCTTCGGCACCATCGCCGCCAAGCAGCAGCACGCCTGGTCGCCCATCAACAAACACTCGCACGAGCACACCCGCATCGACTGGGGCCGCATCGCCATCGTCGGACTGATGCTGGGTCTCGCGATCGGCACCAACGTCACGGTGAACATCGCCGCCCCCAACATCGCGAGCAGCTTCCCCTTCATCGGCGTCGCCGTGTGGGTCGCGATCTTCATCACCACCAAGCTGCGCCGCCACGACTGGGAAGTCCTGCCGGAGACGGCCAAGGGCTCGATCTTCCTGCTGTCGCTCGTCGGCTGCGCGTCGATGATGCCGGTGAACGAGCTTCCGCCCGCCTCGTGGATGAGCGCGCTCGCGCTGGGCTTCGTCTCCTCGGTGTTCGACAACATCCCCCTCACCGCGCTGGCGATCCGCCAGGGCGGCTACGACTGGGGCTTCCTCGCCTATGCGGTAGGCTTCGGCGGCTCCATGTTGTGGTTCGGATCCTCGGCCGGCGTCGCTCTCTCCAACATGTATCCCGAGGCCCGCTCGGCGGTCCTGTGGCTGCGCAAGGGCTGGCACGTGCCCATCGCCTATGTCGCCGGTTTCGTCGCGATGATGGTCTTCATCGGCTGGCATCCGCAGTAAGCCGCCGCACCCGCGCATCCCGGCATTCCCGCCGGGATTGCGCTAAAATCGCGAATTCGTTCCGCCCTCCGGGGCGGATCCCCCCTGAATACAATTCCGCTGGAGAATCCCACCATGTCCATGGCTGACCGCGACGGTTTCATCTGGCAGGACGGAAAACTCGTGCCGTGGCGCGAGGCGACGACGCACGTCCTGACCCACTCCCTGCACTACGGCCTGTCCGTATTCGAGGGCGTGCGCGCGTACAAGACCGCCAAGGGCACCGCGATTTTCCGCCTCCCCGAGCACACCCAGCGCCTGATCAACTCCGGCAAGATCTACATGATGGACATTCCTTTCTCCAAGGAAGAACTCATGGAAGCCCAGCTGGAGGTCGTGCGCGCCAACAAGCTCGAATCTTGCTACCTGCGCCCGATCGCCTTCTACGGCTCGGAGAAGATGGGCATCTCGACGCGCGGCGCGCGCGTGCACGTCGCCATCGCCGCCTGGCCGTGGGGCGCCTACCTCGGCGAGGAAGGCCTCGAGAAGGGCATCCGCGTGAAGACCTCGTCCTTCGCGCGCCAGCACGTCAACGTCACCATGGCGCGCGCCAAGCTCGCCAGCACCTACGCCAACTCCATTCTCGCCAACCTCGAAGTCACGCAGGACGGCTACGACGAGGCGCTGCTGCTCGACACCCAGGGCTTCGTCGCGGAAGGCGCGGGCGAGAACCTCTTCGTCATCAAGGACGGCGTCGTCTATGAACCGGAAATCGCCTCCGCGCTGACCGGCATCACGCGCGACTCGGTGATCAACATCGTGCGCGAACTGGGCCTGCGCTTCGAATCGCGCCGCATGACGCGCGACGACATCTACATCGCCGACGAAGCCTTCTTCACCGGCACCGCGGCCGAAGTCACCCCGATCCGCGAACTCGACAACCGCGCGATCGGCGCCGGCAAGCGCGGCCCGATCACCGAGAAGATCCAGGCGCGCTTCTTCGACATCGTCAACGGTCGCGCCCCCGAATACGAGCGCTGGCTCTCTTTCATCTGAGGATTCCTCCGCCATGGCCGACAACCAGAACAAGACCCAAACCATCGCCGTAACGGCGCACGACCTGCCCCTGCACTGCCCGCGCCCCGACGCGCCGCTGTGGGCCCGTCACCCGCGCGTCTTCCTCGACGTGCTCGCCGAAGGCGAAGCGGTCTGCCCGTACTGCAGCACGAAGTACGTGTTCACCGGCGAGCGCCCGAAGGGTCATCACTGATCCTGCGGCACGCATCAAGCGGAAATGGGGGCAGCGATGCCCCCATCGCTTTTCCGAACCCGCCCACCGTCAGAGCCGGCAGAACGTGAACAAACCCGTCTACACCACCGCACTGGAGGCCGAAGCCGCCTTCTACGACGCACTTGCGCGCTCGGACCTGGACGCGATGATGCAGGTGTGGTCCGAAGACGATGAAGTCGTATGCATCCACCCGGACGGCGCCCGCATCGTCGGCCTGCGCGCCGTGCACGAGTCATGGCGCCAGCTCTTCGCCGGCGGCACGCGTCTCGCGGTCAGCGTCTCGCAGCGTATCGTCGCAGGCAACTCCCTGCTCGCGACGCACAACGTCATCGAACACGTTGCCCTGCCGGGCGACGAGCGCATCGCCCCGCCGATGATCGCAACCAACGTCTACGCCAGCGGCCCGCGCGGATGGAAGATGATCATGCACCACGCCTCGCCGGCCCTCGAAACGCAGCACGCCGTCACGCATGACGGCCCGCGCATCGTGCACTGACGCAATCGATGCGGCGCTGCAACATGCGCTTATGTTTTTTCCGCCGCCCCGAAACACCTGACTCACCCATCTGCGTTATCCTGCGCACCTCGGCGGCCCCGACGCACGCGAGCGCCCGGCCGCGCCTCGAACCCAATCTCTGCACACGAACAGGGCGAACATGACCTCGACCTCCTACACCGTCCCGGCAGCTGAAATCTTCAAGGCCTACGACATCCGCGGCATCGTCGATCGCACTCTAACGGCCGACGCCGTGCGCGCCATCGGCCACGCCCTCGGCTCGGAAGCCGTGGCTCGCGGCCAGCGCGCGATCGCCGTCGGCCGCGACGGCCGCCTCTCCGGCCCCGAACTGGCCGGCGCACTCTCCGACGGCATCCGCGCCGCGGGCGTCGACGTCGTCGACATCGGCTGCGTGCCGACCCCGCTCACCTACTTCGCCGCCTACCAGCTCGGCACCGACTCCTGCGTCAGCGTCACCGGCAGCCACAACCCGCCCGACTACAACGGCCTGAAGATGGTGCTTGGCGGCCAGACCCTGTACGGCCCCCTCATCCAGGACCTGCGCCGCCGCATCGCCGACAACGACCTCGCCCACGGCGCCGGCCAGCTGCGCCAGGAAAACGTCGTCGGCGCCTACCTCGAGCGCATCGTTTCCGACGTCAAGCTCGCCCGCCCGATGAAAATCGTCGTCGACTGCGGCAACGGCGTCGCCGGCGCGGTAGCCCCCGAACTCTTCCGCCGCCTCGGCTGCCAGATCGTCGAACTCTTCTGCGAAGTCGACGGCACCTTCCCGAACCACCACCCCGATCCGTCCAAACCGGAAAACCTGCAGGACGTGATCCGCGCCCTGAAGGAAACCGACGCCGAACTGGGCCTCGCCTTCGACGGCGACGGCGACCGCCTCGGCGTCGTCACCAAGGACGGCGAGATCATCTTCCCCGACCGCCAGCTCATGCTGTTCGCGGCCGACGTGCTGTCGCGCGTGCCGGGCGGCGAGATCATCTACGACGTCAAATGCACCCGCAACCTCGCCGGCTGGGTGCGCCAGAATGGCGGCAAGCCGACGATGTGGCAGACGGGCCACGCCCTCGTGAAGGCCAAGCTCAAGGAGACCGGCGCCCCGCTCGCCGGCGAGATGAGCGGCCACGTGTTCTTCAAGGAACGCTGGTTCGGCTTCGACGACGGCCTCTACGCCGGCGCCCGCCTGCTCGAGATCCTGTCGCGGCACGCCGATCCCAGCGCCGTGCTGAAGGGGCTGCCGGACGCGGTCAGCACGCCCGAGCTCAACATCAAGATGGCCGAGGGCGAGCCCTTCGAACTCGTGCGCCGCCTCAAGGAGACGGCCCGCTTCGACGGCGCCAGCGAGGTCATAACCCTCGACGGCGTGCGTGTCGAATACGCCGACGGCTTCGGGCTCGCACGTCCGTCGAACACGACCCCTGTCGTCGTGCTACGATTCGAAGCTGACAACGACGCCGCGATCGCACGCATCCAGGACGCCTTCCGCGCCTCGATCGACCAGGTCTGGCCCGGGCTCAAGCTGCCGTTCTAAGAACATCCGATAACAACAATAACAACAAACACCAGGCCCCGATCCGCAAGGATCGGGGCCTTTTCCTTTCCACAGCGCCAACACACGACACCCGAATCACCGGCACCCCGCCAGGCGTCGTCGCCTTCCCCCGCAGGGCTGTCGAGAGCGCCGCCGGCCGGGACGTTGCGGGGGAAAACGGCGGCGCATGTCTGAGGGCGCGCAGCGCCCGAGTTTGCGCCGACGCCCCCGCGGCGGCCTGGCCGGCGGGAAGCCGAAGGCCGCGAACGTCTGCCCGGAGGGGGAAGGCGACGACGCCGACCACGGAGTCCCGCCCTCCAACAAACCGCCCCCTGGAAGCACAAGAGCCCCGCCGGTCAAAGGCCGACGGGGCTCTCGATTTCAAAACCGCGAGAAAACCGGGCGCTTACAGCTTCCCCGCCACCCAGTCCGCGACACCCGCCAGCGCCGCCGGCAGCTTCGACGGCTCCGTGCCACCCGCCTGCGCCATGTCCGGCCGACCACCGCCCTTGCCGCCCACCTGTTGCGCGACGAAGTTCACCAGCTCGCCCGCCTTCACCTTCGCGGTCTGGTCCGCCGTCACGCCCGCAATCAGGCTCACCTTGCCGTCGGCCGTCGACGCCAGCACGATCGCCGCCGACTTCAGCTTGTCCTTCAGCTTGTCCATCGTCTCGCGCAGCGTCGGCACGTCCGCGCCGTCCAGCATCGCCGCCAGCACCTTGATGCCCTTCACATCGGTCGCCTGCGCCACCAGATCGTCACCCTGGCTCGCCGCCAGCTTCGACTTCAGGCGCGCCAGCTCCTTCTCCAGCGCGCGTACGTTGTCCAGCACCGCCGCAACACGCTCGGCCACCTCGTCCGGTTGCGCCTTCAGCAGGGCCGCAACGCCCTGCACGCGCCGCTCCTGCTCCTGCACGTACTGCAGCGCCAGCTCGCCCGTCACCGCCTCAATTCGGCGCACGCCCGCCGCCACGCCGCCTTCCGACACGATCTTGAACAGGCCGATGTCGCCCGTGCGCGCGACGTGCGTGCCGCCGCACAGTTCGCGCGTCGAGCCGATCGACATCACCCGCACCTCGTCGCCGTACTTCTCGCCGAAGAGCATCATCGCGCCCGTCTTCTGCGCCTCCTCGATCGGCATCAGCCTGGCATCGGTCGCCGCATTGGCGAGGATCTCGGCATTGACGATCTCCTCGACCTCGCGGATCTCCTCCGGCGTCATCGGCGCGGTGTGCGCGAAATCGAAGCGCGTCTTGTCCGGATCGACCTGCGAGCCCTTCTGCAGCACATGCGTGCCCAGTACTTCGCGCAGCGCCTTGTGCATCAGGTGGGTGACCGAGTGGTTGCGCTGCGTGCGCGCACGCGCCGCCGCATCCACCTTCGCCGTCACGCCCTGGCCGACCGACAGCCGGCCCGTCTTCAGCACACCGTGATGACCGAACACCGTGGCCTGGATCTTCTGCGTGTCCTCGACCGCGAAGATGCCCGCCGCGCCGCGCAGTTCGCCGCGGTCGCCGACCTGGCCGCCCGACTCGGCATAGAAAGGCGTGTTGTCCAGCACCACGACCCCCATCTCGCCTTCGACCAGCTCATTGACCGGCGCACCGTCCTTGTACAGCGCCAGCACGTTGCCGCGCTCCTCCAGCCGCTCGTAGCCGTGGAAAGTCGTCGCCGGACCGTCGTACTCGAGGTTCGCCGCCATCTTGAACTTGCCGGCCGCGCGAGCCTGCTCCTTCTGGCGCGCCATCGCCGCGTCAAAGGCCGCCGCATCGACGGTCACGTCGCGCTCGCGGCACACGTCCGCGGTCAGATCCAGCGGGAAGCCGTAGGTGTCGTGCAGCTTGAACGCCGTCTCGCCGTTGAACACCGTCACGCCCGCGGCAGCCATCGATCCCAGCTCGGCTTCCAGGATCGCCATGCCGTTCTCGATCGTCGCGAAGAAACGATCCTCTTCCTGCTTCAGCACCTCGGACACGCGCGCCTGTGCAGCCTTCAGGTCCGGATAGGCCTCGCCCATCTCGCCGACCAGGTCGGCCACGAGGCGATGGAAGAAGGCCGCCCGCGCGCCCAGCTTGTAGCCATGGCGGATCGCACGGCGAATGATCCGGCGCAGCACGTAGCCGCGCCCCTCGTTGCCGGGAATCACGCCATCGGCGATCAGGAAGGAGCAGGCACGGATATGATCTGCCAGCACCTTCAGGCTGGGGCTGGAAAGATCCGTGACCTTCGTCTCGCGCGCGGCTGCGGCGATCAGCGTCTGGAAGAGATCGATCTCGTAGTTGCTATGCACATGCTGCAGCACCGCCGAGATGCGCTCGAGCCCCATGCCGGTGTCCACGCTGGGCTTGGGCAGCGGATGCATCACGCCGGCCTCGTCGCGGTTGAACTGCATGAACACGTTGTTCCAGATCTCGATGTAGCGGTCACCGTCCTCCTCGGGCGATCCCGGGGGGCCGCCCCAGATCTCGGGGCCGTGGTCGTAGAAGATCTCGGTGCACGGGCCGCAGGGGCCGGTATCGCCCATCATCCAGAAATTGTCCGAGGCGTAGCGTGCGCCCTTGTTGTCGCCGATGCGGATCACGCGCTCGGCCGGCACGCCCACTTCCTTGGTCCAGATGTCGTAGGCCTCGTCGTCCTCCGCATACACGGTGACCCACAGCTTGTCCTTCGGCAGCTTGAATTCCCCGGTGAGCAGCTCCCATGCGTAGGCAATCGCGTCGCGCTTGAAATAGTCACCGAAGCTGAAGTTGCCCAGCATCTCGAAGAAGGTGTGATGCCGCGCCGTGTAGCCGACGTTCTCGAGGTCGTTGTGCTTGCCGCCGGCGCGCACGCATTTCTGCGAGGTCGTCGCGCGCGTGTACGGACGCTTGTCGAAGCCGAGGAACACGTCCTTGAACTGGTTCATCCCCGCGTTGGTGAACAACAGGGTGGGATCCTCGTGCGGCACCAGCGAACTGGAGGCGACGATCTGGTGGCCTTTCGACTCGAAGAACTTGAGGAATTTCTCGCGGATTTCGGCGCTTTTCATGGCTGGAATTCGGTTGGGCGGCACCGCGGCGGCACCGTATCGTTCGGAAACGAAGATTCTAACCGATGCCCGCCCGCTTGCGCCCGCGCGTCAGCCCGCCAGTGACGCCATCAACTGCATTCCCGTGTAGCCCGCCTGCGGCGAGAGCAACAAGGGAATCTGGATGAATGCGTAAGTCATGACCAGAAGGAACAAGCCCGACACGACCGCGACGAACTGACTGAAGAATTCCGTCTTGCTGAGGTTCATTGCACGCTCCCGTGGGCCCGCAAGCAGGCCACCTTGAACACGGGTCGATGCTAGGGCGACACTCGCCGCCGCCCGGTAAGACGATGAAACCCTTGGTAAGCCGATGAAACGGCTGCGGCGACAGCCAGCCCCGTGCGGCGCGCGGCCATCGCCTATAATTTCCGCCTTTCCAGCCAAAAGAACGGATCAACCCCATGGGACATCGACTTTCGAAGATTTACACCCGCACCGGCGACGCCGGCACCACCGGACTGGGCGACGGCAAGCGCGTGTCGAAGAACAGCCTGCGCATCCATGCCCTCGGGGAAGTCGATGAACTCAATGCCGCGATCGGCGTGCTGCTGTGCGAGGAACTGCCCGAGGACGTGCGCACCCTGCTGACCGACGCGCAACACGATCTCTTCGACCTCGGCGGCGAAGTGTGCATCCCGGGCATGAGCATGATCACCTCGAAGCAGGTCGAGAAACTCGAACAGGAACTGGACCGCTTCAACGAACCGCTGGAACCGCTCAAGGACTTCATCCTGCCCGGCGGCACCCGCCCCGCCGCGCTCGCGCATCACGCACGCACGGTGTGCCGGCGCGCCGAACGCTCGCTCGTCGCACTGGCGCTCGAGGAGGCGGTCAACGACGGTCCGCGCCAGTACCTGAACCGCCTGTCGGACCTGCTATTCGTGCTCGGCCGCGTGCTCAACCGCGCCGGCGGCCGGGGCGACGTACTGTGGCAGAAGCGCAAGAACGCCTGACCGGGCACGAACCGCAGCGGTAACGGTTCCCGCGCCGCAACACCCCGGCGCGGGCAATTGCCTTACTCCAGATCGGCGCCCTTGCTGACCCGCCGCTGGCGCACCGCCTCGGCAAGGATTTCGAGCACGGTGACGCTGTCCTCCCAGCCGATGCACGCATCGGTGATGCTCTTGCCGTACTCCAGCTCCTTGCCGGGCACCAGATCCTGACGCCCTTCCTTCAAGTGCGACTCGACCATCACGCCGATGATGCGGTCCTCGCCCGCCGCCATCTGCACCCCGACGTCGCGTGCGACGTCGATCTGCAACCGGTGCTGCTTGCGGCTGTTGGCGTGCGAGGCGTCGATCATGACCTTGCCCGGAACGCCCGAGGCGGCCAGCTCCTTGCATGCCGCGTCGACGCTCGCCGCATCGTAGTTGGGGGCCTTGCCGCCGCGCAGGATCACGTGGCAATCCTCGTTGCCCATCGTCGACACGATCGCCGAATGGCCGGCCTTGGTCACCGACAGGAAATGGTGCGGCGACTGCGCGGCCTTGATCGCATCGACGGCGATCCTGACGTTGCCGTCGGTGCCGTTCTTGAAGCCGACCGGGCACGACAGCCCGGACGCGAGCTCGCGATGCACCTGGCTCTCGGTCGTGCGCGCGCCGATCGCCCCCCATGAAATCAGGTCGCCGATGTACTGCGGCGTGATCATGTCGAGGAACTCGGTGCCGGCAGGCAGGCCCATCTCGTTGATTTCCCACAGCAGCTTGCGCGCGAGACGCACGCCCTCGTTGATGCGGAAACTGTTGTCGAGGAAAGGATCGTTGATCAGCCCCTTCCAGCCGACGGTCGTGCGCGGCTTCTCGAAATACACGCGCATGACGACGAGCAGCTCGTCCTTGAAGCGCGCAGCCTCCGCCTTCAGCTTGCGCCCGTATTCGAGCGCCGCATCGATGTCGTGGATCGAACAGGGCCCGATCACAACCAGCAGGCGGTCGTCGGCACCGAACAGAATGCGATGGATCGCCTGCCGTGCCTCGAACGCCACTTCCGCCGACTTCGGGGTCGCCGGATACTCGCGCAGCACGTGCGCGGGCGGCACCAGCTCCTTGATTTCCTTGATGCGGACGTCGTCGATGTGGATCTTGACTGAAGCGGACATGGCGAAAACTCTGCAGGATGGCTTTGGCAAGCGTTCGATTCTAGCCCAAGATGGGCGTCCGCCGCTGAGACGCGGCACCCAGCGATGCTCATCGGCGCCGGTTTTGCGTTTTGCAGTACCTCGGCCGGAATAAACTGCACACGCCGATTGTTCATGGCGTAACGAACCCCGAAGGGAGCAAGTATGAACAGCCGGCACTGCGCGAACGTCCCCCGCCAAGCCCCTGTCGGACGCACGGATCCGACCTGACACGATTCGCCGCCCGCATGTTCTCCGACGACGCCCTCCTCGCCGAAATCCCGCGCCTGCGCCGCTACGCGCGCGGCCTCACGGGCGACGCCGCACGGGCCGACGACCTCGTGCAGGACACGCTGGAGCGCGCGCTGCTGAAGGGGCGCCTATGGCGCCCGGGCAACCTGCGAGCCTGGCTGCTGACGATGATGCACAACGTGTTCGTGAACCAGTACCGCGCCTCGGGCGCCTTGGACTTCCGCCCCCCCGAAGACCTGCCCGAGGTCGCGGTACGCCCCCAGCAACTGGACGGCATCGAGCTGCGCGAACTGGAACGCGCCCTGCAGCAGCTGTCGCCCGAGCAGCGCGAGGTGCTGCTGCTCGTCACCCTGGAAGACATGAGCTACGAGGACACCGCCCGCATCCTCGGCACGCCCATCGGCACCGTCATGTCGCGCCTGTCGCGCGCGCGCGAGCGCCTGCGTCAGGTGCTCGCCGGGCAATCCGCCGTACCCGATTATCTGAAGGTTGTGAAATAGCCATGCCCCGCCCGATCTGCGAAGACGATCTGCATGCCTGGGTCGACCGGCGACTGGACGCCGCCCGCCGCGCCGAGGTCGACGCCTGGCTGGCCGAGGATCCGGCACGCGCGGCGCGCGTCGAGGGCTGGCGCTCGGACAGCGAAATACTGCATCGCGCCTATCAACCTCTCCTCGCCGAGCCGATCCCGGCACGCCTGCGTGCCACGCTCGAACGGCGCCGTCCCGCGCGGACCCTCCGCTTCGCCGCCGTTGCGGCGTGGATGACCATCGGCGCGCTTGCGGGCACGGGTGTCGGCTACCATCTGGGCCAATCCTCCGTCCCGGCTGGCGACGCCCTCGCGTCCCTGCCGCATCGTGCCGCGGTCGCCCATGCCGTGTACTCCCCCGAAGTACGTCACCCGGTCGAAGTCGGGGCGGACCAGGAACAGCATCTCGTCGCCTGGCTCACGAAACGCCTCGGCGCCCCGGTGAAACTTCCTGACCTGCGTGAACAGGGGTTCGCGCTGCTCGGCGGACGGCTGCTGCCGGCAACCGACGGTCCCAGCGCCCAGTTCATGTACGAGAACGACGGCGGCCGCCGCCTCACGCTCTACCTCAGCGTGCGCGACGACGGCGACGGCACGACGGCGTTCCGCTACGCGCAGCAGGGCGAAGTGGGCGTGTTCTACTGGGTGGATGGCCGCTTCGCCTATGCCCTGTCCGGCCAGTTCGGCCGCGAGACGCTGCTGCCGCTCGCGAACAGCGTCTATCACCAGATCTCTCCCTGACCGGAGCGCCGCGTCGAGCGGGTCAAATTCCCCGATCAGACGGAACTTCGGCATCATGCGGATGCCGAACGAGCAAGCTTTGACCCCACGACATCAGGCGATGCGAATCCTCAGGCCCAGCGACATCCTGCCATCCGAAATCACGCCGCGTGCCCTGTTCGAGGAGCGGCGGCGCTTCCTCCTCGGCGCCGGTGCGACGCTCGCCGCCGGGGCCGCGATGTGGACCGGACTGCCCGCCGACGCACGCGCCACGGCCGCGAAGCTCGGCCCGCTGGCACGCTCGCCGCTCAGCAGCGACGAGACCCAGACGCCGTACAAGTCGGTCACGACCTACAACAACTACTACGAATTCGGCACCGACAAGGAAGATCCCGCAGCGAACGCCGGCAAGCTGGCGGTGCGCCCATGGACGGTGCGCGTCGAGGGGCTTGTCGGCAAACCACGCAGCTTCGACATCGACGAACTACTCAAGCTCGCCCCCCTCGAGGAACGCATCTACCGCCTGCGCTGCGTCGAGGCGTGGTCGATGGTGATCCCCTGGGTCGGCTTCCCGCTGTCGGCACTGCTGAAACAGGTCGATCCGCAAGGCAGCGCCAAATACGTCGAGTTCGTCACCCACTACGACCCCAAGATCATGCTCCGCCGTCCGGTGCTCGACTGGCCCTACACCGAAGGCCTGCGCATGGACGAGGCCATGCACCCGCTGACGCTGCTCACGCTCGGGCTGTACGGCGAAGTGCTGCCGAACCAGAATGGCGCCCCGGTGCGCGTCGTCGTGCCGTGGAAGTACGGCTTCAAGAGTGCCAAATCCATCGTCGCGATCCGCCTCGTCGAGAAGGAACCCCGCACCGCGTGGAACAAGGCCGCGCCGAGCGAATACGGCTTCTATTCGAACGTGAATCCGAACGTCGACCATCCACGCTGGAGCCAGGCCACCGAGCGGCGCCTCGGCGAGTTCCGCAAGCGCCCGACGCTGATGTTCAACGGCTATGCCGAGCAGGTCGCCAGCCTGTACCAGGGCATGGACTTGCGCAAATCCTTCTGACCCGCGTTCCGGCCCGCGCGCCGACCTGAATTCCGCCCCCGCCCGCCTCCATGACGAAGACTCCGTCCGCCACCCAGCTCACCGCAATCAAGGTCGCCCTGTTCGCGCTGTGCCTCGTGCCGGTCGCGCTCTACGTCCAGCGCTGGTTCGACGACGCCCTAGGCGCCAACCCCATCGAAGCGATCACGCGCGGCAGCGGCGACTGGACGCTGCGCTTCCTGCTCATCACGCTCGCCGTCACGCCGCTGCGCAAGCTGACCGGGCTCAACTGGCTACTGCGACTGCGCCGCATGCTGGGCCTGTTCGCATTCTTCTACGCCAGCCTGCACTTCACGACGTATTTCTGGCTCGACCAGTTCTTCGACCTGCAATCGATCGCCCACGACATCATGAAGCGCCCCTTCATCACCGTGGGGTTCTCGGCCTTCGCGCTACTGATCCCGCTCGCCCTCACGTCGAACAACTATGCGATCCGGCGCCTCGGCGGCCGCCGCTGGCAATCGCTGCACCGCTCGGTGTACGCGATCGGCATCCTCGCGATCGTGCATTACTGGTGGCTGGTGAAGGCGGACGTCCTCGAACCGATGATCTACGGCCTGATCCTCGCCGCCCTGCTGGGTCTGCGCGGCTGGTGGCGCGAGCAGGAACGTCGCCGCCAGATTGCCGCAAGCATGCCGCACCCGATGCCGGGCGCAAAGGTCATCCCGCTCGTCGCGAAGTCGCGCTAGGACTGCGAATCAGCCCTGCTTCGGGCGAATCGCATTCTTCGGCCGGAAGGCCTTGATCACCGCCTCGTCGGTCTCGACATAAGGTCCGCCGATCAGGTCGATGCAGTAGGGAATCGCCGCGAAAATACCGACGTGCGCGACCGAACCGTCGGCCGCACGCAGGCCTTCCAGCGTTTCGCGGATCGACTTCGGCTGCCCCGGCAGGTTCACGATCAGCGACTTGCCGCGGATCACCGCGACCTGACGCGACAGGATCGCCGTCGGCACGAAGTTCAGGCTGATGCGCCGCATTTCCTCGCCGAAGCCGGGCATCTCCTTCTCGCCCACCGCGAGCGTCGCCTCCGGCGTCACGTCGCGTACCGCCGGCCCGGTGCCACCGGTCGTCAGGATCAGCGAGCAGCCTACGGTATCGACGAGATCGACCAGCGTGCGCTCGATCATCGGCCGCTCGTCCGGGATCAGCCGCGTCTCCGCGCGCCACGGCGAAGTCAGCGCCCTGGCGAGCCAGTCCTTCAACGCCGGGATGCCCTGGTCCTCATAGGTCCCATCGGAAGCCCGGTCGCTGATCGAGACCAGGCCGATGGTGATTTCGTCGCTCATTGCGTCTCCTTCATTGCTTCCCGATCACTCATTCTTCGGCAGCGTCTTCAGCCGCAGCATCCGCTTCGCCACCATCGCCCGCCCCGGCGTCGAGATCGCGCAGGATACGGAAGATCTCGCGGAACGCGCGCGGCGGCTTGTTCAGCTCGCGCTCCTTGATCGCATTGCGGCGCAGCGTGCGCAGCTGCTGGAAGTCGGCCTCCGGCCACTGCTCGCCGATCGCCTGCAGCGTCTTCTCGTCCTCGATCAGATCGGCGCGCAGGCGCTCGAGGCGGTGCTGGCGTGCAATCTCTGCCTTCGAGATACCGTTGAAGACATCCAGCTGCGCCTGGATCGGCGCCGGATCGACGTTGCGCATCAGCTTGCCGACATATTGCATCTGGCGCCGGCGCCCTTCGTGGCTGGTAATGCGCTTGGCCTCGCGCACCGCATCGGCGAGCGAATCGGGCATCGGCACCTTCTTCAGCTGGTCCAGCGACAAGGCCACCAGCTGCTCGCCCAGATCCTGCAGCGCATGCATGTCGCGTTTGCGCTGGCTCTTGCTCGGCCGCTCCGGAAACCCCGAATCGTCGTCCGGCAGCATTTCGTCGTCGTGGGCGTGGCTCATGAAAAGTACAGTCGGTTGGAACGGG
Organism: Aromatoleum evansii; assembly: GCF_012910805.1. Taxonomy (GTDB): domain Bacteria; phylum Pseudomonadota; class Gammaproteobacteria; order Burkholderiales; family Rhodocyclaceae; genus Aromatoleum; species Aromatoleum evansii. The sequence goes on from NZ_WTVK01000021.1 coordinate 53,951, forward strand.
GTAAGATTATAGCCTTTGCTCAACGGTCTCCCGCCCATGTCCGATCAAGGCTTCTCCTTCCCCTCCGACCGCCTGCAGGAAATCGCCAGCGACGTCCTCAAGTTCGCGAAGAAACGCGGCGCGTCGGCCTGCGAAACGGACGTCTCGGAAGGCTTCGGCCAGTCCGCGACGGTGCGCAAGGGCGAAGTCGATACGATCGAGTACAACCGCGACAAGGGCATCGGCGTCACGGTGTATCTCGGCCAGCAGCGCGGCCACGCCAGCACCTCGGACTTCTCGAAGGCGGCCCTCAAGGCCACCGTCGACGCGGCGATCTCGATCGCACGCTTCACTGCGCCCGACCCCTGCGCAGGACTCGCAGATGCTGCGCTGATGGCGAAGGACTGCCCCGATCTCGACCTGCACCACCCCTGGCGCCCGAGCGTCGAGGACGCGATCACCGCCGCACGCCGCTGCGAGGATGCCGCCTTCGCCGTGAGCCCGAAGATCACGAACTCCGAAGGCGCCAGCGTCTCGACGCAGGAATCGCACTTCATCTCCGCCAACAGCAACGGCTTCATGGGCGGCTACGCCAGCTCGCGCCACAGCCTGTCCTGCTCGGTCATCGCCGGCGAGGGCGACGGCATGCAGCGCGAATACTGGTACGACACGCGCCGCGACGCCGCCGAACTGACGTCCGCCGAAGAAGTGGGCCGGCGCGCCGCCGAACGCGCGCTCGCGCGCCTCGGCGCGAAGAAGATCAAGACCTGCGAAGTGCCCGTGCTGTTCGACGCGACGCTCGCCGTGTCGCTGATCGGCAACTTCGTGTATGCGGTGAGCGGCGGCTCGCTGTACCGCAAGTCCTCGTTCCTGCTCGACAGCCTCGGCCACCCGGTATTCTCGCCCGTCGTGAACATCTCCGAGCGCCCGCACCTGCCCAAGGCCTTCGGCTCCAGCCCCTTCGACAGCGACGGCGTCGCGACGCACGACCGCGAAGTCGTCACCGACGGCGTGCTGCAGGGCTACTTCCTGTCGACCTACTCGGCGCGCAAGCTCGGCCTGAACACCACCGGCAACGCCGGCGGCTCGCACAACCTCATCGTCAAGTCGGGCGACATGGACTTCGCCGCGCTGGTCAAGCACATGGACCGCGGCCTCGTCGTCACCGAACTTCTCGGCCAGGGCGTCAACTACGTCACCGGCGACTACTCGCGCGGCGCCGCCGGCTTCTGGGTCGAGAAGGGCAAGATCAAGCATGCCGTGGAAGAAATCACCATCGCCGGCAACCTGCGCGACATGTTCCGCAGCATCGTCGCCGTCGGCAACGACGCCCTGCCGCGCGGCGCGAAAATCTGCGGCTCGATCCTCATCGAACGCATGAAGATCGCCGGTCGCTGAGCGCCCCGGCGCTTCGCCCTCAGCGCAGCGCTGTGGCATTCCCGCCGCGCTGGGCTATGATCTCGGGCACGATCCGGTGCGACGGCGTCGCATCGAATCATCTCATCGTCATTGTCTCGCTTCCAGCACGCATAACAAGGAGAGATCGTGGAACGTCGCAAGTTTCTCAAAGGGGCCGGCCTTGCCGGCGTGCTCGCCAGCGGCACCGCGCCGGCCATCGTCCATGCGCAGGAAAATATCCGTTGGCGCCTCGCCTCAAGCTTCCCGAAGTCGACCGACACCCTGATCGGCGCCGCCGAGGTGTTCGCCAAGACCGTCTCCGAGCTCACGGGCGGGAAGTTCCAGGTCACCGTGCATGCAGCCGGCGAACTGGTTCCGGCCTTCGGCGTGGTCGACGCGATCCAGCAGGGCACGATCGAATGCGCCAACACCGCCCCCTACTATTTCTTCGGCAAGGATGAAGCCTTCGCCTTCGACTGCGCCATCCCCTTCGGCATGAACGAGCGCCAGCTCAACGCCTGGATGTTCGAAGGCAACGGCATGAAGCTGCTGCGCGAGTTCTACGCGCCGTACAACATCATCAGCTTCCCGATGGGCAACACCGGCGCGCAGATGGGCGGCTGGTTCCGCAAGGAGATCAAGTCGGTCGCCGACTTCAACGGCCTGAAGTTCCGTGTCGGCGGCTTCGGCGGCCGCGTGCTCGCCAAGCTCGGCGTGGTTTCGCAGAACATCCCCGCCGGCGAAATCTATTCGGCACTGGAAAAGGGCGCGCTCGACGCGACCGAATTCGTCGGCCCGCACGACGACCTCAAGCTCGGCCTGTACCGCGTCGCGCCCTACTACTACTACCCGGCATGGTGGGAAGGCAGCGCGCAGACCACGCTGTACGTCAGCGCCAAGGCCTTCAACGGGCTGTCGAAGGAATATCAGGCCGCCGTGCGCGCCGCCGCCGCCGAGTCGCACGTCATCACCCAGGCGCGCTACGACGCGCGCAATCCGCCCGCGCTCAAGCAACTGATCTCCGAAGGCGCCAAGCTCCGCCGCCTGCCCAAGGACGTGATGGATGCCGCTTTCAAGGCATCGCGCGAGGTCTATGCTGAACTTAACGACAAGAACCCGAACTGGAAGAAGATCTACGACGACTACTCCCGCTTCATGAAGGAGCAGTACCAGTGGACGGCGATCGCCGAGAGCAGCTACGACCAGTACATGGCGGCACAGAAGCTCTGATCCGCCGGAGCATGGGGGGCGGACTGCAACAGTCCCCGCCCCCCGTTTTCGCGCGCCGCAACGCCGTCCCGTCAGCCGCATTGCCGTTTATTAGGGTTTTCCGCGGCTTTTTCGACCTAGTCCGAACGGGGTACTCTCCGCGCCATTACAACCAGCAACACCTCTGAGAGGAGACTTCTTGTGGAACGTCGCAAATTCCTGAAGAACGCCGGTCTGGCCGGAATCATTGCTGCCGGCACGGCTCCGGCGATCGTCGGCGCACAACAGGCCATCCGCTGGCGCCTTGCGTCGAGCTTCCCCAAATCGCTCGAGACCCTCTTCGGCGGCGCGGAAACCTTCGCCAAGAACGTCACCGAAGCGACGGGCGGCAAATTCACCGTCAGCGTGCATGCTGCAGGCGAACTCGTCCCCGCCTTCGGCGTCGTCGACGCGCTGCAGCAGGACACCATCGAGTGCGCGCACACCGCGCCCTACTACTTCTTCGGCAAGGACGAGACCTTCGCGCTCGACTGCGCCATCCCCTTCGGCATGAACGCACGCCAGATGGCCGGGTGGATGCACGAAGGCAACGGCATGAAGCTGCTGCGCGAATTCTATGCCCAGTTCAACATCGTGAACTTCATGATGGGCAACTCCGGCGCGCAGATGGGCGGCTGGTACCGCAAGGAAATCAAGTCGGTCGCCGACCTCAACGGCCTCAAGATCCGCATCGGCGGCTTCGCCGGCCGCGTCATCTCGAAGCTCGGCGCCGTGCCGCAGAACATCCCGGCGGGCGAGATCTACCAGGCGCTGGAAAAGGGCACCGTGGATGCCGCCGAATGGATCGGCCCCTACGACGACCTGCGCCTCGGCCTGCACAAGGTCGCCAAGAACTACTACTACCCGGCATGGTGGGAAGGCAGCACGCAGTTCTCGCTGCTCGTGAATGCCAAGGCGTTCAACGGCCTGTCGAAGGAGTACCAGTCCATCGTGCGCCAGGCCGCCTCCGACGCCCACATCGAGGTGCTCGCCCGCTACGACGCCCGCAACCCGACCTCGCTCAAGCAACTCATCGCGGAAGGCGCCAAGCTGCAGCGCCTGCCCAAGGACGTCATGGACGCGGCCTTCAAGGCATCGCGCGAAGTCTATGCCGAACTGAACAGCAAGAACCCGGCGTGGAAGAAGGTTTACGCCGACTACTCGCGCTTCCTCGCTGATGCCTACCAGTGGCAGGGCATCGCCGAAGGCAGCTTCGACCAGTACATGGCAGCACAAAAGCTTTAAGCAGCACCCCGGACGGCCCGCTTCGGCGGGCCGTTTCCAATTCCGCCGCCGCCCGCTGCGACGCTGCCGCGGCATGGTGACGGGCGGGGCCTCCTGGCCCCCGCACTTGTGTTTCCCCACGTTTCAGGCACACACCCCATGGGCACTCTACTCAAGCTCTCACAATCGATCGACGCCGTCGGGCGCCTGGTCGGCCGGACCGTCATCTGGTTCATCTTCGCCACCGCGGTGATCAGCGCGTTGAACGCGGTGGCTCGCAAAGCCTTCAATGTCGGCTCGAACGCCTTCCTCGAGATCCAGTGGTATCTGTTCGCAGCCGTGTTCATGCTCGGCGCCGGCTATGCCTTCCTGCAGAACGCCCACGTGCGCATCGACGTCATCGCGAACAAGCTCAGTCCGCGTATGCGCAACCTCATCGACGTCGTCGGCATCATCGTCTTCCTGCTGCCGCTGTGCTACTTCATGATCACCTTCTCGTGGCCGGTCGTGCACGGCGCCTGGGTGTCCGGCGAAATGTCCTCCAACGCGGGCGGCCTCATCCGCTGGCCGGTCTATGCGCTGGTTCCTGCCGGTTTCGGCCTCCTCGCCCTGCAGGCGATTTCCGAACTCATCAAGCGCCTGGCCTTCCTCACCGGCAATGGCCCCGACTGCCTCGCCCGCGACACGCATAACGACGCCGAGGAACACATCCACGCCGCCGTCGGCGACACCACCCCGAACAACGCAGCCGGCGAGTCCCAAAAATGATTGAATTCGTCACCGCCAACATCGCCCCGATCATGTTCGGGGTGATCATCTTCTTCCTCCTGTCCGGCTTCCCGGTCGCCTTCTCGCTGTCGGCCTGTGGCCTGTTCTTCGGTTTCGTCGGTCTCGAACTGGGCATCATCCCGTCCACGCTGTTCCAGGCCCTGCCGCTGCGCGTGTTCGGCATCATGCAGAACGACACGCTGCTGGCGATCCCCTTCTTCACGCTGATGGGCCTGGTGCTCGAACGAAGCGGCATGGCCGAAGACCTGCTTGAAACCGTCGGCCAGGTCTTCGGTCCGGTGCGCGGCGGTCTCGCCCTCGCGGTCATCTTTGTCGGCGCGCTGCTCGCGGCCACCACCGGCGTCGTTGCCGCCTCGGTGATCTCGATGGGCCTGATCTCGCTGCCCATCATGCTGCGCTACGGCTACAGCCGCCCGATCGCAGCCGGCGTCATCACCGCATCCGGCACGCTGGCCCAGGCCATCCCGCCCTCCCTCGTCCTCATCGTCATGGCCGACCAACTCGGCCGCAGCGTCGGCGACATGTACAAGGGCGCGATGATCCCCGCACTGGCACTGGTCGGCCTGTACGCGCTGTTCATCATCGGCCTGGCGATCTTCAAGCCCAAGATGGTTCCCGCCCTGCCGCCCGAGGCGCTCGCCTACCGCGAACCCGACGGCAGCTCCGGCCTCCGCTCGCTCGGCGTCCTCGCGCTTGTCGTCACCGCCGCATCGGTCATCCTCGGCCAGAATTACGGCACCGTGCTGACCTGGATGAAAGGCCCCGACGTCATCGCGCCGGCACTCGACGAAGTGATCGTCGTCGCACTGACCTTCGGCACGATCTTCGCCCTCGTGCTCGCACTCATCAACAAGGGGCTCAAGCTCGGTATGCTTTCGCGCATCGCCGAGCGCGTCACCTTCGTGCTGATCCCGCCGCTGATCCTGATCTTCCTCGTCCTCGGCACGATCTTCCTCGGCGTCGCCACGCCCACGGAAGGCGGCGCGATGGGCGCGGTCGGCGCGATGATCATGGCTGCGTCGCGCAAACGCCTCGACTTCAAGACCCTTGTTCAGGCGCTCGAATCGACCTCGCGGCTGTCGATCTTCGTGCTCTTCATCCTGGTCGGCTCAACGATCTTCAGCTTCGTGTTCACCGCGGTGGACGGCCAGATCTGGGTCGAGCACCTGTTCGACAAGCTGCCTGGCGGCCAGATCGGCTTCCTCCTGTTCGTCAACACGGTGATCTTCTTCCTCGGCTGCTTCATCGACTTCTTCGAGATCGCCTTCATCCTGCTGCCGCTGCTCGGGCCGGTCGCCGACAAGATGGGCATCGACCTGATCTGGTTCGGCGTCATCATCGCGATGAACCTGCAGACCTCCTTCCTGACCCCGCCGTTCGGCTTCGCGCTGTTCTATCTGCGCAGCGTCGCGCCGACCAATGCCTACCTCGACCGCATCACCAACAAGCGCATCGAGGGCATGAAGACCGGCGACATCTACCGCGGCTCGGTGGCCTTCGTGATCATCCAGATCGTCATGGTCGGCCTGATCATCGCCTTCCCCGAGCTCGTGACGGGCGGGCTGGACGAGAAGACGAACGTCGACCTTGACACCATCCAGATCCAGCAACCGACCGGCGGCGAGGGCGGATGGGGCGAGAGCGGCGGAGGCGCATGGAAGTGAAGCCCACTCGCCTGTGCCTGGTCCGGCACGGCGAAACCGCCTGGAATGCCGAATCGCGGCTACAGGGGCATCTCGACGTGCCCCTCAACCGCACCGGCGAGGCCCAGGCTGCGGCCACCGCAGCCGGCCTCGCCACTGTGCATTTCGCCGCTGTCTACAGCAGCGACCTGCAGCGCGCGCGCCAGACGGCCGCCGCCATCACCCGCGATCGCGCAGCCGCAGTCGAATTCCACGACCACCTGCGCGAGCGCAACTACGGCGCCTTCCAGGGACTCACCTACGCCGAGGCTGCGGCCCGCTTCCCCGACGACTATCTCCGCTTCAAGCAGCGCGACCCGCATTTCACCTTCCCCGGCGGCGGCGAAAGCCTGGCCGCGTTCGCGGGCCGCGTCGAGGCCCTGCTCGCCGACCTCGCAGCAAGTCATCGCGGCGAGCAGATCCTCGTCGTCACGCACGGCGGCGTACTCGACATCGTCCATCGGCTCGCCGCCGGCAAGGCGCTCGAAGCCCCGCGCGACTTCGCCATCCCGAACGCCGCGCTCAACTGGATCGAATACGACGGCACGCGCTGGCATCTGGTGAGCTGGGCCGACAAGCGCCACCTCGAAAGCACGCGCGACGAGCTGCCGAACGCCTGACGCCGGGCTTCGCGCCTCACGCTGCGCCACCGCACGCTGCGCCGGGATGCGTTTCATGCGCACTCCCCGTGCGTGCTAATATCCGCCTTTAATCACCCCTTCGAGACCGTTTCATGTTCTCTGCGCAAGACACCCTCGCCAAGGTCGATCCGGAACTGTGGGCCGCAATCCAGTCCGAAAACCGCCGTCAGGAAGACCACATCGAACTCATCGCCTCGGAAAACTACGTTTCCAACGCAGTGATGGAAGCGCAGGGTTCCCAGCTGACCAACAAGTACGCCGAAGGCTACCCGGGCAAGCGCTACTACGGCGGCTGCGAGCACGTCGACGTCGTCGAGCAGGTCGCGATCGACCGCCTCAAGAAGCTCTTCGGCGCCGACGCCGCGAACGTCCAGGCGAACTCCGGCTCACAGGCCAACCAGGCCGTGCTGATGGCCTTCGCCAAGCCCGGCGACACCATCATGGGCATGAGCCTCGCCGAAGGCGGCCACCTCACCCACGGCATGCCGCTGAACATGTCGGGCAAGTGGTTCAACGTCGTCGCCTACGGCCTGAACGAGAAGGAAGAGATCGACTACGACCAGATGGAGCGCCTCGCCCGCGAGCACAAGCCGCGCATCATCGTCGCCGGCGCCTCCGCCTACTCGCTGCGCATCGACTTCGAACGCTTCGCCAAGGTCGCGAAGGAAATCGGCGCGATCTTCTGGGTCGACATGGCCCACTACGCCGGCCTGATCGCCGCAGGCTACTACCCGAACCCGGTGCCGCACGCTGACGTCGTCACGTCGACCACGCACAAGACGCTGCGCGGCCCGCGCGGCGGCATCATCCTGATGAAGGCCGAGCACGAGAAGGCCATCAACTCCGCGATCTTCCCCGGCCTGCAGGGCGGCCCGCTCATGCACGTCATCGCCGGCAAGGCCGTTGCCTTCAAGGAAGCGCTGAGCCCGCAGTTCCGCAACTACCAGGAACAGGTCATCGCCAACGCCCGCGTGATGGCGCGCGTGCTCGGCGAGGAGCGCGGCCTGCGCATCGTCTCCGGCCGCACCGAGAGCCACGTGTTCCTCGTCGACCTGCGCGCCAAGAACATCACCGGCAAGGCCGCCGAGGCCGCGCTGGGCGCCGCCCACATCACCGTCAACAAGAACGCGATCCCCAAGGATCCCGAGAAGCCCTTCGTCACCTCCGGCATCCGCATCGGCTCGCCGGCGATGACCACGCGCGGCTTCACCGAGATCGAAGCGGAGCAGATCGCGCACCTGATCGCCGACGTCCTCGACGCCCCCGAGGACGAAGCCGTCCTCACCCGCGTGCGCGGCAAGGTCGCCGAGCTGTGCGCGAAGCACCCGGTGTATGGAAAGTAATCCGCGGACGACCAGTCCTGCGTGAACAACCGGGGTGTGCCGTCCTTGCACGGCACACCCCGTTTTTTTGTGCGAGTTGAGAAAGGCCGACACACACCATGAAGTGTCCGTTCTGCGGCGACCCCAACACTCAGGTTACCGACACGCGCGAGAACGAAGACGGCGAGGTCGTCCGTCGCCGGCGCCGCTGCGCCCACTGCGACAAGCGCTTCACGACCTACGAGCGCATCGACCTCAAGATGCCGCACATCATCAAGCGCAACGGCATGCGCACGGAATTCGACCACGACAAGCTCACGAGCAGCCTGAAGCTCGCGCTGCGCAAGCGCCCCGTCACCCTGGAAGCCCTCGAAGCCTCCGTCGACCGCATCGAGGCAAAGCTCCTGTCGATGGGCGAAACGGAAGTCCCGAGCGAGAAGATCGGCGAGCTCGTGATGAAGGAGCTCAAGAAGCTCGACAAGGTCGCCTACATCCGCTTCGCGTCGGTGTATCGCAATTTCGCTGACGTCGACGAATTCTCCGAAGTGATCCGCGAGGTGCAGACGCGCCCGAAGCGCGCGCGCAAGGAAAACTCCGACCCCGCCGGTGCCGAGAATGACCTTTTCGGCAACTGACCACCGCGCGATGGCCCGTGCGCTGCAACTCGCTGCGCGCGGCCTGGAGACCACCACGCCGAACCCGCGGGTCGGCTGCGTGCTGATGCGCGACGGCGAGATCGTCGGCGAGGGCTGGCACCGGCGCGCCGGCGAGGCGCATGCCGAGATCGAGGCCCTCAAGGTCGCCGGCGGCGCGGCACGCGGCGCGACCGCCTATGTGACCCTCGAGCCCTGCGCCCACCACGGCCGCACGCCCCCATGCGCCGAGGCGCTGATCAGCGCCGGCATCGCGCGGGTCGTCGCGGCGATGGAGGATCCCAACCCCCTCGTCGCCGGCCGCGGCATCGCAATGCTGCACGCAGCCGGCATCGCGGCGAGCAGCGGCCTGATGGCGGACGAGGCACGCGAACTGAACATCGGCTTCATTTCGCGCATGACGCGCGGACGCCCCTGGCTGCGCCTCAAGGCCGCGAGCACCCTGGACGGCAAGACTGCGCTCAACAACGGCGTCAGCCAATGGATCACCGGCGAGGCAGCCCGGCGCGACGGCCATCGCTGGCGGGCGCGCGCGTGCGCGGTGCTCACGGGCATCGGTACGGTGCGCGGGGACGACCCGCAGCTCAACGTGCGCGCGGTGCCCTGCGAACGCCAACCGCAGCGCGTGCTCGTCGACGCGCGGCTGGAGGTGCCGCTCTCGGCCAAGATCCTGCAGGGCGGGCAGAGCCTCGTCGCGGCTGCCTTTGCGGACGAGCGCAAGATCGCCGCGCTCGCCGAGCGCGGCGTGGAGGTCGTCGTGCTGCCGGACGCCGCCGGGAAGGTGGATCTGCCGGCCCTGATGCTGGAGCTCGGGCGGCGCGGCTGCAACGAAGTCCACGCCGAAGCCGGCTTCAAGCTCAACGGTTCCCTGCTGCGCGAAGGCTGCGTCGACGAGATCCTGCTTTACATGGCGCCCATGCTCGTCGGCGACGCCGCGCAGGGGCTGTTCAACCTCCCCGAACTCGCCACCCTCGACAAGGCAGTGCGGCTCGACATGCGCGACGTGCGCCGCATCGGCAACGACCTGCGGATCATCGCCCGCCCACGCGCGGACTGACCGGAGTCGCGTTCAGGCTTCGCCGCGGCCGGCGCACACTGCACAGCCGGGATCCCGTCCCAGCGTCACGCTGCGCCATTCCATGCCGAGGCCGTCGAGCAGCAGCAGCCGGCCATCCAGCGTAGTGCCGCAGCCGACCAGCAGCTTCAGCGCCTCGGCCGCCTGGGTCGCTCCGATGATGCCGGTGAGCGGTGCGAACACCCCCATCACCGCGCAGCGGATCTCCTCCACTTCCTGCCCCTCGGGGAACAGGCAGTGGTAGCACGGGCTCTCCGCCTGGCGCAGATCGAAGACCGAGACCTGGCCGTCGAAGCGGATCGCTGCTCCCGACACCAGAGGCTTGCGATGACGCACGCACGCGCGGTTGATCGCGTGGCGCGTGGCGAAGTTGTCCGAGCAGTCGAGCACCACGTCGGCGGCGGCCACCTGCGCCTCGAGGGCATCCCCCTCCAGCCGCTCGGCCACCGTTTCCACGCGGGCAAACGGATTCAGGCGCAGCAGCGTATCGCGCCCCGATTCGACCTTCAGACGCCCCACGCCCTCGGCGCTGTGCAGGATCTGGCGCTGCAGATTGGTGAGATCCACCGTGTCGCCGTCGCACAGGACCAGCGTACCGACCCCTGCCGCAGCCAGATACATCGCCGCCGGCGAGCCGAGGCCGCCCGCCCCGACGACGAGCACGCGTGCGGCAAGAATCGCCTCCTGGCCTTCGACACCGATTTCGGGCAGCAGGATGTGGCGGCTGTAGCGGAGAAGCTGATCGTCATTCATCGGCAAAAAGGTCCACACGGTGCCGGCCTCAGCGCCGGCACATCAACGCCCTGAGCGAACGGGCTCACTTGTATTCGCGGAATTCCGGCGGCGTATCGTCGTGATCGCCGTGGAGGTGGTGTTCATACACCTTCACGTAGACCTCGTTCGACTTCTTCAGCAGTCGCTCGGGCGACTCGACGTTGTGCCGCTGCGTTTCCTCGCAGAAGTACACGACGGCGCGCGTCAGTTTCACGTAGAGCGAGTTGTCGAGGTGGAAGCCCGCATCGCGCAGCGCATCCTCAAGCACCTCGAGCGAGAGCTCGAGGACCGAATAGGCAACGACGATGGAATGCGGACGCTCACCGTGGGGGGCGGCATGCAGCCCCTTCAACAGGCGCAGCGAGCGCAGCGCCTGCTCCGCCTGGCGCGGCGGGTACTCGGAGAAGCGGATCTCCCGCTCCTTGAACAGCCCTGCCGCCGCCACGGGATGCTCATGATGACGGCCGGCCAGTTTGTAGGCGGTTTCTCTGCGCATCCCTGCCCCCTTCAATAGCCCTTATCGGGTCATTGCTTTTTATTCTGGACGATCTGCAGGCCTTTGAGAAGATTCACCGCCTGCCCGAGCTGATAGTCGTCCTTGCCGGCGAATTCGAAACGGTGCGGCGACGCCGCCTCGTCGTCTCCACCCGGCGCCTTGCCGCCCTCGCCAGTCGGCCGCTGCGCTTCCTTGAGCTTGCGTTCGGCATCCGGGTCCTTGTCGTTGCCGAGGTGTCCGTCGAGGTCGGCCTCACGCAGGCGACGCGAGGAACCGTTGGCGCTTTCCTCCACGACGATATCCGGCTCGATGCCCTTGGCCTGGATCGAACGGCCGTTCGGCGTGTAGTAGCGCGCGGTCGTCAGCTTGATCGCGGTGCTGGCGTTGAGCGGCAGGATGGTCTGCACGGACCCCTTGCCGAAGGTCTGGGTACCCATCACCACGGCACGCTTGTGGTCCTGCAGCGCGCCCGCGACGATCTCCGACGCCGACGCGGAACCGGCATTCACGAGCACCACCATCGGCAGCGTGCGCGCGCCCTGCGGCAGCGCCTTGAGGAAATCCTCGCGCGTGCCGCGCAGGTAGTCCTCGGGGCTTGCACGGTATTCGCGCTTCGCGTCCTCGGTGCGGCCGTCGGTGGACACCACCAGCGTATTGCTCGGCAGGAAGGCGGCGGCGACGCCGACGGCGCCGTGCAGCAGGCCACCCGGGTCGTTGCGCAGGTCGAGGACCAGGCCCTTCAGCTCATTGCCCTTGGACAGCTTGCCGAGGTGCTCCACCACCGCCTGCGCGGTGTTCTCCTGGAACTGCGCAACGCGCAGGTAGCCATAGCCCGGTTCGACCACCTTGGACTTGACGCTCTGCACCTTGATCACCTCGCGGGTGATCTTCAGCACGACGGGCTTCTGCTCGCCCTTGCGTGCGATCGTCAGCGTGATGTCGGTCTTCGGCTTGCCGCGCATGCGCTTGACCGCGTCATTGAGATTCATGCCCTTGACCGGCGTGTCGTCGAGCTTGACGATGAGGTCGCCCGCCTTCACCCCGGCACGGTAGGCCGGCGTGTCCTCGATCGGCGAGATGACCTTGACGAAGCCGTCCTCCATGCCGACCTCGATGCCCAGGCCGCCGAACTCGCCGTGCGTGCCGACCTGCAGCTCCTTGTAGGCCTCTGCGTCGAGATAGGCGGAGTGGGGATCGAGCCCGCTCAGCATGCCGCTGATCGCGTGATTGATGAGCTTCTTGTCCTCGACGGGTTCGACGTAGCCCTGCTTGATCGCGTTGAACACGTCGGCAAACGCGCGCAGCTCTTCCACCGGCAGGGGTGCCTGCGTGGCCTTGTCGGCGCTGGCGGAAAAATTGAGGCTGATCAGCACGCCGGCGACCACGCCGGTCATCACCAATCCCGCTTTTTGAAGCTTGTTGCGCATGAGCACTCCATCGAGGAAACGTCGCCCGGCCCACGCCGGAAAATCTAGTTGAACTGCACCCACTTCAGAGGATCGAGCGGCTGACCCCGATGGCGGATTTCAAAGTATAAACCCGATTCGCTGCCGCCTCCGCTGGCGCCCACGCTGGCAATCGCGTCACCTCCGGCGATGTTGTCGCCGAGTTCCTTGAGCAGCGCATCGTTGTTGCCATAAATGGTCAGGTAGTCGCCGCCGTGGTCGACGATGATGAGGTTGCCGTACCCGCGCAGCCAATCCGAAAAGACCACCTCCCCGGCCGCCACGGCGCGCACCTGCGAGCCCCCCGCCGCACGGATGAACACCCCGCGCCACGTCGTTCCGCCTTCCGCCCTTGGAGCACCGAAGCGCCCCACGAGTTCTCCCCGCACGGGAAATCTCATCTTGCCGCGCAACTGCGCAAAGCTCACGCCGGTGGGCGTCGGTCCGGCCGACTGTCGGATTTCGCCGACGACTGGCTCGGAGCGGGCCGGCGCCGGCCGCGACTGCCGGTGTTCCGGGGAGGCATCCGGGGCGGCCCCGCTGGCGGCAAGCGCGGGGCCGTCAGGCTGCGCGGCGCCGTCGCGGGCGGAGTCGTTCCTCGCGGCCTGCTCCCGGGCGGCCCTTTCACGCGCGGCGAGCTCACGCGCCGCCTGCTCGCGGGCTGCCTTTGCCGCTGCGGCTGCGCGCGCCGCTTCGCGCTCGGCCGCGCGCCGCGCCAGCACTGCGACCAGGCGCCCGAGGCGCTCTTGATCCTGGCGCAGCGTCCGCTCCTCCTTGCGCTGGGTGCGCAGCTGCTCGGCAAGGCCGGTCACGGCTTCCTTCCGGCGCGCCTGCACGGCCTCGAGTTCCTTGCGCCGCGCCTGCTGGTCGGCCTCGAGCGCAACCAGCCGGTCACGGCGCGCGACGATTGCCTCGCCCAGGCGGCTCTTTTCCCTGAGGTCGTTGCGCAGGGTCTCGATCAGTTCGAGACGCGCCTTGCCGAGATGCTCGAGATAGTAGGCATCGCGCGCGAGCTGGTTCGGGTCGCGCGTCGACAGGAAGGGAGCGACGCCGCCCGCCGCACCATGCACGTAATGCCGCCGCAACCAGTCCGCGAGTTCGGACTGGCGCGAGACGATGCGCTCCTCGACCGCCAGCCGCTCGGCCTCGAGGACCGCGAGATTCCGCTCCGCCGCGGCACGGTTCGACGCCAGCTGCTGCAGCTCGCGCTGCACCCGCGACACGGCCCGCTCGGCCTCGGCGAGTTCCTCCGATGCGCTCGAGCGGGATTCCTCGGTATCGGCGATCTCCTTCTGCAGCTCGCGGATGCGCTGGCGCACCTCTTCGAGGTCGGAGCGCTTCTGCGCCACTTCCGGCGCATCGGTGGCGTGCACGACGGCACCCGCCAACAGCACGCCCGTGGCCAGCGCGAGACGCAGGCCACGCGGCAACAGATGTCCCTTGATCGGCAATTGCAGTCTCAGCTTCCGATCCTGCCCGGGACGGCCGCGCCGGCCTGTCCGGGGCGCATGGGATCCTCGTCCATCAGGGCGTAGCTCTTGATCGGGCGCAGATTCGCATCCAGCTCATACACCAGCGGCTGCGCCATCGGGATCTCGAGGCCGGCGACGTCCTCGTCGGCGAGCCTGTCCAGGTGCTTCACGAGGGCGCGCAGGCTGTTGCCGTGCGCCACGATCAGGACGCGACGGCCGGCCAGTATCTGCGGCACGATGACGGTCTCCCAGTACGGCACCAGGCGGACCAAGGTATCCTTGAGCGATTCGGCGCGGGGAAACTGCGCGCGCGGCAAGGATGCGTAGCGCGGATCGTTCATCGTCAGGCGCTCGTCGCCCTCGGCCAGTGCGGGCGGGGTGGCATCGTACGAGCGGCGCCATGCGTGCACCTGCTCCTCGCCGAAGCGCGCGGCGGTTTCGGCCTTGCTCTGGCCCTGCAAGGCGCCGTAACTGCGTTCGTTCAGGCGCCACGAGTGCTCGACCGGCAACCACAAGGCATCGAGCTCCTCGAGCACCAGGTTGAGCGTCTTGTTGGCGCGCTTGAGCACCGAGGTGAAGGCGAGGTCGAAGGCACAGCCCTCGCTCCTGAGCAATCGGCCCGCAGCGCGAGCCTCGTCGACGCCCTTCCCGGTGAGGTCGATGTCGGCCCAGCCGGTGAAACGGTTTTCCGTGTTCCAGGTCGATTCGCCGTGACGAAGCAGAACGATTCTGTACATGAGCGCTCAGAGGATGTGTTGGGAGCGAAAAGGGCCGACGCCCCCGGCAGTTGCCGTGCGGATGCCCGAAACGGGCGGACTGCGCACGGAGGCACCGATGGCGCGCTTTTACGGGCCGCGGTATTTTATACTACTCGCC
Organism: Aromatoleum evansii; assembly: GCF_012910805.1. Classification (GTDB taxonomy): domain Bacteria; phylum Pseudomonadota; class Gammaproteobacteria; order Burkholderiales; family Rhodocyclaceae; genus Aromatoleum; species Aromatoleum evansii. The sequence goes on from NZ_WTVK01000021.1 coordinate 69,025, forward strand.
TGATCTGCACTTCCCGCCATCGTGGACACCAAGACCATCATCGACCTCATCGACAAGCACGAGCACATCGAGACTGCTGCGCGCGCGCTCAAGGCCATCGCGCATCCGCTGCGCCTGAAGATCCTTTGCGTGCTGGGCGGAAACGAGGTGTGCGTCCAGGACATCGTCGAGGCGGTCGGTACCTCGCAGAGCAACATCTCGCAGCATCTGGCGATCCTGCGCGACAAGGCGGTGCTGCAGACGCGCAAGGATGCCAACCGCGTCTATTACCGCATCTGCGACCAACGCACGCTACAGCTCATCGCCCTGATGCGCGAAGTGTTCTGCAACGACCCACCCGGCCGCAACTGACAGCCGGCAGGCGGCGCCGCGCCACACACGAGCCGCAAAAGCACAAGAAAAGCAAACGGAGTAAATCTACGTGGAATTCCTGCAGCAAAACTGGTACTGGGCCGCGCTCGCGGCCGCAAGCGGCGCATGGCTGCTGTTCGACCTCGCGCGCAGCCAGGGCGACAAGTCGCAGCTTTCGCCCGTCGAGGCGACCCTTCTGATCAACCGCGAGGACGCCCAGCTCGTCGACGTGCGCGACCAGGGCGAATTCGCCGGCGGCCACATCCCCAACGCGCGCCATATTCCTCTCGCCGAACTCGAACGCCGCAGCGGCGAACTGGAAAAGTTCAAGGACCGCCCCATCATCCTGTGCTGCGCCGCGGGCAACCGCTCCGCGGCCGCCCTCGCCACCCTGAAGAAGGCCGGCTTCGAGAAGCTGTTCAATCTGCGCGGCGGCGTCGCCGAATGGGAGAAGGCGGGCCAGCCGCTCAGCCGCAAGAGGAAATGACGATGCACGCGAAGATCCGCATGTACGCCACGGCCGTGTGCCCCTACTGCGTGCGCGCCGAGCAGCTGCTGCGGCGCAAGGGGGTGCAGGACATCGAGAAGGTCCGGGTCGACCAGGATCCTGCCCGCCGTGACGAAATGATCGAGCTCACCGGTCGCCGCACCGTGCCGCAGATCTTCATCGGCGACACGCACGTCGGCGGCTGCGACGATCTCTACGAACTCGAACACCAGGGCAAGCTCGACGCGCTGCTGCTGCAGGCCTGAGTCCCCTTCCCGCTTTACCTTTTCAAACCATCCCTCAGGCACCCATATGTCCGAAAACGCCCAAGCCCCCGTCTTCTCCATCGAAAAGCTGTATGTGAAGGATCTGTCGCTGGAAGTGCCCAACGCCCCGCGCATCTTCCTCGAGCGCGAGAATCCCCAGATCAACGTGCAGTTGCGCACCGAGGCGAGCGGCGTCGATGAGGGCGTCTACGAAGTCACGCTGACGGTCACCGTCTCGGCCAAGCTCGCCGATGAACGCACGGTGTTCCTCGTCGAGGCTGCCCAGGCCGGCATCTTCCAGATCCGCAACATCCCCGAGGGCGACCTCGAGCCGGTGACGATGATCGGCTGCCCGAACATCCTCTTCCCGTATGCACGCGAGGCGATCTCGGACGCGGTCACGCGTGCCGGCTTCCAGCCCGTGGTGCTCGCCCCGGTCAATTTCGAGGCGCTGTACCAGGCCCAGCAGCAGCAATCCGAAGCCCGCGAACCGGGCGAATTGCCGATCCAGTAAACGCCATGCGCACCCTGCTCCGCTGCATCGCGCTCAGCGCCGCCCTTGCCATCCCGGCGGCGGCGCACGCGATCGAATACCGCTCGGTCGCTGAACCTGCGATCCTGTACGACTCACCGTCGGACAAGGGCAAGCGGCTGTTCATCGTCGCGGCCGGAACACCGCTCGAAGTGGTCGTGGGCCTCGACAAGTGGGCCAAGGTGCGCGATGCCGGCGGCTCGATCAACTGGATCGAGCGCCGCGCACTGTCCGAAAAGCGCACGGTGATGGTCACGAGCGCCCGCGCAGTCGTGCGCCAGCGCCCCGCAGCCGACGCCCCGGCCGCATTCGAGAGCACCAAGGACGTGGTGCTCGAGGTCACGGGCAACGCGAACGAAGGTTGGCTCCCCGTGCGCCATAAGGACGGCGCGAGCGGCTTTGTCCGGGTGACCGAGGTCTGGGGGCTTTGAGCCCGACACGCATCGCCGTGTTCGGCTCCGGCGCGTGGGGCACCGCGCTGGCGCTGGCCTTCTCGGCACAGCACCGCGTGACCCTGTGGGGGCGCGACGCCGACCACATCGCCACGCTCGCCGCCGAGCGCGTCAACACCCGCTACCTTCCCGACGTGCCGCTGCCGCGGGCGCTCGAACTGAGCGCCGACTTCGACGCCGCGGCCCGCGGCGCAGATCTTCATCTGGTCGTCACCCCGCTCGCGGGATTGCGCCAGACCGCGCGCCGCCTGCATGACGTCCAGGCGCACACGCCGCTGATCTGGGCGTGCAAGGGACTGGAGGCCGGCAGCGGACGTCTGCCGCACGAGATCGTGGCGGCGGAACTGGGCGAAGGCGCCGCCTGCGGCGTCCTGACCGGCCCCAGCTTCGCCGCCGAAGTCGCCCGCGGCATGCCGACGGCGATCACCCTGGCGGCAGCCGACATCGCCTTTGCCCGCGAATGGGTGCAGAAGCTCCACCAGCCGCGGCTGCGCATCTACGCCAACAGCGACGTCGTCGGGGCTGAAATCGGCGGCGCGATCAAGAACGTGCTCGCGATCGCCGCCGGCGTTTCGGACGGCATGGGCTTCGGCCTCAACGCGCGCGCAGCCCTGATCACGCGCGGACTCGCGGAAATCGCGCGCCTGGCCACGGCGCTGGGTGGCCGTGCCGACACGCTGATGGGCCTGGCCGGCATGGGCGACCTCATCCTGACCTGCACGGGCGACCTGTCGCGCAACCGCCGCGTCGGACTCGCGCTCGCGCAGGGCAAGACCCTCGCAGAAATCCTGCACGAACTGGGTCACGTCGCCGAAGGCGTGCCCACCGCCCGCGAAGTGGTGAGCCTCGCCGCCCGCCACGGCGTGGAGATGCCCCTGTGCGCTGCCGTCGACGAATTGCTCCACGGCAACCGCCTGGGGCCGCGGGAAGTCGTCGAACAGCTGCTGTCGCGCGAACCGCGCCAGGAATAGCCGCCGCAACGAATACGGTTCGGGCCGAGCCCTTCGATACGCTCGGGGTGAACGATTGCCGGGACTCGATAGCGACTTGCTGCCCGCGGACGCAACCCGGCCCCGCGCTATTCCGCCGCGCCCGCGAATCCCAGCTGCCGCCAGGCCTCGAACACCACCACGGCCACCGCGTTCGACAGGTTCACGCTGCGGTTCGACGGGCACATCGGAATGCGCAAGGTGCTCCCCTGCGGCAGTTTCGCCATCACGTCCGCTGGCAGCCCGCTGGTTTCCCGCCCGAACAGGAGTACGTCCCCTTCGCGGTACTCGACCGTGTCGTAACGCTGCTCGCCCTTCGTGCTCAGCGCGAACATGCGCCGGCCCGCGAGGACGCGGCAGCACGCATCGAAGTCGTCGTGCACGCTGACGCTCGCAAGATCGTGGTAATCCAGCCCCGCGCGTGCGAGTTGCCGGTCCGAGAGGTCGAAGCCGAGCGGTCGCACCAAGTGCAGATGGGCGCCCGTGTTGGCCGCGAGCCGGATGGAGTTGCCCGTGTTGGGCGGAATTTCGGGTTGATAGAGAACGATGTGGAGCATGTCAGACCGGAGATGGGGTTCGCGCGACGACCCGGTTCACCACGCAGGCGGCGCCGTGCGATTTTAACGTGCGGGCGAGCTCGTCGAGCGTCGCGCCGGTGGTCATCACGTCATCGACGACCACCACGACTCTCCCCGCGAACGAGCCGTTGCAGCGGAAGGCACCACGCATGTTGCGTCGCCGCTCGAGCCATGGCAGCGTTGCCTGCGGCGCGGTGTCACGGACTCGCTCGACCGCATCGATTAGCAACGGCACCCCCCAGGCGCGGGCGAGCGGTCGCGCGATCTCCGCGGCCTGATTGAAACCCCGCTCGCGCAGACGCGCGGGATGAAGCGGCATCGGCACCACCACGGCCGCCCCCTGCGGCGGCGCAAACGGCTCGAGCAGGCCGGAGAGGAAGCGCGTCAACGCCAGCCGCCGCCCGTATTTCAGAGCCTGGACGAGACGGTCGACCGGGAACACATAGGGCAAGGCCGCCGCCGTCGCATCGAAAGCGGGCCGCGTGCGCTGGCAACTGCCGCAGATCAGATCCTCGCCGGACGGGATCGCGCACACCGGACAGACCGCCGCCAATCTCGGCAAGCTCGCCCGACAGGCCTCGCAAACCAGCACGGATCCGGCCTCCTGGCCGCACACGAAGCATTCGTTCGGCATGAACCGGTCCGCCAGGTGCCGCGCCATCGCCTCCATACGGTAAAGTACGTTTGACAAGTTTTCGCCGAATGAACGAATATGGGAAACTTTGCATTACATCCCGGAACTGCTTTCATGACAATGACTTCCGCGTGCCGCAACATCGATACCCAGCCCGCCGCCAATGCCGCCCCCCGCAGGAAATGGAGCGTCGCCGAGGCCGAAGCATTGTTCGAGACTCCGTTCATGGATCTCGTCTTCCGCGCCCAGCAGGTGCACCGCGAGAACTTCGACGCCAATGCCGTGCAGCGCTCGACGCTGCTGTCCATCAAGACCGGTGGCTGTTCCGAGGATTGCAGCTACTGCTCGCAGTCGGCCCGCTACAAGACCGGCCTCGACCGCCAGCAGCTGATGGCGGTCGCCGAGGTCGTGGAGAAGGCCAAGGCCGCGAAGGCCAAGGGTTCCAGCCGCTTCTGCATGGGCGCCGCATGGAAGGGCCCCAAGGAGCGCGAGATGGAGACCGTCCTCGCGATGGTGCGCGAGGTGAAGGCGCTGGGCATGGAAACCTGCGTCACGCTCGGCATGCTCAAGGGCGACCAGGCTCAGCAGCTCAAGGAAGCCGGTCTCGACTACTACAACCATAACGTCGACACCGCCCCCGAGTACTACGACAAGGTGATCACCACGCACACCCTCGCCGATCGCCTCGACACCCTTGACCAGGTGCGCAACGCCGGCATCAACGTGTGCTCGGGCGGCATCATCGGCATGGGCGAGGGGCGCAGCGGCCGTGCCGGCCTGCTCGTGCAGTTGGCGAACATGGATCGTCCGCCGGAGTCGGTGCCGATCAACAACCTCGTCGCGATCCCCGGCACCCCGCTTGCCGATGCCGAGAAGCTCGATCCGTTCGAATTCGTGCGCACCATCGCCGCTGCCCGGATCATGATGCCGTCCAGCTTCGTGCGCCTGTCCGCGGGTCGCGAGCAGATGAGCGACGAGATGCAGGCCCTGTGCTTCATGGCCGGCGCGAACTCGATCTTCTACGGCGAGCGCCTGCTCACCACGGACAACCCCGAAGCCGACCGCGACGAGAAGCTGTTCGCCCGCCTCGGTCTGCGCGCGATCTGAGCGGCCCGCAAGGGATGGCCGACGACGCAGGCTTCGCGCTCGACCGCACACTCCTGATCCGGCGCTTCGGCCGCGCGGCCGCGAGCTGCGACGAGGTCGCCGTACTCGCGCGCGAGGTCGCGCGGCGCATGGACGAGCGGCTCGACTACATCCGCATCGAACCCCGGCGCATCCTCGACCTTGGCTGCGGCACGGGCGCCGACTTCGACACGCTGGGGCGGCGCTTCCCTGCCGCACAACGCGTCGGCGCCGACTTCGCGCTGCCGATGCTCGCCCGTGCACGCGGCTCGCGCGGGCTGCTCGACCGCCTGCGCGCGCTGGGACGGCCCCAGGGTCCTTCGCTCGCCTGTGCCGACGCGGGAGCCCTGCCTTTCGGCCGCGCCAGCATGTCGCTGGTGTGGTCGAACCTGATGCTCAACTGGCTCGCCGATCCGCTGCCCGCGCTGCGCGAGATGCATCGCGTGCTGGAAGTCGATGGCATGCTGATGTTCTCGACGCTGGGCCCCGACACGCTGCGCGAACTGCGCGCCGCCCTGCCCGCCACGCACGGCGAGCGGGTGCACCGCTTCATCGACATGCACGACCTGGGCGACGCCCTGGTGCAGGCGGGTTTTTCCGACCCCGTCATGGACATGGAAGTGCTGACGCTGACCTACGCGGATGTCGACGAACTGCTGCGCGACCTGCGCCTGTCGGGCTGTGCCAACGCGAGCGTCGCACGCCCGCGCGGCCTGTCGGGAAAGGGCGGCTGGGAGGCGGCCCGGAACACCCTCGAGACGCTGCGCCGGGATGGCCGCCTGCCCGCCACCTTCGAGGTCGTGCAGGGCCATGCATGGAAGGCCCAGCCGAAGACGACCGAGGACGGCCGCGCCATCGTCCGCTTCCAGCCGCGCCCGGGTAAGGCCTGAGGCCGACGTGAGCAAGCCCTGCGCGGGGCCGGTGTGGCTCTTCGACCTGGACAACACACTGCACAACGCCAGCGCGCACATCTTCCCGCACATCAACGTCAGCATGACGGCCTATCTCGCGCGCCACCTCGCGCTGAGCGAGGAGGACGCCAATACCCTGCGGGTGCGCTACTGGCGCCGCTATGGCGCGACGCTGACCGGCCTCATGCGCCACCACGGCGTCGATCCGCACCACTTCCTTGCGGAGACGCACCGCTTCGAACGCCTGCACGCGATGATGGTGTTCGACCGCGCCCTCGGCGCACTGCTGCGCCGCCTTCCGGGGCGCAAGATCGTGTTCTCCAACGGACCGCAGCGCTATGCCGGCGCCGTCCTCGAAGCGATGGGCATCCGCCGCCACTTTGCGGCGGTATATGGCATCGAGCAGATGCGCTTCCACCCGAAGCCCGAGATGCGCGCCTTCCGCCACCTGCTGCACGACCTGCGGCTGCCGCCGCAATGCTGCATCATGGTCGAGGATTCGGCCGAGAACCTGCGCACCGCCCGCCGGCTCGGCATGAAGACGGTGCTGGTCGGCCGCGGCGTGAAAAAGCCGGCCTACGTCGACGTCAGGATCGCATCCATCCTGGACCTGCGCCGCGCGGCCGGCCGCCTGCTACCCCGGTAGCAATACCGGGGCCGGACGTAGCGAACCTCAGCCGGCGGCCTTCAACCAGCGCGCCGCATCGAGCGCGAAGTAGGTCAGGATGCCGTCGGCACCGGCACGCTTGAAGGACAGCAGCGCCTCCATCACGCACGCCTCTTCCGCCAGCCAGCCATTGGCGATCGCCGCCTTCAGCATCGCGTACTCGCCGCTCACCTGATAGGCGTAGGTGGGCACCTGCAGCTCAGTCTTCACGCGGCGCACGATGTCGAGGTAGGGCATGCCGGGCTTGACCATGAACATGTCGGCGCCCTCGGCGATGTCGAGCGCGACCTCGCGGATGGCCTCATCGGTGTTCGCCGGATCCATCTGGTAGGTGTACTTGTTGCCCTTGCCGAGGTTGCCGGCCGAGCCCACCGCGTCGCGGAAGGGACCGTAGAAGCTGGAGGCGTACTTCGCCGAGTAGGCGAGGATGCGCGTGTAGATGCGATTGTCTCCGTCCAGTTCGGCACGGATGCGCGCAATGCGGCCGTCCATCATGTCGGACGGCGCGACCACGTCGGCGCCCGCCTGCGCGTGGCACAGCGCCTGTTTCGCGAGTGCCTCGAGCGTCTCGTCGTTGAGCACGTAGCCGCGCGGGTCGTCCGGGTCGATCAGGCCGTCCTGGCCGTGGCTGGTGTAGGGATCGAGCGCAACGTCGGTGATCACGCCGAGTTCCGGGAAGCGCGCCTTCAGCGCCTGCACGACGCGCGGCACGAGGCCGTCCGGATTCCACGCCTCCTCCGCACCTTCGGTCTTGCCGGCTGCATCGATCACGGGGAAGAGGGCAAGCGCGGGGACGCCCAGCGACACCGCCTCCTCGGCAACGTGCAGCAGCTTGTCCAGCGACACGCGCGTCACGCCCGGCATGGACGGCACGGTCTGCGTGACGTTGTTGCCTTCGAGGACGAAGACCGGATAGATGAGATCGTCGGCCGACAGACGCGACTCGCGCATCAGGCGACGGGAGAATTCGTCGCGGCGCATCCGCCGCATGCGGGTCGCAGGAAAGGTTCCGGTAGGACGCATGTTCGATCCAGCTCCAGTTCAGTTAATCGACGGGAAACATAAGGTAACGAATTCGGGTGGGAACTTATTCAAAGTCCATTTACTCTGAAATTCCGGATGGTGACGAGCCGTCCCCCGCTTCACCTCCCTGAGCGGGTGCCTTAATCCCGTTAAGGCGTTTGACCCCGGGCTTTATCCCCTTTAGCCCGGGGTCTTTTATTTTCCGGCACCGCCCAGCCGCGCTGCAGCGGGAATCGGACGCAACTCGTCCGTCGGAAGATTCAGCCAGCCCGCGACGGTATGCTCCACCTCTTCGGCCCCGACCTTCTTCAGGCTCGAAAACAGCTGTACCGTGACCTGCGCCCCCATCGGCGCCACTTCGCGACGCACCGCGGCCAGCGTTGCAGCGGCCTCGTTGCGCGTGAGCTTGTCCGCCTTCGTCAGCAGCACGTGAATCGGCCGCCCGCTGGGCAGGAACCAGTCGATCATCTGGCGATCGAGCGGAGTCAGCGGATGGCGGGAATCCATGATGAGCACCAGCCCGACGAGGTTCTCGCGCCGGCGCAGGTAGCTCTCGAGGAGATTCACCCACTGCCGGCGGATCGCCTCCGGCACCTTCGCGTAGCCGTAGCCCGGCAGGTCGACCAGCACCGCCCCGCAATCGAGACGGAAGAAGTTGATCAGCTGCGTACGCCCGGGCGTCTTCGAAACATATGCGAGACGCGTATGATCGGCAAGCGTATTGATGGCACTCGACTTGCCGGCGTTCGAACGGCCGGCAAAGGCGATCTCGGCCCCGTCGGGAAGCGGCAGATCGCCCGGTTTTGCAATGGAAATCTCGAATTTTGCGTTGCGGAAGAGCGACATCGGAAAGGAGAAAAAAACGCTTATGGTTATGCCGGTCAGCCCACATTGCATCGCGCAAATCCGGCCAGCTGTTATAGAATACCGCGTTTGCGATAACCACTCACGGCTTTCTGAGGACACCATGATCAAGCGTTCCCTGCTGCTCTCGCTGCTGCTGGTTACGGGCGGCCTTCATGCCCAAGACCAGGCTCCCGACCTCGCCAAGGCGAAACAGACTGCAGAAACCCTCTGCGTCGGGTGCCACGGCGCCGACGGCAACAGCCCGATTCCGGTCAACCCGAAACTGGCCGGCCAGCATGCCGATTACCTGTTCAAGCAGCTCAAAAACTTCAAGGGCTGGAACGGCAAAGCAGCCGAACGCGAGAACCCGATCATGGGCGGCATGGTCGCCGCGCTCGAGGAAGCGGACATGAAGGCACTCGCCATCCACTTCTCGTCGCAGACGCTGCAGCCCGATTCGGCCAAGAACCCGGACCTCGCCAAACTCGGCCAGAACATCTGGCGTGCCGGCATCCCCGCCAAGGGCGTCCCCGCCTGTGCCGGCTGCCACGGCCCCGCCGGCGCCGGCCTGCCGGCGCAGTACCCGCGCCTCGCGGGTCAGTTCGCCGACTACACGGAAGCCCAGTTGAAGGCCTTCCGTGACGGCGTGCGCAAGAACGACCCGGCGCAGATGATGCAGACCATCGCACTGAAGATGACCGATCCGGAGATGAAGGCGGTCGCCGACTACGCCGCCGGCCTGCGCTGATCGTCCGGCTCCGCCGGAATCCCGAACGGGGTGAAAGGGGTGGCTTGGCCACCCCTTTTCCTTTTCCGGTACCGCATCGTCCCACACCCGCCTTCGCATGGCGCACAAGATCGGACGATAATGCGCTTTTCGCCAGACCGAGCGAACGCAGCATCCAGGAACGATAAACATGGTACAGAACCCCGGAAGCCCGAACTCCGCCCGCTCGCCCAACTACACTGCCGCCGAGGCAAGACAGGCCATTCTCGGACGGCTCGCACCAATCGGCGGATGGGAACGCGTCAGCGTCCGTAGCGCCCTCGGGCGCGTGCTCGCCGAGGATGTCATCGCGCCGTGCAACGTGCCGGCCCACGACAATTCCGCAATGGACGGCTACGCGGTACGCCATGCCGATCTCGCGGCGCAGGGCGAGAGCGTCCTGACGGTGGTCGGCACCGCGTTCGCCGGCAAGCCCTTTTCGGGCATCGTCGGTGCCGGACAGGCCGTGCGCATCATGACCGGGGCGCCGATCCCGGAAGGCGCCGACACCATCGTCGTGCAGGAAGTGACGCGCGCCGCCGAGGGCAAGGTGCATGTTCCTGCCGGCCAGCGCGCCGGGCAGAACCTGCGGCGCGCGGGCGAGGACCTGGCGCTCGGCGGCGTCGCCCTGCCCGCCGGCAAGCGCTGCGGACCGGCCGAACTGGGCCTCGCCGCATCGCTCGGCATCGCCGAGGTCGTGGTGCGCCGCCGCCTGCGCGTGGCCTTCTTCTCCACCGGCGACGAGTTGGCGTCGATCGGCAAGCCGCTGGCCCCGGGAGAGGTGTATGACAGCAACCGCTACACCCTCTTCGGCGCGCTTTCGCGCCTGGGCTGCGATCTCATCGACATGGGCGTCGTGCGCGACGACCCGCAGGCGCTGGAAACGGCCTTCCGCGACGCATCGGCCAACGCCGATGTGATCCTGACGAGCGGCGGCGTATCGGTAGGCGAGGCGGACTTCATCCGCGAGCTCGTGAATCGGCTGGGCGAGGTCGCCTTCTGGAAGATCGACATCAAACCCGGACGACCGATGGCCTTCGGCCGCGTCGGCGATGCGTGGCTGTTCGGCCTGCCGGGCAATCCGGTCGCGGTGCTGGTGACCTTCTACCAGTTCGTCCAGGACGCCCTGCAAGCCCTGGCCGGCGTGTCGCCGCTGCCCGAGCCCTCCTTGTTCGACGTGACATGCGCAGAGCGTATCCGCAAGCAGCCCGGACGGCGCGAATTCATGCGCGGGCGCCTTGCCCTCGTGGAGGGGCGCCAGACGGTGCGGCTCGCCGGGGCCCAGGGTTCCGGCGTGCTGCGTTCGATGTCGGAAGCGAACTGCTTCATCGTGCTGCCCGAAGAGCGCGGCGACGTCGAGGCGGGCGAAACGGTGCAGGTGCAGATCTTCGACGGTCTCGTGTGAGACATACCAACAGGATGACGCAATGAATCAGGACGAACTGAAGAAGGCCGCGGCGCGCGCGGCGCTGGATTATGTCGAGGACGGCATGATCGTCGGGGTCGGCACCGGCTCGACGGTCAACCATTTCATCGACGGGCTGGCCGACATGCGCGACCGTATCGCCGGAGCCGTCTCCAGCTCGGAAGCGAGCGCACGCCGGCTCGAGGCGTACGGCATCCCGCTGATCGGCCTCAACGACGTGACCGAACTGCAACTCTATGTGGATGGGGCCGACGAGATCGACGGCGGCTTTGCCATGATCAAGGGCGGCGGCGGCGCGCTCACGCGCGAGAAGATCGTCGCCGCGGTCGCCGACCGCTTCGTCTGCATCTGCGACCAGTCCAAGCTCGTGAGCTGCCTGGGCGCCTTCCCTCTGCCGGTGGAGGTGATCCCGATGGCCCGTGCCTACGTCGAGCGCCGCCTCGCACGCATCGGCGGACGCCCCGTATTGCGCGAAGGCTTCGTGACGGACAACGGCAACCTGATCCTGGACGTGCATGGGTTGCGCATTCCAGACCCGCGGAGCCTGGAAACGGAGATCAACCAGATCACCGGCGTCGTGACCAACGGCCTGTTCGCGCTGCGCGGGGCTGACCTGCTGCTGCTGGCCACGCCCGCCGGGGTCGAGCGGCGCGTCGCGGCAACTTCCTGAACCGCAGACATCGGTGCAATATTTCCGTCACATTAAGCTGCTAGCCTCGCGGACTCTCGGGACCGGAACATGATGATGAACAAGCACACCTACACGCAGTTCGACAACGAACTGGAGGCCATACGCAAGCGCCTGCTGGAAATGGGCGGACTGGTGGCGCAGCAGCTGACGCGTGCGATCGAAGGGCTCGGGACGGGCAACCAGGAACTGCTCGAGCAGGTCATCGCCGATGACCGCAAGGTCAACGAAGAGGAAGTCGCGCTCGACGATGCCTGTATCCACGTCATCGCGCGCCACGCTCCAACGGCGGGCGACCTGCGCATGGTCATGACCATGATCCAGATGATCACCGACCTCGAGCGCATCGGCGACGAGGCCAAGAAGATCGCCAAGGCCGGTCGCCAGATCATCGACTCGGACGCTGCCTTCGTTCCCAAGGTGGAGCTGCGCCACGTGTCGACGATGGTCGTCGAGATGCTGCAGGGGGCGCTCGACGCCTTCGCGCGCATGGACCCGACGGCATCGCCCGACATCGTGCGGCGCGACAAGGAGGTCGATGCGATCTTCAAGGGCATCATGCGCCAGCTCATCACCTACATGATGGAAGATCCGCGCGTGATCACGCGCTCGCTGGACGTGCTGTTCATCGCCAAGTCGATCGAGCGCATCGGCGACCACGCGAAGAACCTCTCCGAATACGTGGTGTACATGGTCAAGGGCCGCGACGTGCGCCACGAGGGGGTCGAGGCGCTGGAGCGCGCATCCGGCGCCGAGTGACGGCAATCACGCTGCCCTGTGGCGGCGGGCAATGCAAAAAGGGATGGCCGCGGCCATCCCTTTTTCATTGGCGCGCGCCGATCTCCGGCGCGCAGGCTCACTGCGCCGGCGGGACGTAGCCGCCGACCTGGTCGGCGCCGCCGCCGAAGAAGTGCTTTTCCATCTGCTCCGACAGGTACTTGCGCGCACGCGCATCCATCAGGTTGAGGCGATTCTCGTTGATCAGCATGGTCTGGTACTTGACCCACTGCTGCCAGGCTTCCTTCGAGACGTTGTCGAAGATGCGCTTGCCCAGCGCACCGGGAACCGGGGGCAGGTCCAGCCCCTCGGCCTCGCGACCAAGCTTGATGCAATTGACCATACGGGCCATCGTTCAGTCCTCTCTTCTGCAATCGGGTTCATGGGATTCGGTGGGGCTCATTCTAGCGGATTCGGGGCAGCTCGCTGCCATGGTCCATTGATCGCGGCCGCTGCTCTTCGAGCGGTACATCGCCTGGTCGGCTGCCGCGATGAGCTGTTCGGAGGACGATGCGTGACGTGGGTAAATCGCGATCCCGAGGCTCGCGGTGATGCCGACGGCACGCCCGCCAAAGTCGAAGCGCAGCCCCTCGATCACCTCTATGATGCGGCGCGCAAGTTCGCACAGCTCGTTCTCGCCGGCATCGGGCACGACGACCCCGAATTCGTCGCCGCCGAGGCGGCAGAACATCTCGTTGCGGCGGATGACGTCGCCGACCTTATCCGCGAGCGTGACCAGCACCTCGTCCCCGGCCTGGTGTCCGAACTCGTCGTTGATCGGCTTGAAACCGTCAAGGTCGATCGCGAGCAGGCCTACCTCTCCCCCGCGCCGCGAGGCGTCGGCGAGCTGCCGGTCGAGCTCCTCGTGGAAGCGCCGTCGATTGTAGAGGCCGGTCAGCGGATCGTGCTCGGCCAGTTCGACCAGCCGCTGCGCCGTGCGACGCTGCTCGGTGACGTCCTCGTAGATCCACAGGCGCCCGATGCCGCGGCGCCCCTGCGCGGCCTCGACGAGCGCGGCGATGTCGGTGACGATGCGACCGTCCTTGAAATGCACTTCGTGAGGCTCACTGACGACGTAGGTGCGCAACACCGCGTCGATGTGCTCGAAGTAGGCTTCCGGCTGCTCGATCAGCTCGGCGACGCGGCTTTGCAGCACCACGTCACGCATGCCGATGAGGTTCTCGTCGGGCGGAAAACCCCAGATGTCGAGCATCGCGCGGTTGTAATAGAGCACACGGTGGTCGCGGTCCATGAACAGGATGCCCAGCCGGATGACGTTGAGCAGGGCCGACAGGCGCTGGCGCTCGTCGTTCGAACGCGCGAGGTAGCGCTCGCGCAGCGCCTGCGCACGTCGCAGCTCGGTGACGGTTTCCAGCAGCTTGTACTCGGCTTCCTTGCGCGCCTGGATGTCCGCGGCCGACATCCTCAGGCCCGCAGGCTGTGTGCCGTCCCTGCCAAGCGGCCGCCAATGGCAGGCGACCCAACAGATGTGGCCGTCCTCGCGCAACAGGCGCATCTCGAAATCCTCGCCGGGACTCCCCTCCGCCACGCGCTGCGCCATGCGCTGGCAGTAGCGGCGATCGGACTCGTGCACCAGCAGCGCGAGCGCATCGGGCGCCTCAAGGCAGGCCGAGGGACTCCAGCCCGTCAAGCGCTGGATAGACGGGCTGATCCAGGTGAGTCGCCCGCGCATGTCGAACAGGGCTTCCACGCCATGCACGCCTTCCGCAATCTCGCGCAGGCGGGACACGCCGACGGCGAGCACATCCAGCCGCTTTGCGTGATCCGCTGCGGATTCGCGACCGCCGGCCTCGGGGGAAAGGTGCACGACGATGTCCAATGCATCGAGACGCGACGCGATCGCGGCGTCGTTGCCGGTCTGCCGACGCAGCACCGCGTTGACGTACAGGAGCGCGACACCGGCCCCCAGCCCCCCCGCCGCAAGCAGCACCAGGGCAAGCACGCCCACGTCGCCAGCCACGCCGAAGTGCGCGCCGCCCAGCGCGCCAAGGCCCGCGAGGAGGGCGCCCGCCACGCCAGCCAGCACCGGCGCAGCCCGCGAAGGGGCTTGCCTGCCGCTCACGGGGCCTCCGCACGCGGGCTGCACGCGCACCATCGGCCGGACCATGCGCGCGCATCGGTCATAGCTTCTTCACGAACACTTTCGAGCGACGCTGGTAGTTGTACAGCTCGCGCTTCTTCTGCGGCAGGGCCTCGGGGCCGATCTCGCTGAAGCCGCGCTCGCGGAACCAGTGTGCGGTGCGTGTCGTGAGCACGAAGAGACGCTCGAGGCGCTGATTGCGTGCGCGCTGCTCGATGCGACGCAGCAACTGGTCACCGAGCCCCGCGCGGCGATATTCAGGCGTGACGGCAAGGCAGGCGAGCTCCGCCGCACGTTCGTCCGAAAACGGATACAGCGCTGCGCAACCGACGAGCACCCCGTCATGCTCGACGACCGAGAAGCGGTCGATCTCCTGCTCCAGCAGTTCGCGTCCGCGCCGCACCAGCGTGCCGTCCGCCTCCATCGGCGAGATCAGCGCAACCAGCGCGGCGACATCCTCGAAGCTCGCGTCGCGCAGGCGGAACAGGGGATCGCGCGACACGACCGTGCCCACGCCGGCGTGGGTGAAGAACTCCAGCAGCAGGCCGCCGTCCTTGTCGTGATCGATGAGGTGCACGCGGGCGACGCCACGCCGCACCGCCCGGATCGCGCACGGCAGGTACAGGTCCAGGTCCTCGGTGAGTCCCTCCCCCGCATTGAACATGCGCTCGGCCTCGTCGGCGGTCACCGAGTCGATCAAGCGCTGGTCGGCATCCAGCAGGCCCGGCGCGTCGCACAGGTAGATCAGCTTCTCGGCCTTCACCGCAACGGCCACCGCCTCGGCGACCTCCTCCATGCTGAGATTGAAGATCTCCCCCGCCGGCGACACGCCCATCGGCGAGATCAGCACGACGTTCTGCTGGTCGAGGTCGGCGTTGATCTCCTCGGCGATGATCTTGCGCACGGCACCGGTGTATTGATAGTCGACGCCATCGACGACGCCGACCGGACGCGCCGTGATGAAGTTGCCGCCCGTCACGCGCATGTAGCTGCCGGCCATCGGCGTGTTGGGCAAACCCTGCGATAGCAGGGCTTCCACTTCGAGGCGCGTCACCGCCATCGCGGCCTTGACGCATTCGAGCGCCTCGGCGTCGGTCACGCGCAGGCCGTTGTGATAGCGCGGCTCCAGTCCGCGCCGCGCGAGTTCGGCTTCGATCTGCGGCCGGGCGCCGTGCACGAGGACGAGGCGGATGCCCAGCGCGGCGAGCAGGTTGCAGTCGTAGGCGAGGCTCTGTGCGCGAGCGCCGGCGGCGACCTCCCCGCCGAAGGCGATGACGAAGGTGCGCCCGCGGAATGCATGGATGTAGGGTGCGGCCCCGCGCACCCAGGCCACGAACTGCTCCGTCGACGCCGCAATATCGGATGCAGCCACACTGGCGCCGGCACTGGAGTTGGGGTTGGGGTTGCCACTCAAATCATCACCATCAGGAAGTCGGAAAGCTCGCCGGAGCGACGCCGCGCACGCGTGCCCGACCCATTCTAGCGGAATACATTACACGTCGCGTCGCGCATCGGGGCGTTACTTCCGCACGCGATCAGGACATCGGCACCGCCGCGTCCGTCAGTGTCCCAAAGCGGACTCGAGCCGCTCGCACAAGGTACGCAGCACCTTGATGCGGGCAAACAGCTTGTTGTCCGCCTCGACCAGGGTCCACGGCGAGGTCTCGGTGCTGGTGCGATCGACCATGTCGCACACGGCACGGGCGTAGTCGTCCCATCGTTCGCGGTTGCGCCAGTCCTCGGCGGTGATCTTGAAGCGCTTGTGCGCTTCGGCTTCGCGCTGGCGAAATCGTTCCAGCTGCTCGTCCTTGCCGATCTGCAGCCAGAACTTGACCACCACCGCCCCGGCGTCCGCCAGCTGGTCCTCGAAGTCGTTGATCTCCGAATACGCGCGCATCCAGTCCGCCTCCGAGCAGAAGCCCTCCACCCGCTCGACGAGCACCCGGCCGTACCACGAGCGATCGAAGATCGCGACGCGGCCCTGGCGCGGCAGGTGGCGCCAGAAGCGCCACAGGTAGGGCTGGGCGCGCTCCTCCTCGGTCGGGGCCGCAACCGGCACTACCTGGTACTGGCGTGCGTCGAGCGCCGCGGTGACGCGACGGATCGTGCCGCCCTTCCCCGCGGCATCCGCCCCCTCGAACACGAGCACGAGCGCGCGGTTGCGGAAGGACTCGTCGCGCGTGAGCAGCGCGAGCCGCCCCTGATAGCGCTCGAGGAGCTCCTGGTATTCCTTCTTGTCCAGCGCCTGCCGCAACACCAGGCTGCCGAGCAGGTTGCGCGCATCGGGCGCGGGCGGCAAGGGAGGCGCCGTCTGGCGCGCCACCCAGTGGTGCGCATCGGCATCGAGGCGCTTGCGCATGGCATCGAGCAGGGTGCGTGCCGCGAAGAGCTCGCGGTAGCACGGATCGGAACCGTCGACGATCATCCACGGCGCATCGCCCGTGCTGGTATGGCGCAGCGTGTGCTCGGCGACCTCACGATAGCGGTCGTAGTGCTCGTAGGCATGCCAGTCCTGCTCGGTGACCCGCCAACGCGTGCGCGGATCCTTTTCCAGCGCCTTGAGGCGCTTGCGCTGTCCGTCCTTGGACAGGTGAAACCACAGCTTCAGGAGCAGCACCCCCTCGCGCACCAGCATCGCCTCGAAGCGGTTGATCTCGTCGAGGCGCTGGTCGAGGTCGGCCTTCTTCGACATCTTCTCGACGCGCTCGCGCATCGGATCCGTGTACCAGTTGCCGAACAGGATGCCGATGCGCCCGCGCGGCGGCAGCGCCCGCCAGAAGCGCCACATGAAGGGGCGCTCTGCCTCGTCGGTGGTCGGCGAATCGAAGGCCAGGGTCTGGATGTGGCGCGGGTCCATCCACTCGTTGAGCAGATTCACCGTCTCGCCCTTGCCGGCGCCGTCGATGCCGTTGATCAGCACCACGACGGCGAAGGACTTCGCCTCGAGGAGATCGAATTGCGCGTCGAGCAACTGCGCGCGCAGCTCCGGTTCGGCTGCGTCGTACTCTTCCTTGTCGACCTTGTGGCCCAGTTCAGCCGATTCGAACATCGTGCAGCCTCCTCAAAAGTCGCCCCATACGGCCTGCAGCGCGGCGATCGCGGCCAAGCCCGCGGTCTCGGTGCGCAGCACGCGCGGCCCCAGTCCCATGCCGGCGCAGCCCGCGCGGCGACAGGCCGCCAGCTCCTCCTCGGACCAGCCCCCTTCGGGGCCGATCAGCAGGTGCACCTCCCCCGCCGGACGCCCGGCGTCGAGCAGGCGCTGCGTGGCCGCCGGATCGAGGATCAGCCGCGCCCCCTCGCAAGGACGTGCCAGGTAGTCGTGCAATCCCGTGATCGGCGCGACCGCCGGCACGCGGTTGCGTCCGCACTGCTCGCACGCCGACACGGCGACCTGCTGCCAGTGCTCGACGCGCTTCGCCGCACGCTCTCCGGCCAGCCGCAGCACGGAGCGTTCCGCCTGCACCGGCACGATGGCGGCGACACCCAGCTCGACCGCTTTCTGCACGATCCAGTCCATCTTGTCGCCGCTCGCGAGTGCCTGCACCAGCACCAGCCGCAGCGGCGACTCGCGCTCGATGTCGCGCCGCTCCAGCAGTTCGGCGAAACACTGCTTGCCGCGCAGCCGCAGCACGGCGGTGACCTCGCCGCCGCTGCCGTCGAACAGGATGACTGGATCGCCGTCGCGCAGGCGCAGCACGCGCGCGGCATGATGGGCCAGCGCCTCGGGCAGCTGGATCTCGCCGGCGGCCGGCAGCGGGAGGGGGCAAAAGAAGCGCGAAATCATCGTGGTGTATTATAAGGACACTACCTTCCCGCGAGACCCTGCGCCCGATCCGGCCATGATTTTCAGCGTCCCCGACCGCCCTTTGTGCACCTCCCCCGCGCCCGCCCGCACGGCGCACGGGTTTGCCCGCGCCGGCACCCTCGCAGCCGCAGCCGGGCACCTCGCAGCGGGGCGACGCTGATGCCCACGGCCAGCCAAAGGCTCGCGCAGGCGCGGGCGCTCGAATCGCTGGTGCGCGACGTCGCGCGCGAGGTGATCCTGCCGCGCTACCTCAAGACCGCGCGCAACCGCAAGGCGGACGGCACGCTGTTCACCGAGGCCGATCTCGAATCGCAACGCCGCTTTTCCGAGGAACTGCCCAAGCTTGCGCCCGGGGCCGTGCTCGGCGAGGAGATGAGCGCCGCGGAGCAGGCACACCTGTGGAGCGACGGACGAAGCGGCCTGTGGTGCATCGACCCCATCGACGGCACCACGAATTTCGCCAACGGCATCCCCTTCTTTGCCGTCTCGATCGCCTATCTGGTCAATCACGAGCCACGCTACGGCGTCGTCTACAACCCGGTGACCGACGAATCCTTCTACGCGGCCAAAGGCGCCGGCGCCTTCCTCAACGGCGTCGAACTACCGCTGCGCGTGGCTGCGGCACATCTGTCGGATGCGGTGGCCGGCATCGACTTCAAGCGCATCAGCCACCACCTCGGCGATGAACTCGCCGTGCGCCCGCCCTATTTTTCGCAGCGCAATTTCGGCTCCAGCGCGCTCGAATGGTGCTTCGTCGCCGCGGGACGGCTGGACGTGTATGTGCACGGCGGGCAGATGCTGTGGGACTATGCGGCGGGCAAGCTGATCCTCGAGGAGGCGGGCGGCAAGGCGAGCGGACTGGATGGCGGGACGGTGATCGCCGGCCCGTCGATCAAGCGCGGCGTGATCGCCGCTGCCAGCCCCTCCCTGTTCACCGAGTGGCGCAACTGGGTCAGCGCCCACTCCTGACCGCGCGGCAGCCGGCCCGAGTCGAACGCACACGAACCCTGCCATGCCCCCCCGCCGCAGCGTCCCCGGAAACGATTCATGACTTCATCCGTCCCCACACCCACCGGCTTGCAGGAACGCCGCTCTCATCACCGCGTCCGCGAGATCTTCATCGAGGCATGCGAACTGATCATGCCCTTCTTTGCCCGGGAAAACCGCTGGGGCAACTCGACCCTCGACCACCTCGCCTACCGCGTGCTGCGCGACCATTACCCCGAGCTCTCCTTCGAGGAAGTGCACGTGCTGGTCGTCGCCGCACACCGCGTCCATACCGGCCGCGGCCGTAGCCCCCGCCC
>NZ_WTVK01000220.1 GCF_012910805.1 Aromatoleum evansii
CTTCTCGATGGCGGAATCAGATTTGATCCTCGTGTTGCTGTCGCTGGTGGATATGACGCTGGTTGGCGGTTTGCTGGTGATGGTGATGTTTTCCGGTTATGAGAATTTCGTCTCACAGCTGGATATCTCCGAGAACAAAGAGAAGCTGAACTGGCTGGGGAAAATGGACGCAACGTCGCTGAAAAACAAAGTAGCAGCGTCGATTGTGGCAATTTCTTCCATTCACTTACTGCGCGTCTTTATGGATGCGAAAAATGTCCCGGATAACAAACTGATGTGGTACGTCATTATCCATCTGACGTTTGTGCTTTCTGCATTTGTGATGGGCTATCTTGACCGACTGACTCGTCATAATCACTGATCTGATTCGGGCGCGGTTCGCGCGCCCGTTATTAACAGGTCATTTATCGGAAGACGCCTGCCACAGATTCAGCTCGCCATCGGCGATATGC
>NZ_WTVK01000221.1 GCF_012910805.1 Aromatoleum evansii
TGTGAAAGCTAGGTGGGGCAATATCCCTCACCACCCCCGAGGCAACAGGAATCTCAAACTCAAATGAGCTCGTCGCACGCTGCGCGAAGTCGTAAGAATCGGTGTGCAGCACGCCGAACACGCCGTGCAGGCGCCGCAGTGCCGCGCGGATTGTCGTGCGCGAGCGGATGCCGGTGTCGAGCACGAGGTCACGCTCCGGGCACGGCACCCGCGGACTGCCCTCACGCTCCATCCGGTGCAGCAGCACCGTCGCGACCGCCAGCACACTGACGCGTTCACGCATCCCCAAGGTCCAGGCCAGGGATCGCAGCCGGTCGCGTGCTTCCTGCGTCGCGTGCAGGATCGGTTCTTCGACGCGCGGTACGGGCGCGAAGTCGTCATCGCTCTTGACCGCGACGTTCCACACCGCGCGCACCCAGCGCGGCCACGACGCACGCGAGCGGGTCATCGC
>NZ_WTVK01000222.1 GCF_012910805.1 Aromatoleum evansii
GCGGAGTACCTCAGCGGCAACGTGCGCGTGAAACTCGACGCGGCGATCGAGGCCAGTGAGCAGGATGCGCGGTACGCACCGAACGTGGAAGCACTGCGCGAGGTGATACCCCCACCCAAGCCGATGGAGGACATCCGGGCCCTATTCGGCGCGGTGTGGATCGACGCCGAGACGCACCAGCAGTTCCTACGCGAGGTGCTGCGCGACCAGAACCTGACCGTGGAACATCCGACCCCGGACATGTGGAATGTCTCCGGGCTGCGCCGCAGCGTGGCTGCCACAGCGCAGTGGGGAACCGAGCGGGTGCCCGGGCCAGTGCTGGCGGAGAAGATGCTGAACAACACCACGATCAGCGTGTTCGACACCGACGGCGACGGCACGCGCGTGGCGAACCCCGTCGAGACCCAGGCGGCGCTGGATAAGGCGGAGGAGCTGCAGGACCGCTTCGCGT
>NZ_WTVK01000223.1 GCF_012910805.1 Aromatoleum evansii
CGTGAGGTCGCCGCGTCGCCCTTGAGCAGCGGGTGACCGAGTTCGGCGCGACGCTCGCTCCACAGTGCACCGGTCTCGCGAGCGAGGCGGCGCATGAGGGAGAACGAGCGCGCACGCTCCGTCGTGGAGACGGCGCCGCGGCTGTCGAGGATGTTGAACGCGTGCGAGCTCTTGAGCACGTACGTCCACGCCGGCACCGGCAGGCGCGCGTCGATGAGGCGCTGAGCCTCGTCGGTGTACTCCTTGAAGAACGCGCGGGCCGCGTCGACGTCGGCGTCGTCGAGGTAGTAGCGCGACATCTCGTACTCGTTCTGCGCGAACACCTCGCCGTAGCTGATGCCCTCGGCGTACGCCATGTCCTTGAAGTGCGTGACGCCCTGAAGCGCCATGAGGATGCGCTCCATGCCGTACGTCAGCTCGACGGCGACAGGCTCGAGGTTCTGCCCGACGA
>NZ_WTVK01000224.1 GCF_012910805.1 Aromatoleum evansii
CCAACAAGACGTCGCAAAAAGTGGTCTCGCAGTGGGGCACCGAACGGATGAACGCTGTCGAGCTCGCCGAGCGACTGATGACGCAGAAGCCTGTGCTCATCCAAGACGCTGTGCCCAACGGTAACGGCGGCGAAAAGCGGGTACCGAACGCTCCTGAGACCGAAGCCGCCAAGGCCAAGGCCGAGCAGTTGCAGAACGCCTTCCGTGAGTGGCTGTGGTCTGATCCGCAGCGCACAGAACGCCTCACTGAGGTGTACAACGACACGTTCAACTCCCTCGTCATGCGCGACTACAGCGCCGATGGACAGCGCCTCAGGCTGCCCGGGCTCGTGAGCACCTTCAACCCTCACCCACATCAGCGCACAGCGGTGGCTCGCATCATCAGCGAACCGTCAGTGGGGCTGTACCACGGGGTCGGCGCGGGCAAGACGGCCGAGATGGTCATGGGGG
>NZ_WTVK01000225.1 GCF_012910805.1 Aromatoleum evansii
TTTCACGGGTGCGACCATGTTCCTGGTCATGGCGTCTTTCGCGACCCCTATGCAGACGCGCTCGGGCAGTCTGGTGCGACGCCTCATCATGCTTGCGGGGTTGGCCATCGTGTGCGGCTACATCGGCCTTGCGCGCCATGCACCCAAGCCGAACACACTGAGCGAGACGGTCCAGTCGATTTTTGTCATGGGCGTGTTCGGCATGTTCCTGCTTGCCGTTGTCAGCTACTACATCCTGCGTGCCGCCGAGAAAGTGTCGAGCGCTGGCGCGCACCTGATGGCCGACCGCCGCACTTAATCGCTTGACAGCGACGCCCTGCGCGCGCGCCATCACGAATTGGCCTCGCCGTCGTTCGCAGCCGGTTGGTTGACCTTTGCACCCTGGCCGGTCTTGGGGAGGCTGACAGGCGCAGCGGCCGAACCGGACTGAGTGGCTGACGGTGCTGCCC
>NZ_WTVK01000226.1 GCF_012910805.1 Aromatoleum evansii
CTGGTACTCCTCGCGCCGGAGGCCTTCGAGGGCCTCACGCAGCCGCACCTCGGCGGCGCCCGCGTCGACGTCATTCGTCTCGAACGTGTGCCCGCCGGCAGCGAGGTAGGTGCTCGCCATCTCCTGCGCGCTCTCCGCCGTCACGCCGCGGGCCCACCCGGAAACGCCGAGCACGAACGCGCTGACACGCGTCCCGCTGCCGTTGAGCACGCGCGTCGGCACCCGCGGCGCCGCGTCACCGATGTGGCGAACCACCATCACAACCATCCAGACTTCTTGAACGCGCGCCACAGCAGCACGCCGATCGTCGCGAGCACGGCGATCATCAGGTAGTACCCGTAGTAGAACTCGTACCCACCGCCGCGGCCGCCGAAGTGCACGGACGCCTCCAGCTCCGGCACCGAGTGGAAGTTCGTGCCGTAGATGCCGGCGAGCATCGTCGGCACC
>NZ_WTVK01000227.1 GCF_012910805.1 Aromatoleum evansii
ATCGACAGCGCACCGGCGCGCACGGCCGTCGGGAACAGCGACGGCAGCGTCGACGGCATCGTGGCGCTGAAGCAGATGCGCGACAGACCCATGATGATGAGACCCGCGATGACGGAGCCCTCGGTGTTGCGCGTGATGCGCATCAGCGACGGGAACGCCAGCACGATCAGCATGACGGAGCCGATGCGCACGATCGTCTTGCGCCCGATGCGGTCGGAGGCCAGACCGATGAGCGGGATGATCGCGAGGCAGACCGCCATGACGATGATCTGCGAGACGTTGTTCATGTTGTCGCTGATGCCCTGGCCGCCCTTGTGGTCGGTGACCGTCGACAGGAAGCTCGGCATGTACGCCGTCAGCATGTAGTTCGTGACGTTCCACGCGATGACGAGGCCGCCGCAGACGAGCATGGCGGGCCACATCTTGAACGTGTCCTTGAGCGAGAC
>NZ_WTVK01000228.1 GCF_012910805.1 Aromatoleum evansii
CTACGGCACCGTCGCGAACGACACGGCGATCATGCGACACAAGCTCGGCGTTCGCTCGACAAAGGAATTGGTTCGGCTGGCGGCGGAAATCTCCGCAAAGCTACCGCGCTGAATGAACATGCTGCCGCTCGACAGGCTTCCGAAATTTCGACGGATCGATGCGAACCCGATCAGTCCGAAAAATAGCCCCGCTCTCATAGCTGAGGCGGGGCTAAAGGTTCATTGGGATAAAATCCAGCGCACTGCGCGGGAAGTAGCAAATCGGATCGTACCGTCACGATTGTTTTGATCAACGAGATTGTATCTCGCAGTTTTCGGGAATTATTCCCGATCTGTTTTGGAAAAAATCGAATCTCGCGGCGTCGTGCCTGCGCAAATCATTCGCTTTGCGTGTCGCATCATGCATCGAACTTGAAGTCGCAAAAATGCGCGTCTACGCTCGCGGC
>NZ_WTVK01000229.1 GCF_012910805.1 Aromatoleum evansii
GGCTCCTTCGAGGACCTGCTCGGGTTCAGCAACGAGACGCTCGTGCGGGCCGTCAGCGCCGCGCGCACTCCCGTCGTCAGCGCCATCGGGCACGACGTCGACACGCCGCTGCTCGATCACGTCGCCGACCGACGCGCCTCGACCCCGACGGACGCCGCCAAGCTCGTCGTACCGGATCTGGCCGCCGAACAGGCCGCCCTCGCGCAACACCGCACGCGGCTCAGCCAAGGCCTGCGCGGCCGCTTCGCCGCCGAACGGCGCCACCTCAACTCCCTCGTCGGGCGGCCCGTGCTGCGCGAACCGGGCACCCTCGTCACCCAGCAACGCGACGAGGTCGACCGCCTCACGAACCGCAGCGCCTACGCGATGCGGCAACGTCTCACCCGCGCGCGCGACCAGATCGCTCACGGGCGCGCCCAGGTGATCGCCCTGTCCCCGCAGAAG
>NZ_WTVK01000022.1 GCF_012910805.1 Aromatoleum evansii
GGTGGGGACGGTGCAAGGCGGTGTTGCAAAAGGCGTCGTTTCGCTTAGAATCCTATCGCATTCTGAATTCAGAAGTCCATAAAATCTTCGGTGTTCAGAATTCAGAACACGATGAAACCCCAAAGGAGACACCGCCATGAGCCACCTACTGACCATTTCAGACGCCGTTTCGACCCACGCCAGGCTGACGCCGGACAAGCTCGGCACACGCGATTCGAAGCGTTCGCTGACCTACGCGCAGTGGGACGAACGCGCGAGCCGGCTCGCGGCGGGGATGCTCGGGCTGGGCCTGGGGCGGGGCGACCGCGTGGCGGTGCTGGCCTACAACTGCGTCGAGTGGATGGAGATCTACGTCGGCCTGGCGCGCGCCGGGCTGGTCGCGGTGCCGCTCAACTTCCGCCTGACCGCGCCCGAGATCGCCTACATCCTCGGCAATTGCGAGGCCGGGGCGCTGATCGCCGGCTCCGAGTTCGTCGAGACGGTCGATTCGATCGGCGCAGAACTGGGCGCGCTGCGGGGTCGCTGCGTCGTCATGGGTGGCGAGGGGCCCGCGGGGGAGGGCTGGATCGCCTATGAGGACCTCGTCGCGCGGGCGAGCGCCACGGTGGAGTTCCCGCGCGTGAATCCGGAAGAGATGTGCGCGCTGCTCTACACCTCGGGCACGACGGGCAAGCCCAAGGGGGCGATCCGCGCCCACGCCGGCAGCACGCTGATCGCTCTGGCGACAGCGCTGGAGATGGGCTTCACGCGCGAGGATACCGGGCTGCTGGTGATGCCGATGTGCCACGCGAACTCGCTGTACTTCGGCACGACCTTCATCCACATCGGCGCGACCTGCATCGTCGACGACCGCCGCAGCTTCGATCCGGAAGGCCTCGTCGCGACGCTCGCGCAGGAAAAGGTCACCTTCACGTCGCTGGTGCCCACGCACTACATCATGGTCCTCGCGCTGTCCGAAGAGGTGAAGAAGCGCTACGACGTGAGCAGCGTCGGCAAGCTGATGATCTCGTCCGCGCCCGCGCGCAAGGACACCAAGCTCGCGATCCTCGAATACTTCTCCAACGGCAGGCTGTATGAGCTCTACGGTTCGACCGAGGCCGGCTGGGTCACGCTGCTGCGGCCGGAGGAGCAGATCGTCAAGCTCGGCTCGGTCGGTCGCGAATGGGCGGGCAGCGGCGCGATCCGCATGCTAGACGAGAACGGGCAGGAAGTGCCGGACGGCGAGGTGGGCGAGCTCTTCTCGCGCACGTCCTACGTGTTCGACGGCTACTGGAAGAACCCCGAGAAGACCGCCGAGGCCTTCCGCGGCGAATGGTGCTCGGTGGGCGACATGGCGCGCCGCGACGAGGACGGCTACATCTGGCTGGTCGATCGCAAGAGCAACATGATCATCAGCGGCGGCGAGAACATCTACCCGTCGGAAGTCGAAGGCGTGCTCGGTGGCCATCCCAAGATCAAGGACGTCGCCGTGATCGGCATCCCGCACGACAAGTGGGGCGAGACCGTGCAGGCGGTGATCGTGCTGCACGACGGCCAGAGCGCCGACGCCGAGGAGATGCAGGCGTGGTGCCGGGAGCGCCTGGCGGGTTTCAAATGTCCGCGATCGGTGGTATTCATCGCGGACTCCGAGATGCCGCGCACCGCGACGGGCAAGATCCTGCACCGCGTGCTGCGCCAGCGTCTCGTTCCCCCCGAGGCCCTTTCGGCCTGACGGGGCGAGGGCGGCGGTCCGCATGGAGCGCCGCCCCACCGATTTCCCGGCCTCGCGGTGAGGAGGCGATCCCGACAAGAGAGCGTGCATGCAACAGATCCTGCTGGTGACCTTCCCCTTCTTTGCGCTGGTGCTGTGCGGCTATCTCGCCGGGCGCCGCCGTATGCTGCCGCTGGAGGCGATCCCGGGCCTGAATACCTTCGTGCTGTACTTCGCGCTGCCGTGCATGCTGTACCGCTTCGCCGCCGGCACGCCGATCGTGAAGCTCCTCGACGTGGGCGCTTTCGCGCTCTGGGTGGTGTGCGCGCTGGTGATGGTGGCGCTGACCATCGTCACGACGAAGAAGGGCGCCATCGGCTGGAACGATGCCTCCTTCGGCGCGCTCGTCGCCGCCTTCCCCAACTCGGGCTTCATGGGCATGCCGCTGCTGGTGTCGCTGCTCGGCGCCCGCGCGGCCGCGCCGGCGATGGTGCCGCTGGCCGTCGACATGGTCATCACCTCTTCGCTGTGCATCGCGCTGTCGCGCCTGAGCGCCGCTAATGCGGGCGGGGCGCGGCGGGCTGCCGTGAATGCCTTGAAGAGCGTGCTGGTGAATCCGCTCCCCTGGGCGATCATGCTCGGCGGGCTGTCGTCGGCGACCGGCTTCCTGCCGTGGAAGCCGCTGATGCGCGTGGTCGAGATGCTGGCCGATGCCGGCTCGCCGACGGCGCTGTTCACCATCGGCGCGGTGCTCGCGCGCTCGCAGATGTCCGTGCAGGCGCAGCACCCGGCGCGGCGCGGCGTCGGCGACGTGCCGCTGGTCGTGCTCTACAAGCTGATCGTGCACCCGGCGCTGATCTTCGGCGTCGGCACGCTCGCGATGTGGCTGGGCCTGCCGCTGGACCCCTTCACGCTGACCGTGCTCGTGCTCGTCGCGGCATTGCCCAGCGCGAGCAACGTGCCGATGCTCACCGAGCGCTTCGGGGCCGATACTGGACGGGTTGCGCGGATCGTCCTGCTGACGACCGCGTGCGCCTTCCTGACCTTCTCTGCCGCCGTTGCGCTGCTGGTAGAGTAGGGCAGGCAGGAGATCGAGGATCGCGCCGGCCCCGGTGGCGCTTTCCTGGCGGGTCGCCCGGCCCGATTTTCCCGGCTGATCGTCCCACCGCCGGGCCCGCTTCTGCGGGGGCTGCCGAAAGCCTTACGGGCATTGTGGAGTTCTGAATTCAAAAAATTTAGAAAATTCATTGCACTCTGAATTCAGAATTTGTAGAGTGTATCCACGATACCAATCAGAAGAACTCCCGCGCAAACCCTGGGCAGGGAGTCGAACCGATGGAGACGACTCGAATGAAACGCAAGCCCTCCCGCGTGGCCCTTGCCGCGCACATTCCCCAGCGATCGGTTCTCGCGCGAGCGTCGATACCGAGCTGAGCGACGCGTCCCGGCACGGCCGGGCACGATACCTGATCGTGTCCGCCGGTCGAGCGATGGGTACCCAATGCCCTTCGTCCTTGCCGGGACAGCGGTCGCAACACCCGTACAAATCGCCCGTCGTCCCGCCAGTGGCGGGGAAACCCTGGCTTGGCACCGGCTCCTGGGGCTGGTCGACATCGCGCCCGCGCCGCGTTCAGCGCCGGGTGCCGATCGTCACCCCTTCCAGTTCGGGGCTCGCCGGGACAAGCCGGGTGGCAAGCATCCCATAGGCAATGGCCGATTGGATTCATCGAAGAAGTGAAAATCTGGAGACATCAATGCTGAAGAAACTGCTTCTCTCTGTCGCCGGTGCCGCAGCGCTGGCCCTCACGTCGCTGACGGCCGCCGCGCAGGACGTGAGCTGGCGCCTGGCCCACGTGTTCCCCGAGCAGAGCTCGGTGGGTGAGGCCGCGAACATGTTCGCGAAGCTCGCCGCGGAGCGCAGCAACGGCCGCATCAAGATCGCCGTTTTCCCGTCCGGCCAGCTCGGCGGCGACGAGGCGATCGGGCGCGAGCTGGTGCGCGGCACGATCGAGATGGGCTTCGTGAACCCGAACTCGATGGTGGGCATGGACCCGCTGTTCGACTTCCACATCCTGCCCTTCATCGCGACGAGTTATGCGGATGCGGATCGCATCTACTACGGCGAGGACAACATCCTCCGCCAGACGCTGCGCGAGACGATCGAGCGCAATCGCATGAAGATCCTGGGCTACTTCGAGAACGACTTCCGCGCGATCTCGAACTCGAAGCGCCCGGTGAAGACGGTCGATGACCTCAAGGGCCTCAAGCTGCGCGTCGTCCCCTCGCAGTCGCTGAAGATGTTCTTCGAGAAGGCCGGTAGCCAGGTCGTCATCATGCCCTTCCCGGAGCTCTTCACGGCGCTGCAGCAGGGCACCGTCGACGGCCAGGAGAACGGTGTCATCCTCATCAAGCAGGCGCGCTTCTACGAGGCACAGAAGCACGTCACGCTGCTCAACCACTCCTACGTGATGTCGACGATCACGGCGAGCCAGCGCGCGCTGGGCAAGCTGTCCCCGGCCGACCAGGAGCTGCTGCAGAGCATCGGCAAGGAAGTCGGCGAGTGGCAGGTGAAGCGCAACCGCGCGAATTCCAAGGTCGCGCTGGATGAGCTGCGCAAGGCCGGCATCGAGATCCACGAACCGACCGCGCAGGAGATCGCGCAGTTCCGCGCGCTGGGCGAGAAGGTGTGGGCCGAGATGACGCCGGTGTACGGCGAGAAGCGCATCGCCGAGCTCAGAAAGCTCGTCGCAGCGAAGTAAGTCCCGGAGGTCGCCATGAAATCGAGTTCCCCAGGCAAGGGTTCCACCTGGTTCCGCAGGACGAGAAGAGTGGAGCACGTGGTCTATTCGGTCGAAAAGGCCATCTGCGGCGCCTCGCTCTTCGTGATGTTGTTCGCGACGGCCTTCACGGTGGTCGCGCGCAACCTGAAGCTGTCCTGGCCGAACTACGGGGAACTCGGCCTGGCGGCCTTGATTCCGCTGACCCTGGTCGGCGGCGCGATGTGCACCTACCTCGGGTCGCACATCGCCGTGGAGCTTGCGCAGGCGGTGCCGTCGCGGCGGCTGAAGAATTTCTGTCACTTCGCCGTCGCCGTGGCGACGATCGCGTTTGCGGCCATCTATGCATACAGCGGCGTCGTGCTCGTCGATGAGTTCCTCCTCACCGGCGACAAGATGCTCGACCTCGACACGCCCTACTGGATCCTCGCGCTGTTCTTCCCGATCGGCATGGGGCTGATGATTTTCCACGCGTTGATGCAGATCCTGGCGATCCTCACCGGGCATTCGCTGAATGCGGAAGCGGAGGCCGCCCGATGATCGCCCTGCTGTTCATATTCCTGCTGGTCGGCGTCCCCGTCGGCATCGCGTTCTCGCTCGCGATCCTGGTCCAGGCCGACAAGTGGAACGTTTCCCTCGAGTTCGTCGCGCAGACGACGCTCGACGCGCTGCTGAATTACCCCTTCCTCGCCATTCCCCTGTTCATCCTGAGCGGCGAGCTGATGTCGCGTGGCGGCATCACGCGCCAGCTGGTGCGCTTCAGCACGCGCCTGTTCGGCTGGTCGCAGGCCGCGATGGGCCATGTGATGATCCTCGCCAGCGCCATCATGGGCGCGATCACCGGCTCGTCCGTGGCGGCGGTCGCCGCGATCGGCCGCGCCATCGGCCCGGAGATGCTCAAGCGCGGCTACCAGCCGGGCTACGTCGGCGCGTTGAACGCCTCCGCGGGCCTGCTGGGCGTGCTCCTGCCGCCTTCGATTCCCCTGATCCTGTATGGCTCCGCGGTCGGCGTGTCGATCACGACGCTGTTCCTTGCGACCCTGGTCCCCGGTCTCATGTTCGCCGCGGCCTTCATGATCGTGCATGCCCTGCGGGCGCGGCACGTGCTGCAAGGGGGCGTCGAATTGGCCGTCGATGCGAGCGCCGAGTCGGCCTCCGCCGGCGGAAACGGCAGATTCGGACTCGTCGCGGCGCTGTTCATGCCCATCCTGGTTCTCGGGGGCATCTATTCCGGAGTCCTCACGCCCACGGAGGCGGCGTCGGTGGCGGCGCTGTATGCGCTGTTCTATGCGATCCTGAATCGCAGCGTACGGATGATGGAGCTCGGCGATGCCTTCGTGAAGGCTGCGGCGAGCGGCGCCGCGATCATGTTCATCATCGGCTTCACGACCGTCTTCAACCGCGGCCTGGTCCTGCAGCAGATACCGCAGCAGATCGCGGCGCTGTCGACGAGCTACATCGACAGCCCCCTGGTGTTCCTGCTCGTCGCGAACCTGGTGCTGCTGCTGGTCGGCATGTTCATGGAGACCAGCGCGGCGACCCTGCTGATGGGCCCGCTGCTGGCCCCGGCGGCCGTGCAGTACGGCATCGACCCCATCCATTTCGGCATCATCCTCGTCATCAACATCGAGATCGGCCTGCTGACGCCGCCGCTGGCTGCGAACCTGTATGTCGCGGCACTGGTGAACAAGATTCCGCTGATCCCGCTGATACGCCAGCTGGCGTGGTTCCTCGGCGCCTGCCTGGTGTGCCTAGCCCTGGTGACCTACGTGCCGGAGATCGCGCTGTGGTACGAGTTCCTGCCGTGGAAGCCTTGAATGAAGACCATCGACACCTCCCTGCTGCGTGTCGGCTATGAGGAGTTCAACCCCGCCGCGACCCGCTCGGTCGTGCTGCTGCACGGCTGGCCGGACAGCATCCGCACCTGGTCCGAGGTCGCGTCAGGATTGGCCGAAGCGGGCTGGCGCGTCATCGTGCCCGCGCTGCGCGGCTTCGCGCCGACACGCTTCCTGCACGCGGACACGCCGCGCGCGGGCCAGCTCACGGCGCTCGGGCGCGACCTGCTCGAGTTCATCGATGCGCTGGGCCTGGAGCAGCCGGCCCTGGTCGGGCACGACTGGGGCGCACGCGCGGCGGGCATCGCCTGCGGGCTGCGGCCGGGCGTGGCGAGCCATCTCGCGATGCTGTCGGTCGGCTACGGGACCAATGATCCCTCTCAGCCCTTGAGCGTCGAGCAGGCCCGCAACTACTGGTACCACTGGTTCATGGCGACGCCGCGCGGCGACCGCATGGTCCGCGAGAAGCGGCGCGACTTCGCCCGCATCATGTGGGACACCTGGGCTCCTGCGGGCTGGTATGCGCAGGACGAATTCGACACGACGGCCGCCGCGTTCGACAACGAGGACTGGCCGGACGTCACGCTGCACTCCTACCGGCACCGCTGGGGACACGCCGAGGGCGATCCCCGCTACGACGCCGACGAGGCCGCGATGCGCCCCGCGCCCGTGCTGCAGGTCCCGACGCTGGTGCTGCACGGCGAGGAGGACGGGGTCAATCATCCCGACATGTCGGCGGGCAAGGAGTCGTACTTCACCGGCCCCTACGTGCGCCGGCTGCTGCCCGGAGTCGGACACTTTCCGCAGCGCGAGGCGCCGCAGCAGGTGCTGGACGCGCTCCTGCAATTCCTGAGGGAAGGCCGCTAAGGCCGCATCTACCTCGTCGAACGCCTATCCTTGCTCATAATGTGGGAATTCTGAATTCAAAAAAACGCAAAAACATCTTGCACTCTGAATTCAGAATTTGTAGAGTGTGCAACACACGAATCACCCACAAGAATCCTCACGCAAGGGATCGCGCAGGGGGTCAAACGATGGAGACGAGTCGAATGGAAGAGAAAGTCGCTTGTGGTTGCGCAGCGCCTGCGCCCGTCAATACGGAACGCCGCAAGATCTTCAAGATTGCCGCGGTCGGACTTGCTGCAGGAATGGGCCTTCAGGGGCGTAGCGCCCATGCCCTCGAGACGGTGCCCGAAGCGCTGCGCCACGCAACCGGCGATCTGTTGGTCGAGGAAGATGCCGAAGGTGAGCCCGCCCCGCTGAAGGTCGCGGACCTGCGAGTCGGCAAACCGCTGCTGGCATTCCCCTATCACCCCGAATCGAAGCTGGTTCGTTCCGAGACCCGCCTGAACAAGGTCGTCCTGCTCCGTTTCAAGGAAGAAGACCTTGATGCCGAGACCAAGGCGCTGTCGGCCGGCGGCGTGCTGGCGTTCTCGGCGATCTGTACGCACATGGGCTGCGACATCAAGACCT
This sequence comes from Aromatoleum evansii, assembly GCF_012910805.1. Lineage (GTDB taxonomy): Bacteria > Pseudomonadota > Gammaproteobacteria > Burkholderiales > Rhodocyclaceae > Aromatoleum > Aromatoleum evansii. The sequence goes on from NZ_WTVK01000022.1 coordinate 7,776, forward strand.
TCATGACCAGCGAGAAGGTGTTCGCGTGCTTCTGCCACGCGTCCAAGTTTCGTCCGCTCGAGCGCGGATCGGTTGCCGGCGGTCCTGCCCCGCGTCCGCTCCCCGTGCTGCCGCTGAAGCTCGACGGCGACACGCTCGTCATCGCGGGGCCGTTCGCGACTCCGCCCGGATTCACCGCGCAGGCCTGAGCCCGCCCCGGTTTTGCATCCCCGTGGCCTCGCTTGCGGCCGCGGTTTCCAACAAAAGAGAGGAGACAAGAAGATGAAGGGTCTGATGAAGGGCATCGCCGTTTGTGCCGTCGCCGTGCTGCCCGCGGCGGTGTCCGCTGCGCTCGGCGACTACGCGCCCGTTACCGATGCGCGGCTCAAGAACCCGGAAGCCGGCAACTGGCTGCAATATCGCGGCAACTACGCGGGTTGGGGCTATAGCCCGCTGTCGCAGATCACCGACAAGAACGTCGGCAAGCTGCAGCTCGCCTGGGCGTTCGCGACCGGCCAGAAGGAAGGCCACCAGTCGCCGCCGATCGTGAACAACGGCTACATGTTCGTCACGACCCCCGGCGCCCAGGTCATCGCCCTCGAGGCCAAGACCGGCAAGGAGCTGTGGCGCTACAAGAAGGAACTGCCGGGCGAGATGCTGCAGCTGCATCCGACCAACCGCGGCGTCGCGCTGTACGGCGACCGCGTCTATGTCGCGACCGTCGACGCGCACCTCGTGGCGCTGGACGCCAAGACCGGCAAGGAGCTGTGGGTCAAGCAGGTCGGTGACTGGAAGGCGCTGCAGTACATCACCCTCGCCCCGCTCGCGGCCAAGGGAAAGATCATGGTCGGCTCGTCCGGCGGCGAGACCGGCGTGCGTGGTTACGTCGCGGCCTTCGACGCCCAGACCGGCGAAGAGGCGTGGCGCACCTACACCACGGCGGCCCCGGGCGAACCCGGCGGCGACACCTGGCCGGGCGAAACCTACAAGAACGGCGGCGGCAGCATCTGGATCACCGGCACCTACGACCCGGACACGAACCTCGCCTACTGGGGCACGGGCAACCCGGCGCCGTGGCCGACCGAAGGGCGCAAGGGCGACAACCTGTACACGGGCTCCACCATCACGCTCGATGTCGACACCGGCGCGCTCAAGAGCTACTTCCAGTACAACCCCAACGATGCTTGGGACTGGGACGAAGTTTCCGCGCCGCTGCTGATCGACACCGAGGTCAAGGGCAAGAAGGTCAAGACCGCGGTACATGCCGGCCGTAACGGCTTCCTGTGGGTCCTGGATCGCGACGGCCAGAAGCTGAACTTCGTCGATGCCTACCCCTACGTCAATAACAACACGATCAAGTCGATCGACCCGAAGACCGGCCGCCCGACCTACATCGAGGAGCGCCGTCCGGGCATGGGCAAGGGCAACGTCCATTTCTGCCCCTCGCTGTGGGGCGGCAAGGACTGGACGCCGGAGGCCTACAACCCGAAGACCGGCCTGTTCTACATCCCGGCCAACAACAACCTGTGCGCCGAGCTGCCGGAACCGGAGCCGACCAAGTACAAGAAGGGTGACCTGTACATCGGCTACCCGATCGAGGCGATCCTGACCGGCCTGCGCTGGGAATCGGGCAAGAAGGACGCGCCGAAGACGATGGGTGAGATCCAGGCCTGGGACCTGAAGACCGGCAAGCAGGTGTGGGCGCACAAGTTCCCGACCTTCAACTGGGGTCCGCTGCTCACCACCGGCGGCAACCTCGTGTTCGGCGGCGGCACCAACGACCGCATGTTCCGCGCCTTTAACGCGACCACCGGCAAGCTGCTGTGGGAAGCGGCGACCCCGTCGGGCGTGACCGGCGTGCCGACCTCGTTCGAGGTCGACGGCGAGCAGTACATCGCCGTGCAGTCGGGCTGGGGCGTCGATGCGCAGCGCATGCAGGGCGGCGTCGATAACCTGGTTGGCTATCAGACCGTCGTCCCGCAGGGCGGCACGGTGATGGTCTACAAGCTGGCGAAGTGATCCTGGACGGGCCGTCTTTCGGCGGCCCGGTTTTTTTGTCCCGGTTCAATGAATTCAGAGTTCGAGCCGTGGGGCCGCGGCGATGCCCGCGGAGCACATGAGGACAGGCAAATGAACAAGTCGTACCGCAACTTCATCGATAACCAGTTCGTGGATGCCGAAGGCGGCGCCACCCTCGAGGTGCGCAACCCGGCGAACAACGAACTCCTGGGCGTCGTCCCGGCCTCCACCCAGGCGGACGTCGACCGTGCCGTCGAGGCCGCGCGTCGCGCCCAGCCGGCGTGGGAGCGCCTGCCGGCGATCGAGCGCGCGAACCACCTGCGCCGCGTCGCGAACAAGATCCGCGACAACAAGGAGCGCCTGGCGCGCACGATCACGCTGGAGCAGGGCAAGATCCTCGATCTCGCCCGCGTGGAAGTCGACTTCACGGCCAACTATATGGACTACATGGCCGAGTGGGCGCGCCGCATCGAAGGCGAGATCATCCCCAGCGACCGTCCGGGCGAGACGATCTTCCTGCACCGCAAGCCCATCGGCGTCACCGCCGGCGTGCTGCCGTGGAACTTCCCGTTCTTCCTCATCGCCCGCAAGATGGCCCCGGCGCTCGTCACCGGCAACACCATCGTCATCAAGTCGAGCGAGGAGACGCCGCTCAACGCGGTCGAGTTCGCCGAGATCGTCGCCGAGTGCGACCTGCCGACCGGCGTGTTCAGCCTCGTCAGCGGAGCGGGCGCCACCGGTGCCGCGCTGTGCGCGCACAAGGACGTCGGCCTCATCAGCTTCACCGGCAGCGTCGAGACCGGCATCCGCATCATGGAGACCGCGGCGCGCAACCTGACCCGCGTGAACCTGGAGCTGGGCGGCAAGGCGCCGGCCATCGTGCTGAACGACGCCGACCTGGAGCTCACCGCCCGCGCGCTGCATGCGTCGCGCGTGCTCAACACCGGGCAGGTGTGCAACGCCGCCGAGCGCGTGTATGTGCAGCGCGGCATCGCATCGGCGCTGGCCGAGAAGGTCGCTGCGCTGATGGCTGAGACGCGCTACGGCAACCCGATCGCCGAGCAGGGCCTGCACATGGGGCCGCTGGTGAACCAGATGGGGCTCGACAAGGTCGCCGCGCTGGTCGAGAGCGCACGCAAGCAGGGCGCGGAAGTGCTCACCGGCGGCAAGGTCGCGAACCGCGAGGGCTACCACTTCGAGCCGACCGTGCTGGCGGGCTGCCGCGCCGACATGGATGTGATGACCAAGGAGATCTTCGGGCCGGTGCTGCCGCTGCAGATCGTCGAGGACCTCGACGAAGCGCTCGCGCTCGCCAACGACTCGGAGTACGGCCTGACCTCGTCGATCTTCACGCGCGACCTCAACGCCGCGATGAAGGCCACCCGCGAGCTGCGCTTCGGCGAGACCTACATCAACCGCGAGCACTTCGAGGCGATGCAGGGCTTCCACGCCGGCCGGCGCAAATCGGGCATCGGCGGCGCGGACGGCAAGCACGGCCTGTACGAGTACACCGAAACCCACGTGGTCTATCTCCAGACCCACTGAACCGACTCATCCAACTGGCAGGGAGCAGGGACCGGGACCGCATCGCGCGGGTCCCGGCGGGATGACTCACGTCCGCGCGATTGAAAAAGCGGTGCCTTCGGGCGCCATCCAATAGAAGAAGCAGGAGACCGAAAGTGAAAAACCAGACGAGCCTGAAGAAGTCGTGTGTCACCAAACTGATCCAGGGCGCGGCGGTGGCGGCTCTGTGTGCGGGGGCAACCGTCGCGAACGCAGAGGTCACGCGAGGGTTTATCGGGGCGCACGAATATGCGCTGCCCGATCCCAGCGGCATGAAGCCGTGGAACGTGTTCGTCGAATACACCACCTTCCAGAAGACCAGCAAGGTGTGGAACGACAGCGGCAGCAAGAAGAGCTCCGACGACATCGAATCCTTCGTCAGCCTGTCCAAGTTCGTGCACTTCTGGGAGATCACCAACGGCGTCGGAATCGCCTGGGAACTGATCGTGCCGAAGGTGAGCGTGCAGAACCGCGACACCGGCGACGGCGTGAGCGGCATCGCCGACCTGCTGACCGGCCCGGCGTTCTGGATCAAGCCGAACGAGAACTGGACGCTCGGCACCGACATGGCCTTCGTGCAGGTGCCGGTCGGCGACCGCGACCTGCGCAGCACGCGCTGGAACGTCGTCGCGTCGGTGTTCTGGGATGCGCAGTACGGCAAGTTCAACTACACCGGCAACCTCGGCACGACGATCAACGGTCCGACCGAACGCAAGGGCGCGGCGGATCCGGCCAACCCGTACTACTTCAACAACCGCTTCGGCTACCGCGTGTCGCAGCTCGTCGAGCCCTACGTCGGCGTGGACTACCAGTGGCAGGACAGCAAGGACGGCGTTGCGGAAGCGCACGAGCTGGCCGGTGCGGTCGGCGTGATGTTCCACATGGCACCGAACTACCACCTTTCCGTGCATTACCAAGGTGGCATCGACGGCAAGAACATGCCGGTGTCGAACAACCTGAACGTGCGTTTCGCGTACGTGTTCTGACCTGCGTGGCGGGGGAGCTCCGGCTCCCCCGCGCGCGTGAGTACATCCGGGTCGGCGGAAGGCGCTTCCGCCGCCCGTGCCAGCAAACAAGAAGATGCCGACAATGGAACGTGCGATCCGTATCCACTCTCCGGGAGGTCCGGAGGTGCTGCGCCTGGAGGAGGTGTCCGTGGGGATGCCCGGGCCGGGCGAAGTCCGCATCCGGCACCGCGCCTGCGGCCTGAACTTCATCGACGTCTATTACCGCAGCGGACTCTACCCGCTGGACATGCCGGCCGGTATCGGCATGGAGGGTGCCGGCGTCATCGATGCGGTGGGCGAGGGCGTGTCCCACCTGAGGGCGGGCGATCGCGCGGCCTACGCGTGCCAGCCTCCGGGCGCCTACAGCAGCGCCCGCGTGATGCCGGCGAAGAACGTGGTGCGCCTGCCCGACGAGATCGATTACGAGACTGGTGCGGCGATGATGCTCAAGGGGCTCACCGTGCAGTACCTGCTGCGCAAGACGCAGCCGCAGGGCGGTTTGCAGCCCGGCGATTTCGTGCTGTTCCACGCGGCTGCCGGCGGCGTCGGGCTGATCGCCTGCCAGTGGGCGCGAGCGATGGGCCTGCAGCTGATCGGCACGGCCGGCTCGCCTGAAAAGTGCGCCCTCGCGCTGCAGAACGGCGCCACCTACGCCATCGATTACCGCAAGGAGAATTTTGTCGCGCGCGTCGCCGAGATCACCGGCGGACGCGGCGTGAAGGCCGTGTACGACTCCGTCGGCAAGGACACCTTTGCCGGTTCGATCGAGTGCCTGCGGCCCTTCGGCCTGCTCGCGGTGTTCGGCTCGTCGTCGGGGCCGGTACCGCCTTTCGGGCTGCAGATGCTCGCGGCGAAATCCCTCTACGTCAGCCGTCCGACGCTGTTCACCCACCTCGCGAGCCGTGAGGCGACGCAGGAGATGGCCGACGATCTGTTCGGGATGGTCGCGCGCGGCGAAATCGTGATTCCCGTCGAACGCCGCTATGCGCTCGAGAACGCCGCGCGTGCCCATGCGGAGCTCGAGGCCCGTCTCACCACCGGCTGCAGCGTGCTGATCCCGTGATCAAGGCGGCGCCCTTCCTCCCCTGGTCGTCGCTTGCGCCCGCCCGCGGCGTCGCGGTCCCGCGCAGCCCGGTGTCGCTCTCGTCGCGCGTCGGTCTCGTGCTCCTCGCCGTGCTGCTCGCCGCGCTGGCGGCGGGCACGGCGTGGTGGGTGGGGGAGACGCGTCGTGCGATCAAGGAGGAGGTGAACGCCGCGAGCCAGGTCGCCCAGCAGTGGGTCGTCGTCCTAGTGTCCGAAACGCTGCGCGATTCCGACGAAGGACAAGTGCGGCTGATGGAGCACCTGCGCGCGGTCGGACGGCTGCGCGCCAATCGCCTCGAAGTCGTGGGCGCCGACGGCCGCCTGCTTCATGTGTCGCCCGAATCGACCTACAAGGCGGGGCGTTTTGCGCCCGTGTGGTTTTCCGACTGGGTGGAGCCGACGCTGCAGGTGCGCCGTTTCGACGCCGGCGACCGCACTATCCTGCTGCGACCCGACGCCTCGCGCTCTGTGCTCGACGCCTGGGACGACCTGCGTGCCGGCTTGAGCACGCTGCTGCTGGTGCTGATCGCCGGCGTCGCGGCGTCGCGCTGGGCGGTGCGTCGTGCCCTGGCGCCCCTCGCCGAGATCGACCGTGCGCTGGCGCGCGGTACCGAGGGACGCTTCGACCAGCGCCTGCCCAATTACCGCGTCGCGGAACTCGACCGCGTCGCGAGCACCTTCAACCGCCTTGCTGCAGCGCTGGAGCAGAGCCGCGACCTCAATCTCCGGCTGGAGGAGGACCAGGCCTTCGCCGGGGCGGTGCAGGCGCGCCTGGAGGAGGAGCGCCGCCTCATCGCCCACGAGCTGCACGACGAACTCGGCCAGGGGATCACCGCGGTGCGCGCGATCTCCGGCGCGATCCTGCAGCGCAGCGCCGACCAGCCGCAGATCCACGGCAGCGCCCAGGCCATCCTCGCGATGACCAGCCAGATGCAGGACGGCGTGCGCGCGATCCTGCAGCGACTGCGCCCCACGATCGGCGAGGGTGGCGGGCTCGACCGGGCGGTGACCGAATACTGCCGCCTGTGGTCGGAAATCCATCCTTCCATCGCGATCGAGTGCGCGGTCTGCGGCTCGGTCGCGACAAGCGGCCGCCTCGGCATCACTGTTCTGCGGCTGCTGCAGGAAAGCCTGACCAACGTCGCACGCCACGCCGGTGCGACGCGCGTCGACGTGCGCGTCGCCATGCGGGGCAGCGAACTGGAACTCGATGTGTGCGACAACGGTTGCGGACTGGCACCGCAGGCGGAGGAGGGATTCGGGCTGCGCGGCATGCGCGAGCGGGTCGCCGAACTGCGCGGTGAATTCCGCATCGAGACCGCCCCCGCGGGCGGCCTGCATATCGCGGTGCGTTTGCCGGTTCTGCTCGATCACGAGGAAAACGAACATGGCTGCCATGCTTGAAGGTCTGCGCCTGGTCCTCGCCGACGACCATGCCGTCGTGCGCATGGGATTCCGCATGCTGCTCGAAGGGGCAGGGGCCGAAGTCGTCGCGGAAGCCGCGTCCGGCGAGGCTGCGCTAGCCGCCTTCGCCGAGCACCGTCCGGACGTGCTGGTGATGGATGTGACGATGCCGGGCCTCGGCGGCCTGGGGGCGCTGGAGCGCCTTCTGGCCCATCACGAAGGGGCGCGCGTGCTGATGCTGTCCGCGCACGACGACATGCAGATTCCGACCCGCGCGCTGAAGGCAGGTGCGGCCGGTTACCTCTCCAAGCGCGCCCAGCCGACGGAACTGGTCCGGGCGGTGGCGCAGATTGCGCGCGGCCGGCGCTACGTCGACCCCGAAATCGCCTCGCATCTGGCGCTCGCCCAGTTCGGCGACGGCGCCGACCCGCTCGCCGTCCTCACCGACAAGGAGTTCGCCGTGTTCCTGCAGCTCGCCAAGGGCCGCGACGTCCGCGAGGTCGCGGATTCGCATGGCGTCAGCGCGAGCACGGTGGGAACGCATCTGTACCACATCAAGCAGAAGCTGCAGGCGGGGAATGCGGCGCAGCTCGCGCTGATCGCCGTGCGCGCGGGACTCATCGAGACCTAGCGGCCGCCGGTTCATACACAACAATCTCAATCAACAAATGGAAGGCAGTCGAATCGTGGGCATCAGGAACGTAGGGATCGTCGGGGCGGGCACCATGGGCAGCGGCATCGCGCAGGTATGCGCGGCCGCAGGATTCCGCGTGACCCTGCTGGATGTGTCGACCGAGGCCGTCAGCAAGGGCGTGGAGACCGTCTCCCGCAACCTCGAGCGGCTGGTGGTGAAGGAAAAGCTCGCTGCGGGCGACAAGGCTGCGATTCTCGAGCGCGTCTCCCCCACCACCAGCAACGGCGACCTCGCCGCGTCGGATCTCGTCATCGAGGCCGCGACCGAGAACGAGACCCTGAAACAGCGCATCCTGCGCGACATCGACGCGATCGTGTCGCCGACAGCGATCATCGCCACCAACACCTCTTCGATCTCGGTGACCCGGCTGGCCGCCGTGACCGGGCGCGCGCCCCAGTTCATCGGCATGCATTTCTTCAATCCGGTGCCGGTCATGGCGCTCGTGGAGCTGATTCGCGGACTGCAGACTTCCGACGAGACGCTCGCGACGGCCCGCGGCTTTGTCGAGGCGCTCGGCAAGACCGCGGTGGTGGCACGCAACAGCCCCGGCTTCGCCGTCAACCGGATCCTCTGCCCGATGATCAACGAAGCGATCTTCGCCTTGCACGAGGGGCTCGCGAGCGCCGAGGAAATCGACGCCGGGATGATGCTGGGCTGCAATCACCCCATCGGGCCGCTTGCGCTGGCGGACCTCATCGGCCTGGACACGATGCTCTCGGTGATGGAGGTGTTCTATGACGGCTTCAAGGATCCGAAATACCGCCCGGCGCCGCTGCTCAAGGAAATGGTCGACGCCGGCTTCCTGGGCCGCAAGAGCGGCCGCGGTTTCTTCAATTACGCATGACCGACGGTTTCGTACGGAAAGGTGCCTCGTCTAACGCTCGAATGGTGGATTCCTTCTCTCCTCCTGCCTTCTTGCCGGCACCTTTCTCTTTTTATTCTGTAGTCGTGGAGGGCGCATTGCATGACTCGTGAGTGACGCCGCGAGGGTACGTTTCGATAACGAGGTGACAAAATGAAAAAAATCCTGGCGATTTCCCCAATCTTTTCCGCCCGTGGCTCCAGCGTCCATCAAGGCTGGAAGACGATCTTCAGGTCCGTTGGCGTCGCGCTCTTGCTGAGCGTTGCCGTCAGCGGTGGAAATGAAGCGCAGGCACGGGAGCTGTCGATCGGCGATGGCTCATTCAAGTGCCTGAACGACATGGTCAAGGTACGCCATTTCTACGTGGACAATCTCCTGGGCAATCGCAAAGCCACGATCAAGGTCGCCGAGAAGGGAACCGGCGCGTATCCGCCGGGCTCCGTGGTGCAACTGATTCCCGGTGAGGTCATGGTGAAGCACCCGAAGGGCTTCAACCCTGCGACCAAGGACTGGGAATTCTTCGAGCTCGACGTCTCCAAAGAGGGCACGAAGATCCGCAAGCGCGGTTTCGTCGATGTCGTCAATCGCTTCGGCGGGAACTGCTTTGCTTGCCACGTCAAGGCGAAACCCGAGTTCGACCTCGTGTGCGAGGTCGAGCATGGCTGCGATCCGATCCCCATCACGCGCCGCATGCTGGCCGCGGTGCAGAAGACGGACCCCCGCTGCACAGCGCCTGCCGCCCTGACCGAGGACGATCAGCTCGCGCTGAAGGAACTGGACGAGGTGTTGAAGACCATGACGATGCCCGCGGCGCCGAAGTGAGCTGGCGGTGATCACGCGTGCGGGCGCCGTCCCGCACGAGGCGGGGCGCTCCCCCAGGTCCCGCGCCATTCCTGTCGAATCATGCAGAGACTGAACTCATGCGATACAAGAAATCCCTGACCTTGCTTGCCGCCGCGATGAGCTTCGGCGCGACGTTCGCTGCCCACGCCTTCGAGCTGAAGAGCAACCTCCGGAACGGCCAGGCGGTCCCGCCGGAGTATTACCAGAACAACTTCGGCTGCACGGGCCCGAGCCATTCGCCGATGCTGGAATGGAAGAATCCGCCCAAGGGCACCAGGAGCTACGCGATCACGTTCTTCGACAAGAGCGCACCGACCGGCTCCGGGTTCTGGCACTACCTCGCCTACGATCTTCCGGCGGACACGACGAGGATCGAGGAGGGCGACCTGACGACGGCCAAGCTGCCGGCCGGGGCCAAGGAAGGAAACACCGATCTCGGCAAGCCCGGCTACTTCGGCCCGTGCCCGCCGGTCGGGCGCAAGCATACCTACGTGTATACGGTGCATGCGCTGAAGACGGACAAGCTGGACGTGCCGGCTGGCGCGACGTCGGCGATCATTTCCTTCTATATCTGGCAAAACACGCTCGGAAAGGCGTCCCTAGAGGTGTCAGCCGGACCCAGGACGGGCAAGTAGGACTGAGTACGTGGCGCGATCACGCAATCGCGCCACTCATATGCCGCTTTCGCGCCAAGTCGCACCTCCATTGCGGTTCAGCGTTGTCGGGGCGGGTCGTGCATTGGTCCGGCGTCGATGCAGGCCGTGCTCTTCCGGAGCAAATGCAGCGCAACACGCCGAGCGCGATTTCGCACTGCTACTCCTCAACTAATAACTACGACTAAAATAGTCCACGTTTTTCTTGCGAATTCAAACGCGGAGTTATATAGTCTTAGTTATGGCGCACATCACTACCAGCGTTGAATACGCGATCCACTGTCTCCTCTGGCTCGTCGGCTCGGACGGCACCGCCCTGAGCAGCCGGGATCTTGCGGAGTTGCAGGGCATCTCGCCGAGTTTTGTGGCGAAGATCCTGCCCAAGCTGGAAAAGGCGGGCATCGTCGTGGCGAACGAAGGGGTTCGCGGCGGGTATCGCCTGTCGCGCCCGCCCGAGCAGATCAGTTTTCTCCAGATCGTGGACGCGATCGAAGGCGAGAAGCCGCTGTTCGACTGCCAGGAAATCCGGAGTCGCTGCGCGGTCTTCGGCGAGGAGCCGCCCGCGTGGTCGGTCGCAGGCGTCTGCGGGATCCACGCCGTGATGCTGAAGGCCGAGCAGGCGATGCGCGCCGAGTTGGCCGCGAATACGCTGGCGGATGTCGCGCGCACCTTCGAACGCAAGGCGCCGACCGAATTCTTCGTCCAGGTCCATGACTGGGTCAGCGACCGGATCGACAGTCGCCGACCGGGACGTCCCCCCAAGACGCCGAAGCCCTCGTCCTGAGGCCATCCGGGCCTGGTTCCCCCGGGAACATCGCATCGATCTGACTCGCGGTCCTTCGCCGGACGGACCGGGAGCGCACTGCCGCACGTCCGTGGCAGGGAGTCGTTCGTCCGGATCTTTCCAAAGGAATACGCAAAATGCGACACCACATCGTTATCGCCGGGTCGGGCTTTGCCGGTACTTGGGCTGCGATTTCGGCCGCGCGTGCCGTCGCCCTCGCCGGCAAGGAGGGGGAGGTGGATATCACGGTCGTTTCGCCGTCCGCGAATATGGTGATCCGTCCCCGTCTGTACGAAGCGGCGATCGAGAACATGAACCCGGATATCAAGCCGCTGCTCGACGCGATCGGCGTGCGGCACGTGGCCGGGATGGTGACGGAAATCAGTCCCGACGCGCACCGGCTTGCGGTCGCCCGCGCCGACGGCTCTCAGGTTCCCATGTCCTACGACAAGTTCGTCCTCGCCACCGGCAGCCAACTGTTCACGCCGCCGATCCCGGGACTCAGGGAACACGCGTTCAACGTCGATCAACTGGACAACGCGCGCAAGCTCGAGGCGCATATCGCAGGCTTGCCTGCCCGCGCGGCGACGCAAGCGCGCAATACGGTGGTGATCGCCGGAAGCGGCCTGACCGGCATCGAGACCGCTGCGGACATGCCGGCACGCTTGCGCGCGGTGCTGGGGGACGATGCCGCGATTCGCGTCGTTCTGGTCGAACAGGCATCGGTCATCGGCCCGCACCTCGGTGCCGGCCCGCGCGCCGTGGTCGAGGAAGCGCTTGCCGAGTGCGGCGTCGAGTTCGTGGTGGGCGCCGCCGTCGTGTCGATCGACGCACAGGGCATCGAGCTGTCGTCGGGGGAGCGCATCGAGACCGAAACCGTGGTGTGGACAGCCGGCGCCAGAGCCAATGCCCTGGCCGCGCAGATCCCCGGAGAACATGATCGACTGGGCCGTCTGGTCGCCGACGCCTACCTCCATGCCCAGGGCACTTCGGACATTTTCGTGACCGGCGATGTCGCGCGCGCGGCCGCGGACGATCTCGGCAACGTTGCGCTGATGTCCTGCCAGCACGCGCTGAGCCTTGGTCGGGTGGCCGGGCATAATGCGGCGGCCGAGCTGGTCGACCTGCCGCTGCACCCCTACAGCCAGCCGAAGTACGTGACCTGCCTGGACCTGGGCCCCTGGGGGGCGCTGTATACGGAAGGCTGGGAGCCGCAAATCTCCTTGATGCGGGAGGATGCCAAGTCGCTCAAGCGGGAAATCACGACGAAGTGGATCTATCCGCCGGCGCCGGATCGTGACGCCGCCTTCGCGGTCGCCAATCCGGACTTCGTCATCGTGCCGTGATGGCAGGCTGATCCGATGAATTGTGGCGTTGCGGCACAAGAAGGCTGTCGTGCCTGACGAGACGACCAGGCATAAGCGGGCAGCAATGCCTGAGCTGCCCCACGACGGGCTTCTTGGCCGTAAGCTTGTCCGAGGTGCCGCCGAGCCGTCCGTCAGCGTGCCCGCAACATCCACTATCCGACATCGGTCGCAGCACGTTTCGGCAATACCCATCCGGCCCGCGGGAAGTGGCAGGTGTAGCCGCCAGGGTATCGTTCGAGATAATCCTGATGCTCCGCCTCGGCCTCCCAGAAATCGCCGACGGGCTTGACTTCGGTCACCACGCGGCCCGGCCAGAGGCCGGACGCGTTGACGTCCGCAATCGTGTCGAGCGCAATCTGCCGCTGATGCTCATCGGCGTAGTAGATCGCCGAACGGTAGGACGTGCCGATGTCGTTGCCCTGGCGATTGCGGGTGGTCGGATCGTGAATCTGGAAGAAGAACTCCAGCAGACGACGGTAACTCAGACGCTCGGGGTCGAACAGGATCTCGATCCCTTCGGCATGCGTGCCGTGATTGCGATAGGTCGCATGGGGCACATCGCCGCCGGTATAGCCGACACGGGTGGCGAGGACGCCGGGCAGGTGCCGGATCAGGTCCTGCATGCCCCAGAAGCACCCGCCCGCGAGTACGGCACGTTGCGAGTTGGCCATGATCACGCCTCCACCTGGCCGATGTATTCCCCGTAGCCCTCGGCCTCCATCCGGTCGAGCGGGATGAAGCGCAGGGACGCCGAGTTGATGCAGTAGCGCAGCCCGCCGCGGTCGCGCGGACCATCCGGGAAGACGTGGCCGAGATGACTGTCGCCGTGGGTCGAGCGGACTTCGGTGCGGAGCATGCCGTGGCTGGTGTCGCGCAGTTCGCTCACGAATTCAGGGGCGATCGGCTTCGTGAAGCTGGGCCAGCCGCAGCCCGATTCGAACTTGTCGCTGGATGCGAACAGCGGTTCGCCCGAAACGATGTCCACGTAGATCCCCGGGGCGTGATGGTGAAGATACTCCCCCGTGCCAGGCCGTTCCGTTCCGCTTTGCTGGGTGACGCGGTATTGCTCCGGCGTCAAAGCGGTGATGGCGGCTTCGTTTCTCATGTAGCGCTTCATTGCGTTCTCTCTCCGGTTGCGATGCTGCCGCAGCAGCGACAGGCGTGGGGTCCGCCGCGATTGTGAGCGGGCATATGTTTTGTCGTAGCAGGATCGCTGAATCTTACAAATGGCGGCGACCGATTTCGCGCGCATCGCGGCACTCGCGGGGCATCGCCGCGGTCTGAGTTTGCGGAGGCCGTGCTGCGGCCGTTTTGTGGAGGAAGGGAGCATGTCCAGCCCGTCGTCCCCGATGGTTGCCGGCCGCGAAATGACGCGGGCGGAATTCTTGCGCCTGGCGGCGGGTGCGGCGGCGGGACTTCTCGTCGGCGGCAGGGCCACGGCGCAGACGCCCGGCGAATCTTCCGGTGCTGCGATGCCGACGCGCCCGATTCCTTCGACCCTGGAGCCCTTGCCCGTGATCGGCCTGGGCACCTATGTGGGTTTCGATGTGCAGCGCGAGTCGGACGAGTATCGCCGGCTGCCGGAGGTGTTGCGGGCCCTGTTCGAGGCCGGCGGGGCGGTGATCGACACGTCGCCGATGTACGGGCGGGCGGAAGCGGTGACGGGGGAACTGCTCGCTGCGGGCGGGCTGCGCAGCCGCGCCTTCGTCGCGACCAAGGTGTGGACGCGCGGGCGGGCCGAGGGGATCCGGCAGATGCAGGAGTCGATGCGGCTGCTGCAGGTCGAGCGCCTGGACCTGATGCAGGTGCATAACCTCGTCGATTGGCGGGTGCACCTGGCGACACTGCGTGAGTGGGAGGCCGCGGGGCGCGTGCGCTACATCGGCATCACGCATTACACGCAGGGCGCCTACGGCGAGCTGGAGGCGGTGATGCGCGAGGCGCAGTTCGATTTCGTGCAGGTGAATTATTCGGTCGACGAGCGCGAGGCGGAGCGGCGCATCCTGCCGCTGGCGGCCGAGCGCGGCATGGCGGTGCTGATCAACCGGCCCTTCGGCGGCGGGCGGGTGTTGCGCCGCCTGCGCGACCGGCCGTTGCCGCCGTGGGCCATGGAGATCGGGGCGACGAGCTGGGCGCAGGTGCTGCTGAAGTTCGTGCTGAGCCACCCGGCGGTGACCTGCGCGATTCCGGGCACCGGGCGGCCGGAACACATGGCGGACAACGTGCGTGCGGCCATCGGCACGTTTCCCGATGCGGCGTTCTGGCAGCGCCATGTCGATTCGATCGGCGCCTGAGCCACGGGGCAGGGCGCTGGGGGCCGTGCGGTCCGCTTTCATGCTGCGGAGGCAAGGATGAGTGCGCGAATTAGGTCCCGTTTAGGGGGGCATCTCCGACCCGGCTTTCCCTGTGATCCCGCATGCGGTCTTCCGCCCGATGGTCGGCGCCGCGAGCTGCTCTTCGCCGCCGCCGCAATGCTCGCGCTGGCCGCGCTGCCGGGTGTCGCGACCGGCGCGTCGGACGGTTTCCGCATCGGTATCATCGGCACCGGGCGGATCGGGGGCGCGCTGGCGGAGCTGTGGGCGAAGGCCGGGCACGAGCTGCTGGTCTCCTCGCGCCATCCTGACGATCTGAAGCCGCTGGCGGCGCGGCTGGGTGCCAACGTGCGGGTGGGAACGCCGCGTGAGGCGGCCGGGTTCGGCGATGTCGTCCTGATCGCGGTGCCGTATGGGGCCCTGCCGCAGGTAGGGCGCGACTATGCGGGCTTGATGGCGCGGAAGGTGGTGCTGGAAACCGGCAATCCGCGGCGCGAGCGCGACGGGCCGATGGCAACGCCTGCACTGGAGCGGGGCACCGGCGTGGCGTCGGCCGAGTATCTGCCCGGCGTGCGCCTGGTGCGGGCCTTCACATCGGTGCCGTATCTGGCGTTGCGCAGCGAGGCGCACCGCGCCGGCGAGCGTGTCGGGGTGCCGCTGGCGGCGGACGACCGCGATGCGCTGGCGGTTGCCGCACGCCTGGTCGAGGACGCAGGTTTCGAGCCGGTGCCGGTCGGAGGGCTGGCACGTGCGCGGGACTTCGACATCGGTTCGCCGGTGTTCGGTCGGGCGCTGACGGCGCGCGAGCTGCGACAGGTGCTGGGCCTCGCGCGTTGAGGGGGCTGGCGATGGCCGCGCGGGTCGAATCCTCGTTCGGCGCTTCGGCGGGCGGGTGAGGGATGTGCGCGACGCTCGTCCGCCGCGTGGTTCCGGTGCGCGAAGGCGAGACGCTGCCCTTGCTGCTGGCGACGGCCTACGGTTTCGCGATCCTGTATTCCTACTACCTGTTGCGTCCGGTGCGCGACGAGATCGGCGCGGCCGACCGCGGCAACCTGCAACTGCTGTGGACTGCCGTCTTCCTCGTCATGCTGCTGGCCGTGCCGCTGTATTCGGCGGCCGTGGCGCGCTGGCAGCGGGCGGTGTTCGTGCCGCTGGCGAACCGCTTCTTCGCCGCCAATCTGCTCGTCTTCCTTGCCGCGCTGTACCTGTTGCCGGAGTCCGCACGGACGTGGATAGACCGCGTGTTCTACGTGTGGACGAGCGTGTTCGCGCTGTTCGTGGTGACGGTGTTCTGGGGCTTGGTCGCGGATCTCTTCCGTCACGAGCAGGGTAAGCGCCTGTTCGGCTTCATCGCGGTCGGCTCCTCGCTCGGCGGCATCGCGGGTTCGGCGACGACGGCGGCACTGGCACAGCACGTGCCGGTGTTCCTGCTCCTGCTGTTCGCGGTGCTGCCCCTGGAGGCGGCATCGTGGTGCGCGCGGGCGCTCGACCGCCATGCGCAGCGCACGCCGGGGGTGCTTGCGCGCGAACCGCAGGCGCGGATCGGCGGCAGCGCGTGGAGCGGGGTCGGGCTCGTGTTCTGCTCGCCCGTCTTGCTGCGCATTGCAATTTGGCTGCTGCTGATGACCTTTGCCTCGACGATCCTGTACTTCGTGCAGGCGCACCTGCTGGGCGAGGCCTATTCCGACCGGGCGCTGCGGCGCGTCTTCCTGGCGCGCGTGGACCTCGTCGTGAATGGGCTGACGATCGCGACGCAGATCTTTCTCACCGCCCACATCCTGCGTCGTGTCGGGGTGGGCCTGACGCTGGCCCTGCTGCCGGCCGTGGCGCTCGTCGGTTTCGCGGTGCTCGGCATCGCACCGGCACTCGCCGCGTTGGTGGCCGTGCGCGTGCTCTACGACAGCACCCGCCATGCGCTCGCGAAGCCCGCGCGCGAGGTGCTGTTCACGCTGGTCGGCCGTGAGGAGCGCTACAAGGCCAAGGCCTTCATCGACGCCGTGGTGTATCGCGGCGGCGATCTTGCGAGCGGCTGGATCTACGCGGGGCTCGCCGCGCTGGGCCTCTCGGCTGGGGCGATCGCCTTGGTTGCGGCGCCGGTCGCGGGCGGCTGGATCCTCGTCGCGCGGCAGTTGGGGCGTGTGGAAGAGCGCGATTCCACCTGAACCCCGGCTGCCGGGCCCGCAGCGTTGAGGATTTCACCGAGTGGCGGGCCGCCGAATGCTACCGTGCATTCCACGACTATAATTGCAGATCGTGTCGAGGCTGGCATATTGCATATGACATATCATCGATGTTCCGGTTTGCGGGGCTTCCGACATTTTCCGTTCGAACGGTCATCGCGAGAGCTCTGAATGAATCTGCCAGATTTCCGGTGGCGAACGCTCAACACGCGCATCACCCTCGTCACCCTCCTCATCTTTGTCGTCAGCATCTGGTCGCTGGCTCTTTATGCGAGCAGTATCCTGCGCGAGGATATGCAGCGCCTGATGGGCGAGCAGCAGTCGTCGGCGGCAACCATCATGGCTGCGTCGGTCAACGACGATCTTGCCGAACGCCTGCATGCGCTGCAGGTCGTCGCGGCAACCCTGGGCGGCACCGTCGGGCGGGACCGGTCGGCCCTGCCGGCGCTTCTCGAGCGACAGCCCGTCCTCGCGGACCTGTTCAACGGCGGCGTGGTGATCGTGGATGCCGAGGGCACGGCGGTCGCCGACATGCCGCGTGCGATGGGGCGCATCGGGCTCAATTACATGGAACGGGATCACGTCGCCGCTGCGCTCCGCGAGGGGCGTTCGACGGTCGGCCGGCCGGTCATCGGCAAGAAGCTCTCGGCACCGGTGCTCGCGATGTCTGCGCCGATTCGTGATGCACGGGGGAGGGTGGTTGGGGCGATCTTCGGCGTAACCGACCTGTCGAAACCGAATTTCATCGACAAGATTGCCGGAAACGTCTATGGCCGTACCGGAGCCTACCTGCTCGTGGCGCCGCAGTCCCGGCTGATCGTCGCAGCGTCCGACAAGAGCCGGATCCTGGAGACCTTGCCCGCCTCCGGCGTCAGCGCGGCGATAGACCGCTTCGTCGAGGGCTACGAAGGGTCGGCGGTGTTCCGGACATCGGACGGTGTGGAGGTGCTCGGCTCGGCCAGGAACATTCCGCAGGCGGGCTGGTTCGCCTGGGTCGCTTCGCCCATCGAGGAGGCCTTTGCGCCCATTCGTGCCGTGCAGCAGCGCGTGCTGGCGGGGGCGATCGTGCTCACCCTGTTTGCGGGGGGGCTCACCTGGGCGATGCTGAGGCGCCAGCTCGCGCCCATGCTCAATACCGTAAAGACGCTCGCGGCGCTCTCCGACACGAGCCACTTCCCGCATCCCCTTCCGGTGGTCCGGCGCGATGAGGTGGGGGAATTGATCGGCGGGTTCAACCGGCTGCTGGATATTCTTTCGCAGCGCGAACGAGCCGTGCACGACAGCCGCATCTTCGTTCAGGGGGTTCTCGACTCCGTGCCCAGCCAGATCGCCGTGCTGGATGGAGACGGGGTGATCATCGCCGTCAACGAACCGTGGCGGCGATTCGCGATCGAGAATGGTGTGGAGCCGGGAACGGCCGCACCGAACACGGGGGTCGGCACGAGTTACCTGTCGGTGTGCGGTGACGACGAGCGTAGTGGAGGCGACGCAAGTGACGGGATACGGGCCGTGCTCGAAGGCCGCTCGCCGGGCTTCAGCCATGAATATCCCTGTCATTCCCGGCACGAGCAACGCTGGTTCCACATGACCGTGAGTCCGCTGGAAGGCGGGCGCAAGGGGGTGGTGGTGGTGCATAGCAACATCACTGCCCGCAAGCTCGCAGACGACCGGCTGCGCCTTGCCGCAAGCGTGTTCACGCATGCCGACGAGGGCATCGTGCTCACTTCGGCAACGGGACGGATCATCGAGGTGAATGACGCGTTCTGCCGCATCACCGGTTACAGCCGCGATGAAGTGCTGGGCCGCAATCCACGCATCTTCAAGTCCGGGCGGCACGACGATGCGTTCTATGCCGAACTCTGGCGGCAGATCACCCGGGAAGGCACCTGGAAAGGCGAGATCTGGAATCGTC
The DNA here is from genome assembly GCF_012910805.1 of Aromatoleum evansii. Lineage (GTDB taxonomy): Bacteria > Pseudomonadota > Gammaproteobacteria > Burkholderiales > Rhodocyclaceae > Aromatoleum > Aromatoleum evansii. Next base: position 26,438 of record NZ_WTVK01000022.1, read on the forward strand.
GCAAGAACGGCGAGATCTATCCCGAGCAGAAGACCATCAGTGCCGTGCGCGACGATGGCGGCAAGGTTCGGCATTACCTCGCGCTGGGCTCCGACATCACGGAGCGCAAGAACATGGAGGACCAGATCCGCCGCCTCGCCTTCTATGATCCCCTGACCAACCTGGCGAACCGGCGGCTGTTCCACGACCGCGCGCGGCGGGCGCTGGCGGGCAGCAAGCGCACCGGTCGTCCGGGCGCGCTGCTGTTCATCGACCTGGACAACTTCAAGCCGCTCAACGATACGTATGGGCATGACGTGGGCGACCAGCTGTTGGTGGAGGTCGCGCAGCGGTTGCGCAAGTGCGTGCGCGAGGTCGACACCGTGGCGCGTTTCGGTGGCGACGAGTTCGTCGTGATGCTGTGCGAGTTGCCGCCCGAGGGTACGGAGCCGCGCCGTCAGGCCGGGGTGGTTGCGGAGAAGATCCTGGCGCGCCTGTCCGAGCCTTACGTGCTGGGCGCCGACCCCGCTGCGCCCGACGCCGCGAAGATCGAGCATCGCTGCTCGGCAAGCATCGGCGTGACGCTGTTCACGGGGAGCGACGCGAACGAGGATGAAGTGATCAAGCGCGCGGATGCCGCGATGTATCAGGCCAAGGAGGCAGGCCGCGGCGCCGTGCGCTTCGTGGATCCGGAGGCGAGGCCGTCGCTTCAGGCAGCGAAAGCGGTCGGTTGAGCGCGGCGCGGCGCCGCCGCGCCGCCGCGCGAAAGTGCCACGGGCGGGCTCACTTCCCTTTCGCCAGTAGTGCTTTCAGATCTGCGAAGGGGTTGTGCGTCGATACCGCGCCGTTTTCCGTCTGGATCGAGCTGCCCGCCTGCGCTTCGAGCTGCCGCTGGTGTTCGTTGTCGTGGCAGTAGATGCACAGCAGCTCCCAGTTGCTGCCGTCGGGCGGGTTGTTGTCGTGGTTGTGGTCGCGGTGGTGCACCGTCAGCTCGCGCAGGTTGGTTACGGTGAATTCGCGCGCGCAGCGCCCACAGATCCACGGGTAGATCTTCAGTGCGCGTTCGCGGTAGCCGTCGCTGCGCGTGTCGGCGTTGCGCCGGGCGTCGGCGACGATGCGGTCGAGCTTGCCGTGGTCGAAGGTCTTCATGGCTGGACGATCTGCTTGTTGTTCATGGATGTTTCGATTCAGGGGGTAGCTGCCGGTTCATCGGGAGCAAGGGTGTCGGTCCCGGCCTGTTCAGAGCAGCGCTTCGATGTCGTCGGCAATGGCTTCCGGCGGCGTCATCGGGGCGTAGCGCTCGACCTGCGTGCCGCTGCGATCGACGAGGAATTTCGTGAAGTTCCACTTGATCGCCTCGGTGCCGAGCACGCCCTTCGCATGCGCCTTCAGCCACACATAGAGCGGGTGGGTGTTGTCGCCGTTGACCTCGATCTTGGCGAACATCGGGAAGCTGACACCGTAGTTCGTCTCGCAGAACGCGGCGATCTCGGCGGCGTCGCCCGGTTCCTGCGCACCGAACTGGTTGCACGGGAAGCCCAGCACCACCAGCCCGCGCTCGCGGTACTTCCGGTAGAGCTGTTCAAGTCCGGCGTAGTGCGGGGTGAAGCCGCACTGGCTGGCGGTATTCACGATCAGCAGCACCTTGCCGGCGTATTCGCCCATCGTCGTGCTATCGCCGGCGAGGCGTTCGACGGTGATGTCATTGAGGCGCGTATCCATGGCTTGTCCCTCTTTGTTGTCACGTTAACCACAAATACAACATAGCAGCCTGGGTCAGCGCAGATGCTCCCTCCCCAAGGCAGTCGCGCAGATCTTCGTAGGGCGGGAGGAGCGCAGCGTATCCCGCCAATCCACGGGGTGACGGCACTCCAGGGCCGCATGGCGGGATCCGCCTTCGGCTCCTCCCGCCCTACGAGCCGGTGCCCGACGGACGATTCCCGGAGGAATCCTGCGACACCGCCTTGCCTGCCGTCACAGCAGCCCTTCGGCCTTCATCGCCGCGACGACCGCGGGGCGGGCGGCGACGCGGGCCTGGTAGGCTGCGAGCGAGGGCCATTGCGACAGGTCGAGCTCGATGTATTTCGCCCAGCTCATCACCGTGAACAGGTAGGCATCGGCCACGCTGAAGTCGGCTCCCATCAGGTAGTCCCTGCCGGCGAGCTGGTCGGCCACGTGGCCGAAGCGGCGCTCCAGGTTCGCGCGGCACATCGACTTCCACTCGGCGGGCGTCGCCGGGTTGAAGAAGGGGCTGAAGTTCTTGTGGATCTCGGTGCCGATGAAGGTGAGCCAGCCCTGCAGCGTGTAGCGCTCCATGCTGCCGTTGGCCGGGGCGAGCTTCCTGGCCGGCACCTGGTCTGCGAGGTACTGGACGATCGCGGGGACTTCGGTGATCACGTCGCCGTTGTCGAGCTGCAGTGCGGGGACGTACCCCTTGGGATTGATCTTCCAGTAGTCCTGCCCCGATGCGGTGACCTTCTTCTGCAGGTCGACGGTTTCCGTCTCGTACTGCAGGCCCGCTTCCTCGAGGACGATATGGGAAGACAGCGAGCATGCACCGGGTTTCAAGAACAGCTTCATTGATGGGCTCCTTCGTGGGGTGGAGGGATGCGAGAGAATCCGTGCCGCGCGATGCGTGCGCGACGACGCGACATCTGGCGATCACGATGTCCGCGAACGCCCGCCGCAGGCGGCGCAGGCGTGTGGCAATGACTTCCGGATTGCGTTCCGGGTTCCCCGGAGCCTACTCGCCGGCCGCGCAGGTGGCAATCGGATGAGGCGCAGACCGCGCAGGCATGGCCGCGAGGCGCGGGAGTTTGCGATACTCGCGTCTCCGCAATCACGTCCCGCCGTAGCACATGAACCATCGCGAGCGCCTTCTCGAGCTGCAATCGGAGCTGCATGCACACGAGGCGTTCTGGCGCCCCTCGCCGTTCCAGGTGCGGCGGCCTGCCTGGTGCGAGGCACACCCGGCGCTCGCCGATGCGGTGCTCGGGCTCGACGAGGCGACGCTCGACCGTTTCATTGTCGATCCCGACGCGGTGCGCGCGTGGCTCGCGCCGCGCCTGTCCGTGGCCGAAAGACTGGAGGCGCTGTGCGCCGTGCGCGAGGTTGCCCCGCGCGGCCTGCCGCCCCGCGACCCGCGCGCCGACCTGTTCATCCCCGGCCGCAAGCTTGCGCAGATCGAGGCCTTCGCCGCACACGGGCCGGCCGCCGCTGCGCCGGTGCTGGAGTGGTGTGCGGGCAAGGGACACCTGGGGCGCCGGCTGGCGCTCCTCGACCGGGTGCCGGTGCGCCTGCTGGAGATCGATGCCGCACTGTGCCGCGCCGCCGAGCGGCTGGGCGAAGGAAGCGGGGTGGAGCAGAGCGTGACCTGCGGCGACGCGCTGGACGAGGGCGCCCGCCGCCATGTGCGCGGCCATGCTGTCGTCGCGCTGCATGCCTGCGGCGAGCTGCATCGCACGCTGGTCCGCCATGCCGCCCACGATCATGCGCACAGCTACCGCATTGCGCCGTGCTGCTATCACCTCGGCGCGGCGGACGGCTACCGGCCCTTGAGCCGCGAGGCGACGCTTGCGCTCGATGAGCGTGCGCTGCGGCTGGCGGTTACGGAGACGGTCACCGCGCCGCGCAACGTGCGCCGGCGTCTGGCGCGCGACCAGGCGTGGAAGCTGGGCTTCGTCGCGCTGCGCAACGAGCTCGAGGGCGAGGCCGTGCGCAGCTTCAAACCGGTGCCCGCGTCGTGGCTGTCGCTCGATTTCGCCGACTACTGCCGCGCGCTGGCCGTGCGCGAAGGCGTGAGCCTGCCGGCGGCGGTGGATTGGGATCACTGGCTCGCCGTCGGCGAGCGGCGCCGCGACGAGGTCCGCCGCCTCGAGGTGGTCCGGCATGCCTTCCGCCGCGCACTCGAAGTGTGGCTGGTGATGGACCTCGCGCTCGGGCTGGAGGCAGCCGGGTTCCACGTGCAGGCTGGCACCTTCTGCGAACGCGCGCTCACGCCGCGGAACCTGCTGCTGCTGGCGCGACGCGCGGCGTGACGATTGGAAACGTGCGATCGGTTCGGGCAGGAGGATAATATCCGGTCGTAATGATCCGGCTTGCCGGCGCGCTGCAGCGATGCGGGCGCGCGGCGATCGGCGGTGTCATCCGTTCGGGAGAATGCACATGTACAAGAAGCTCGTGCTTGCATCGCTCGCGGCTCTCTTGCTGAGCGCGTGCGTCGTCGCGCCACCGCGCGGCGCGGTGGTCGTGGCGCCGGCACTGCCGGCGATCGTCGAGTTCGACGTGGAGCCGTATTACTATCACCGCGGCTATTACTACTACTACGAGAATTCCCGCTGGCGCTACGCGAGCTCGCGCTCGGGCCCGTGGGTGGAGCTGCCCCGCAGCCACTACCCGCGGGAAATCCGCTTCAAGGCGCGCCGGGAAGAGTGGCGCGGCGACCGCTACGAGCGCTTCGAGCGCGATGATCGGCGCCGGGATCGCGACGAGCGCCGCTGGGAACGAGAGCAGGAGCGCCGCCGCGATCGCGACGACGATCGCCGGCGCGACCGCCGGGGTGACGACGGCGATCGCCCCTGGTGGGATCGCAACGACGATAGGAATTGAGCGTCGGGGCCGGTCGGGCGTCGCCTGATCCGGCCTCATCTTCGCTGTCCGGGCCTTGTCGACCCGTTTCAGGCCGGAAGTCCGGATACCCGTTCTACCAGATGTTGCGCGGGCTCCAGCAGCGGCGCCGGCGGGCTGAGTCATTGGCCGCGGTGTCCGCACCGCGCAGACGCCGGAACAGCTCGGTGGTGACCTGCTCGACCTGTGCAGCCGTCAGGACGTCGGTGTCGAAGAGGATGGCCCCCAGCAGACGGTGGCCCTGGCCGCTCAGTTCCTCGCGGACCTGGCAGGCCAGTGCGTCGGTGAGTTGCGATTCGGTGATGAAGCCGAGCTCGATGGCGATCTGGCCGAACCGGGGGCAGTACTTCCGGGATAAATCCTTGCGCAGTGAGCTGAACATGGTCCTGGGCTGGCAGCAAAGTCACTCGTGCGGTCCGGCGTGGCGGCGGTGGGATGCCCCGCGATACGACGGAAAAGTGCCAGCATACTACAACGGCGGCATTGCGACTGGATGACGAAGCGCTAACGGGTGGCCGTCGCGCGAACCCGCGTAGGGCGGGTGGAGCGAAGCAGATCCCGCCAATCCGATGCTGCCCCGCGGTCGCTACCCGCGTGAAGTCCGCTTCAAGGCGCGCCGGGAAGAGTGGCGTGGCGACCGCTAGGAGCGCGATGATCGGCGCCGGGATCGCGACGACGATCAGCGCTGACACTTCCTTTAAGTCCGACAGGCTCCTAGGTCGGGGAGTCCTTGTCTGCGCGCGGATTCAGCACGAAGGCATTCTCCGCCGTTTCCTCGTAGGTGGTGCCGAAGCCCAGAAGGATCTCCTTCGAGCGGGCGTTCGGGTTACCCCAGCACTGGCAGGTGATCTTGTCGCAGGCGTCGATCAGGGTCGCCAGTGGCACCCTGCCTTTTTCATTGGCCAGATGCGCCTCGAACGCCGCGTCGGTTGCATAGATCTCCGTCCATTGGCTCACGCGCGGTGACGGGTAGTCGGCGTGATAGCAGATGACGCCCGGGTGCTCCAGCATTACCTTGCACAGCGCCGCCTGGTTCGTCCGGAAGTCGGCTTCCCGGCCGACCTTGATGTCCCACTGGATCTTCAGCATGAACGCCATCGTTTCCTCCTGTTCCTCAGAGCGGTTGCCGGGTGTGCTTCGTGCCCGCGGCGTATCTCCGGCGCGGCCGTTGCCTGCGGGGGAACTCCATACTAGGACAGGAACTCGCCACTCGTCGTGAAAACAGTCGCTTCGATGTTTCGCGCATTCGCTTCGTGCGGGAAGTCCGGCGGAGCGGTGTTCAGGCTTCGATCAGGCCGGAGCGCACGGCGATCAGGGCGAGTTCGGCAGCATTCGCCGCGTTGAGCTTCTGCTTGATGTGGTAGAGGTGGGTGCCGACGGTGCTGGGGCTGAGCTTGTGCGTATCGGCGACCTGGGTCACGGAATTGCCTTTCGCGAGTTCGAGGAAGACGGCGAATTCCTTGTCGGTGAGCGCGTCGGCGGGGTCGTTGCTGCCGCCGAACTGTGCGAGGGCGAGCTGCGGCGCGAGTTCGGGGTCGACGTAGCGCTGGCCGCGCGCGACCTGGGCGACGGCGCGCACCAGTTCCTGCGGCTGCGCGCGTTTGGAGAGGTAGCCGGTGGCCCCGGAGCGCAGCGCGCGCATCGGGATCTGCGAGTCCTCGTGTGCCGAGAGCATCAGCACACGGGCGCCGGGGTGGCGCGCGCGCAGGCGGTCGAGGGCGCACAGGCCGCCCAGCCCCGGCATTGTCACGTCCATCACGAGGGCGTCGGGCTGGTGTTCGCCGAATGCGGCGATCGCGGCCTCGCCGCTGTCGGCCTCGGCGACGATGGTGGCGCCGGCGCCTTCCAGCAGCATGCGGAAGCCCATGCGGACAATGGCGTGGTCGTCGGCGAGGACGAGGCGGAGGTTCTCAAGACTGTGGGCCATGGATGCTTTCCTCGGTGCGAATCTCGGGGGGATTGGAGTGCGGCAGGCGGGCGCAGACGCGCAGGCCGCCGCCGGGGGAGGTGTCGAATTCGAGTTCGCCGTGCAGTTCGGCGACGCGCTCGCGCATGCCGGTGAGGCCGTAACGGCCCGGGCGCGGGTCGGAAGGCAGGCCGCGGCCGTTGTCGCAGACCTCGAGCGCGACGGCGCCGGGCTGGAAGTCGAGCCGCACTTCGACCCGCGTGGCGCCCGAGTGGCGTGCGACGTTGGTGAGGCTTTCCTGCAACAGGCGCAGCACGGTGAGGCCCAGCGCCTCGCTGGTCGGCGCACTGGCGGGGACGGTGCGGCAGTCGACGCGGATGTCGGGGTGGTGCCCGGACCACAGGCGGCAGTAGTCGGCGACGGCGCGGTCGAGCTCGCCGGCGCCGGTGCTTGCGGGACGCAGGCGTTGCAGGATCGCGCGCACGCCGTCCTGCATCTGGCCCGTCATCGCGAGGATGGCCTGGGCGCTGCCGTGAAGCTGAGGCTGGTCGTCGCTGCGCTGCAGGATGGCGCCGGAGATCGCGCGCACCGCGGTGATGGCCTGGCCGAGTTCGTCGTGCAGCTCGCGCGCGATCACGCGGCGCTCCTCTTCGAGGCGGGCCTGCACGGCACGGGCGAAGGCCTGGTCTTCCTCGAGGCGCAGGTTGTGCGCGCGGGTGTCGTCGAGCGTGTCCGCGAGGCGGTTGTAGCTGGCGGCCAGCCGGTCGAGCTCGGCGACGCGGTAGCCGGGCAGGCGTACATCGAAGCGGCCGTCGGCGCCGCGTGCGAGGGCGGCGTCGATCTGTGCCAGCGGCGCGAGCGCGCGGTGCAGCGCGAGGCGGGCGGCCAGGGCGAGCACCAGCAGCAGCGCGAGGGCGGTGCCGAGACCGGCGGCGAGATCGTCCCAGGCGTCGAGCACGGCGCGCGAGGCGTCCGGGCGCAGCACGATCTGGCGGTCGCCGGCGTCGAAGTGGCGCACGGGCAGCGCAGGTGTCATGCGCTCGGCGAACCAGTCGGGGGCGAAGCGGCCGGGCTTGTAGGTCGATTCGGGCGACACGTAAAGGCGGGTGCCGTCGGGGGCGTGCACCTCGAGCTGGTTGGCGCGCAGCCGCCCGACCGCACGCAGGTGCGCCATCAGGCGCTCGGGGCCGTCGGCGCGGTCGCGCAGGGTCTCGGACACGAGTACCGCGACCCATTGCTGCGCGACGTGGCTGGCGGCGAGCACTTCCTCGTGGATCGACTTGCGCGTCTCGCGCACCCACCAGCCGGTGCCGGCGAGCAGCACTAGCGCGAGGACCGCGGCCAGGACGAGGCCGACACGGGTGCCGAGGGTGGTCGATCTAGCGCGCACGGGCTTTCTCCAGCACGGCCTGTTCCTCGGCCGGATACAGATGCACGACCGAGCGGCGGTATTCGCGCTCCACCTCGGCGAGGCCGTGGAAACGCTGCGGGATGGGGCGGGCGAGCATCTCGGTCATGTCGAGGCCGGACTCGGCGCCGTCGCGCATCGTGGCCGCGAGCCATTCGAGGTAGCTGCGCGTCTGGCGGATCGGTGCGTCGTCGCCCGCAGGGTCGCCGTGGCCGGGTACCCACCGTTTCACGGGAATCGTTTCGAGGCGGTCGAGGGCGGCGAGCCAGTGTGCGAGGTTCGCATGGGGCGTCGTCGCGGCGCGGTCGTGGAAGAGCAGGTCGCCCGCGAACACGGTGCCGGTTGCGTGGTCGACCACGACGAGATCTGCCGGAGTGTGGCCGTCGAGCGCGACGATCTCGATGTCGCGTCCGCCAACGCTGCGCCGGCCCGGTGCGAGCGCCTGGGCGGGCGTCACGCGCTCGGTGCCCTTCATCCAGTCGCCCGACATGCGGTAGAGGTTCTCGTTGAAGGCTTCGCCGTCCTTCTGGATGCCGCGCAGCGTCTCGGGCAGCGCCGCGAGCGTGGCGGCGGGGAAGGCCTGGTTGCCGAGGAAGTGGTCCGGGTGGTGATGGGTATTGATCGTCAGCACCACCGGCAGCGCCGTCACGCGCCGGATCGCCGCGAGCATCTGCTCGCCGTAGCGGCGCGAGGGGCCGGTGTCGATGACTATGACGCCGTCCGTGCCGACGAGGAAGCCGGTATTGACGATGTTGCCGCCGTTGGCCGGGGTGAAGTCCTCGCGCAGGCCGACGAAGACGTGCACGCCGGGCGCGATTTCGCGCGGATCGAGGCGGTAGTCGAAGTGCGCCGCGTCGGGAACCGCGGGAACGGCAGGGGGGGCGGCGGTCGAGGTCAGTGCGGGCGTCAGCGCTAGGCCGACGAGCAGCAGTGCGCGCGGCAGGGCGGGCGGCCTCATTGTGTCACCCATGCGTCGATGCGGTTGCCGTTGTTGTCGCGGCCTTGCGCACGGATGCGCTTGCCGGCGGCGGCCCCGCCGGGCATGTCGATCGTGAATAGCGGGTTCTCCGATACGGGTTCGTAGGCGCGGATGTGCATCAGCTCGGCGCCCGATTCGTCGGAGAGGGTCAGCTCCTCGATGTGGAATACCGGGATGCCGGGCGCAAGGCCGGTATCCATCGGGTGGATCACGCGCATGCGCAGGCGTTCGCCGCCGTCGATGCGCGGGAAGATGCGGCCGCTGACCTCGTTCAGGCGCTCCTGCCACTCGGGCGAGCCCGAGCCGGTCGAGGGGGCGGTGCAGCCGCCGCCGGTCGCCGTGATCCACGTGCCGCCGACGTGCCATACGCCGTCGGCAGTGCGGGCGGCGGCGCGCACCGGCGAGGATTGCTGCAGCTTGAGGCGGAAGCCGAGGGCAGGGCGCGCCTTCTTCGGCTCGAAGCGCAGCACCGCGAGGATGGGATTGAAGTCGGCGAACACGAGCACCTCCTCCACGCCGGGCAGCGCGCTCGCATCGACGGAAACCGGGACGTTGAGCGAGTCCTCGGCGATCGCAGGGGCGGCGACCTTCACGCGTGCATCAAACACCACGCGCTTGTTCGGGAAGAAGGTCTTCACCATGTCGCCCCAGCGCGCGGAGTCGAGCGGGTCCGCCGCGACCGCCTCATCGGCCGTGGCAACGGCCGGGGGGGCGGCCGGCGCCTCCGTCAAGGGGTACAGCCAAAACATCGCCAGCACGATCAGGGTCGAACTGCGCATCGGTCTCCTCCGCGGGGGCGGTCGATGCCGCCCTCCTTCTTTGTGCAACGATATCAGCAAGGGATGTGCCACGCGGCGGAGCAGCGCATCTGTGCAGGATGTCGACCGTAGTTGCTCCAAAATGGAACAGGTGCTGTCAATCAGAGCAATGAAAATCGCTAGCTGTTCCGATTGCGCCTTGAAAAAACCGTTCCTTGGGCCATGTTTCAGGAACCGGAGCGGATTTTCGCGGGGCGCGGCACGGTGGCACGCCCTTTGCGAATCCTGTAGCCGAATCCGGTCGCCCGGTCAGGGAGGCGGTTTCCAACAATACGACGAGATTCGAAAAGGAGGATTCAAATGGAGCAGATCCGGAAACGTGCAGGCTGGTCGGTCGCGGTATCCGCCCTCGCGCTGTCCCTGGCAAGCATGGGGAGCGTGCAGGCCAAGGAGGTGACCGACGCCGACATCCTCGCGGACGGCACCGGCAACACCACGCAGATCGTGACCTACGGCCTCGGCACCAAGGGGCAGCGCTTCAGCCCGCTGGCCAAGGTCAACCCGCAGACGGTGAAGAACCTCGTCCCCGTGTGGTCGTTCTCCTTCGGTGGCGAGAAGCAGCGCGGGCAGCAGTCGCAGCCGATCATCTTCGACGGCAAGATGTACGTGACCGCCTCCTACAGCCGCATCTTCGCGCTCGACGTGAAGACCGGCGAGAAGCTGTGGAAATACGAGCACCGCCTGCCCGACGGCATCATGCCGTGCTGTGACGTGATCAACCGCGGTGCCGCCATCTACGGCAACCTGGTGATCTTCGGCACGCTCGACGCGCAACTCGTCGCGCTGGACAAGGACACCGGCAAGGTCGTGTGGAAGGAGAAGATCGAAGACTACAAGGCGGGCTATTCCTTCACCGCCGCACCCCAGATCGTCAAGGGCATGGTCATCACCGGCAACTCCGGCGGCGAGTTCGGCATCGTCGGGCGCGTGGATGCGCGCGACGCGAAGACCGGCAAGCTGGTGTGGACGCGCCCGGTCGTCGAAGGCCACATGGGCTTCAAGTACGACAAGGAAGGCAAGCAGGTCGAGAACGGCATCAGCGGCACGACCAACGCGACCTGGCCGGGCGACCTGTGGAAGACCGGCGGCGCGGCACCCTGGCTGTCGGCCTATTACGATCCGGACGTGAACCTGATCTTCATCGGCACCGGCAACCCCGCGCCGTGGAACAGCTGGCTGCGCCCGGGCGACAACCTGTACTCGTCCTCCACCGTCGCGATCGACCCCGACACCGGCAAGATCGTGTGGCACTACCAGACCACGCCGCACGACGGCTGGGACTTCGACGGCGTGAACGAATTCGTGTCCTTCGAGTACAAGGATCCGAAGAGCGGCAAGATGGTGAAGGCCGGCGGCAAGGCAGACCGCAACGGCTTCTTCTTCGTCAATGACCGCACCAACGGCAAGCTGCTCAACGCCTTCCCGTTCGTCAATCGCATCGACTGGGCCAAGGGCATCGACCTGAACACCGGCCGGCCGATCTACAACGACGACAAGCGTCCGGGCAACCCCTTCACCGAAGGCGGCGGCGACGGCAAGAAGGGCGAGGTGGTGTTTAACGCACCGTCCTTCCTCGGCGGCAAGAACCAGATGCCGATGGCGTACAGCCCGAAGACCGGCTACTTCTACGTGCCGGCCAACGAGTGGGGCATGGACATCTGGAACGAGCCGGTGTCGTACAAGCGCGGCGCGGCCTACCTGGGTGCGGGCTTCACGATCAAGGCGCTCAACGAGGACTACATCGGCGCGCTGCGCGCGGTCGATCCGGTCAGCGGCAAGATCGTGTGGGAGGTGAAGAACAACGCTCCGCTGTGGGGCGGCGTGCTCACCACCGGCGGCAACCTGGTGTTCTACGGCACCCCCGAGGGCTACCTGAAGGCGGTCGACGCGACCAACGGCAAGGAGCTGTGGAAGTTCCAGACCGGTTCCGGGATCATCGCGCCCCCGATCACCTGGGAAGACGGCGGCGAGCAGTACGTCGCGGTCGTTTCGGGTTGGGGCGGTGCGGTGCCGCTGTGGGGCGGCGACGTCGCCAAGCGCGTGAACTTCCTCGAGCAGGGTGGTTCCGTGTGGGTGTTCAAGCTGCACAAGTCGTAAGCGCATCGCGGGACGGCGTCGTGCCGTCCCGCGCGCAGCCCCCCGGTTCGCCGGGGTGGCCGGCTGAGCCTGCCTGGGCCTGCCCGCTGGCGCCCGGGCGGGTTCAGCCGACCATCTCGCCAACGGTTCAAATTCCGCTTTTCCGCATATCGCCCGAAAGGATCTGCACGTGAAAAAACTCCCCCTGAAGTCGTTCGCCGCCGCGACCCTGCTTGCCCTTGCCGCGCAGTCCGCCACGGCGGTCGATCGCAGCACCCCGCGCGAAGCCCGCACGCTGTTCGAGCAGGCGGTCAAATACATGGAAGCGAACGGCCCGGAGCGCGCCTTCGCCGCCTTCAACGACCGCAGCGGCCAGTTCGTGCGCAAGGATCTGTACGTGTTCGTGATCGACGACAAGGGCGTGTACCAGGCGAGCGGCGCGGCGCCGGAGGCGCTCGTCGGCCTCACCGTGCTGAACACCACCGACGCGGCGGGCAACCCGCTGTTCCGCGAGATGATCGACAGCACGCGCGTGACCCCCGAGGCGACGGTGCGCTACATGTGGCTCAACCGCGTGACCAACAAGGTCGAGCCCAAGGTGAGCTACGTGCGCAAGATCGGCGGCTACGTGCTGGGCGTCGGCTACTCGGCTCCGCGCGCGAGCGCCGACGACGCCCGCGCGATGCTAGATCGTGCCGTCTCGCTTGCCCGCGCCGACGGCCATGCGAAGGCCGCTGCCGCCTTCAACGACCGCCGTGGCGCCTTCGTCAAGGATGACCTCTACGTGTTCATGGTGAACATCGACAACGGCAAGTTCGAGGCGATGGGCATGAATCCCGCGCTGTCGGATACCGACGCGCGCGGCTTGGCGGATGCCGAGGGACACAAGATCGTCGCCGAGATGATCGAGAAGCTGAAGTCCGCCGACGAAGCCACCGTCGATTACGTGTGGCGCAATCCCGTCACCAACCGCGTCGAGAAGAAGCGCTCCTACGTGCGGCGCGAGGGCGGCTCGCTGATTGGCGTCGGGCACTACATGGAGTAAGCACCCGGCTGCACACCGGGCGCCAGCACTCCGGGCGCCCGTGGCGGGCGAGCCACGCAGGCAGGGCAAGCTTCCGGGGAGAAGCTTGCCCTGCCTCAATTGGCCGCGTAGCCCGGCGGGTGCCGGGCCCTCCGGGCGCCTCCCGGGCCGCGCTCCAGTTGGTACCACGCCGCGGCGGCCGGGGCATCGAGCAGTCCCGCCAGCTCATCCGCCGCCATCGGGCGGCCGAACAGGTAGCCCTGGGCCTCATGGCAGCCGTGGCGGCGCAGCAGCGCCGCCTGCTCGACGGTTTCCACGCCCTCGGCGATCACCCGGTGATTGAGCGAGCGGGCGATCTGGATGACCGCGCGCGCGATCGCCCTGTCTTCCGCGTTGCTGCATACGTCGGTCACGAAGGAGCGGTCGATCTTCAGCTTGTTCAGCGGGAAGCGCTTGAGATAGGCCAGGCTCGAGTAGCCGGTGCCGAAATCGTCGATCGCGAGGCCGTAGCCGGCGCGTTTCAGCGCGTCGAGCACTTCGCGCGCCGCGTTCACGTCTTCCATGAGGGTCGATTCGGTGAGCTCGAGCTCGATCATGCCGGGCGCCACGCCGGTATCGCGCTGTACGGCAGCGAGCGTCGCGATGAGGTCCGAGCGGTAGATCTGTCTCCCCGACACGTTGATGCTCACCTGGATGGGCAGCCCCGCATCGCGCCAGCACCGCGCCTGGCGGAAGGCCTCGTGGATCACGTACTCGCCGATGGGCAGGATCAGGCCGCTTTCCTCGGCGACCGGGATGAAGCGGGCCGGGCTCACCGGCTCGCCGTCGCGCGGCGTCCAGCGCAGCAGGGCCTCGGCGCCGAATACGCGCCCGGTGCGCAGATTGACCTGCGGCTGATAGACGAGGCCGAGTTCGTCGCGCCCCAGCGCCTGCCGCAGGCGGCCGTGCAGGACCAGGCGTTCGGCCGCCTTGGCGTTCATCTTCTCGTCGAAGTAGCTGAAGGTGCCGCGGCCGCATTCCTTCGAGTGATACATCGCCGTGTCGGCCTTCTGCAGCAGGGTGTCGAAATCCCGCCCGTCGCCGGGAAAGACCGCCACCCCGATCGAACCGCCGATGCTCAGCACCTGGCCCTCGATCTCGACCGGCGCCTCCATGCAGGCCTCGATCTTGCGGGCGACGCTCACGACGTCCTCGGGGCTGGGAACGTGTTCCAGCAGGATCACGAACTCGTCGCCCCCTAGGCGGCTGATCATGTCGCTGCCGTACAGGGCATGGCGCAGGCGGTCGGCCACGGCGATCAGCAGCGCATCGCCCACCGGATGGCCGAGCGAGTCGTTCACGCGCTTGAAGTGGTCGAGGTCGAGGAACAGCAGGGCGAGGTGGTGACCGGTGTGCAGGGCATGCTCTGCGGCCTGGGCGAAGCGCTCGCGCAGCAGGCTGCGGTTGGGCAACCCCGTGAGCGCGTCGTGGCGCGCGAGGAAGCGCACGCGCTCCTCCGCCTGTCGGCGCCGCGTCACGTCCGAGAAGGCCCCGACGAAGTGCGCAACGCGCCCGGCGTCGTCGCGCACGACGGAGATCGACAGGCGTTTGGGATAGATTTCGCCGTTCTTGCGGCGGTCCCAGATCTCGCCCTCCCAGCGGTTCTCCGCCAGCAGGATCTCCCACATCCGGCGATAGAATTCGCCGTCGTGGCGCCCGGACTTGAGCAGGGCGGGCGTGCGGCCGATCACCTCCGCCGCGGCGTAGCCGGTGATGCGCGTGAAAGCCGAGTTCACGCTGATGATGCGGTTCTCCGCATCGCACATCATCAGCGCCTCGCTGCTGTTCTCGAACACCGTGCCCGCCAGTTCGAGCTGGCGCTGCTGTCGCTTGTGCGCGTCGATGTCCGAATACACCCAGATCGAACCGCCGTGGGGGCGCTGGGGGTCGAGCGGGCGGCCGATGCGGTAGCACCACATCTGCTGCCCGTCGCGCCGCTGCAGCAGCACCTCGTCCTCGCTGAAACCCTGTGCTTCGAGCCGGTGATAGAGGCGGATGCCGTTCTCGCGCCAGTCGCGGTTCGACGGGTAGAGCATCGCGGTCTTCTGGCCGACCAGGTCCTGCGGTCCCGCATAGCCGAAGAGCTCCGCCATGCGCGGATTGCAGCGCAGGATCACGCGATCCTGGATATAGGCGATGCCGACGTGCGCGTTGTCGAAGATCACGCGCTGCTCGTCCAGCAGCTCCTGCAGGCGGCGCTCCGCCTCCTTGCGCTCGGTGATGTCCTGCAGGGTCTCGATCGCCCCGATCACGCAGCCGCGCTCGTTGCGGATCGGCGCCGCGGTGAAATGCAGCCACATCCCGCCCTCGCCGAGGTGGGGGAAGAAGTCCTCCGCCTCGTAGCTGCCGGGGATGCTCTTCGACGGCCGATATTTGCCCGCGTAGTACGACGGGATGAGCATCTCGATGCATCCCGAGGCGACCAGGTCGGCCATGACGGGACGGCGCTCGGCGTAGAAGGGGCGCCACTGCTCCGTCGTGCCGACGATCTCTTCCGCGGATACGCCCAGCATCAGCTCGCACGCATGGTTCCAGTAGCGGACGCGGTGCTCGCCGTCTATGACGAAGGTTGCCACCGGCGAACCGTTGACCAGTTCGCCGACTCTTGTCTCCAGAATTTGAACCATCTCGGATCGGGGTAAGTCAGTTGTTTTATAGGAATTATTTATGGGGTTATATAACGAACAGCTTACTGGCAACTTGCAGTCCGAGGCCAGCAAGTTGCGTACCTCCCTCATCTCGCCGTGAAACCCGCGAATTCAACGGCTTTTTCCGGGACAGTCGCGACCGTGGTGACAGTTTTGCGACATTTGCTATCAGCTTTGCCCCCTCCCGCGCGGACGCCGCGCCTGCGGATGTGCCGGATTGACAAGGTGAGAGCCTTGTAGCAATGAGGCTTTGCGCGGATTGGCGATTTCGCCGCGCAAACATACTGCGCTGCAAAAACGGTGGAGAGCCCTCATTGAGGTGCGGGGGATTTTTTGCCACCATGCGCAGCGTTTCCTGTTGTTGATCCTATGTTGTCGTGGTCTTTCCTGCGCCCCGACCCCGGGCGCGAAGCCGCTGTGAAGAACTCATGAGGAATTCCGGATGAAAAAGACTGCACTGATCTTCGCCATGCTCGCCCTGACCGCGGGCGGCGCCTTCGCAAAGGACTGGAAGGAGATCCGCCTGGCGTCCGAGGGCGCCTACCCCCCGTTCAACATCACCGCCGCCGACGGTTCGCTGCAGGGCTTCGATGTCGATATCGGCAACGCGCTGTGCGCCGAGATGAAGGCCAAGTGCACGTGGGTGAAACAGGAATGGGACGGCATGATCCCCGCGCTGGTCGCGCGCAAGTTCGACGCGATCATCGCGTCGATGTCGATCACCGATGAGCGCAAGGCCAAGGTCGATTTCACCGACAAGTACTACGCCTCGCCGCTGGCGCTGATCGCCAAGAGCGGCTCGCCGCTGCGTCCCGACACCGCCTCGCTGAAGGGCAAGAAGGTCGGCGTGCAGCGCGGCACCGTGTCGGACAACTTCGCCACCAAGTACTGGGAAGGCAAGGGTCCGGAGCTGGTCCGTTACGCCAAGCAGGATGAAGCCTACCTCGACCTGAAGTCGGGCCGTCTGGATGCGGCGTTCGCCGACTACCTCGAAGCCTACGGCGGCTTCCTCACCAAGCCCGAGGGCCAGGGCTACGACGTCGCCGGCGATCGCCTGTTCGGCAAGAACGCCGAAGAGAAGGGCGTGATCGGCGAGGGCATCGGCATCGCCGTGCGCAAGAAGGACAAGGAGCTGACCGCGCAGCTCAACAAGGCGCTCGCCGCCATCCGCGCCAACGGCAAGTACGAGGAAATCCGCAAGAAGTACTTCCCGATGGACATCTACGGCAACTGATCGCCGCCAGGAAAGAAGCGCCGGATTGCACCCGCAAGCGGCGCTTTTTCTTTTCCCGTTTTCCCGGAGTCAGTGAGCGATGGATGCCCTGATCGAATACTCCCCCAGCCTGCTCGGCGGCGCGTGGGTCACCCTCAAGGTGGCGCTGCTGTCGCTGGTGCTGGCGGTCGCCAGCGGCCTGTTGGGGGCCGCGTGCAAGCTGTCGAACCTGCTGCCGCTGCGCCTGTGGACCATGCTCTACACGACGATCGTGCGCGGCGTGCCCGATCTCGTGATGATGCTGCTGGTGTTCTACGGCGGCCAGCTGCTGCTCAACGAGGTCATCGATTACTTCGAGTGGGAGTTCATCGAGATCAACCCCTTCGTCGCCGGCGTGCTGACGATCGGCTTCATCTTCGGCGCCTACTTCACCGAAACCTTCCGCGGCGCCTTCCTCTCCGTGTCCGCGGGCCAGCTCGAGGCCGGGCGCGCCTACGGCATGACCGGCTGGCAGGTGTTCCGCCGGATCATGTTTCCGCAAATGTTGCGCTTTGCGCTGCCCGGCATCGGCAACAACTGGCTCGTGTTGCTGAAGAGCACCGCCATCGTCTCGATGATCGGCCTCTCCGACATGACCTCGCTCGCCGACCAGGCGGGCCGCTCGACGCATCAGCCCTTCACCTTCTACCTCGCCGTGTGCGCGCTCTACCTCGCGATGACGGCGGTGTCGGGCTACGTCCTCAACCGGATGACCACGCGCTACAACGTGGGCGTGCGCGAAGCCAACGTCTGACGGAGCCATCATGGAACTGTTCGATTTCCAGGTCATCACCACCAGCCTGCCGGAGTTCTGGCGCGGCCTGCTGATGACGCTGCAGCTCACCGGCATCGCGCTGCTGGCCGGCTTCGCCGGCGCCGTGCCGCTGGCCGTGGCGCGCGTGTCGAAGAACCGCTGGGTGAGCGGCCCGGTCGCGGCCTACACCTACTTCTTCCGCGGCACGCCGATGCTCGTGCAACTGCTGCTGATCTACTACGGCGCCGGCCAGTGGCAGTGGATGCAGGAGGCGTGGCAGGCGGGCCATCCCTTCTGGCTGCTGTTCCGCGAACCCTTCTTCTGCGCGCTGCTCGCCTTCGGCCTCAACACCTGCGCCTACACCATCGAGATCATCGCCGGCGCGATGCGCAACACGCCCCACGGCGAGATCGAGGCCGCCAAGGCGATGGGCATGAGCCGCTACAAGGCGCTGCAGCGCATCGTGCTGCCGTCGTCGCTGCGCCGCATGCTGCCCTCGTACAGCAACGAGGTGATCCTGATGCTGCAGGGCTCGGCGATCGCCAGCGCGGTGACGCTGGTCGACATCACCGGCGCCGCGCGCAACGTGTACTCGCGCCATTTCGCACCCTTCGAGGCCTTCGTCTTCGCCGGCCTCGTCTACCTCGTGCTCACCTTCGTGCTGGTCGGGCTGTTCAAGTACGCCGAGGGCCGTTGGCTCGCGCATCTCGCGCCGCGCAAGGCCGGAAAGAAACTGGAGGCATAATGATGAATAACACCGCGACTCTCGGACGGATCAGCGTCGATGATACGCACAACTCCCGTGCCAGGCAGGACGTGCTCAGAAGCGCTGGGCCCGCCGTCACGCAAGGAAACGCAATGAACCAGACCGCTACCGTCGAACAGGTCCGCGTCGAAGACTTGCACAAGTCCTACGGCGACAACGAGGTGCTGAAGGGCGTGTCGCTGTCCGCGAACTCGGGCGACGTCATCAGCATCATCGGTTCCTCTGGCTCGGGCAAGAGCACCTGGCTGCGCTGCATCAACTTCCTCGAGAACCCCACCTCCGGCCGCATCGTCGTCGGCGGCAAGGAAGTGGGCCTGACGCGCAACCGCAAGGGCGACCTCGTCGTCGCCGACCCGAAGCAGTTGCAGCAGATCCGCACGCGGCTGTCGATGGTGTTCCAGCACTTCAACCTGTGGAGCCACATGACGGTGCTGGAGAACGTCATCGAGGCGCCCATCCACGTGCTGGGCATCCCCAAGGCCGAGGTGATGGAGCGCGCCGAGCGCTACCTCGAGCGCGTGGGCGTGTGGAACCTCCGCAATGCCTACCCGGCCCACATGTCCGGTGGCCAGCAGCAGCGCGTCGCGATCGCGCGTGCGCTGGCGATGGAACCCTCGGTGCTGCTGTTCGACGAGCCGACCTCGGCGCTCGACCCGGAGCTCGTCGGCGAAGTGCTGAAGGTCATGCGCTCGCTCGCCGAGGAGGGGCGGACCATGCTCGTCGTCACGCACGAGATGGGCTTCGCGCGCGAAGTCTCCAATCACGTGATCTTCGTCCATCGCGGCCGCGTGGAGGAGGAGGGCAATCCGAAGGAAGTGCTGGTGCGCCCGCAGAGCGAGCGACTGCAGCAGTTCCTGTCGGGCAGCCTGAAGTAATCGCGCGTTCGCGTCGGCGGACGAGCGCAGCCAAGGGGCGGCCACGATGCGCTGGGACCGACCCGTCGACGCGGAGCGCGGTGCACCGCCGCTCGATGTCGCCGTGCTGCTGCTGCCGCCGGTGTCGCTCGGCACCCTGGGCGCCATCGTCGACCCCTTCGTCGAGGCCAACCGGGTGGGCGGGCAGCGCTATTACGCCGTGCATCTCGTCTCGGCCGACGGCGCCCCGGTCGCACTGCCGGGCGGCGGACGCCTGTCGGTAGGCGGGGCTCTCTCGTCGCTGGTGCGTTGCGATGCCCTCGTCGTGGCCTCGGACCTGCACCAGCCCGGCGCCAACGCGGCGGACATCGTCTCGCAACTGAAGCGCATCGCGCGCGTCGGCGCCGCCTTCTGCGGCAACCGCGGCGGTGCCGGCTGGCTCGCGGCGGCGGGCCTGCTGGAAAACCGCCGTGTCGCCGTGCATTGGGAAGACATGACGCTCTACCGCGAGCGCCATCCCGAGCTGGTGCTGTGCGCGACCCTGTACGAGATCGACGCCGACCGCCTCACTGCCTCCAGCAGCCAGGCGACGCTCGACATGATGCTGTGCGTCATCGCGCAGCAGCTCTCGCCGCGGCTCGCCGACGACGTCGCACGCCAACTCGGGCTCGACCGCATCCGCCCCGGCCACGAGAAACAGGCCGTGCCGGCGACGAGCCGCATCTCGCAGCATCCCCCGAAGCTCACCGAGGCGCTGCTGGTCATGGAAGCCAACCTCGAGGAGCCGCTCGGCTCGGACGAGATCGCCGAATGCGTGGGCATCTCGCGCCGCCAGCTGGAGCGCCTGTTCAAGCAGAACCTCGACATCCTGCCGTCGCGCTACTACCAGGAACTGCGGCTCGAGCGCGCGCGCCAGCTCATCGTGCGCACGCAGCAGTCCATCGTGCAGATCGGCCTGTCCTGCGGCTTCTCGTCCGGCTCGCACTTCGCGACCGCCTACCGCGCCCATTTCGGCATCACGCCGCGCGAGGACCGCTCGCGCGCCACGCTCACCGGCAGCCAGGCAACGGAAACCCGCGCCGCCGGCGCGCCCCCCACGGAGCCCTCATGCTGACGATCCGCCCCGCCCGGCTTTCCGACCTGGAAGCCCTGGCCGAGACCGCGGCGCGCGCCGGCGCACCCGACGTCTCGCTGCCGAACGACCCCAGGCTGCTCGAACGCCTGATCGCCCTGAGCGAGGACTCGTTCGCCGCCGACATCGACTTCCCCGGCGAGGAGCAGTACCTGCTCGTCGCCACCGACGACGATGCGCTCGTCGGTGCGATGCTGGTCGCCGCCGCCGCGGGCTATCCCGGCGCCGACTACTCCTTCCGCAACGAGACCATCATCCATGCCTCGCCCGAGCTGGGCGTGAATCACCGCATGTATGCACTGACGCTCAGCCACGAGCTCTCCGGCTTCACGCTGCTGCGCCCGCCGCTGGTGGCCCATGATGGCCGCCGCGCCCGTGTCGAGCGCGCGCTCGTGCAGGCCGCGCTGGCCTTCATTGCGGCGCATCCCGGGCGCTTTGCCGAAGACCTGATCGCGCCGCTGCCGGGCATGGTCGACGACGAGGGCGAATCGCCGTTCTGGTCCGCCGTCGGCAGCAAGTTCTTCGGCGTCTCCTACCGCGAGGCCGAGCGGCTGGCGCTGGGCAAGGACCGCAGCTTCATGGCTGAGCTGATGCCGCACCATCCCATCTACGTGCCGCTGCTCCCCGAGGGCGCGCAGAACGTGCTCGGCCAGACCCGCGCCGGCTACATGCCGACCTACGGCCTGCTGATCGACGAGGGCTTCGAGGCCGAACGCTACGTGGATGTGTTCGACGGCGGGCCGACCTTCTGCGTCAAGCGCGGGCTGGCGCGCTCCATCCGCGTCGCGCAGCAGCTTCCGCTGGTGGTGGATGGCACCATCGGGCGCAGCGAACCCGAATGCCTGCTTGCGAACGGGGAAGCGAGCCGCTTCCGCGCCGTGCTCGCGCCCGCGCTGCGGCGCCCCGACGGCCGCCTCGCGACGACCGCGGATGCTGCGAGCCGGCTCGAACTGATCGACGACGACGAGGTGTGCTGTGTCCCGGCATGAACAGGCTTCCCTTCCCGCTTCCGCCGGACGCTTCATCGTGCGCGTCGCGCGTGCGGACGACGCCGCGGCCTTCCATGCGCTCGTGATCGAGGCGGACGGCGCGCTCGAGCGCCATGCCGAATCGCCCGAGGCCAGCCGCGCGACGCTGGAGCGGGTGGAGCGCAGCCTGGCCGGCAAGGCGAGCGACGCAGAGCGCGGCTACATGCTGCTGCTGGAAGATTGCGCGAGCGGCGAAGTCGCCGGCTGCGTGCAGCTCGTGTGCAGCATCGGCCTCGACCAGCCGTTCTACGACTACCGCCTGGGCAAGATCGTCCATTCCAGCTCGCGCCTGCAGTCCTGGCGCTGCCACGACGTCCTGTACCTGTGCAACGACCTCACCGGCTGCAGCGAACTGCACAGCCTGTACGTGCGCCGCGCCGCGCGTGGCATGGGCGGCGCGGCGCTGCTGACCAAGGCGGCGCAGCTTTTCATCGCCGGCCGACTGGCCGAATTCGCCCCGCGTACCATCATCGAGATGCACGGCGTGCGCGGTCCCGACGACACCTCGCCTTTCTGGGAAGCGGTCGGGCGGCACTTCTTCAAGGTCGACCAGCGCGGTGCCGAGCGCCTCGTCGCGCAGGGTCGCAAGGCCTTCATCGCCGAGCTGATGCCCAAGCACCCGGTCTACCTGAGCCTGCTGCCCGAATCGGCGCAGGCCACCGTCGGCGGCATTCACCCGGTCGTCGCCGGACTCGTGCCGCTGCTGGAGCAGGATGGCTTCCACTTCGAGAACCATGTGGACATCTTCGATGCGGGCATGGTGCTGGAGGCGCACACGCGCACGCTCAACGGTGTCGCGAACAGCCGCGAGCTGCTTGCGGACGCCGACGAGGCGGGCGAGGGCGCGCAGACATGGTGGCTCGCGGCCGGGGAAGGGGAGGGCTTCCGCGTGATGGTGGGAGCGGGCGCGCCCGAGGGCGAATGCCTGAGCATTTCGCCGGAGGTAATGCGCCGACTCGGAATGGTCGCCGGCGGCAAGGTCCGCGCGCTGGCGGTGTAGGAACGTAGGGCGGTGGATCGGCGGGACGCGCTTTGCTCCTCCCTCCCCACGTTTGTGCCTTTACGCACAAACGATCGTCTATGCGCCCGAGTCTGTGAGCGCCTCGAGCCAGCGCCGCAACAGCCCTGCGTGGAGCGGCAGGCGGCTGAAAATCGCGATCGCCAGTTCCTCGTTGTACGTGTGCGAGGTGAGATTGCGGTCGTCGATCATGTCCATTGCGGCGCGGGCGTCGTCTTCGGTCATGAGTCCATTCTGCGCACAGGCGCGGACAACCGGCTTCGGGCTGGCGAGTTCGGTTCCGTAGCGCTCGGACAACACGCCGCGGGCCGCTTTCCAGCATGCTTCGACCGTGTATTCAAAGCGCTGGATCGCCGCGTCGCGTTCGATCAGGCTCGGCGACGCGATGCCGGCGAGCTGCTCCAGCGAAGCCAGGGCACGCGCCGCCTGTTCCAGCCGGTGTGTCAATCGGTCCATGCGACTCCCTCAGTCTTGATCGCGTCGCGCAAGGTCTTGCCGGCCTGCGACAGATCGATCAGATCGACGTCCAGAAGAATGCTGGATTCGGCGAGAAGCTCCCGCAGTTCGGCGAGCGTGCCGGCGGGAAGTTCGGTCAGCGGCTCCACCGCGATGTCGATGTCCGACCAGCGCCGCGCATCGCCGCGCGCGCGCGATCCGAAGAGCCACAGGCGTGCCTGATCGGCGGGCAGGAGGCTCCGGATGATGTCATGCGCGGTCTGGATATCGCGATCCATGGCCATTCAACGAGGCTTGCGTCAGCAGTGGATGAGTTGATCTTACGACAGCCGGGGGTATCGATCAAAACACCGCTGATTCTTGGAACGTTGAGCAGTCGCATTCATGTCTGTTGGTCGTTGTCGCAAGGCGGCCGCATGGGACTGGGAAATGACGCTCGCTGGCAGAACGGGCCCTGCTTCGAAACCTTCCCCTTTCCCGACGCCACCGCCGCCCAGCAATCCCGCATCCGCGACCTCGCCGAACAGATCGACGCTCACCGCCGCCGCGTTCTTGAATCGTCCGTGGGACGGGATACCCCGTTCGCCCTGAGCCCGTCGAAGGGCGTCGGCATCGAAGGGGCTTCGACAGGCTCAGCCCGAACGGTTTCAGGTGGCACAGGCGCCGCGTCCGCCGCCGCACTCACGCTGACCGGCATGTACAACGTGCTCGAAAAGCTCCGCAGCGGCGAGGCGCTATCCGCCAAGAACAAGCTCATCCACGAGCAGGGCCTGGTGTCAGTGCTGTGCGAACTGCACGACGCGCTCGACACCGCGGTGTTCGACGCCTACGGCTGGAACGACCTCGCCGCCAGCCTCGTCGGCCGCCCCGGCGCGACGACCCCGCTGCCCGACAAACCCGAGGCGCAGGCGGAAGTCGAGGAGGAACTGCTGCGCCGCCTCGTCGAACTCAACGCCCAGCGCGCCGCCGAGGAAGCGCGCGGGCTGGTGCGCTGGCTGCGTCCGGACTACCAGAACCCCGGCGCCGCGACCGCGCCGCAGCAGGTCGAAGCCGAGCTCGGCGCAGCGGACGAAGCGGAAGCTGCGCCCGCCGCCGCGCCCGCGGGCAAGCTCGCGTGGCCGAAGAACATGCGCGAACAGGTCGCCGCCGTGCGCGCCGCGCTCGCCCGCCAGAGCCTGCCGCCTGAAGCGGTCGCCAGCCAGTTCAAACGCTCCCCGAAAGCCGCCGTGCTGTCGGTGATCGAGGCGCTGGAAGAGCTGGGCATGGTGCAACGCGAGGGCGAGGCGTACCGGCTGCAGGGGTGAGCGGCGCGGCGACGGTTCCATTATGATGCCAATGGCACCGGACATTCCTGTGGACAAAAATTCGCCTCAAACAACGCCAAGCAATTGATATTACGATATAAGCTGCCATATCAGTCACGGACATTCCAGCGGACATGATCGCCCCAGAAATCCCCGACATCCGGCTTCGCGTCGACACCGACCGTTTCGGGCCGGTGCTGTTCGAGATCGGCGTCGATCCAGAACAACTCCGTCTGACGATGCAGCGCGTCGAGGATGCCCATACGCGGTTTGCGCACTCCCCCTTGGCGCAGGTCGCCAACAAGCTCGAACGCGAGGTCATCGCAAGCAGCATCTACGGGACCAACACGATCGAAGGTGGCGCCCTCACCGAGGACGAAACCCGCGCGGCGATGGATCTCGACCCTGCACAGGTGCAGGAGATCGAGCAGCGGCGAGTGCTCAACATCAAGGCTGCTTACACGCGGGCGCGGCAGGCTGCACTTGATCCGGCGTGGGCGCTCTCGATCGATTTCATTACCACCATCCACGGGTTGGTCACCCAGGACGTCCCCCACGCCGACAACCGGCCGGGGCTGATCCGAAACAACCCGAAAGGCCGCATTACGCACGTCGGCAGCCCGCAGCATGGCGGGCGATACAAGCCGCCTCAGTATGAGCGCGACATCTGGCGGCTGCTGGAGGGTTTGATAGCCTGGCACCAACAACTCGTGGAAGCCGGGGTTCATCCGCTAGTGCGTGCGCCGCTGGTGCATTACTACTACGAACTGATCCATCCCTTCTGGGATGGCAATGGGCGTGTGGGGCGGGTCATCGAGGCCACGCTGCTGCAGGCAGCCGGCTACGAGTACGCCCCCTTTGCATTGGCGCGCTATTACCTCGACAACATCGACGCTTATTTCACGCTGTTCAATACCTGCCGCAAGGCGGCCGAAAAGCATCAGTCGCATCCGAACACGGCCTTCGTGCTGTTTCACCAAGAGGGGATGCTCCTGACGATCAACGCGCTGCATGATCGCGTCAATCGTCTCGTCAGCATCCTGCTTTTCCAGAGCCGGACGCGTGAGCTACTGGACAGCAAGGCGATCAATTCGCGCCAATACACGATCGTGTCGCAACTGCTGACCCAGGGCCGCCCCGTGCCGCTTGGCGAACTTCGGCACACGCCGTGGTATGCGAGCCTCTACCTGAAGCTGAACGACAAGACGCGTAGCCGCGACCTGAAGAAGCTCAGAGAGCTGGAACTGCTCGTTCTCGATCAGGAGGACCAGTTGTGGCCGGGCTGCGTGCAGGTCCGCAACCCCAGAGCGCTGTGACCCTCCTGGCTCGCGCGTCGTTGAACGAGCTGGGTGCGATCAAGGCGGGGCTATTCTTCGAGCCGCCCCTGCGATTGCGTATAGACGTGGTTCCGGTCCCGGCGCCCCACGGCAATCACGGTCACGAAGACGACATCCTCGTCGACGCGATAGACGAGTCGGTAACCGACGCTTCTCAGCTTGATCTTGAAACAGTCGGGCATGCCCGCGAGTGCGGCCGAGGGAACACGAGGGTTGGCCAGCCGCTCTTCCAGCTTCTTCTTGAACTGTGCGCGCAGGCTGCCGTCGAGATTTTTCCACTCCTGCAGCGCGAGTTCGTGAAAGCGCAGCCTATAGGTCATCGAGACCGACCTCGACGAACGGGCCGTCGGCGCGCTCGCGCACCGTCCGGGCGTCTTCGAGGTCTTCGAGGTAGGCCATCAGCCGCTCGTAGTGCGCGGCCGAGAGCAGGTAGGCTTCGGGCCGGTTGTGGTTCAGGACGGCCACGGGACAGTCGTCGGCCTCCCTGAGAATGCCCGCGAAGTTGCGTTTGAGCTCGGTCACGCTCACCGTCATGCTGGCGATGATCTTGTCCATCGGGCACCTCGTTGAAAAAAGACATCAAATTTGATGGCAAATATAGCATGCCGATGCTTGGAAGAAGGCGCGTTCGCCGAGTGCTTGCGGCGCCACGCGGCCGTCCGCAGCTGACTCAGGCCGTCGCGGCCGGCAGCGGTGCGAGCAGCGCGGCGATGTCGTCCGCGCCGAACTTCGCGAGCGCGTCGGCGTCTTCCGACAGCACGCCGGCGGCGAGCGCCGCCTTGCGGTCCTGCAGCGCGAGGATGCGTTCCTCGATGCTGCCGGCGCAGATCAGCTTGAAGACGAACACCGGCTTGTCCTGGCCGATGCGGTGGGCGCGGTCGGTGGCCTGGTTTTCGGCGGCGGGGTTCCACCACGGGTCGTAGTGGATCACTGTGTCGGCCGCGGTGAGGTTGAGGCCGACGCCGCCCGCCTTCAGGCTGATGAGGAACACGGAGGCGCGCCCCCGCTGGAAATCCTCGACCGGCGTGCGACGGTCGCGCGTGTCGCCGGTCAGGCCGACCCAGCTGATCCTGGCGCGGTCGAGTTCGGCGGCGATCAGCGCGAGCATCTGCGTGAATTGCGAGAACACGAGGATGCGGCGGCCCTCGGCGATCAGCTCGGGGAGCATGTCCATCAGGTAGTCGAGCTTGGCGCGCTCCTTGACCCTGGCCGCGGCAGCCGTGCTCTTCAGCAGGCGCGGGTCGCAGCACACCTGGCGCAATTTCAGCAGCGCGTCGAGGATCACGATCTGGCTGCGCGCGAAGCCCTTCGCGGCGATCTCGTGGCGGATCTTGTCGTCCATGGCCGCGCGCACGGTCTCGTACAGGTCGCGCTGCCCGCCTTCGAGGCCGACGCTGCGCACGATCACGGTCTTGGGTGGCAGCTCCTTCGCGACGTCTTCCTTGCGCCGGCGCAGCATGAAGGGCTTGATGCGGGCGGCGAGGAGGTCGCGCCGCTGGGTGTCGCCGCGCTTTTCGACCGGCGTGCGCCACAGGCGGGTGAAGTCCTTGCTGGTGCCGAGGAAGCCGGGCAGCAGGAAGTCGAACTGCGCCCACAGCTCGCCGAGGTGGTTTTCCAGCGGCGTGCCGGTCAGGCCGAGGCGATGGCGGGCGCGCAGCTGGCGGATGACCTGGGCGCCCTTGCTCGCGGCGTTCTTTACCGTCTGCGCCTCGTCGAGGATCAGCAGGCTCCATTCGTGCGCCTGCAGCGCGTCGGCGTCGCGCCACAGCAAGGGGTAGGTGGTGAGCGCGACGTCGATGCCGTCGAGCTGCTCGAAACGGCTGTGGCGGTCGGGGCCGTGCAGGTTGAGCACGCGCAGGCCGGGCGTGAAGCGTGCCGCTTCGGCCTGCCAGTTGAACACCAGCGAGGTCGGCAGGATCACCAGAGCAGGCCGGTCGAGCCGCCCGGCGTGTTTTTCCGTGAGGAGGTGGGCGAGCGTCTGCGCGGTCTTGCCGAGGCCCATGTCGTCGGCGAGGATGCCGGCCAGATCGTGGCGCACGAGGTGTTGCAGCCACGCGAGCCCTTCGAGCTGGTAGGGACGCAGCACGGCGTTGAAATCCGCGGGAGCGGCGACGGCTTCGATGCCGCGGGCGTCGCGCAGGTGGTGGGCGAGCTCGGCGAGCGCGTCGCGACCGCGCCCGGGCAGGTCGAGGTCGGCCAGCCGCGCAGCGTCCAGACGCGACACGCGCAGCGCCCCTTCGGGGCGGTCGAACAGGTCCACCAGCGCACCGACGAGCGGCTTGAGGCGCCCGGCCGCGATGCGCAGCCGGCCGAGGTCGTCGTGGTGCAGGATGATCGCCTCCTCGTCGGCGATGCGATGGAGGCCGCCGCCCAGCCAGCGCCCGTCGCGCCCGAAGAGTTCGGCCAGCAGCGGCGCGAGGGCGAGCGTGCGGCCGTCGACCTCGATGCCGGGCGAGATGTCGAGCCAACCGCCATCGGCTTCGTCGACGTCGAGCGTCACGTCGGTGATGTCGATGGCGTGGTGGCGGAAATCGGGCGGCAGTTCGATCGCCCAGCCTTCGGCGCGCAGGGCAGGGATTTCGTTTGCCGTGAACGGGCCCCAGGCGTCCTCGCTGGCGAGGCCGAAGGCATGTTCGGGGAGGGCGCCGTAGGCGCTGGAGACGCTGCGCAGGCCCACCTTGCCCAGCCCGGCCTGACCGAGGCGCCGGAGGGCGGCCGATTCCGCCTTGGTGTCGCGCTGCAGGCGGGCACTGCGGCCGTCGGGCAGGGTGTGGAACATCGGCGCGTTGCCGGGCGGGATCGTCAGCGGGCCGTAGCGGAACGCGAGCGTCGCGTAGTCGAACAGCGTCGCGCCATAGCGCGGGTAGTTGCGGAAGTGGACGTCGTATGTGGAGAGCGTGTCGATGCGCAGCACCGGCACGGGCGGGCCGGACAGTTCCAGTGGCGGTTCGCCGAGCGTGCTCGGCAATGGCAGGGCAGGGGCGAGTTCGGCCAGCGTCGCGCTGATCATCTCGGCTTCGACCGGCGTCAGCGGCGGCAGCCACAGCAGGCGCACGACATGTTCGGCGGGGGCGTCGAGGGTGACGGGGCCGATCTCGTTCGCCTTGCGGTCCACGTACCAGGGCGGCAGCAGCGGCAGCACGACCTCCGCCGGAGGCGTCAGGCGCAGTCCCGGCGCGCGTCGCCCGTCCGCAGTGCTGTGCCACTCCGGCGACCCGGCGCGTGCTTCGCCCAATCTCAGCGGGGTTGTGCCAAGGTCATTGAAATGCGTGCGTCCGCAGCGCGCGAGGCGTGCCATCAACTGTTCGGCGTTGCGGCCATCGAGCGGCAGCGCGTCCTGGAAGAAGCGCCCGCGCGGGCGTTGGCTCCAGAGCAGGCCCAGGATCTCCAGGTCCGCGTCATTGACGAAGGACGGCGGCGTGTCGAGCGCGCGCTCGATGTTCTGCCAGCTCTCGGCCTGTCGAACCGAACCGTCGCGGCCGCGCCGCGCCTTGAAGCAGGTGATGGCGTACTGCTGGTAGCCGTTGTGGAAGCGGATCAGATAGAGGAGCGCGTGCTGCGCGGTGGGCGCGGGCTTGCGCGTCGCCGGCGGCTGCTGTGCCGTGATGCCGCGGAATGCCTCGATCCAGGCGAGGATCTGTTCGCGCGGGCGTGATGGATCGCTGCTGCGCACCGTGAGCCAGCGGAGCAGGGTCGCGGCGACGTGCTTGCAGTCGATGGCGACGGGGCAGGAGCAGTATGAGACGGGTCGCGCGGAACGGGAATGCGAGGCGCCCATGAATTGCACCACCACCTGGTAGGGCCGCGACCGTGTGCCCTGGACGCGGGCGCGCAGGGTTTCGCCATCGCGGGCGAGGTCGGATACCGCGCCCAGATAGGCGCGCCCCTTGGCGACCTCGTGGGGCCCGAGCCAGCGTGTGATGTCGGTTTCGGTGCAGGTGTCGAGGATGCTCATTGGGTCGGAGGCGAGGAGCAGGGGAGCGGGGCGCTTGCGTGACGCCGGTGTGTCAGTCGGGGCGGGATTCGCGGCGCCGCCGTAGAACGAAGGATGGGCGGCTCACCGCCCTCGGCTCGGCTTACGTGCAAGTCGCACGGATCAGCCCGGCCGGTCGAGCTTCGTCGATAGCAGGATGGTCGAGAAGGTATCCACCACGCCCCGGATCGCGCGCACGCGGTCGATCACCGCGTCCAGCTCGTGCGTGGTCTCGGTTTCCAGCATGCCGCACAGGTCGTAGCGGCCGCTGACCGAGTACAGCTTGGTGATCTCGTGGCGCTTCCTCAGCGCGCGCACGACGTCCGGCTCGTTCTTCGATTCGATCGAGATCAGCACCATCGCCTGGATCGAACGCGTCGACTGCGGCTTCGTCACGCTGACCGTGTAGCCGCTGATCGTTCCCGAATCTTCCAGCGCCTTCAGGCGCAACTGCACCGTGCTGCGCGCACAGCCGAGCGCCTGGGCGATCTTCACGACCGGCAGGCGGGCATTCACTTTGAGCAGCTCGATGAGCTGGCGGTCGAGGTCGTCCATGGGTTTTGCAGGGTAAAAATCAGATTGTCCGAACCTCGGTCATTTTGACCGATTCACGGGCATATTCAAAGTCACTTTGCCTGTTCAGGCCGGCGCGGCCCATCCCTAAACTCGTCTTCGTCAGGCCCCAGCGGCCATTCATAACGACGAACAAGAGGGACAGGAAAATGCTGCAGAAAGTCGTGATCTCGCCACGCCAGCTGCTGACGCGCGCCGAACTGGAAGCCTACGATCCGGCTTCCGAACCCTGGCAGAAGCAGTTCGCCCGCCGCTATACCCACCACTCCGAGCTGAAGGACGTCCTGAACAACATGGAGGACGTGAACGGGACCGTGTACGAGAAGTTCGCGGTGTCGATCACGCCCTACATGGCGCAGCTGATGGACCCGAACGACCCGAACTGCCCGGTCCGGCTGCAGTACCTGCCGTCGCGCCACGAGGAGCAGAAACCCGGCTTCCACACCCTGCTCGACGAACTGGGCGAGGAGGGCGACACCGTTCCGGGCACCAGCGTCGTGCACCGCTACCCGCGCCGCGTGCTGTTCCTGGTGTCGAACACCTGCTCGACGCTGTGCCGCTTCTGCACCCGCAAGCGCATGGTGTCGCAGCCGAGCGGTTCCGTGCACAAGGACGAGATCGAGCGCTCGATCGACTACATCGCGAGCAACAAGGACATCGACGACGTGCTGCTGTCGGGCGGCGATCCGCTGACCTTCGACGACGAGCGCCTCGACTACATCCTTGGCGCCATCCGCGAACGGGCGCCGCACGTGCGCTTCCTGCGCATCGGCTCGCGCATGGTCGTGCAGCTGCCGACCCGCGTGACGCCCGAGCTGTGTGCGATCCTCGAGAAGCATCGCGTGCAGATGGTGAACATCCACATCAACCACCCGAAGGAGATCACGCCGCTGCTGCGCGAGCGCGTCAAGCTGATCCAGAAGGCCGGCATCATGATGGGCCTGCAGACGGTGTGCCTGAAGGGCGTGAACGACGACGTCGGCGTGCTGCGCGAGCTCTTCATGCAGGCGATCGAGATGGGCGTGCGGCCGTACTACGTCTATTCGACCGACATGGTCGAGGGCGCGCACCACTTCATCGTGCCCTACCACCGCATGCTCGAGCTGTACGAGGGCATCCGCGGCTGGATCAGCGGTCCGGCGGTGCCGACCTTCGTGGTCGATGGACTGGGCGGGCTCGGCAAGCTGCCGATCATCCCGACCTATGTGACCGAGGAGATCCGCCGCGACGGCCAGGGCACGACGATCAAGTGCCGCAACTACAAGGGCGACACCGTCGAGATGCCGGGCCTGGGCCTGGATTTCCGCGTCCCGTCGCAGAGTCGCGCGTAAGGGGGCCGGGATGAAGCACGGTTCCCCCTATGGCACGCATCGCGTCGTCGAGCCGCAAGGCGTGCTGCCGCAAGGCGCGTGGAAGATCGACAACACGATGGCGCTGTGCGACAACGAGATCCTGATCGACGTGTCGGCGCTCAACATCGACGCCGCGAGCTTCACGCAGATCAAGACCGAGGCCGAGGGCGACCTCGGCCGCATCGCGGCGAGCGTGCGCGACATCGTCGGCCAGCGCGGCAAGATGCACAACCCGGTGACGGGCTCGGGCGGCATGCTGATCGGGCGCGTCGCGGCGATCGGTCCGAAGCTGGCGGGCAAGATCGACCTGAAGGTCGGCGACAGGATCGCGACGCTGGTGTCGCTGTCGCTGACGCCGCTGCGCATCGATGCGGTCCGCGTCGTGCACGCCGACAAGGACCAGGTCGAGATCGACGGCCAGGCGATCCTGTTCGAGACGGGGCTGTACGCGAAGCTGCCGGACGACATCCCGGAGAAGGTCGCGCTCGCGATCCTCGACGTCGCCGGTGCGCCGGCGCAGACCGCGCGCCTGGTGCGTCCCGGCGATGCGGTCGTGGTCGTCGGCGGGGGCGGCAAGTCCGGCACGCTGTGCACCTACGAGGCCAAGAAGCGCGCCGGTCCCGCGGGCTGCGTGATCGGCGTGTCCCCCTTCGACAAGGACTGCCGGCGCATGAGCGAGCTCGGCTGGGTCGATCACGCGCTGCGGGCGGATGCGACCGACGCGGTGGCGATGATGGAGGCCGTGTCCGAACTCACCGGCGGGCGCATGGCGGACGTCGTGATCAACTGCGTGAACATCCCGAACACCGAGATGGGCAGCATCCTGTCGACGCGCGACGGCGGCAAGATCTACTTCTTCTCGATGGCGACGAGCTTCACCGCCGCCGCGCTCGGCGCCGAAGGCGTGGGCAAGGACGTCGAGATGATCGTCGGCAACGGCTACGCGAAGGATCACGCGGTGTTCGCGCTGGAACTGCTGCGCGAATCGCCCACGCTGCGCCGCCTCTTCGAGACGCTGTATGTCTGAGGCGCTGGCCATGACCGGGAGCGCGCTGTGGCGCGAGATCCGCGCCGCCGGCATGACGACGCTGGCAGTGATGGGGATGACCAAGAACACCGGCAAGACGGTGTGCCTGAACCATCTCCTCGCGCATGCGCACGCCCAGGGCACGACGGTCGGCATCACGTCGATCGGCCGCGACGGCGAGGACCGCGACCAGGTGTTCTCGATCCCGAAGCCGCCGGTGCTCGTGTGGCCCGGCAGCCTCGTCGCCACCGCGCGCGACACGCTGTTGCGCGCGAAGGTGCGCTGGAAGCAGATCGGCGCGACCGGCATCGAGAGCCCGATGGGCGAGATCCTGATCGTGCGCGCGCTCGACCATGGCGAGATGGAAATCGCCGGCGCGTCGCGCAGCTCCGACCAGCAGAAGGTCATCGCGATCCTGAAGGGCTGCGGCTGCGCGCTCGTGCTGCTGGACGGTGCGCTGGGGCGCAGCCATCACGCATCGCCCGCGATCGCCGACGGTGTCGTGCTCGCGACCGGCGCGGCGATCGGCGGCGGCATTGCCGACGTGATCCGCAAGACGCGCGACCGGCTCGCGATCCTCGGCATCCCGGCCGCGGACGAGGTGCTGACCGCGCGTTGCATGGGCGTGTTCGCGCACGGCGGCATCGGCGTGTGGAACCGCGCCGGAGACTGCGTGTTCGACGCGCGCATCCCGACGCTCAATGCCGCATCGACGCTGCTGGGCCTAGACGAACCCGCGATCCAGACGGTTGCCGTCAGCGGCGCCGTCGGCCGCGCGCTGTGGCACGCGCTCAACACGCTGCTCGCGAAGCATCCGGCGCTCGCGGTCGTCGTTGCCGACGGCACCAAGCTCTTCATCGACGCGACCGACGTCGCGAGCTTCACGGCGAAGGGCGGGCGGCTTGCGGCTTTCAGGCGCATCCGCATCGCCGGCATCACCCTCAATCCGTTTTCGCCGCTCGGCGGCAGCTTCGACGCCGGGGACTTCCTCGACGCAGCACGCCGGGCCTTCCCCGATCACGTCGTCAGCGACGTGATGCGCGAGGAACACACTATGCAGGAAGGAGTTTTCGAATGAGTCAGCTCAATCTGGACCAAGGCCAGATCGACCGCGCGCGCGAATCTGCGCGCCGTATCGCGCACCGCGTGTTCGACGACATGAGCCAGTACACGACGACCACCGTCGAGCGCGCGACGCTGCGCCTGATGGGCGTCGATGGCGTGGACGACAATCAGATCCCGCTACCGAACCGTCTCGTCGCGCATCTGCAGGAGCAGAAGCTCTTGGCGCACGGCGCTGCGAGCGTTGTCGCGGGTGCGATGGCAGAACATGCACTGACCGCCCAGCAGGTCGCCGAAGCGGTCGCTGCCGGCAAACTCGTGCTCGCCCGTCCGAAGCACGACAAGGCCGCGCGCCAGTCCGCCGAAGCCATCGCCGCGAAGATGTGCGAACACATCGCCGCCCAGCGCGCCGTGCGCTCACAGCAGATCGACAAGGTCGGCGAGGCGCGCACGCCCTGGCTCTACCTCATCGTCGCGACCGGCAACATCTTTGAAGACATCGTCCAGGCGCGCGCCGCCGCGGAGCAGGGCGCCGACATCGTCGCGGTGATCCGCTCGACCGGCCAGAGCCTGCTCGACTACGTGCCCTACGGCGCGACGACCGAGGGTTTCGGCGGCACCTACGCGACGCAGGAGAACTTCCGCCTGATGCGCGCCGCGCTAGACGAGGTGGGCGCCAAGATCGGCCGCTACATCCGCCTGACGAACTACTGCTCGGGCCTGTGCATGCCCGAGATCGCGGCGATGGGCGCGATGGAGCGTCTCGACATGATGCTCAACGACTCGATGTACGGAATCATCTTCCGCGACATCAACATGAAGCGCACCTTCATCGACCAGTTCTTCTCGCGCATGGTCAATGCCTACGCCGGCATCATCATCAACACCGGCGAGGACAACTACCTGACGACCGCCGACGCGTTCGATGCCGCGCACACGGTGCTCGCGTCGCAGCTCATCAACGAGCAGTTCGCGTATATCTCGGGCCTCAAGCCCGACCAGATGGGCCTCGGCCACGCCTTCGAGATCAACCCCGACCTCGAGAACGGCTTCCTGTGGGAAGTCGCGCATGCGCAGCTCGTGCGCCAGGTCTTCCCCGAGGCCTGCCTGAAGTACATGCCGCCGACGAAGCACATGACGGGCAACATCTTCCGCGGTCACATCCAGGACGCGCTGTTCAACGTCGTCAGCACGCTCACGGGGCAGAACATCCACCTGCTCGGGATGATGACCGAGGCGATCCACACCCCCTTCATCCAGGACCGCTTCCTCGCGATCCAGAACGCGAAGTACGTGTTCGGCACGATGCGCGACCTGCACGACGAAGTCGAGTTCAAGGCCGGCGGACGGATCGAATCCCGCGCGCAGCAGGTGCTCGCCGAGACCGTCGGGATACTGGCCGACATCGAGAAGATCGGCCTGCCGGCGGCGATCGGTCGCGGCACCTTCGCCGACATCTCGCGCACGATGGACGGCGGCAAGGGACTCGACGGCGTGATCGCGAAGTCGCCCGACTACTACAACCCCTTCCCGGACCTGATGCTGGCGGGAGCGAACTGAGATGAGCGCCGACATGAGCAAACACCTCACTTTACACACGTCCGAAACGGTCGCCGAAAACCGGGTGGAGCCGAATTTCGTCAAACCTTATGGCGACACGATGAACGACGGCCGCGTGCAGCTTTCCTTCACGCTGCCGGTCGCCCTCGACGAGAACGCAAAGGAAGCGGCGCGCCAGCTCGCGCTGGAAATGGGCTTCGACGAACCGGCCGTCGTGCACGCCGAGGACATGGGGCAGGGCTTCTCCTTCTACGTCCTCTACGGCCAGTGCAAGCACCGTGTCGACCTCTCGCGCATCAAGGTCGCCAAGCCCGAGTTCGAGACCCTCGACAAGGACGCGATCAACGCGCTGATCGCCGAGAAGATGGGGCGCAAGATGGTCGTCGTCGGCGCCTGCATCGAGACCGACGCCCACACCGTCGGCATCGACGCCATCATGAACATGAAGGGCTACAACGGCCACAAGGGGCTGGAGAGCTACCACGAGGTACGCGCGATCAACATGGGCGCGCAGGTCGACTCGGAGGAACTCGTTGCGCGCGCGATCGAGGAGCAGGCCGACGTGATCCTCGTGTCGCAGGTCGTCACGCAGAAGAACATCCACCTCGACAACCTCACGCGCCTGTCGGATCTCCTCGAAGCCGAAGGCATCCGCGACCGTGTGATCCTCGTCGTCGGCGGCCCGCGCATCTCGCACGAGCTGGCGAAGGAGCTCGGCTACGACGCCGGCTTCGGCACCAAGTCCTACGCGGAGGACGTCGCGTCCTTCGCGATCAACGAATGGATCAAGCGGCACACCGCATAAGGGACACAACATGAATAATGAAATCACCAGCCTCATCCGCCTGCGCATCAGCGCCCACGACGCCCACTACGCCGGCGAGCTCGTCGACGGCGCAAAGATGCTGCAGCTCTTCGGTGATGTCGCGACCGAACTTCTGATTCGCAGCGACGGCGACGAGGGCCTCTTCGTCGCCTACGACAAGGTCGAATTCCTTGCGCCCGTGCGCTCCGGCGATTTCAT
Organism: Aromatoleum evansii; assembly: GCF_012910805.1. Taxonomy (GTDB): domain Bacteria; phylum Pseudomonadota; class Gammaproteobacteria; order Burkholderiales; family Rhodocyclaceae; genus Aromatoleum; species Aromatoleum evansii. The sequence goes on from NZ_WTVK01000022.1 coordinate 62,413, forward strand.
CGAGGCCACCGGCCGCATCGTCGCCATGGGCAAGACCTCGCGCAAGATGGAGTTCGAGGCGCGCAAGGTCATCGTGCCGGCCGGGATCAAAGGCCAGCCTTCCGCTTGCGACGTACTGTCGGAGCCGATCGTCGTCTGTCGCGCGTCCGGTACCTGCGTGGTGCCGACAGAGTGCCAGCGCAACGTGCGTTGAGCGCGCCATGGACAAGCTCATCATCACCGCCGCGCTGACCGGCGCCGAAGTCACGCGCGAGCAGCAGCCCGCGCTGCCGGTCACGCCCGACGAGATCGCGCGCGCGGCCGAGGAGTGCGCCGCGGCGGGCGCCGCCATCGTGCACGTCCATGCCCGCTACCCGGACGGCACGCCGACGCAGGACAAGGCGATCTACGCCGAGATCATCGAGAAGATCCGCGCGCGCTGCGACGTCATCGTGCAGGTGTCGACCGGCGGTGCGGTCGGCATGACCGCTGCCGAGCGTCTCGCGCCGGTCGAGCTGCGCCCCGAGATGGCGACGCTGTCGATGGGCTCGGTGAATTTCGGCGACGACGTGTTCCTCAACCCGCCGGCCGACATGGAGCATTTCCTCCACACCATGAAGGAACTGCGCGTCAAACCCGAGTTCGAGATCTTCGACGCCGGCATGCTGCACAGCCTGCAGCGCTGGATCAACAAGGGTGTCGTCGCGGGTCCGGTGCATGTCGACCTCGTGCTCGGCGTCCCCGGTGCGATGGCCGGCACGCCCGAGTCGCTGATGTTCCTGCGTTCGCAACTGCCCCACGGTGCAACGTGGACGGTTGCCGGCATCGGCGCCGCGCAACTGCCGCTCGCCGCGATGGCGATCGCGCTGGGCGGGCATGTGCGCGTGGGCTTCGAGGACAACGTCTGGTTCCGCAAGGGGGAGCTTGCAACCAGCAACGCGCAACTCGTCGCCCGCATCGCCCGCATTGCGCGCGAAATCGAGCGCGCCGTCGCGACGCCCGGCGAAGCGCGGGCGCTCCTGCGCATCGAGTCCTGAGTCTTCCCAGAATGGGCCCGTCCTTGCGCAAGATTAGTCGGAGGTTTTGATGCCATTAGAAAATACTAAAGTGCTAACGAATTGCTGAATGCATAGGTAAATGGTATTTAAATCTTGTTTATGAAATGTTGAATCACTATCATGCGGAGCCCTGAAATTATGCGATAACGATTCGGCATCGAGCATACGACTGCCGACCGGGAGGAGACTGGCGGTATGCAGATGGTCCGCTTTTCAAGAGACTCGTTTCTCTGGGCTTTGAGCAGCCTGTGTCAGCTTCATCGTCGCCCGTTTTCTGCGGAACTGCTCCTGCGCGATATCGCTCCCGAGTACGATCTGGAAAAACTGGTTGCGGCACTTCCGCGTCTGGGACTCAAGGTCAGGACGCTGAGTGTCCCGGTGCGAGGATTCGACGAGGTCGCTGCGCCCCTTCTGGTTCTGCTTCATCCCGGTTCGCCGGATGCGGATCCGCAGCCCGCCACGGAAGGTGGCATGGATGGCGATCCGGTGCTGTCCTGTACCGCAGTTCCTGCACTCCTCCTGCGTGCGGACCGCGACAGGGTTCTGCTGCTACGCATGGGGGCAAACCAGCCCGAAACGCTGAACCGGGCCGATGTCGAGGGTGCATACGCCGGAACGGCCCTTCTCGCGACCCCGGATTCGACCGCCGGGCATCCCGATCCTGATTCGCAGGGGGTAACGCGTCGATTCGGGCTGCGCACGTTCGCCGCGGAGATGCTGAGGCACCGAATCGTGTGGCGCGACGTGTTGCTTGCATCCCTCGCGCTGCAATTGGTGGCACTGGCCACACCCCTGCTCACGCAGGTCATCATCGACAAGGTGATCGTCCATCATTCGACCAGCACCCTGCAGGTCGTTGCGGCAGCGCTCGTGCTTTTCGCAGTCTTCAGTGCGGCCCTCAACTGGCTGCGCCAGTACCTCATCCTGCATACCGGAAACCGCGTTGACGCCGTTCTCGGCAGGAGCCTGTTCGAAAAGCTGGTGCGCCTTCCGGTTGCGTACTTCGAGAAGCGCGCGACCGGTTTGATCACCACCCGCATCCAGGCAATCGAGACCGTGCGCCAGTTCCTGGGCGGGGCAGCCGTTTCGCTGGTCATCGATACGCCATTCCTGCTTCTCTTCGTTGCCGTGATGTTCTATTACAGCTGGCAACTGACCCTGATCGTCCTTTGCATCCTGACCGTCATCGTGGCAGCGAGCCTGCTCGTTACGCCGATCCTGCGCGACCGCATGAACAAGCAGTTCCAGGTCGGTGCACAGAACCAGGCATTCCTCACCGAGTACGTCAGTGGCATGAGCACGGTGAAAACCCTGCAGATGGAAGCCCAGGTAACCGAGAAATTTTCACGCAACCTCGCCGATTATCTTGAGGCGAGCTTCAATGCCCGCCAGCTCAGCAATACCTACAACGTATTCTCCGGCACCCTCGAGCAACTCATGACCCTGTCGGTGTTGTGCGCCGGGGCATGGATGGCGATGACCCGTGAAGGCTTCAGTGTGGGAATGCTGGTGGCTTTCCAGATGATCGCGGGCCGGGTGTCGGGGCCGGTGATGCGCATGGTCGGAATGTGGCTGGAGTACCAGCAAGTCAGCATTGCCGCCCGTCGCCTCGGGGACATCATGGATGCTCCCGCGGAGCCTTATTCACTGACGCCCTCGCGCGCGCGCAACTCGGACTCGACCGTCACGATGTGCGACGTGAGCTTCCGCTATGGGGACGATCGTCCCTACCTGTATCGGGGCTTCAACCTGACTTTGGCGCCTGGCAAATGTGTCGCCCTCATGGGGCCGTCCGGCGCCGGCAAGAGCACCCTGGCCAAGCTTCTGTTGGGCTTCGTGCAACCGACCGACGGCCAGGTGAAACTGGGCGAACTCGACATTCGCCATCTCGGCGCCAACGAATTGCGCGGCAACTTCGGCGTGGTGCCTCAGGAAACGGTGCTCTTCTCGGGGACGATATACGACAACCTGCTAGCGGCCGACCCGCACGCCAGCTTCGATCAGGTGATCGAGGCATGCAAGATGGCAGACATCAACGCCTATATCGAATCCCTTCCCCAGGGCTATCAGACCCGTGTGGGCGAGCACGGCTCCGGACTCTCGGGTGGTCAGAAGCAACGACTGGCCATTGCCCGCGCGCTGCTCAAGCGACCGCGCATCCTGATCTTCGACGAAGCCACCAGCGGTCTCGATGCGCCCGCCGCCGAGGAGATCGCTCGAACCATCAACCGCCTCAAGGGGCGTGTCTCGGTGCTCTTCATTGCGCATCACCTGCCGCGCGGCCTGCGTGTCGACGAGGTGGTCACGCTTGGCGATATGGGGCACGGGCAGCACCTGAGTGTGTTCGGCCGGCGGGAGGAGCCGGTTCCGATGGCGCCCGCGACGACCTGATTGGCAGCACCAGCAGCACCCGTTCGACGGAAATTCTCAACGCAACAACTCTTCTGCAAAGGACTTTCAATGGCGACATACACCGGCACGCCACAGGCGGACTCCCTCAAGGGCGGCGTGGGCGACGACCAACTCTGGGGGCGCGACGGCAATGACACCCTCGACGGCGGCGCAGGCAACGACACGCTCTACGGCGAGATGGGCAATGACACGCTGCGTGGCGGAAACGGCAACGACCTGCTCGATGGCGGCAGCGGTGCCGACAACATGGCGGGTGGAACCGGCAACGACACATACGTCGTCGATAATGCCGCAGACGTGGTTACCGAGTCGCTAAACCAGGGTACCGACACAGTTCTGAGCAGCGTCAGCTATGCGCTGGGAGCGAACCTCGAGAACCTTTCCCTGACGGGAGCGGAGAATCTCAACGCGACCGGCAACACCGCCGCGAACGTACTTACCGGTAATGCCGGAAACAATATTCTCGACGGCAAGGCAGGCGCCGACCAGCTCGACGGTGGCGCGGGCAACGACACGCTGCTGGGCGGCACGGGCAACGACACCTACCTGTTCGGGCGCGGCGACGGTGTGGATACGATCAGCGACTCGGACACGACCGCGGGCAACGTGGACACCATCCGCTTCGAAGCCGGAATCACGCCGCAGGACGTGCAGCTCTATCGTGACAGCGCCAGCAACCTGTACCTGGTGCTGGGCGGCACGGGCGACCGGGTGGTGGTGAGCGGCTGGTTCGCCTCCGTGTCCAATCGCGTCGAGCAGGTGCAGTTCGCCGACGGCACGACCTGGAATGCTGATGTGCTCGCTGCGGCGGCGTTTGCGATCGAGGGCAGCGCCTTTGGCGAGGGGCTCAACGGCAACGGGTCAGCAAACCTGATCTTCGGGCGAGACGGCGACGATGTTCTGTCCGGCCAGGACGGCAACGACTTGCTGCTCGGCGAGGGTGGCAAGGACACGCTCTTTGGCGGTGCCGGCAACGACGCGATGGAAGGCGGAGCGGGCAACGACGTGCTGCGGGGCGACTGGGGCGCCGACGTGCTCAACGGCGGCCAGGGCGACGACTTCCTGGGGGGGGACGGCGGCTCGGACACCTATGTCTTCAACCGCGGCGACGGCCAGGACACGATTTACGACTTCGAAGACTGGCGCTCGACGGCAGTCGACACACTCGCCTTCGGCGCGGGCATCAAGCCCAGTGACGTGACGCTGACGCGCATCGGCACGGAAGAAGGCTCGCTGAAGCTGTCGATCAACGGCAGCACCGACAGCATCACGGTCGCCAACTGGTTCATCGGCACCGAGTACCGCATCGAGCAGGTGAGCTTCGCCGACGGCACTGTCTGGGACACGGCGACGCTGGCGGCTGCGCCGTGGGAGGTGCTGACGGCGCCGATCGTGGGCACGGACAACGGCGAAATCCTTAATGGACGCAACGGTGGGGACGAGACGCTCGAGGCCCGCGGCGGCAACGACATCGTGTACGGCTATGCCGGCAATGACGTACTGCGCGGCGAGGCGGGCAACGACACGCTCTATGGCGGTGCCGGTAACGACGTCCTCGAAGGCGGTGAAGGCAACGACGCGCTGCGTGGGGACTGGGGCGCCGACGTGCTCAACGGGGGGCAAGGTGACGACTTCCTGGGGGGAGACGGCGGTTCGGACTCCTATGTCTTCAACCGCGGCGATGGCCAGGACACGATCTACGACTTTGAAGACTGGCGCTCGACCGCGGTCGACACCATCGCCTTCGGTGCTGGTATCGATCCCGCGGACGTGACCCTCGTACGCCCGAGCGCGGCGACCAACCACCTCAAGCTGATCATCAACGGCACCACCGACAGCATTACGGTCAGCAACTGGTTCATCGGCACTGAGTACCGCATCGAGCAGGTGACCTTCGCCAACGGCACCGTGTGGAATACCGACTTCCTCGCCGCGGCGCCGATCGCCATCGACGGCACCGAGGGCAACGACACGCTCCACGGCGATGCCGCGAACAATCTCATCTCCGGCCTGGGCGGCGATGACGCGCTATACGGCTATGGCGGCGTCGACCAGCTCGATGGCGGGGCGGGCAACGACACGCTCGATGGCGGGGCGGGCAACGATACCTATGTCTTCGGGCGTGGCGACGGTGTGGACACGATCAGCGACTCGGACACGACCGCGGGCAACGTGGACACCATCCGCTTCGAGGCCGGAATCACCCCGCAGGACGTGCAGCTGTATCGTGACAGCGCCAGCAACCTGTACCTTGTGCTGGGCGGCACGGGCGACCGGGTGATGGTGAGCGGCTGGTTCGCCTCCGAGGCCAATCGGGTCGAGCAGGTGCAGTTCGCCGACGGCACGACCTGGAATGCTGATGTGCTCGCTGCGGCGGCGTTTGCGATCGAGGGCAGCGCCTTTGGCGAGGGGCTCAACGGCAACGGGTCGGCAAACCTGATCTTCGGGCGAGACGGCGACGATGTTCTGTCCGGCCAGGACGGCAACGACTTGCTGCTCGGCGAGGGTGGCAAGGACACGCTCTTTGGCGGTGCCGGCAACGACGCGATGGAAGGCGGAGCGGGCAACGACGTGCTGCGGGGCGACTGGGGCGCCGACGTGCTCAACGGCGGCCAGGGCGACGACTTCCTGGGGGGGGACGGCGGCTCGGACACCTATGTCTTCAACCGCGGCGACGGCCAGGACACGATTTACGACTTCGAAGACTGGCGCTCGACGGCAGTCGACACACTCGCCTTCGGCGCGGGCATCAAGCCCAGTGACGTGACGCTGACGCGCATCGGCACGGAAGAAGGCTCGCTGAAGCTGTCGATCAACGGCAGCACCGACAGCATCACGGTCGCCAACTGGTTCATCGGCACCGAGTACCGCATCGAGCAGGTGAGCTTCGCCGACGGCACTGTCTGGGACACGGCGACGCTGGCGGCTGCGCCGTGGGAGGTGCTGACGGCGCCGATCGTGGGCACGGACAACGGCGAAATCCTCAAGGGACGCAACGGTGGGGACGAGACGCTCGAGGCCCGCGGCGGCAACGACCTGGTGTACGGCTACGCGGGCAATGACGTACTGCGCGGCGAGGCGGGCAACGACACGCTTTATGGCGGTGCCGGCAACGACGTGATGGAAGGCGGCGAAGGCGATGACGTCCTCTATGGCGACTATGATGCCGTGGCCGGGGCCGACACCCTGAACGGCGGCCTGGGCAACGACATCCTCGCGGGCGGGGAGGGCGCCGACACCTACCTGTTCAACCTCGGCGATGGCCAGGACTTCATCGACGACTACGCCGACTGGCGCTCGACCGCGGTCGACACCATCGCCTTCGGCGCGGGTATCGATCCGGCCGACGTGACCATCCTGCGTCCGGCCACCGCGACGAATCAGCTCAAGCTGGTCATCAACGGCACGTCCGACAGCATCACCGTCCACAACTGGTTCCTGGGCCTGGGCAACCGCATCGAGCAGGTCACCTTCGCCGACGGCACGGTGTGGAATGCCGATTTCCTCGCCGCGGCGCCGATCGCCATCGACGGCACCGAGGGCAACGATACGCTCCAGGGCGATGCCGCAAACAATCTCATCTCCGGCCTGGGCGGCGATGACGCGCTATACGGCCATGGCGGCGCCGACCAGCTCGACGGCGGTGCGGGCAACGACACGCTCGATGGCGGCGCCGGTGCCGATACGCTCAAAGGAGGCGACGGCGACGACCGCTATATCGTCGACAACGTCGGCGACGTGGTGATCGAGACAGTCCCTGCCGCCGCTCCCGGCACCACTGCGCCTGCGATCGCGCTCATTTCACGCGACGGGACCGGCGACCAGCTTGCCGCGACCTTCGAAGGGCGCATTGGCGTGTCCGCCGACGGCCGCTACGTCGTGTTCGGCGCGCAATACGCGGGTAGCAGTGGAATTGTCTTGAAGGACACCGAGAGCGGGGCGTTGAGCTACATCGCGAGCGGCAGCGAGAAGAGCATTTCTGCCGACGGCCGGTACGTCGTATTTTCCAGCGCCGATTCGACCCTCGTTGCCGGTGACACCAACGGCACGGACGACATCTTCGTCAAAGACACGCAAACGGGCCAGGTCGTCCGGGTCTCGGCCAGCGTTACCGGCGAAGAGGCCAATTCGTATAGCGAATACGCGCAGATCAGCGCCGACGGCAAGTACGTGGCCTTTGTCAGTAGTGCGAGCAACCTGGTTGCCGGCGACACCAATGGCGAGGTCGACGTCTTCCGCAAGAATCTGGAAACCGGCGAAATTGTCCGCCTGTCGGATACGCCTGCCGGCACGGATGGCAACAGCTATGTTGGTACAGTGACTGCAATCTCGGACGACGGTCGGTTCGTTACCTTCGAAAGCCGTTCCTCCAATCTCGTTGATGGTGACACCAACAACACTTCGGATGTGTTCCTCGCCGATGCGGAGCTGGATACGGTGATCCGTGTCTCGACCACGTCGAGTGGCGCGGAAGGCAACGACAGCAGCGGCTATCCGGAAATCTCGGCCGACGGACGTTACGTTGTCTTCGATTCTGACGCCCAACTCGTCGAGGGCGACACACCCGACACGGCCGACATTTTCCGCAAGGATACGGTGACAGGCGAAGTCCTCCGGGTGTCCACAAGCTTCGACGGCTCGGCACATGACTATGGGAATTACATTCCCGACGTGTCGGCTGACGGCCGCTTTGTCGTTTTCCAGAGCAGTTCGACCAGACTCGTTGCCGGTGACACGAACGCTGCTCCCGACATCTTTGTCAAGGACATGCTCACCGGGGAGCTTGCGCGGGTATCGGTAAGTGCAACCGGAGAGCAGGCGAATTCGTGGAGCAACAGTCCCAAGATTTCGGCTGATGGCCGGCTCATCACCTTTGTCAGTGATGCCAGCAACCTGGTCGAGGGCGACAGCAACGCCGGCGTCGACCTTTTCCAGGTCGCCAATCCCTTCCTTGCAGACATTCCGGAGAGCCACGATGTGGTCGAGGCATCGATCTCCTACTCGCTGACCGATCAGGTCGAAAACCTCGTGCTTACCGGGACGGCCAGCATCGACGGTACCGGCAATGCCCTGGACAATGAAATCGTCGGCAATGCCGCAGCGAACACCTTGCTCGGAGCCGGGGGCGATGACGTGCTGCGTGGAGGAGCCGGCAATGATCTGATCGTTGGCGCCGATGGTGTCGATATCCTCGAAGGCGGTAGTGAGCAAGATATCCTGGGCGGCGCAGACAACCACGATGCCATGTTCGGCGGAACCGGGTCGGACCATATCTACCTTTATCAGGGAGATGTGGTTGCTGGTGGTGCCGGCGTCGATTGGGTGAACTTCAATGAGGGAGCCGATGTCGCGCTGTTCAATCGTGGCGACGGGGCCGACATGTTCGTTGCAGACGGCGCAGCTCAGGACACGCTCTCGCTCGGAACGGGCATCAGCTACTCCGACCTGGCCCTGCGCCGTGATGCGGACAACCTGATTCTCGATGTCGGTTCAGGGGAAAGCATCACGCTGCTGGACTGGTACGCTCCCGCGAATTTGCGCAGTGTTGCCAATCTGCAGGTGATTTCCGAGGCCATGGCCGGCTTCGATGCCGCCGGTGCCGATCCGCTACTCGACAGCAAAGTCGAACAGTTCGATTTTGCGGGCCTCGCAGCCCGCTTCGATCAGGAAATGGCCGCTAATCCGGCCCTGACGAGCTGGAACCTGTCATCGGCCCTGCTCGAGTTCCATGTGTCGGGCAGCGATACCGCCGCGATCGGGGGCGATCTGGCCTACCAGTATGGCAAGAACGGCACCTTGGCCGGAATCGGGGTCGGTGCGGCGCAGTCTGTCCTTGGCGACGCACAGTTCGGTGTGGCGGCGCAGACGCTACAACCGCTCGCTCAGTTGCAGGAGGGCGTGGTCAAGCTGAGCTGAAAGACATGACCGGAGGCGCCGGTCGTTCGGCCGGCGCCGTTTGCCCATTTGATGATTGATTCATGCCCAATCTGAGCCGTGTATGTAGTTTGAAGGCCGAGGCCGGCGAGTTCGCGCCCGGCCTGTTGCGTTTTGACGCTCCTCCGTCGCCATTCCCGCGAGCGGTGATTCTCGTACTGGTGTCATTGCTCGCCGCGCTGATCCTCTGGGCCTGGTTCGGCAAGCTGGATGTGGTGGCGGTCGCCAATGGACGCCTGATCCCCGTCGGACAACTGAAGGTCGTGCAGCCGCCCGAGTCCGGAATCGTCACCGAGCTTCTGGTGCGGGAGGGTGACCGGGTGGCGGCCGGGCAGGTCTTGATGCGGATGGACCCCTTGCTCAACGAGGCGGATCGCAAGTCGGTGACCGCCGAGTTCATGCACAAATCCTTGCAGTTGCGGCGTATCGACGCTGAGTTGTCCGGCGAGGCGCTGAAGCCGGGCGCCGACGATCCTCCGGCCCTCCACCTGGAATATGCCCGGCAACTTGCCGCGAATCGGCAAGCGCTGGACGATGCCTTGGCGCAGGAGGCCTCGAATCTCGAACGCGCCCGGCAGGAGTTGGCGGCGGCCGAGCAGATCAGGCGGAAGCTGGAGGCGACTCTGCCGGCTTATCAGGCGAGTGAAGAGGCATTCAGCCGGCTTGCAAAGGACGGATACGCGGGAAACCTGGCGGCCATGGACCGACAGCGTCTGCGTATCGAGCGGGAGCAGGATCTGCGTGCGCAGGAGCATACGATTACCTCGCATCGCGCGGCAATCGAGCAGTCGGAGCGGCGATTGAAGGAGATGAAATCGCAGCATCGTCAACAGTTGCTCCGGGAACGCGTTGACGTCTCGGCTGCTTACCAACGGCTGGAGCAGGAGGTGCGCAAGCTCGAGCACCGGGGGACGCTGCTGGAACTGAAGGCGCCGAGTGCCGGGATCGTGAAGGATCTTGCAACCCACACGGAGGGAACGGTAGTTGCGCCGGGCACCGTGTTGATGACGGTTGTGCCCGACAGCGATCCACTGGTGGGGGAGGTGTGGATCGATAACCAGGACATCGGCTTCGTTCACCCGGGACAGGAGGTGCAACTCAAGCTGGCAGCCTTCGCATTCCAGAAATACGGCATGGTCCGCGGAAGTGTGAAACATGTGAGCCCCGATGCGACGGAACCCGGAAAGGGGGCGGCGGACGGTTCGGGCCGGGCGCAGGGGGCGCCGATGTATCGAGCACTGATTGCATTGCCCTCACCCGTGCTCGTAGCCGATGGACGGGACTATCCGCTGACGACGGGTATGCAGGTCACAGCCGAGATCAGGATCGCTGAACGGACCGTGCTGGAGTATGTGTTTTCGCCCGTCGGTGGTGCATTCCATGAAGCTGCACGCGAGCGATAAGCCGCTATGTAGCATGGTCGGGCGCGTGAGCAGCCTGTCGAACACGGCCGTCTGAGGTCGGTCGGCGGGCGTCGCGATGATAAGCATCGCCGATCGGCGGTGCTCCCATTGCAGCCCTTTCGGGGTACTGGCAAGCGCTCCGTTTGATAAGACGTCTGATTGAAGAGTGGTTTTATAGCGTCTCCAATCCTGCTCATCTATAGGGAGATTGATCTAGCCAAACAGGCCCTCATACCGATTTCTGCATAGATGCCATCCGTCTATTGTTCAAACCGTGGAAACGCAGTTCGGAAGCAGCGATACCCGTAAGGATGACCAATCAGGAAGGAGGCTATGATGAGCGCGAAACTGAATGCAGTGGCGGTCGCCCTGGCGGCAATCGCGGGAACTTCGATCGCAGCCGAACCGGCCCAGCCGGCGCCTGCAGCACCCGCAGCGGCCGCACCTGCAGCACCGGCGGCGTATCCGTGGGTCGTTCCCGACGTCGAAAAGCTGCCCAACGACAAGTATGGCCAGATGGTGCGCATGGGCCGCGATCTCGTGCTGAAGACCTACCAGTTCATCGGCCCTGAAGTTGCCGATCCCGCCAAGCGTTTTGCGGGCAACAACCTGGCCTGCGGATCCTGCCATATCGATGGCGGCACGAAGAAGGACGGCAACGGGTTTGTCGGCACTTACATCGGTTACCCGGGATACAAGGCGCGCGAAAACGCCGTGCAGACGATGGAAGATCGCATCAACGGCTGCATGGAGCGTTCAATGAACGGGCGCCCGCTTCCGCTCGATAGCGTCGAGATGAAGGCGGTGATGACCTATATGCACTTCATGTCGTCGAACGTGCCGGTCGGCGCGAACGTGGCCGGCCTGGGGCTGCCGAAACCGAGCAAATTCCCGGATCGGGCGGCCGATCCGGTCCAGGGCAAGCAGGTCTATGATCAGTTCTGCGTGGCGTGTCATGGCCCGGAAGGCCAGGGCGTGCGCGTGGGGCAGGCCGGTGATGCGCAAGGTTATGTCAATCCGCCGTTGTGGGGGGCGGACAGCTACAACAACGGTGCAGGCATGAACCGCGTGATCATGGCCGCGCGCTTCATCCGCAACAACATGCCCAAGGGCATCACCGCGGATGCGCCGGTCCTGACCGAGGAGCAGGCTTTCGATGTGGCAGCCTACATCAACAGCCAGCCGAGGCCGACAAAGGCCAACCTGGACGTGGATTTCCCGGCGCGCTTCAACAAGCCGGTCGATGCGCACTTCCCGCCTTATCGCGATGGCTTTACCCCCGAGCAGCACAAGTACGGGCCCTTCAAGCCTATCATCGAAGCGATGAAGAAGGAGACCGCGGCGGCGAAGAAGTAAGCGCGCTTGCAGCCAAGGGCTTCAAGGGCCGGATGCCAGGGCATCCGGCCCTTTTGCATCGGGAGGAGCGGCGAAGGGCTCGCCGGGCTCTGCTAAAATCGCGGCCCCGCAGCCTCATCGAGCCCGCAGCATGGTGAACCTGTCCGTCCTCCACCGGCAACTGGCCTTCCTGCAGGAGATCGACCGCCTCAAGAGCGTCGTGCGCCTGTCGCCGCTGATCGATCGCTCGCGGCGCGAGAACAGCGCCGAGCATTCCTGGCATCTCGCGATGTACGCGCTGGTGCTGGCCGAGCATGCCGCCGGCACGGTCGATGTGGTGCGCGTCGTCAAGATGCTGCTGATCCATGACATCGTCGAGATCGACGCGGGTGATGTGCCCTTCCACGTTCCGTCGACCCACGCCGGGCAGGCCGAGCGCGAGCGGCTGGCCGCCGAGCGCATCTTCGGACTGCTGCCGGAAGGGCAGGCCGCCGAATTCCGCGAGCTGTGGTTCGAGTTCGAGGCAGCCGAGAGCGACGACGCAAAGTTCGCCAAGGCGCTCGACCGCTTCCAGCCGATGCTGCACAACGCCGCGACCGACGGCGGCACCTGGGTCGAGTGCGCGGTGACGCTGGATCAGGTCGAGGCCCGCTGCCGTCCGCCCATCGAGCGCGGCGCGCCGGCCTTGTGGGCGGTGGCGGCGCAACTCGCGGAAGCGCACTTCCGCGAACCTCCGCAGGATCGGTAGCGCAGGCAGTCGGAGCCCTGCGCCTGCCCTTCGACGAGCTCAGGGCGAACGGCGGTATCGGATTGCCGACTCGATCGTCAGGACATCAGATCACGAGCTGCGTGCCGAGCTCGACGACGCGATTGTTCGGGATGCGGAAGAAATCGGTCGCACTGGTCGCATTCTTGGTCATGAACGCGAACAGACGCGCGCGCCACCCTGCGAAGCGGCTGCGGTTCAGGCGCGGGATCACTGTTTCGCGCGACAGGTAGAAGGTCGTTTCCATCATGTCGAAGGGTTCGCCGAAGCGGCTGCAGTGGTCCAGCGCGCTCGGGATGTCCGGGTCTTCCATGAAGCCGTAGCGCAGGACCACGCGGATGAAGCCCTGCTTCAGGTGGTGCAGGTAGATGCGGTCGAGCTCGCTGACGTAGGGGGTGTCGGCGGTCTGCACGGTGACGAGGACGACGCGTTCGTGCAGGACCTGGTTGTGCTTGAGGTTGTGCAGCAGGGCCGCGGGCACGCCGTCCTTGGAGCTGGTCATGAACACAGCGGTGCCTTGCACGCGATGCACGCTGCCGATCATGGCCATGAAGTCGTTCATCGACAGGCCCTGCCTGGCGATTTCCTCCTGCACGAGGCTGCGTCCGCGGCGCCACGTCGTCAGCACCGTGAAGGAGACGATTCCCATCGCGATCGGGAACCATCCGCCCTGCGGGATCTTGATCGCGTTGGCGGCGAAGAAGGCGATGTCGACGGCGAGCAGCGAGCCGGCCACGAGGGCGACGAGCAATCGGTTCCAGCGCCACAGCAGGATCATCACGAAGGCGATGAGTACGGTGTCGATCATCATCGTACCGGTGACGGCGATGCCGTACGCGGCGGCAAGGTTGGAGGAGTTCTGGAAGCCCAGCACCAGCGCGATCACGGCGAGATAGAGCGTCCAGTTGGTGAAGGGTACGTAGATCTGCCCCTGCTCCTGGCCGGAGGTGTGCACGATCAGCATGCGCGGCAGCAGGCCCATCTGGACGGCCTGGCGCGCCACCGAGAAGGCGCCCGAGATGACGGCCTGCGAGGCGATCACCGTGGCGAGCGTGGCGAGAATCAGCATGGGAATCGTGGCCCATGACGGTCCGAGGTGGTAGAAGGGGCTCTCGATCGCTGCCGGCTCGTTCAGCAGCAGCGCGCCCTGGCCGAAGTAGTTGAGCACCAGGGCCGGCATCACGAAGCCGAACCACGCGAGGCGGATCGGGAAGGGGCCGAAATGGCCCATGTCGGTGTAGAGCGCCTCGCCGCCGGTCACGGCGAGCACGACCGCACCGAGCGCAAGGAAGGCCAGGGAGGTGTGATTGCCGATGAAGCCGAGCGCGTACAGCGGGTTCAGGGCCGCGAGCACTTCCGGGTGGCGGATGATCTCGTTGACCCCCAGCACGGCCAGCACAGCGAACCAGCCCACCATGACGGGGCCGAAGAACAGGCCGACGGCGCCGGTGCCGCGGCGCTGGATCATGAACAGTACGGTGAGGATGAGGACTGTCAGGGGCACCACGAAGGATTGCATCCCCGGCGCGACGATGCCGAGGCCTTCGACCGCGGACAGCACGGAGATGGCCGGCGTGATCATGCTGTCGCCGTAGAACAGCGCCGCCGCGAACACCCCCAGCATCGACACGACCCAGGTGAGCCGCCGGCTCTTCGCCTTGTCGACGATCAGCGCGAGCAGCGCCAGCGAACCGCCTTCGCCGCGGTTGTCTGCCCGCATGATGATCAGCACGTACTTGAGCGTCACCAGCACCATGATCGACCAGAACACCATTGACAGGATGCCGAGGATGTTTTCAGGGGTGACGGGGATGGGGTGGTGGCCGTTGAAGATTTCCTTCAGGGCGTAGAGCGGACTCGTGCCGATGTCGCCGAACACCACGCCGATCGCACCGACCGTGAGGGCCGGCAATGCCTTGCGCGAATGCATGCGCTATATCCTGTGTTGTTGTTTTGGGTGCAGCGGGGCGCATTCTAAGGGCACAACGGGCACTGTGGCAGCTTTGGGCAGAATGTTCGGGGGAGGCGGTCGCCGGCCTTGCGTGTCCCGGCACGGCGGGGCGATTCAGTCGGGCTTGTGCGCCGCCTGTCCGGCGTCGGGTGGTGCGTCTTCCTCATACTGCCGCCGCAGGCGCGCGAGCCCGGCGCGGAAGGCCTCGCCGTCGCCGTAGTCGAAGAAGTGCGGATAGCGCTCGTGGGCCTGGTGAATGCGGCGCGCGTGCTTGATCGGGCACCAGTACTGTTCTGTACGGGCGGCGACTTCGCGCGTGTACGCGGCGACGCCGTTGCCGTAGGAGCAGTAGAAGCAGTTGAACTTCTCGATCAGGTTCAGGTAGGGAAGTTCGCTGCGGTCGAACACCATGTAGTCGGAGCGGCGCACCTTGGGAATGCGGTAGACCGGGAAGCAGATCGCCTGATAGACGGTCACGAAGAGATCCATCAGCAGGAACGGGATCCATCCGAGGTAGATCACCGGCGAGGTCAGCGCGACCAGCAGCCTGGTGCGGCGCAGGTAGCGGACCAGGCCGATCTTGTAGCGCCGCTGCTGGCGCAGGAAGTTATCGGCCAGCTCGAGGCGCTTGCGCTCGAGTTCCTCGCGGCGCTCACGGTACTCCGCTTCCAGATCCTCTTGCAGCGACTGGATTCGCGCCAGCAATTCGTCGAGCTGCTTCATGGTTCGAGTCCGTCCTTGTCGATCCCGTCGATGCCGTGGGCCGGCAGCCGCCTTCCCCGGCAGCGGGAGTGGGGGTGCCAGTATCGCCCGAAGCGGGCACGCAACGCGCCCATTTCCTTCAGGAAGATCGGTGACCGGTGCGGCGGGTTCCGGCACGGCGCCGGATTCGCGTTCGGGCGGCTGCATGCGTTGTGGCTGCCGCGGCTTCCATTCGCGCTTGCGGGCGTGATTGACGCGCAGCAGGGCTGCTTCGATACTCATGCACTTTGCGTCGTGACGAAGGGAGTCGTGTGCAGGTGAATACAAGAAAAATCGGCACCGTGCGGGCTTCCGTCATGGCCGTGACGGCAACGCTTGCGGGCGCAGCGATGGGGGCCGACGACAATCTGTTCTTCAGCGAATTGCCCGTGGTGGCGAGCGTGAGCCGCCTGCCGCAGCGGCAGGTGGATGCGCCGACGGCGGTCACGGTCATCGACCGCGAGACGATCAAGGCTGCGGGCGTGCGCGCGCTCAACGACGTGTTCCGGCTTGTGCCGGGCTTCCAGACCTTTCCGCACAACACGGATCCGGCGCGGGTGACCTATCACGGCATCACCGACGAGGACTACTCGCCGCGCGTGCAGGTGCTGGTGGATGGCCGCTCGCTGCATTCGCCGCTGTTCCGCAGCGGTGTGAACTGGGCGCTGATGCCGGTCGCCCTCGAGGACATCGAGCGCATCGAGGTCGTGCGCGGTTCCAACACCACGTCTTACGGCACGAACGCCTTCCTCGGCGTGATCAACATCATCACCGTCGATCCCGCGCTCGTGCGCGGCGTGTCGGTGGCGGCGAACCACGGCAGCCAGGGGGTTCGCGACTACACGCTGCGCGGCGGCGCGCGGCTGGGTGAGGACGGCGAGCTGCGCGTGACCTACCAGCAGCTCGACGACGACGGGCTGGAGGACCGGTATGACTGGATCGACAGCTTCCGTTCGCGCCTGCTGGACATGCGCGCCACCTGGCGCCTCGGCTTGCGCGACGAACTCGACATGCATGCGGGCCGGATCGAGGGGGTGATGACCGTCGGACGACTGGACAAGGACTTCGTGAACCGCAGCGGCGAGTTGTTCCGCAGCGATCCGGAGAATCCGATCCGCGATTTCGACCAGTCGAGCACCTGGCTGCAGCTGCGCTGGCTGCGCACCCTGTCCGAGGATTCCGACTTCTCGCTGCGCTATGCCTATTCGGTGGACGAGGCGAGCGACGACTATGTCGACCCCGGTCTTCCGGCCGGTTTTGCGCATGTTGACGAATCCGGTGACCGCGGTCACCGCAACGAGGTCGAGGCGCAGCACACCTTCTCGCCCTTCGACAAGACGCGGCTCGTGTGGGGCGCGAGCTGGCGGCAGAACACGTTGCGCTCGAAGAGCATGCTGTACGGGCAGGGCAAGGTGTCGCGCGACGTCAGCCGCGCCTTCGCGAACGCGGAATGGGCGCCGGCGGCATGGTTCACGGGCAACCTCGGCTTTTCGTCCGAATACGATTCGATCGCAGGCAACAACGTGTCGTCGCGCGCGAGCGGAAGCTTTCACCTGAACACCGCGAATACCGTCCGCGTCGGCTATACGCGGGCGTGGCGTACGGCCAGCATCCTCGACTACCGCGCGAACTTCCGCAGCAGCGCGACGCGCGCGGAGCTGACCGGAACGCGCAACCTGCCGGCCGAGAGTCTGGACAGCTGGGAAGTCGGCTACCTCGGTGACTGGAAGGACTGGCGCATGAGCCTGGACGTGCGGCGCTTCCGCGAACGCGTGGGCGACCGCCTGTTCCAGGTCGATCCCAACGTGCGCGACCGGCTGGGGGATCAGGTGGTGCCGATCCAGGATATCCGCATCGACGGCATCGAGTATCAGTGGAAGTGGCAGCCGCTCGACGCGACGCGCCTGATGGTGTCGCAGAGCTTCATCCGCATCGACAGCGAATACTCGAGCGGGGCGCTCACGCCTGTGAGCAACCTCGTGACCCGCCGCGGCCGCAAGGAGCTGGTCGACGCGTTCGCCGAGGAATCCGCGCCGCGGCGAGCCTCATCCCTGCTGTGGATGCAGAAGCTGCCGTACGGACTGGAGGGCTCCATTGCGCGCTACTGGGTCGATCCAATGCGATGGACGCGCAACACAGCGGTCGGGAGCTACGTGCGCACCGACGCGCGTCTGGGCTACCCGTTCCGCATCGCGGGGCAGGGTGGCGAAGTGGCCTACACGGTGCAGTCGCTCGACGGCGACCACGGCGAGTTCAAGTCCAACGGCAGCCCGGCCGACCGTGTCGTCGGCCGTCGCCACTGGGTGTCGCTGCGGCTCGACTTCTGAACCCGGCAGCACCGAGACGGCTGACCGTTCAGCGGTTGCCGCGCGTCTGCCGGTGCATGCGCATCAGCGTGCTCTTGCCGAACAGGCTCTCGACGAGATCGACAGCCAGTTCGGCGGTCATGTTGCGGTGGTCCAGCGCGGGGTTGAGTTCGACGATGTCGAGCGAGGCGAGCTGCTCGGTGTCGGCGATCATCTCCATGCACAGCTCGGCCTCGCGGTAGGTGGGGCCGCCGCGCACGGTGGTGCCGACGCCCGGTGCGATGGTCGGGTCGAGGAAATCGACATCGAGGCTGACGTGCAGGTGCGTGTTTTCGTCGACGCCGGCGAGCGCCTGTTCCATCACGGCACGCATGCCGACTTCGTCGATGTAGCGCATGTCGAACACTTCCACGCCGAGTTCGCACAGGAAGCGCTTTTCGCCCTCGTCGACACTGCGGATGCCGATCTGGCGGATCTCGGCCGGGAGCATCGCCGGGATGTGGCCCCCGATGCGCGTCAGCACTTCCGGGCCGTGGCCGCACAGGCAGGCGACCGGCATACCGTGGATGTTGCCGGAAGGCGTCATCGTCGCGGTGTTGAGGTCGGCGTGCGCATCGAACCACAGCACGCGCAGCTTCTTGCCGACGCTGCGGCAATGGCGCGCGACGGCGCTGATCGAGCCGATCGCGAGGCAGTGGTCGCCGCCGAGCATCACCGGCAGCCGGCCCGCACGCAGTTCGGCATAAACGGCCTCATGCAGGATCTCGTTCCACTGCGCGACCTGATGCAGATGGCGGAAGCCGTCGACTGCGGGCAGGTTGGGATTCGCGGGGCCAGCGAGGTCGCCGCAGTCGCGCACGTCCGCGCCGAAGGCCGCGATCGCCGCGTGAATGTCGGCAACGCGCAGGGCCTCGGGGCCCATGCTGGCGCCGCGCGTGCCGGCGCCTACGTCGGTGGGAACGCCAATCAGGCTAACGTTGAGATTCGTCATGGTCGTGGTCTGCCCCGGGTCACGCGTCGTACGCGGCGGTTTAAGGATTGGGTTCGACCGGGTCCGGCGAGGAGTGGTTCGCCGGGCCCGGTCGTAGCTTCACGGCCCTGGTCGATGCCGATTTGCAGGGCCGAACTTTGAAGGATGCGGGCGTCAAACAGAATCGATAATTTTGTAGCGAAATACCACTAATCTGACGAAAGAGCAGGGTTGATTGGCGATTTGTTCAAGCAAGGCATTTTTGCACCGTCTGCGATGACCGCTGCTCGGGTATAAAGGCGCCTCGGCCGCATCGCGGCGAGATGAATTGTATGGGAGCCGGTGAATGAAGCGCGCGCAGGCCAACGGCCTCCTGCTGGTTGCAGCACTGATCTGGGGAACGGCCTTCGTTGCCCAGCAGGCGGGCATGCGCGACGTGGGGCCCTTCACCTTCACCGGTGTGCGCTTCCTGTTCGGCGCCGTGGTGATCCTGCCCCTGGTCGCGCGCGAGCTGCGCCGCCTCGGGCGGCGCGGCGTGTGGCTGGATGGCCGCGACCTGGCCGGCGGCCTTGTGCTGGGCGTGGTGCTGTTCCTCGGCGCGGCCTTCCAGCAGATTGGCATCGCCGGCACCACCGTGAGCAATGCCGGATTTCTCACCGCCCTGTATGTGCCGCTGGTGCCGGTCGCGAGCGCGCTGCTGTTGCGCGAGCGCCTGCACTGGTCGGTGTGGCCGGCGAGCGCCGGCTGCCTGGGCGGCACCTTCCTGCTCGGCGGCGGCAGCCTTTCGGCGCTGTCGACGGGCGACCTGTGGGTGATCGCGAGCGCGCTGTTCTGGGCGGCACACGTGATGATGGTAGGACGGGTCGCCGCGCGCCACGGGGCGCCGATCACGATCGCGTGCCTGCAGTTCGTGATGTGCGGCGTGCTGGGCATGGCGAGCGGTTTTTACGCCGAGGTCGTTAGCCTGGACGCGCTGGAGCGCGCGCTGCCGTCGATCGCCTACGCGGGCATCCTCTCGGTCGGCTTGGGATTCACGCTGCAGGTGGTCGCGCAGCGCCACACGCTCGCGGCCGATGCGGCGATCCTGCTGAGCTGCGAGACCTTGTTTGCTGCACTCGCTGCGCGCATCTTGGTCGGCGAGGTGCTCACGCCGATGCAGTTGGTGGGCGGCGGGCTGATCTTCGCGTGCGTGATGGCGATCCAGCTGCTGCCGCTCGCCCGGGCGCGCAGCGAGGCGGTGCAGCCAGCCTGATCCGGCGAAGGCTCACGCCGCGTTCTCGAACAGTTCCGGCGGGATGTCCTCGGGGCACAGCTGGCTGGCCTCGTCGCCCATCAGGGCGAGCATGAGGCGGAGCTGGTTGCGCAGTTCGCGCAGATTGCCGGGCCAGCGGTGGCGATGCAGCAGCGCGAGGGCTTCGGGGCAGACATAGATCGACCGCCCGCCGCCGGCCTCGCGCACGAAATGGCGCACCAGCTCATCGAAGTCATCGCGCTCGCGCAGGGGCGGCAGGCTGATGATGTGGCCGCCGGACGCCTCGAAGGTGCGCAGGTCGAGTCGACCATCGCGGCGCAGCTCGGCGAGCGGCTGCCGTGCGGCACCGATCACGCGGGCGCGGCTGCCGTCGTGGGCGTCGAAGAGCCGCGCCTGCAGCGTGGCGGGCAGGGCGTCGATCTCCACCAGGAAGAGGATGCCGTTGGCGGCCTGTGCCCAGGCGCGATCGAGTTCCGCCGCCGCGGCTTCGCCGTCGGGCAGGGCTGTGCAGTCGATGCCGATCAGCGGTGCGTCCACGGTCGGTTTGTGGTCTTCATGGAAGGCGCGCACGAGATGCGCCTTGCCGGTCCCCATCTCTCCTTCGATCAGCAGCGGTGTCCATTCGGTCGCGCAGTTGCGCAGCGTGTCGACGATGCGCGCCATGCGTCCGTCGCCGTGGGCGATCGCACCCAGGCGTGAGTCGTCGCGGCGGGCGGTTCCGGCGCGGGATTCCTTGTCGGCGCGGCGCCGCGACCGCAGGTTGGCGCGCGCGATGAGTGTGCGTCCCTTCAGGTCGTAGAGCGGGAAGGGGGCGTCGGGCGCCTGCGCGGCCAGCGCGACGAGACTGCTCCAGGGCGTTGCGAAGCAGGCTTCGTAGGTCGTCGCGGGATGCCGCGCGTCCAGCCCGAGCATGCCGCGTCCCTTGCGGTTGCTGGCGACGAGCCGGCCGCCTTCGTCGAATACGACGAGGGCGTGCAGGGGATCTGCGAGCGCATCGCGGCGTGTGTGGAAGTGCAGGGTAAGGAAGCCGTCGTCCAGCGTTTCGAGCAGGCGGTGTTCGATCAGTTCGGCCGTGGTGCGCAGCAGGGCCTCGGCATGGGTCAGGTTCTCGCGCGCGTCCGACGACACGTCGAGGATGCCGAGCATGCCGCCGGTCGGCGCGAGGATGGGGGTGGCGA
The DNA here is from genome assembly GCF_012910805.1 of Aromatoleum evansii. Lineage (GTDB taxonomy): Bacteria > Pseudomonadota > Gammaproteobacteria > Burkholderiales > Rhodocyclaceae > Aromatoleum > Aromatoleum evansii. Next base: position 83,698 of record NZ_WTVK01000022.1, read on the forward strand.
CGCAGGTCAGGATGCGGTTGCGCGCGAGGTAATGCTGGTCGCCCTGAACGGTGACGACTGCGCCGGTGTGCAGCGCCGTGCCGATCGCGTTGGTGCCCATCACGGCCTCGCTCCAGTCGACGCCGGGTCGCAGCGCAACCCGGCTGGCGCGGTCGAGAAAGTCGGTGTGGCCCAACGCGCTGAGGATCATGCCCTGACGGTCGGCCAGCAGCACCGTGGAGGACGGGCTGCCGATCTGGCGGTACAGGCCTTCGATCATCGGGCGCGAGAACGCCAGCAGGCGGTTGTTTGCGGCGATGCGGTCCGTGAGTTCTCCCGGCGCGAGCGCCGTGTCATTGAGCGGTTCGTCCGGTCGCAACCCGTGCTCGCGGCTGCGCTGCCACGATGCGATGAGCGATTCCGGCCGGGATGTCGGGGGTGAAGCTTCCATCATGGTGTGCGATGAAGCATGAATCATTCCTTCCGAGACGAAACCCTTTTACTACCGGGGTTTCGCGCAAGTGAGGGAATCGTCGAGCGGGCGCATCTGTCACGCATTGGGACAGGTGTTGTCTTGTTGAGCAGCGGAGGACAGGGGCGGACATGCATGCGGAACGTCGGCCGAAATTCCGGTTTCTAGGCGCAAATATCTGTGCGCAAAAGGAAAACAGTTTTCACTCCGAATATTCGACAGGGCTGGCACGCCGCCTGCGGAAGGGATGGCGACGCAAGACAGCGTTTTGACCACCCAACACTTCTGGAGACGAGTTCAATGATCTACGAGATGCCCGGCAAGGCAGGCGCCAAGGTCCAGTTCAAGACGCGCTACGACAACTTCATCGGCGGCAAGTGGGTTGCCCCGGTGCGCGGGCAGTACATGGACAACATCACCCCCATCACCGGGCGCAAGTTCTGCGAAGTGGCGCGCTCCAGCGCCGAAGATATCGAACTCGCGCTGGATGCCGCGCATGCCGCCGCCGACAAGTGGGGCCGCACCCCCGTCGCTGAGCGCGCCCGCATCCTGACCCGCATCGCCGACCGCATCGAGGAGAACCTCGAACTCGTCGCCTACGCGGAGACGGTCGACAACGGCAAGCCGATCCGCGAGACGATGGCCGCCGACATTCCGCTCGCGATCGACCACTTCCGTTACTTCGCCGGTTGCATCCGCGCCCAGGAAGGCTCGCTCGCCGAACTCGACGACAACACCGTCGCCTACCACTTCCACGAGCCGCTGGGCGTCGTGGGCCAGATCATCCCGTGGAACTTCCCGATCCTGATGGCGGCGTGGAAGCTCGCGCCGGCGCTGGCGGCGGGCAACTGCGTGGTGCTGAAGCCTGCCGAATCGACCCCCACAGGCATCCTCGTGCTGATGGAGCTGATCGCCGACCTGCTGCCCGCCGGCGTGCTCAACATCGTCAACGGCCTCGGCCGCGAAGCCGGCGTGCCGCTCGCGACCAGCAGCCGCATCGCCAAGATTGCCTTCACCGGCTCGACCACGACCGGTCGCCTGATCATGCAGGCCGCGTCGCAGAACATCATCCCGGTGACGCTGGAACTCGGCGGCAAGTCGCCCAACGTGTTCTTCGAGGACGTCGCCGCGGCCGACGACGAGTTCTTCGACAAGGCGATCGAGGGCTTCGTGCTGTTCGCGCTGAACCAGGGCGAAGTGTGCACCTGCCCGTCGCGCGCCCTGATCCACGAGTCGATCTACGACAAGTTCATGGACCGCGCGCTCGCCCGCGTGAAGGCGATCAAGCAGGGCAACCCGCTCGATACCGAGACGATGATCGGCGCGCAAGCCTCGACCGAGCAGATGCAGAAGATCATGTCCTACATCGACCTCGGCAAGCAGGAAGGCGCACAACTGCTGACCGGCGGCGAGGCGGCGCGCTTCGGTGGTGACATCGCCGAAGGCTTCTACATCAAGCCGACGGTGTTCAAGGGCCACAACAAGATGCGCATCTTCCAGGAGGAAATCTTCGGGCCGGTGCTGTCGGTGACGACCTTCAAGGACGAGGCCGAGGCGCTCTCCATCGCCAACGACACGCTCTACGGCCTGGGTGCCGGCGTGTGGTCGCGCGACGGCAGCACCGCCTACCGCATGGGCCGCGCGATCAAGGCCGGCCGCGTGTGGACCAACTGCTACCACCTGTACCCGGCACACGCCGCGTTCGGCGGCTACAAGCAGTCGGGCATCGGCCGCGAGACGCACAAGATGATGCTCGACCACTACCAGCAGACCAAGAACCTGCTGGTGAGCTACAGCCCCAACGCGCTCGGGTTCTTCTGAGCGCGTTACCAAGGTCTTGCGCTCGAGTTCTTCCGGGCGCGAGGCCGGTCGGGCGCATCCAAACGCCCGCCTTGCTCATGGTGTTCTTCTCTCCCTCTCTTCCGTAAACAGCGGTCGAGATTCACGGGCGGCCCAGGCCGCCCGTTTTTTTTCGCCGCGTCGCGGCGTGCAAGGAGTCAGTCATGGTCCAGCGTGTCATCGCCACCGAAAGTGCCGAAGAACTCATCGCGCGTCTCATCACGAAGCACGGCCCGGTGATGTTCCACCAGTCGGGCGGCTGCTGCGACGGCAGCGCGCCGATGTGCTATCTGCGCGCGGAATTCCTGACCGGTCCTGCCGACATCCTGCTCGGCGAGATCGGCGGCAGTCCCTTCTACATCAGCCGCGCCCAGTACGAGTACTGGAAGCACACGCAACTGATCATCGATGTCGTCGAAGGTCGCGGCGGGATGTTCTCCCTCGAGGGGCCGGAAGGGCTTACCTTCCTCACTCGCTCGCGCCTATTTACGGATGAGGAACTGCATCAGCTCGCAAACGCTGCCTGATCATGCTCTATGCTTGAAGGGCGTGTCCGGGCCGCTTCAACGGTCCGTGACATGCGGTTCTTCGCCGAGTGTTCCAAAATGGAGCAGGTGTTGCATCGTGGAGCAGTTGAATCGGCCCCCGGCGCGAATCCGAACCGGCGACGCATTGCTGGATCGAATCCTGCATTGGTAGTACGACCTCGGCCGGCTCGATCCGGCAGATGACGACACAAGAACGATGGAGACACTTCAATGCTGCGCCACTTTACGCGTGCGTGCCTTGCGGCCGCTGCGCTCTTCGCCTGCCTGATCGTCCCGGTACGCGCGGCCGACCCGGGCGTGATCCGCATCGGCGTGCTGCAGTACGGCACCGTGAGCTGGGAGCTCGAGGTGATGAAGCGGCAGGGCTTTGCCGAACGCGAAGGCGTGCGCATCGAGGTGGTGCCGCTGGCGCAGAAGGACGCGGCGAACGTCGCGCTGCAGGGCGGGGCGGTCGATCTCATCGTCAATGACTGGATCTGGGTCGCGCGCCAGCGCGCCGAGGGGCGCGACTTCGCCTTCGTCCCGTATTCGCGTGCCGTGGGCGGCATCATGGTGCGACCGGATGCGAACGTGCGCACCATCGCAGACCTGCGCGGGCAGCGCCTGGGGGTCGCCGGCGGTGCGCTCGACAAGAGCTGGCTCTTGCTGCGCGCCTATGCGCGCAAGACCGTCGGCGAGGACGCCGCGACGCTGGTGAAACCCGACTTCGGCGCACCGCCGCTGCTCAACGCGCTGATGCTCAAGGGCGAACTCCCGGCGGTGATGAACTTCTGGCATTTCTCTGCGCGCCTGCGCGCGGCGGGGATGCGCGAACTCCTGTCCCTCGACGAGGTCCTTAAGGGGCTTGGCGTGGATGGCGAGTTGCCGATGATCGGCTGGGTGTTCCGTGACGAATGGGCGGCGAAGAACCGCGCGGCCTTCGAAGGCTTCCTGCGTGCGGGTGCCCAGGCACGGCGCCACATGCAGACCTCCGACGCGGTGTGGGAGGAGCTGCGCCCGCTCACGCGCGCCGAGGACGACGCGACGCTCGCGGCCTTGCGCGATGGTTTTCGCGCAGGCATTCCCGGCGAGGACGTCGCGCAGGCCGAGCGCACTGCGCGGCGCGTGTTCGCGATCCTCGCGCAGGAGGGCGGCGCCGAGCTCGTCGGCAGCGCCACCGCACTGCCCGCGGGCACCTTCTGGCGCACGGGCGCACCGCGCTGATGAAGGCTGGTGCCGATGATTCCGCGCCCTGGCCGCTGCCGGCCGCGCCGCTCAGGCGAGCGATGAAACGCCGCGGCCCGCAGGGCGAAGGGTGGTTGCGCGCGGTGTCGCTCGCCGCCTTCCTTGTGCTGTGGCAGCTCGCAGCAACGCTCTTCGCCAGTTCCACGCTGCCCCCGCCGGCCACAGTGTTCGCGCGCATCGCCGCGGAGACCGCCTCGCTCGCGCTCCCCACCCATCTGGCCATCACCCTCGCGCGCGTGGCCGTCGCCTTCGCGCTGGCGATGGCGATCGGTGCCGCGATCGGCATCGCCATGGGACGCTGGCGCCGGCTCGATGCGCTGCTCGACGGCTGGCTCGTGCTCGGGCTCAACATCCCGGCGCTGGTGACCATCATCCTGTGC
>NZ_WTVK01000230.1 GCF_012910805.1 Aromatoleum evansii
GTCGCAGCGTGTGAACGCCGCACGGATGCGGTGCTCGTCCCCACCGACGGCGAGGACGTCGTGCGTGTCCCCGTCGCTGCGTGGCGGCCCGAGGCTCCAGAGCGCGTTGTGCCACGAGGCGACGTCGGCACGCGGCACCCCGAGCGCAGGGCCGTACTGATGAGCAGCTCCGGCGAGGGCATACGAATCGGTGACGATGGCCGCACCCGTCGGACGGGCTGTCGCCATCTGGGCGGCGAGTGACGGCCAGTCGGTCTGGTCGCGCTGCATGGGGTCGAGGGCGGAGACGATGGAGAACGCCGGTGACGAAGCGGGCACGATCGGTAGGCAGATGAGGGCTGCGACGACGGCGTTCGCCGTCACGACGATGGGCGCGCGCCGCCACACGTGCTCCTCGTCCACAGCCGCCCGCGCCCAACCGACCGCGACAAGCGGAAAGAAC
>NZ_WTVK01000231.1 GCF_012910805.1 Aromatoleum evansii
GTAGATGTCCGGCTTGAAGCCGACGACGCGCTTCGGTCCGAGATCCAGCACCGGGCGCTTGATCATCGAGGGCTGCTCGGCCATCAGCGCCAGCGCCTTGCGCTCGTTCAAGCCTTCCTTGTCGGAATCGGGCAGCTTCTTGAAGGTGGTGCCGGCGCGGTTGAGCAGCGTCTCCCAGCCGACCTCCTCGCTCCACTGCTTGAGCTTGTCCTTGGCGATCCCTGCGGTCTTGTAATCGTGGAAGTCGTAAGCGACGCCGTGATCGTCGAGCCAGGCGCGCGCCTTCTTCATGGTGTCGCAGTTCTTGATGCCATAGATGGTGATGGTCAAAGCCGTTCCCCGCATGCGATTGCAGCGGGCAAACTAGCCTCGCAGCCATCGCAGCGCCAGATCGGAGCGATCAGGTCTCCACACCGATCTCGGCATCGTCCGTGTCAGACC
>NZ_WTVK01000232.1 GCF_012910805.1 Aromatoleum evansii
CACCAGCACCGCTTGCTCCCCCAGCAGCGCCGCCACCGCTACCGGCCGCGCCAGCGCCGCCGCCAGCCGCGCTGCCGCCAGAACTGGAGCCCATCGAGTCGGTTGCGCCAGCGCCGCTGTCCGAGGCGCCCTCACTGGCCTGGGCTGCGCCTTCGGTGTCTTCGCCGCCGCCACCCTTCTTGCCCTGCGGTAGCGACGCGCGAAAGCTCGCCCCAGAGACGGTGTTGGGGTCAACGAAAGCGAACAGCTTGAACAGGAAGTAGGGCCACAGCAGACCAATGATCGACACGAAACCGCCGACGAGGGCCTGCATCACCTGCGCGGACAGTCCCTGCCCGGCGGCGCTTCCCGCTCCTTGGGCGATGCTGTGACCGATCACCATGCTCAACGCCAGCACGGGCAGCATGAAGATGAGCGCGAGCATCCAGCGCACTCCGGTCC
>NZ_WTVK01000233.1 GCF_012910805.1 Aromatoleum evansii
CTTCGACACGATGCGCTGGCTCGTGCAGACATCGGCGCTCAGCGTCACCTCGTAGGTACCCGGCTTCGGGAAGGTGACGACGACAGGATCGCCGCTCAGCATCACCGGGTCGAACTCGACCGAGCCGTGCTTCGTGCAGGTGGCACGCTTGATGCCACCCTTCGTGGCGCCGCCGGAGACCTCGGCACCTTCCGGGAACGACATCGTGTACACGAGCGGCACACCGTACTTGGCGTGCTTGTTGCGGCCGTACTTCATCTCGTGCTGCGTGCCGGTGACGGAGGGCACGAGGGTCGCGGTCAGGCCGTCCACGGTGTACTCGATGTGCGCGGCGGCTCTCACCTTCGGCGCGGGCGCCGGCTTGGCGATGTTGACCGTCGTCGTCTTCTCGACCGTCTGCAGGCCGCCCTCACCGCAGTAGTAGCCGGTGGCCGTGATCG
>NZ_WTVK01000234.1 GCF_012910805.1 Aromatoleum evansii
CTGGATCTGCATCGCCATCGGCGGCGCCGTCGTGCTCGTGTACTCCGTCATCGGCGGCATGTGGTCGATCACCCTGGCCGACCAGGTGCAGTTCATCATCAAGACGATCGGCATCTTTGCGCTCATGCTGCCGTTCGTGCTCGTCAAGGCCGACGGCTTCTCCGGCATCCGCGAGCGCCTGGGCGACGACTACTTCGCCATCGCCGGCGGCAAGGTCGGCGCCGACACGCAGACGATCATCACGTGGTTCGTCGTCTACATGTTCGGCATGCTCATCGGCCAGGACATCTGGCAGCGCGTCTTCACCGCGCGCACCCCGAAGGTAGCGCGTCTCGGCGGCACCATGGCCGGTGTCTACTGCATCCTCTACGGCGCGGCCGGCGCGATCATCGGCATGGGCGCGCACGCCGTCCTCGGCGACGGCATCAAGGCGAAGAAC
>NZ_WTVK01000235.1 GCF_012910805.1 Aromatoleum evansii
GTCTATGAGCGCAACGCCGACTACGTGCCGCGCAAGGAAAAGCCGGATTGGCTGGCGGGCGGCAAGGTCGCCAAGGTCGATCGCATCGAATGGATCACGATGCCCGACGCGCAGACCGCGATCAACGCGCTGCAATCCGGCGACATCGATTTCCTGGAACAGCCCTCGATCGACCTGCTGCCGGTGCTCGAGGCCAATTCCGATCTGACCGTGGCCGTGCTGAACAAGTTCGGCTTCCAGATCGAGGGCCGGATGAACTTCCTGCATCCGCCGTTCGACAATCCCAAGATCCGCCGCGCCGCCTTCCTGGCGATGAACCAGAAGGACGTGCTCGACGCCACCGTCGGCAACGCGAAGTTTTACGAGATCTGCGGCTCCTATTTCGCCTGTGACACGCCGCTCGCCAGCGACGTCGGCGCGGAGACGCTGATCAAGGGC
>NZ_WTVK01000236.1 GCF_012910805.1 Aromatoleum evansii
GCTCAGCCAAACGTGGTTCGATATGCGCATGACTGCGTTGACTGTACGAACCCTTGGCGAAGACGACTGGCAGATCTACCGCGACGTTCGCCTGAGCGCTCTCGAGGAGTCGCCGGAGGCCTTCGCGGCGTCGTCGTCCGCCGAGAAGCAGCTCGACGAGAGCGCGTGGCGTCGACGCATGGCGCGTGCGCGCCGCATCCTCGCGACCGACGAGAACGGCGACAAGGTCGGCGTCGTCTCGCTGCGCAGCGATGTGCGTGACGACGAGGAGTCGCCGTACGGCGAGCTGTTCGGCCTGTGGGTCACGCCCGACGCGCGTGGCACGGGCGTCGCCGTCGCGCTGCTCGAAGCTGTTCTGGAGCAGGCGCGCAAGGAGAGCCTGGGCGCCGTCATCTACTGGGTCGGCACCGACAACGCGCGTGGTGTGGCGTTCGCG
>NZ_WTVK01000237.1 GCF_012910805.1 Aromatoleum evansii
CACCCGAACAGCCGCTACTGCACGCCGATCGACCAGTGCGACATCCTGGCCGACGAGTACAACGACCCGCAGGGCGTGCCGATCTCGGCGATCCTGTTCGGTGGCCGCCGCAAGACGACGGTTCCGCTCGTCACCGAGGCCCGCGACTGGCTGCACGGCACCTTCATGGGCGCGACGCTGTCGTCCGAGACGACGGCCGCCGCGACCGGCGCGGTGGGCGTCGTGCGCCGCGACCCGATGGCGATGCTGCCGTTCATCGGCTACAACGCCGGCGACTACTTCCAGCACTGGGTCAACGTGGGCAAGGACGCCGACGCATCCAAGCTGCCGGCGATCTTCTACGTCAACTGGTTCCGTCGTGACGAGGACGGCGGCTTCCTGTGGCCGGGCTTCGGCGAGAACAGCCGCGTCCTCAAGTGGGTCATCGAGCGCATCG
>NZ_WTVK01000238.1 GCF_012910805.1 Aromatoleum evansii
CGCATAGCTCGAGGGCAGCAGCGTGTAGGTGCCCGCAGGCAACCCCGGCACGCCCGTGGACAGCGTGATCTGCTGGCCGATCGCAGGATCGCCTGCGCCATTGCTCGCGATCGCCGGAGCATAGTTCGCCGCGTAACCAGGCAGGATGGCGTAGACCTTGTTGCCGGTCGCACTGTAATTGTTGATCGGGTTGGCGTTGACGAGTACCGTCTTCAGCACATCGACCGAGCCACCCCGGCCGGAGATGAAACCCGCGCCGGTCAGCGTGCCGCCGCCGGTCAGATCGACCACGGCTCCGGCCTCACCCACGAACGATGTGGCACCGATCGAAACGCCGCTCGCGATCTTTGTATTGCCCGAAGTATCGACAATCGAGGCGCTCGCCAGATTGAGCAAGGTGCCGTCCGCACCTTGATAGGTGATGCCGTCCGAAGT
>NZ_WTVK01000239.1 GCF_012910805.1 Aromatoleum evansii
CGCTCGTACGCTGGACGGGCCAGGAGGCCGTCGTCATCAAACAGGTGGCGAGCCGGCACGACATCGCACACGTCACGCCGGTCGGTGCGCGCTACGCGACGGCATTGAGCTCATGCGTCCAGGTGTTCCTCGCGGACCAGCCGCCGACGCGCGTCGACGCGCGGATCACTGCGGGCACCATCGACCTGCCCGGGGCGGACGACGGGGCGCTCGAGGGGCTCCACGCCCTGCTCGAGGGGGGTCGTGACACGGGCGTCTTCATCAACGATCGGCGAACGTCTGCCGACGTCATCGGCCTCGCAGCGCCGGTGCACGACCACCGCGGAGATCTCGCCGCCGCCGTCCTGCTCGCGGCACCCGCCCATCGAGTCGGCGCGGACGGCATCGGCCTGCTCGCTCGCGCCACCCGCGAAGCTGCCGAGCAGACGTCACGAG
>NZ_WTVK01000023.1 GCF_012910805.1 Aromatoleum evansii
CAGCAAAGCCCCCGCCAGCCCCGGCCCCGCCGTATAGGCGATCGCATCGATCTGCGCAAGGGTGCAGCCCGACTCCGCAAGCACCTGCCGCACCAGAGCGGGCAGGCGGCGGATATGGTCACGCGACGCCAGCTCCGGAACGACGCCGCCATAGGTCGCATGCAGATCGATCTGCGAATGCACGCTGTGCCCGAGCAATCCGGCATCGACGTCGAACACCGCCACGCCCGTTTCATCGCAGGAGCTTTCGATTCCCAGAACTCTCATGATTTGCAGCCAGCAGCCTCGCCGATCGGACAGGGCGCCATTCTAGCGGGCGGGCACTCGGAAAGCTAAGTTTGTACTTGGCTTGTTCTGATCAAATGGATATAATCCGCGTTTTCCGCCTACCAGACACACAAGGAAGTTCGCAATGCCGGGTATCCGCGTCAAGGAGAACGAGCCGTTTGAAGTCGCCATTCGCCGCTTCAAGCGCACCATCGAAAAAACCGGTTTGCTGACCGAGCTGCGCGCCCGCGAGTTCTACGAAAAGCCCACCGCGGAGCGTAAGCGCAAGTCGGCCGCCGCCGTCAAGCGCAACCACAAGCGCCTGCGCAGCCAGACCCTGCCGCCGAAGCTGTACTGATCCACACCTGGATCCAGCAGCCGGTCATCCACGCCGGGCGCAAGTCAGTCGACTTGCGCCCGGCGTGGCTTTTGCATTTCCATTCGGAGCATTTCCCATGTCCCTCAAGCAGCGCATCCAGGACGACATGAAGGCCGCCCTGCGCGCCAAGGATAGCGCGCGCCTGTCCGCGGTGCGCCTGCTCATCGCCGCAATCAAGCAACGCGAAATCGACGACCGGATCGAACTCGACGACGCCGGCGTCCTGGCCACGGTCGAAAAGCTCGTCAAGCAGCGCCGCGACTCGGCGAGCCAGTACGACGCCGCGAACCGCCCCGACCTCGCCGCCAACGAGCGCTTCGAGATCGAGGTGCTGTCGGCCTATCTGCCCACCCAGCTGACCGACGCCGAACTGGACGCCGAAATTGCCGCCGCGATCGCCGAAGCGGGAGCCACCGGCATTGCCGACCTCGGCCGCGTGATGCCGCAACTCAAGGCTCGCCTCGCCGGACGCGCAGACATGGCGGAAGCCTCGCGCCGGGTACGCGCCAGACTCTCGGCCTGAGCACTCACCGCCCGCCCGGACACGGGCGGCGGCAACCATGATCCCCCAGTCGTTCATCCAGGACCTGCTCGCGCGCGTCGACATCGTCGACGTCATCGAACGCCACCTCACCCTCAAGAAGAGTGGCGCGAACTACTTCGCCTGCTGCCCCTTCCACGGGGAAAAGTCCGCCTCGTTCTCCGTCAGCCCGAGCAAGCAGTTCTACCACTGCTTCGGCTGCGGCGCGCACGGCAGCGCCGTCGGCTTCCTGATGGAATACACCGGGCTGTCGTTCGTGGAAGCAGTCAAGGAGCTCGCCTCTTACGCCGGATTGCAGGTTCCCCAGGAAACCCGCCCCGGCTTCCGCCCTGAATCAGTACCGGCTCATGACGGACTGATCGACGCCATGGCTGCCGCCGCACGCTTCTATCGCGAGCAACTCAAGTCGGCACCCGCGGCCATCGACTACCTGAAGCGAAGAGGCGTATCGGGCGAGATCGCGGCGCGCTTCGGCATCGGCTTCGCACCGGACGACTGGCAAGCCTTGCGCGCCACCTTCCCCAACTACGACGCAAAGCCCCTGCTCGACGCCGGTCTCGTCATCGAAAACGACGCCGGACGCCGTTACGACCGCTTCCGCAACCGCATCATGTTCCCGATCCAGGATCGCCGCGGACGCATCATCGCTTTCGGCGGACGAGTCCTGGACGCAGGCGAACCGAAGTACCTCAACTCCCCCGAAACACCACTATTCGAAAAGGGACGCGAGCTGTACGGGCTTTCCCAGGCGCAGAAGGCGATCCGCGATGCAGGCTACTCGATTGTCGTCGAGGGCTACATGGACGTCGTCGCGCTCGCGCAATTCGGCGTCGCCAATGCCGTCGCAACCCTCGGAACGGCGACCACTCCGCACCACATCAACACCCTGCTGCGCCAGTCGCAGCGCATCGTCTTCTGCTTCGACGGCGACAATGCGGGACGCAAGGCGGCCCGCCGCGCCCTCGAGTCTGCACTCGAGGCGCTGCGCGACGACGTCACGCTCGCTTTCCTGTTCCTGCCCGAAGAGCACGACCCGGATTCCTTCGTTCGCGCATACGGCGCCGAGGCGTTCAACCGGGCCGCAAACGACGCCACGCCGCTGACCGCCTTCCTGCTCAACGAACTGCGTGCCGAATGCCCCCTCGATACGGCCGAAGGCCGTGCGCGACTCGTACACGACGCCAAGCCGCTGGTCACACGCATCGCAGCACCAATGCTGCGCCTGCAGATCATCAAGGCGATCGCCGACGCGTCCGGATTCAGCCAGGGCGAAGTCGAATCGGCGTTCGGCCTGAAACAACAGAACACCGTGCGCCAATCGCGCGAAGCCGCATTCGACGGCCGGCGCGATCGTGGCCCGTCGGGCTTTCCCGCGCCGACCTCGAACCGCCAGCGCCGACAGCAGCCTTCGGCGGCAAACACCCTCCTGCGCCTCGTCCTGCAGCATCCCGCATGGGCCGCACGCCTGCCTGTCGACCTCATCCCGACCCACACCGCGGAAGGCCGGGCGCTGGTCGCGATCGTTGACCTGTCGAGCACCGGCGACCTGGCAATGAACGCGGGACTGGGGGCACTGGTCGAACAGTTCCGCGACACAGCTCACGCCGAAACCTTGGCGCGAGTGGCAGGGGAACTGGTCGATACCGAATTTGACGAAGCCGTCGTCGAGATCCTCTTCGAGGATGCCCTGAACAAACTCCACGCCGACGCGATCGCACGGGAGATTGCGGCGCTGTCCGCACAGGAGCGCGAATCCGGGCTTTCCCCGATGGACCGACACCGCCTCGCCGAGCTGCTGCTCGAAAAAATGAGCCTTGTCAACGCCCGCAAACCGCTGGACGTTTAGTATAATTGCAGGTTACCCAACTCATCTTTCGCCCGATTCAAGGAGTGCCATGGCCCGCGAAAAAATCAAGGATTCGCGCAAGGATAGCCCCAAAGGACGAGCCTCCAAGGCCAAGGACAAGGCCGTTCTGATCGCCGAAGGGCCGGAACTCGGGCCCATCGACGCCGAAATCCGCAGGACCCGCCTCAAGACCCTGATCACGCTCGGCAAGGAGCGCGGCTACCTCACCTATGCCGAGATCAGCGACCACCTTCCGGACGACGTCGCCGACGCCGAGCAGATCGAAGGCATCATCGCGACCTTCAACAACATGGGCATCCGGGTCTTCGACGAAGCCCCGGCCGCGGAAGACCTGCTGATGTCCGACGCCGTGCCGAGCACGGTGGACGAAGACGTCGCGGAGGAAGAAGCGGAACAGGCCCTGTCCTCGGTCGACTCCGAATTCGGGCGCACCACCGATCCGGTGCGCATGTACATGCGCGAAATGGGCACCGTCGAGCTGCTCACCCGTGAAGGCGAAATCGAGATCGCCAAGCGCATCGAGGACGGCCTGCGCCACATGGTCCAGGCGATCTCCGCCTGCCCGACCACCATCGTCGAGATGCTCGAGCTCACCGACAAGGTCGCGCAGGACGAAATGCGCATCGACGAACTCGTCGACGGCCTGATCGACCCGAACGCCGCCGCGACCGAAGCGGAAGCGGCCATGTCGGAGGCCGAGGAAGGCGACGAGGACGCCGAGGACGAGGAAGGCGCGGACGACGTCGGCGACGACGACGACGAGAACGCCGAGGAAAAGGAGGCCGCAGCCAACGCCGCGACGCTCCTGCAGCTCAAGAACGAAGCCCTCGCGCGCTTCGCGATCATTCGCGAACTCAACGAGCGCAAGATGGCCGCCCTGGCCGACCGTGGCTCGCAGGACGCGGACTACCTTTCGCTGCAGCAGCAGATTTCGGACGAGCTTCTCAACATCCGCTTCACTGCCAAGTCGATCGAACGCCTGTGCGACTCGGTACGCCACATGGTCGAGCAGGTACGCGGCCACGAGCGCCAGATCCTGCAACTATGCGTCGACCGCGCGGGCATGCCGCGCCAGCACTTCATCAAGGTCTTCCCCGGCAAGGAAGTCGATCTCGACTGGCTCAAGGACGAGATCGCGCTCGGCAAGAACTACGCCGAAGGCCTGATGCGGGTGCACCCCGCGGTGCTCGAGGAGCAGCAGAAGCTCATCGACCTGCAGACCCGCATCGGCATTCCGCTCAAGGAGTTGAAGGACATCAATCGCCAGATGTCCACCGGCGAAGCAAAGATGCGCCGCGCCAAGCGCGAGATGACCGAGGCCAACCTGCGCCTCGTGATCTCCATCGCCAAGAAGTACACCAACCGCGGCCTGCAGTTCCTCGACCTGATCCAGGAAGGAAACATCGGCCTGATGAAGGCAGTGGACAAGTTCGAATACCGTCGCGGCTACAAGTTCTCGACCTATGCGACGTGGTGGATCCGTCAGGCCATCACCCGCTCCATCGCCGACCAGGCACGCACGATCCGCATCCCGGTTCACATGATCGAAACGATCAACAAGATGAACCGCATCAGCCGGCAGATCCTGCAGGAAACCGGTCAGGAACCGGATCCCGCGACGCTCGCCGAGAAGATGGAGATGCCCGAGGAGAAGATCCGCAAGATCATGAAGATCTCCAAGGAGCCGATCTCGATGGAAACGCCGATCGGCGACGACGACGATTCCCATCTGGGCGACTTCATCGAGGACCAGGCGACGCTGGCCCCGGCCGACGCGGCGATGTACTCCAGCCTGCGCGACGCCACTAGCGAAGTGCTCGACTCCCTTACCGCACGCGAAGCCAAGGTGCTGCGCATGCGCTTCGGCATCGAAATGAATACCGACCACACCCTCGAGGAGGTCGGCAAGCAGTTCGACGTCACGCGCGAGCGCATCCGCCAGATCGAAGCCAAGGCACTGCGCAAGCTGCGTCACCCGAGCCGCTCGGAACGCCTGCGCAGCTTCCTCGACAGCGACGCCTGACGCCCCTGCGCCCGCTGCGGCGGGCGCCCGCTTGCAGCGCCCGTCGTTCGGCGCCGGACAAGCGCCGGGGTAACAATCGGTTCACGGGCCTCTAGCTCATGCCTGGTTAGAGCAGCGGACTCATAATCCGTTGGTGCTGGGTTCGACTCCCAGGGGGCCCACCATATCGAAGGGGTTACATCGCACGATGTAACCCCTTCGTCTTTCCGGACGGAACGCAGGCGCCGCGCAGGCGGCGCCGCGAGTCGGTCCAGCAATCAGCGGACCGTATAGCGGAACGCGCCGCGCTTGTCGGCGCTCACCTTGATCGCGTTGATCGCAGTACCTTCGGCCATGCGGACGAGCGCGCTCTCCGCGATGTCGGGCAGCAGGCTGCCGTTGAGGATGTGATCCACGTTGCGTGCCCCGGAGTCGGTTTCGGTGCAGCGCTGCAACACCGCATCGACGATCTTCTCGTCCCACTCGAAGCTCGCCTGGTGGTTGGCCGCCACCCGGTCGCCGATGCGGCGCAGCTTCAGCCGGATGATCTCGGCGAGCATCTCGTCGGAAATCGGGTAATACGGGATCACCTTCATGCGCCCCAGAAAGGCCGGCTTGAAGTTCTGGTACAGCACCGGACGCAAGGACTCACCGAGTTCATCGGCGGAAGGTATCTCCTTCTTCGCCTTGTTCAGGCAGGCATGCATGATCTGGCTCGAGCCGACGTTACTGGTGAGGATGATGAGCGTATTGCGGAAGTCGACCTCCCTGCCCTCCGCGTCATCGAGCACGCCCTTGTCGAACACCTGGAAGAAGAGCTCCAGGACGTCCGGATGCGCCTTCTCGACCTCGTCCAGCAACACCACGCAATAGGGATTGCGCCGTACCGCCTCGGTCAGCACGCCCCCTTCGCCGTAACCCACGTAGCCCGGCGGCGAGCCCTTCAGGCCTGAAACCGAATGCGCCTCCTGATACTCGCTCATGTTGAGCGTCACGAGCTTGCGCTCTCCGCCGTATAGAATGTCCGCGAGTGCGCAGGCAGTCTCGGTCTTTCCGACGCCCGAGGGGCCGACGAACAGGAACACGCCCTTGGGCTTGTCGGGATCCTCCAGATTCGCACGCGCGGTGCGAACGCGCTGCGCGATCGCATCCAGCGCATGGGACTGGCCGATCACGCGCTCCTCGAGCAACGGTTTGAGCTGAAGCACCGTGGTGATTTCGTCCTTGACCATCCTGCCGAGCGGGATACCGGTCCACGCCGAGATGATCCCGGCGACGACGTTGCCATCGACCTCGAGCGGCACCATCGGATCTTCCCCCTGCATGGCCCTCAACTCGTCGGAAAGCGACTGCAAGGACCGCTCCGACGCATCCACGACAGATTCGCCGCGGTGACGCCCCCGCAGGTCGCCGATCTGTGCCACCAGCGCTTTTTCCCGCTCGTGACGCGCGCGCAGGTCCTGCAACTCCGCCTCCACGGCCTCAATCTGCCCTCCAATCGCGTTCAGGCGCTTCGAATGCAGGGCGCCGTCCTGCGCCTCGCGCTCCAGCGCGGCGGCCTCGGCGCGCAGGCGCGCGAGCATCTTGTCCGCGTCGTCGATGCGACCCGGCACGGAACTGTGCGACAACGCCACCCGGGCGCACGCGGTGTCGAGCACGCTGATCGCCTTGTCCGGAAGCTGCCGGCCACTGACGTAGCGGTGCGACAGGCGCACCGCCTCGGTCACTGCCTCGTCCAGCACACGCACGCCGAAATGCCGCTCCATCAGGGGCACGATGCCCCGCAACATCGCCGATGCGACGTCTTCGGACGGCTCCTCGACCTTCACGACCTGGAAGCGGCGCGCGAGCGCCGCATCCTTTTCGAAGTATTTCTTGAACTCCGCCCAGGTCGTCGCCGCGACGGTACGCAACTCGCCGCGCGCGAGGGCCGGCTTGAGGAGATTCGCCGCATCGTTCTGCCCCGCCTGCCCGCCGGCACCGATGATCGTGTGAGCCTCGTCGATGAAGAGCACGATCGGCACCGGGCTCGAACGCACCTCGTCGATGACGCCACGCAGGCGGTTCTCGAACTCGCCCTTGACGCTCGCGCCGGCCTGCAGCAAGCCCATGTCGAGCACATGCAACTCGATACCCTGCAGCGCCTCGGGAACATCACCCGCGGCAATGCGCTGCGCCAGACCTTCGACGACGGCGGTCTTGCCCACCCCGGCCTCGCCCGTCAGGATGGGGTTGTTCTGCCGCCGCCGCATCAGGATGTCGATGACCTGGCGGATCTCGGCGTCGCGCCCGATCACCGGATCGAGCCTTCCTTCGCGCGCGCTCCGCGTGAGATTGGTCGTGTAGCGTTCCAGTGCAGGGTTCTCGCGCTGACCGTCGATGACCGACGCCTCCTGGTCCTCTCCCGAGGCCGGTTCGGAACCCTGCCCTGCCCCGCCGACCTCGCGCGACTCCTCGGACTCCGCCGTGACCTCGTCGAAGTTGTGCTTGAGCTCGTCAACACGCACGCGACCGAACTGCGCCGAAGCACGCAGGGCAAGCTGCGCCAGCCCGGACTCGGTCAGCATCCCCAGCAGGAGGTGCCCGGAGCGGATGCGCGGCAAACGCCCATCGAGCGATGCGATCAGCCAGGCCTGCTCCAGGAGAAGCTGCAGCCGTGGCGAGAAGACCGGCGTGCGGTCGTTGCCGCTGCGAAGGCGGCCGACCTCGCGCTCGAGATCGCGCCGGACGGCCGGGATCCCGACGCCGCTTCGCGCGAGGACGGCCGCGAAGTCGCTCGCCGGCCGCTCGCACAACGCAAGCAATACGTGCTCGAGGTCGACTTCATACTGGCCGTGCGCCATGCACAGGTTGGCGGCACGCTCGACGGCACCGCGACAAATCGTGTTGAGCTTGCAGATCAGGGTCTTGAGGGATGTACTCATGGGAGCGGAGACAGGATGGGGAAAGCGTTGCTCAATGGCACGCGCCGGGAGAATAGACGGCATCGTCCCGGTCGCGGCCGGACAGGCGCGAGACAAGGAAGGCATCGCGCCCGAGACGCGGGCTCATGGCGGCCCCGAGCGCCGCAGCACGGACATCCGCGGCACGCAGGCAAGGCCGGACTTCATATTCAAACTGGTGCCCGGTCGCCAGCTGCAGCAACTTTGCGAGGGCTGCTGCCGATTCGCCGCCGGGAAGGAATGCGTGGTAATCGGCCGCTGCAAGCGGCCCCAGGTGGATTCTTACCCTCAGGTTGCGCTGCCACACCCGTTCGCCGGACAGGGCGGTAAGTCCGAGCAGGGCATTGCGTCCACCGAGGGTGGTGCGCTGATCGTCGGGCAGTGCATACCACGCTCCGACGAACTGCTCGACGCGCACCGGTACGCGGAAATGCCCGGCGAGAATGCGTTCGAGCGCCCGCGCCGACAAGGGTCGCTGCGACAGGAGCGTCGCCACGCGGGCAATCGCCTCGTCCTCGATCCGCCCAGGGCCGTCGCGCATCCGCTCGCGTAGGGCATCGAAACCAAGCCCCGCCACCGCCAGCACCAGCGGCAGGAAGCGGTTGCGGCGGTCGCTCTCGTACTGGAGCGGCAGGCGGTACTTCTTCCATGCGAGGTAAAACTGCGCGACCGCACGATTGGCAAAGATATCTAGCAGGGCACGCGCCGCACGGTCGCGGTGTACGCGCTCGCGCTCCGAGATGCGCTCGGTGTAGTGGGCGGGCAAGGCGCCATGCACGCCGAGCAGCCCGATCGCGTAAGGGGTGATCTCGACCTTGCGCCAGCGCTGCGGGCCGTCGTTGCCGTCGGCGTCGTCCGGCCACGCATCGAGGGCTTCGATCTCGGCGGGAGCGAAGCCCTGATGCAGGGTGTTGCGGAAACGGATGCGCTCCGACAGCACATCGGCGCCGTGCCGGCGCCCTGAGTTCTCGCCACGGAACAGGCCATCGAGCAGACGTACGGCCTGAAAGAACTCAAACCGGTACGGCGCCTCGACGAGCTGCTCGATCACACCAGGATCGAATCGCCCGAGCGTGGCTCGCATCGAACGAGCTCCTCCCCTGTCCTGACCGATACAAGCACGAGCTGAACGAAACTGTTCAACTGCACATAAAGACCGAGAAAGCGATCGATAACCCGCGCGAAGACATCGAGACCGGCGCCGACGAAACTGTCCTCGTCGACCGTCAGGCGCACCTCGATCCCTCGAACGAAACTTGCGAAGGGGCGCCCGGCCATCCAGCAGGTCTTCTCCCGCTGCTCGATGCCCCGGATCCCGTCGATCTGGCGTCGCGACACCGGCGTGCGGCGCACGTCATAGAGTCCGAGCATTTCCTTGAAGGCTGCGAGGCCGTTGCCGGTCAGGGAAAGGTGATTCAGCGACAGGTGAGAGATCAGGCGCCACAGTCCGTCACGCTCATGACTGAAGCGGCACGACAGCGTCGGCACGCGCAAGAGCCGGATCGTTCGTACCGCGCCTCCGCCTTCCACATGGAGGTCGCCGCCCTCGAGGCCGATCGCGAGCCGCGCCGGAAGATCACGGTTGGTGCATGTGAGCGCTACGCTCAGGATGTCCGTGCCGGGCTGGAGCGGTTCGAAGCCGGCATCGACGATCGTTAGCGCAGTCTCGTAGCCGGGGCTGCGCTCCGCCACGCGCGCGTCGCGTTGCGCGTGCCAGTAATGGCCATCCCGACCGGGCGATTCGCCATGACGCAGGGAAAAGAATGGGCGATATTCAGTCTGCGCCTCGCCGTCCGGCCTGCGACTCACGCGGCTGACCGCGTCGATCGAATAGACCTCGTAAGCATGCGCCTGACGTCCGTCTGCGACCACGGGATACGTCGACGTGCGCCCCGTGAGGCGGATCGGATCGCCGGGCCGCTGGAACAGGTTGACCACCGGCACGCAGCCCAGCTTGAGGGAATCACCGCCTAATCCGCCCAGAAGCCGGGCGATCTCTCCGTCCGGCCGCACGTCCTTGAGTGCGAAATGGACACGGAGCGCCCCTCCGCCGCGGGCAACGCCCGGCAGGCGGGTGAGAAGCAGATCGAAAAAGTTGTACTTCTCGGGAAAGGCGAAGTACTCCGTCAGGTGACGGTAGGCATCATGGGCGTTGTCTGGAAAATCGACCAGCGCCTCATCGGCCGCCAGACCGACCTCCCCGATCACCGGTCCCTCGACCCGATGCCAGGTACCACTCGCGTCTTCCACCCACGTCCGCAGAACGCGCAGGAACAGCGCATCGCGCAGCGCGGCTGCGACAGACGGTTCCGCATCGATGTACAGGCGCACCCGTTCGATGCCCCCCAGCGCGCCACCGCCTCCCTGAACCGCAAACCGCAACGACAGCATCCCCGAGACGCCAAGCGGCGCGCGCACGGCCGCCGGAATGTTCGCAACCGGCTCGAAGCGGAGCTCATCGACGCGCAGCGGCAACAGCTCCACCCGCCATGCGGTGCGGAACCGGCAGGAGACGCCATTCACCGCCCGCGACCGCAGTTCCGTTCCCCGCTGCAGCGCCGCAGGCCGGGAAAGTTGCGACGCCCCGTCCCCGCCGTCGAAATGTGCAATCGAACAGGCGGGGAAGGGGCGCAGGTAATGCGGATACAGGACCTGCAGGAGGGCCTCGGTGAATAGCGGATACGAGTCCTCGAGTTTCCTCGATATACGGGCCGACAGCAGCGCGAAGGATTCGATCATCCGCTCGACGTGCGGATCGTCGCATCCCTCGCCGTTCAGCAGCAGTCGCGCAGCGATCTTCGGATAGCGTTCGGCAAACTCGCGGGAATTGCCGCGCAGGAACGCAAGCTCGCGCTCGTAATAGGGAAGGAGGTCTTCCATTTCAATTCTGGCCGCTGCGCGGAGCCTGCCGATTCACCGAGTAGAGAAGGGTCGTCGGCTGCAACAAGGCGTCGAAATTGACCGGCTCGCGGGCAGGACGGACTACGAGCAGGGCCTTGATCGAAAAGTACAGTGCATTGACCGAGCGGCGATCCAGCTCGATCCGGACTTCGACATCCCGCAGCCGCGGCTCGTGACGGGCGATCGCCGTCTCGATCGACTGGCAGATCGCCGCGCGATCGTGCGGATTGTTCAGGCTCATGGCCGCGAAATCCCTCAGCCCGTACGTGAGCGGCGATCTGGCCGCTTCGGGGTGGTACAGGGCCAGAGATTCATCCACGGTCGTACGCGCATTGAGAAGGGCTTCAAGATCTCGGGCAACCGAGTCTTTCAGTTGCTCGAGCGACAGAACGGGCCGGGCGGGGCCGGCAGGGCTGTCGTCGAACAGTTTGTCGAAGAAGGTGGGTTCGAACCCTTTCATGATGACGGCGCAGCCCGGGCAGCCCCCGGGCCCCACGCGACTTCCGGACGGTTCAGGTCAGGCTCGGAGCGTTCTTCGCGAGGTTCCAGGCACCCTGGATGTTCACCTTGCCCGACTTGTTGCCGTCGATATTGAGCTCGTCGTAGGTCCACTTCACCGCCGAATACTTCAGCGCGAAGGTTTCGGTCGGAATGCCCTCGCTCGACACCGACGGCGACACCGAAGAGATCAGCACGTTCTTGAGTTCGACCTTCAGGTACTGGTGCCGGTTTTGCGTGCCGCTCGGATTTCCGGTCGTGTTCTTGCCGCCGAACGCACGGTAGAAGTAGATGATCGCGTCGTTGACGATGAGTCCGGAGGAGCAGGCCTGGTAAAGCTTGGGGCTGGCTCCGTCGATATCCTTCACGAAGATCATCTCGCCGTGTTCGCAGCGCTCGGCGGTGTGCCCGCCGGCGCTCGACGCGGTGGCCGACTTCGGCTGACGGATGGTGTGCGACCACGAGTACACCTCGACCTGGTCCTTGTGCTTGGTGTCGCGCGAGTCGCCCTTGAGGTCGCTACCCTTGAATTCGATGTAGATATCCTTCATTGCCTTCAGCTCCTTGAATTAGTCGAACAATCAGGCCTTGCCGGACTGCGGCAGTTCGGCGACCAGCCGCAGCGAAACGGAGAGTTCGTCGAGTTGAAAATGGGGACGGATGAACGAGACCGCGCGATAGACGCCGGGGCGTCCGGGAACCTCGTCCACCTCGATGGAGGCTTCGCGCAGGGGAAACTGCGCCTTGGTTTCCTGCGAAGCGGTGTCGTCTGCGGTAACGTACTGGTCGATCCACCGCTGCAGGTACATCTCGACGTTGGCGGCACTGGCGAAGCTGCCGATCTTGTCGCGCATCATCGCCTTCATGTAATGCGCGATGCGGCACACGGCAAAGATGTACTGCAGCTGCGCCGAAAGTGACGCGTTGGCGTTGGCCGCATCCGTGTCGTAACGGCGTGCCTTCTGGGTCGACTGCGCACCGAAGAACGCCGCGTAGTCGGTGTTTTTGCAGTGGACGAGCGGGATGAAGCCAAGATCGCTGAGTTCCTTTTCCCGCCGGTCGGTGATCGCAACCTCCGTCGGGCACTTCAGCGCCACCTCGCCTTCGCCGGTGCGGAAGGTGTGCGCCGGCAGATCCTCGACCAGGCCGCCCCCCTCCACGCCGCGGATCGCCGCGCACCATCCATGATTTTCGAAAGCATTGGTGAGGCGCGCCCCAAAGGCAAAGGCCGCGTTGCACCACAGGTACTTCGAGTGGTCCGCGCCGTCGACGTCCTCGACGAAGTTGAATCCCTCGGTCGTCGTTCCGTCGATCGGGTTATACGGCAGGCGGCCAAGGAAACGCGGCAGCGTGAGACCGACGTAACGCGCATCCTCCGAGTCGCGATAGGATTTCCACTTCGCATACTCCACGGTGTCGAACACCTTCGACAGGTCACGCGGCCGGCTCAGCTCGACATAGGATTCGAGACCGAACAGCTCGGGTGAAGCCGCGGTGATGAAAGGTGCATGCGCCGCAGCGGCAACATGCGACATCTGCTCGAGCAGGTAGAGGTCCTCGGGCTGGCGCGTCATCTCGTACTGGCCAAGCAGGACCCCGAAGGGCGAGCCACCGAAGGTGCCGAACTCCTCCTCGTACACCTTTCGGAAGAGCGCGCTCTGGTCGAACTCGATCGCGGTCTTGAAATCCTTGACGAGATCGCGCTTGGTCGCGTTCATCATCTTGATTTTCAGCTGAGTGCCGGTCGAGGTCTGGCGACAGAGGTAATGCAGCCCGGTCCAGGCACTCTCCAGCGCCTGGAACTGCGCGGCATGCATCACCTCGCTGAGCTGCGCCGAGATGAGCTGGTCCAGATCGGAAAGCCTGGCGTCGAGCGACGCCGAGAGGTTCTCGGACACGACGACCTCGCCTTCCAGGACCTGCCGCGCCAGTTCGCCGATGATGTCCCGCGCATGGCTGCGCTCGGACTCCGAGCGGGCGACACGGCTCTCCTCGATGATGCGATCCAGGAGCGGAATGTCGCCCCCGACCACTTCCGCATTGGCGGATGCTTGCGGCAGCGCACTCATCGCTCGCCCCCCGAATCAGCCGAGGGGGTCGTCGCACCGATGGAGCGCAGCTTCTCCGTGTTGCTGAGCACGTCGCTCAGCAGGTCGTCAAGCTTCTCGTTTCCTGCGAGCTTGTTGCGAAGCTCCGCGAGCCGCGCACGTGCTTCGAGCAATTTGCGCAGCGGCTCGACCTGGCGCGCGACCGACTCGGGGCGAAAATCCTCGAAACTCCGAAACGTGAGATCCACGGCAAGCTCGCCGCCCTGCTCGGACAAACGGTTCTTGACACGAAATGCGGCACGCGGCGCGAGCGCGTCCATCACGTCATCGAAATTGTCGCCATCGATCCCGACGAACTTCCGGTCACGCAGCTTTGCCTCGCCACCTTCGCTTTGCCCGGCGAAGTCCCCGAGCACACCGACCACGAAGGGCAACTCCTTCTGTTCGACGGCGTCACCCTTTTCCACGTCGTAGGTGAGCTGCACACGCGGCGGCCTGACCTTCTGCAGACGCTTCTGAATACTTTCCTTCCTGGACACAATAGCCTCCTGGCAAGTCACCGGCGCACCGTGCGCCGCCCCGTCGGTGCTTCTTACTTCAGCGCACCGAACGGCCCGGAACCGTTTGCAGCAGTCGCTGTCGGCTCCTGCCCGGCGCTGGCTGCGGGCAAGACCTTCTTCACGCGCGCCTTCGGCTTGGCCTTCGGCTTCTGCTTCAGACTCCTCTCGCGCTCCTCCTCCAGCCGGCGCGCCTCGAGCTCTTCGGGCGTGGGCGGGGGAATCAGCACCGACTCGCCGAGCGATTCGCGCATGACCTTGGCCAGCGCGACCGCATCGCCGCGCGCGGAGCCCGTCATCTCGGTGTCGTTGCGCAGATCGGCCAGGGATTCCGTCGCCACACGCAATCCGCTCACGGCACGCACGCTCTTCGCCACGCGATCTGCCGGATCGCGCTGCAGGACCTCTCCCGCCGCGACGATCGCTTCGCCGTACTTGCCCCCATCGAACTGGATCCGCGCGATTCGCACCCATGGCTCCTTCGACTCCGGACCGAGCTCGGCCGCCTTTGCCAGCAGCCCCACCGCCTCGTCCCGCTTGCTCTCCGCGAGCAGCTGATCGACCTGCACCGTGGTCGTCTTCAGGTACTGCGAGTAGTCGTCCCGGGACATCTTCTGCGGCGTCGATGCGCAGCCCGTAACAAGCACAGCCATCGCCAGAACTGCTGCCTTTCCTGGAATTCCGATCTTCATCACCAACCCCGAATTATTGATTTGACATACCGGCATTGCGCCGCAAAGCCCGGCATAGTACATTTGCATCGTCACAAAATGCAATCTTCTGGCATTATTTTTTATGCTATATGCGTCCACAACGCTACCTGACCGTGCGCCCACGGGATTCTTGAGCGCCCCCGTACGTGTCGTACTGACCGCCATCTTGTTCGCCATGGCGACTGGCTGCTCGACCGTGTCGGCGCTACAGCTCGCCGGAACCGTGGCGGGCGTTGCACTTGAAGCGGCCGGACTGAAGAAGGCCGACGAGCGGCCCGCCGCCGAGGCGGTACACCCGGTCGCGATGACCCTTTCGACCGGCCCTGCGACCAATGCCACCCGGAAGGGCGACGCGCTCGCACTCGTCGTGCGCATCTACCAATTGCGCAGCAACACGGCCTTCGCCCGTCTCACCTACGCACAGGCCAGCACGCCCGAAGCCGAGCGCAACATGCTGCAGGATGACCTGGTGACAGTGCGCGAACTGACGCTGCTGCCAGGCAAGACCTACCGGTTCGAGGAGCAAGTGCCCGACCATGTCAAAGTCATTGGCATCACCGCACAGTTCCATCGCCCCGCGGCAAATCGCTGGAAATTGGCCTTCGATCGCGAGGCGTCGCAGGAGACCGGCATCGCGGTCGCCTTCCACGCCTGTGCGATGACGGCCGGGGCCGGGGAGTTCGCCCAACCCGCAACAACAGCTTCCGCCCGTTCGCTGTCGGGCGTCCGCTGTACCTGACCAAGGAAGCGCACAACACCGTGACACCCCCCAAGATCCTTTGGGGCGAAGGACTCTTCCTTCGCCCGCAGCACTTTCAGCAGCAGGATGCACGTCACGAGACGGGCATCCGCAGGGCCATGCTCACCGCGGAGCCGTTCGCCTGGGGCGTTCGTGCGCTCGAACTGGATCGTGACGCGCTGGCGAACGGGTCCTTGCGCATCGACCGTCTCGACGTGGTACTGCCCGACGGAGAGATCTATCTCGCACCGGGCGAGGACCGCCTGCCAGCGCCTCTTGCGCTGGATCAGCTCGATTGGGGCGCAGGACAGGTCGAACTCCATCTGGCGCTCCATCACCTGCGCGACTTCGGCAACAACTACGACGCGGGCGACAGCAACCCGGGCGGTTGTCGGTATGTGCTCGACACCTGCCAGGTGCCCGACCTGTTCACCGATGCGGTCGAGGCCGAGCTCGGCGTGCTGCGCAAGCAGGCACGCCTCATCGCAGGCACACAGGCGCCCGATCAATACCTGACGCTTCCACTCGTTCGCCTCCGCAGGACCACAACCAACGGCTACGAGGTCGACCCGGGTTTCATCGCGCCGAGCCTGCGCGTGGACGGCGCCCCTGCCCTGCACCTGATGCTGCGGCGCCTGCTCGATTCACTCCAGGCGAAAGTCGACGCCCTGTACGGTTTCCACCGCGAGCCGTCGAAGAACGTCATCGAATTCCGCTCGGGCGATATCGCATCCTTCTGGCTGCTGCATACGGCGAGCAGCGCCTTCGCGGCACTCGGTCACATCCACTGGAATCCGTCGCTCCATCCCGAGCGCCTGTACCAGGAACTGCTGCGCCTCGCGGGCGGGCTGATGACCTTCTCCAAGACGCACACCCTCGCCGACCTGCCAGCCTACGAGCATGCACGGCCTTCCTCGTGCTTCGCGAAGATCGACGGGATACTGCGCAACCTTCTGGAAACCGTGATCTCGACGCGCTATTTCGCGATCAACCTGGACGAGCAGAAACCGTCGTTCCATCTGGGCCGCATCGATTCGGACAAGATCACGCAGGACACCCGCTTCTTCCTCGCCGTGTCCGCAACGCTGCCGCTGTCGGAGATCATCGAGTCGGTACCCGCACGCTTCAAGGCCGGCGCGCCCGACGACGTCGACAAGCTGGTGCTTTCTGCCATGGGCGGCGTGCCGCTCACGCATTGCGCCCAGGTTCCGCCCGCCATCCCGGTGCGCCCCGGGGCCTGCTACTTCAGCCTGGACCCCCACGGCCCGCTGTACGAACGCATGCTCAAGGCACGCAGCATCACCATTTACACGCCCACCGGCTACCCCGAACTCAAGCTCGAGCTCATTGCAGTCAACTCATGAACGCGAATCCGTCGATCTTTGCCGAGAATGCCCCCATGTCGGGGCCGCACTCGCCCCCCACCGTCAGGACCACGCTCGCAGACCTGTTGTACGAAGGGTTCTACATGGTGTTCCTGCTCAAGAACAACAAGACGCCCCGCGAGGCCCGGGAATTCTCCGACAGCGTCACGGCCTTCCTCGGGGAGTTCGAGCGCCAGGCCAAGAAACAGGACTTCGCGCCCGAGGATATCTTCGATGCGAAGTACGCCTTCTGCGCAACCGTCGACGAGGCCATCCTGTCCTCGCGCCTGTCCATCCGTGACGACTGGGAACGCCGCCCGCTGCAGCTGAGCCTGTTCGGCGACCAGCTCGCCGGCGAATACTTCTTCGACAAGCTTGGCGCCGCCCGCGACGCCGGCGCGCGGCGGATACAGGCACTGGAGGTGTTCCACATGTGCCTGCTCCTCGGCTTCCGCGGCAAGTACCTGCTCGAAGGCCCCGAGAAGCTCGCTTACCTGACGGCCCGTCTCGGGGAGCAGATCGCCCACATCAAGGGCCGCAAGGCGAGTTTCGCCCCTCACGGCGCCCGCCCCGACAGCATTGCACACGAACTTCGGCGCAGCTTGCCCGCATGGGTCACGGTCGCGGTGGTGGCATTCAGCGCGCTGGTCGCGTACACGGGCATCCGCACCCACCTTGCCCACGAAACGCAGGCAACCCTCGCCGGATATCGCGACATCATCAAGCTTGCCGCGAAGCGTCCCCACATCACCATCACCCTGCCTTGAACGCGATGCCAGGCACCGATTTCGAGGCATTGCTGTCCCAGCATTCGCGGCTGATCGAGATCCGTTCGACGGTACCGGCGCCGCTGCTCGTCGAGAGCATGACGGGACGCGAAGCCGTCAATGAACTGTTCCGCTTCGATGTCGACTGCATCGCGACGAATGCCTACCTCCCCCCGTCCGACCTGCTCGGCACGCAGTTCGCGCTGCGCTTGCGCCTCGCCGATGGAAACCTGCGGACCTGGCACGGCTACTGTACCCACTCGGCGCCACTCGGAAGCGACGGCGGACTCGCGCGCTACCGCCTGACGCTCGACCCCTGGCTCGCGCTGCTCGCCCAGGGGCGACGCAGCCGCGTGTACCAGGATCTCGACCTGCGCGGCTTGTGCGACGCCGTGTTCGCAGGCTACCGGATGCACGCGAACTGGCGTTTCGACGTCACCCGGACGCTGCGCCGGCGCAGTCTCTGCATCCAGCACCGCGAGAGCGATCTCGACTTTCTCCTGCGACTGCTCGCGGAAGAAGGCATCTCCTTCCGCTTCGAACACGAACAGACGCCGCAGGGCGACACTGCCGCGGAACGCGCACGGCATTGCATCGTCCTCTTCGACCATCATGCCGCACCTGGATCGACGCTTCAGGATCGCATCCGCTTCCACCGTGCCGACGCCACCGAGACCGACGACACCATCCAGTCGCTGGCGGAACAACATCGCGTCGGCGCCAATGCCGTCAGCCGCAGCTCCTGGGATTACCGCACGCTGGTCGCAACGGCCGCGCAGGCCCGCAACAGCATCGACCACACGGACCTGCCCCCTCTGGAGGACCATGACGGCAGCGGAGCCTGCCGCTTCGACGCAGAGACTGCGGCGGCGGAGCACGCCGATATCGCCCTTGCCGGGCATGAGGCCCGCTACCGGCGCCTGAGCGGGCATGGCAGCGTGCGCGGCCTGGCCGCTGGCAGCCATTTCGTGCTGGAAGGCCATGCGCAGTTCGCCGGCGACAACGCGAACTTTGCCGTCCTCAGCGTCGAGCACCGGGCTGCGAACAATCTCGGCAGCGGCGCCACGGCACTCCTGCCCGCCAATGGCATCGAGCGCGGCAGCTACCGCAACGAATTCGTCCTGCAGCCCGCAGCGGCCCCCGTGCTGCCCATGCCGCGCAGCAAACCGGCCGCACACCCGGAAACCGCGCTCGTGGTCGGAGAGGCAGGCGCCGCCCTGAGCACGGATCGCGATCACCGCGTCAGGATCCAGTTCCACTGGCAACGTGGCGAACGGCCCAACCCGGGCGGTCTTGCGAACGCGGGGCAGGCGACGGGAGACGAACACGCGCCCGGCGATGAACGCAGCGGCACCTGGGTGCGCGTAGCCGAATGGCTGTCCGGCCCCGACTGGGGGAGTCACTTCCTGCCGCGGACCGGCACCGAAGTGCTGGTCGATTTCGTCGACGGCGACATCGACCGCCCGCTCGTCGTCGGACAGCTCTATGGCGGCACCGACCTGCCACCCTTCAGCGCGGGCGAAGCGAGCGCCACCAACCACCCCGGCGTCATCTCGGGCTGGAGCAGCGACACCCATGCAGGCGGGGGACAGGACGTCAATCAGTGGCTCGCCGACGACACGCCCGGACAGCTGCGTACCCGGCTCGCCAGCAGTCACGCGACATCGCAGTTGTCGCTCGGCCATCTGGTCGAACAGGCGCCGCACACCTCCTCGCGCGGCCCCTGGCGCGGCGCCGGCCTCGAGTTGCGCAGCGACGGTTGGCTGGCCCTGCGCGCAGGCGATGGCATGCTGATCTCCTCCACCGCCCGCCCGAATGGCGCATCGACGCAGATGGACGTCGCCGAGGCGGTCGGCCAGCTGCGGGGCGCCGAACACACCGCGCAAGCCCTTTCCGACGCGGCTGCGGCGCAATCGGCCCGCCCGCTGGCCGCCAACAGGAACCAGAGCGCCTTCATCGATGCCATCGACGCGGCACGCGAGGGACACTACACGGGCAAGGTCGGAGGCCAGGACGTCGCCAAGGCACGCCCCGGCAGCCGCGAGCCGGACGTCCCCGCCGAACGTTTCTCGCGCCCCTTCATCGTCACCGAGGGGCCGGACGACATCGGCCTTTCCACGCCGGCAAGCGTCCTGCTGTTTGCCGGCGGACATCTGCACGCCACGACCCAGAAGGATCTTCAGGCTTCAGCCGCACATACCTTCAGCGCCACGGTCGGCGAAGGGGCGAGCTGGTTCAGCCACTCCGGTGGCATCAAGAGCATCGCCGCGGCCGGCAGCCAGACGATCCAGGCGCACACCGACGCGATGGAAATCCTCGCCGACCAGTCGGTCAGCGTCACCAGCTCGAACGACGAGATCCATGTCCTCGCCAGGGAGCGCATCGTGCTGCAGGCCGGCCAGAGTTCGGTCAAGCTCGAAGGCGCCGATATCACCTTCGCCTGCCCGGGAACGTTTTCGGTGAAGGGGGCGGGGCATGCGTTCGAGGGACCGGAGAATAGTGTATCCGCATCTACTCACCTGCCCTCCGGTTTGGAGTCCATTCCCCCGGAAAGCGTCGAATTCCGCTACGCCTATCACGACGGAGAACCGGTGAAGGGTGCCGAATTCATCGCCCGACTGGCCGATGGCAGCACACGCCGCGGCCGCCTCGACGATCAGGGCTACCTGCACCTCGAAAACGTCAAGCCGGGTGGTATCGAGATCAGCGTGGGCAGCGACATCCGCCCGTACACGGACTTCAAGCTGCCGGCGCGACCAGACGAGGATGTCGATGTTTGGATGAAAGGGTGATCGCAACGCTGGGGATGCACCGCCCCTTTCCCCCAAGCAGTGAAACCGAAATACAACAACAACGCGAATACAGATCATGGAAGAAATCCTCGACCGCACGTGGGACGGCCTGGGCGACGCTTGGGAGTGGCTGCGCGGCGTCGTCCTCGGGGAATGGGAAGACGACCGATCGACCAGCCAAGTGGTCAGCGACGCGCTGGCCGGGCTTGTGCTTGGCGTCGGCAGCATCATCACCTTACGCGA
Source organism: Aromatoleum evansii (assembly GCF_012910805.1). Taxonomy (GTDB): domain Bacteria; phylum Pseudomonadota; class Gammaproteobacteria; order Burkholderiales; family Rhodocyclaceae; genus Aromatoleum; species Aromatoleum evansii. Next base: position 20,621 of record NZ_WTVK01000023.1, read on the forward strand.
CCTGATCGCTGTCATCGTGCGCTTGGCAAAGTATCCCGAGAAGCGCAAAGATGTCGACGAGTGGATTCTGCTCATCGCGATGCTCCTGCCCCTGATCATCACGCTCCTCGGTGCAGTTGTGGCGGGCGTCGGCGCCTTGGTCGGAGCTGAACTGGGCGGCTTCCTGCGCGCAGTGGCTCTCATGCTGGTAAAGAAAGGTGGGGTCGGCCTGCGGGCCGTCCTCGAATTTCTGCAGGGTCACGGCTACGGCAACGCCGCCAAGGCCCTCGGCGAGATCAAGTTCAGCCGCTACCGACAGGTAGTCGTCGATGGCCTGAACGGGCAGATCGACAGAATGGCGAACCTGGTACGCGGGTTCCAGACTCGACTGAGCAAGTTGTCTCCCGACTCCCTTCCGCACTGGCTGCCTGGTCGCACTCGCATGATGCAAGCGATTGCCTATTGCCCCGTCCTTATCAAACAGCTCGAAGAATTACGCGCCACGAGCCGCAGGATGATCCCGCTGGCACTCGCCGAGATGGACAATCGCCTCGCAGCGCTTCTGGCCGGCGATCTCCGAACCGCTACACAAACAAACCATGTAATCATCAGCGGCCAGACGGCACCGAAGGTCAAACGTGCAATTCCGGACGATCGCCACCCTGGTAGCGGTCGCAGTGCAAAGCCTGAACCAGGCAATACTCGTCGTCTGCCGGAGCGTAGGATCGTGCGATTCCACGTTCCCAAGCACCGTCAAGAATTCAAGTACGTCAACAACAAAGGGATTCCGATTGGTGCGAAGCCGTTTCATGAGGGGGAGACCATTCTTGAAAACCCTCAGCTAAAGGCCAAGGATTGGCGCAAACATCACAGCGCTACCGAAGAGGGTTACCCGGATCTGACGGCCCCTGACTTCAAAGGACGTCCAACAAGTAGCTACGATACCTTCTCGGATTTACGCAAGACCGACCTTCGCCCCGGCGACAAAATTGTTCGGGTCGTCGCCCACGACGCAGAACCGTATTCGGACTGGGGGGCGTTCTGGACCCGTGAGCTTCCCGAGGACGGCCGACAACTACGAGCGGGCACTGCGGTCAAGGAGGGTTGGAACAAAGATGGAAGCTACGTCGAGCTAACCGTTCCGCCGAAAGGACATCCAGTGTGGCAGGAGTTGGCGAAAGACCCCAACAATCCTTCGCTCAAGGGTTGGGAAGGCCCAGCCGCCTCCCAGCGTTACGAATACACCGACCCGAACACGGGCAGAACCGTTCCCGACAATTTTTATCTACCGGGAGGTTCCGAACAACTTTACTTCGCCCCGAAGCAGATGGAAATTCTCAAGAAGCACGGCTTCATCAGTGACCGCAAACCGACTAACTTCAGAGACTACGATCCCACGGTGGTCAATGCGGATGGCAGCCGCGGCAACATCATTCATGGTGACAGCCTGCTGTTCGAGAACATCCCGCTCGATCGGGCCGTTCTTCCCCCCCAAAGCTCACGACAACTTGCATACCGATGACACCGGAAACAGAAAAGCAGCTGCGCAAGGCATGGCTCAAACAGAGATTTGGATCGTGGGAGTACCACGAGGAGTTGTTACGTCTCCACGAGGACTATCTTACGAGTTTGAAACGTCATTGGTCTGATCCCGCGCTGCAAAAACGCCACCCCGGCGATTACCGAGGCATGATTAGCCCAGTATTCTTCAACCTGGACCGGGTCTCCAAACCCGGAACCATTCCACGAGCCTCATGGAAGGCGGGAAAAGAAACCGGCTGGACCACTACCATTTCCTACAATTTCAACCGTGGGATGGACTACGCCGGAGTAAATGAATATCAAGAACTGTCTGATGCGGAACGGCAAAGGTTGAACGAGCTTGTTGCGCAAATGCTGCACATTCAAGAGAACATTCGTATCACCGTAGAAGATGCATGGGATGGCGACGACATATTGGACATAGACTTGACCGGTCCCATCGACTGGCCCCCGAACTGGAAAGACGAACTGCCCACGGAGGTCATTGCTACCGCACAAGGCTCAGTTCCGAAGCCGCGCCCTAACGTTCCCGCTGGACACCCGTGCCCCGAAGCCGGATGGTGGTTCACGCCCGCACAAGCCGGAAGCCGCCGCTGGTTCCGGCACGACGAGATCATGCCCGCGCTTGGCGGCGACTATGGGCAGACTTTCTGGCAATGGTCACCGGACCAGTCCGCACCCCGGCTCTGATCGCATGACGCCCCTGATCCCGCAGGAAATCTACCTGCTCGAACGCTATACCAGCGCAGACTATTTCAGGAAGTTGCGCGACGCCTTCGCCGAGACCGTGCAAGTCGCCGAGGACGCGCTCGCTCACGTCATGCGCACCCTGCCGCCGGACTACCGCAGCCGCCCGCGCTGGCAACAGCCGGATATCACCTGGGGCGGCGTCGTGCTGCCGAACTTCCGCGACACCCTCCGAATGGTGGAGGACGCACATGTCGCCTTGCTGCGCGGTGACCCGTCCGCCATCGAGATGGCAGGCAACGTCGCGACTGCCTTCGCCGGTCAGAGACGAGACTATACGTATGAGTGGATGCCCGAACTATACGCCTTTCGATTTTCTGAATCCGGAAAGCTCGCTTGTCGTTACGCCGACAACATCGCGATTACCGCTTTTATAGGTTGGATCAAGGGTAGCTTATCCTCGCGCTACAACTTGGACAGCCGCGGCCCGCTGGATGCCCCGCCGACCTGGCCCATCTACCGGCTCAACCCTGCGGTCCGCGTCGCCACCGACGAACCGGTCACGGTCACCGGCGTTTATCTGCCCGACGCGGACGACAGTTGCGCCCAATTCTTCTACGCGGGGCCTCATGCAACGTCCACGTCGGTGGGCTATGACCCGAAGACCGGGCAAAACATCAGCGAGGTCGATACCGTGTGGACGCTGGTCGAGCGCGTAGCCGACAGCGGCGGGGGCGTGCCCGGAGAAGAAGCGGCGTACGACATCGGCGAACGTCGCCACCCCAACGTCCCCGCTGGCCAGCCCTGCCCGGAAGCCGGATGGTGGTTCACGCCGGCCCAAGCCAACTCGCGCCGCTGGTTCAAGCAGGCCGAGATCATGCCCGCGCTCGGCGGCGACTACGGCGACACTTTCTGGCAATGGTCACCCGACCAATCCGCACCCCGGCTCTGACCGCATGACACCGCGGATCCCGCAGGAAATCTACCTGATCGAACGCTATACCAGCGCAGACTACTTCCGGAAGCCGCCGAAAGGACATCCAATGTGGCAGGAGTTGGCGAAAGACCCCGACAATCCTTCGCTCAAGGGTTGGGAGGGTCCAGCCGCCTCCCAGCGTTACGAATACACCGACCCGAACACGGGCAGAACTGTTCCCGACAATTTTTATCTACCGGGAGGTTCCGAACAACTTTACTTCGCCCCGAAGCAGATGGAAATCCTCAAGAAGCACGGCTTCATCAGTGACCGCAAACCGACCAACTTCAGGGACTACGATCCCACGGTAGTCAATGCGGACGGCAGCCGCGGCAACATCGGTCATGTTTACAGCCTGCTGTTCGAGAACACCCCGCTCGATCAGGCCGTTCTTCCTCCCCAAAACTCACGACACCTCGCATACCAATGACAGCGGAAACAGAAAAACAGCTGCGCAAGGCATGGCTCAAACAGAAATTCGGATCGTAGGAGTACCACGAGGAGTTGTTACGTCTTCACGAGGACTATCTTACGAGTTTGAAACGTCATTGGTCTGATCCCGCGCTTCAAAAACGCCACCCTAGCGATTACCGGGGCATGATCAGCCCAGTATTCTTCAACCTGGATCGGATCTCCAAACCCGGAACCATTCCACGAACTTCATGGAAAGCGGGAAAAGAAACCGGCTGGACCACTACCATTTCCTACAATTTCAACCGCGGAATGGACTACGCCGGAGTAAACGAATATCAAGAACTGTCTGATGGAGAACGGCAAAGGCTGAACGAGCTTGTTGGGCAAATGCTGCGCATTCAAGAGAACATTCGTATCACCGTAGAAGATGCGTGGGATGGCGACGACATATTGGACACCGACTTGACCGGTCCCATCGACTGCCCCCCGAACTGGAAAGACGAACTGCCGGCGGAGGTCATTGCTACCACACAAGGCTCAGGTTCGAAGCCGCGCCCAAACGTTCCCGCTGGACTCCCGTGCCCTGAAGCAGGCTGGTGGCTCACGCCGGCCAATGCCAACAGCCGGCGCTACTTCCGGCAGGGTGAGGTAATGCCCGCGCTCGGCGGCGACTACGGACAGACGTTCTGGCAGTGGGCGCCGGATCAGGCTGCGCCGACGATCTGAGACTCGAGCCTGGCTCCGGCCTTCACCGCATCACGCGCCGCCGTCGGCACTCTGTGAGCTGACCGTGACCCCGACCTTCAACGTGTGCTCGCCGCCGCCCTGGATGACGCCGCGGAGAGGGGATACGTCGCCGAAGTCGCGGCCCCAGGCGAGCACGATGTGTCGTTCGTCGGCGAGGCAATCGTTGGTGGGGTCGAATTCGATCCAGCCGGTATCGGGAACGAACACGGCGACCCAGGCGTGGGAGGCGTCGCTGCCGGTCATCCGTGCCTGCCCCGGCACAGGGTCGGTGCGCAGGTAGCCGGAGACGTAGCGTGCGGCCAGGCCCAGCGAACGCAGGCATCCGATCATGAGGTGGGCGAAGTCCTGACAGACGCCGTGCTTGTTTTCCAGCACCTCCACGACGGAGGTGCCGACTTCGGTGGCTTCGGGGTCGTAGCGGAACTCGGCGTGGATGCGGCGCATGAGGTCGCGGGCGGCGTCGATCACCGGGCGGCCGGGGGCGAACGAGGCGGCTGCGTACTCTTCGAGTTCGCGCTTGACGCGCACGCCGGGCGATTCGAAGCGCATGCGCTGGGCGTCGGCGACGGCGTCTCCGAGCGGGGCGGCATGGTAGTCGAGGGCGTCGCGCACCTGTTCCCAGGCAGGGCCGTCGCCCGGCATGGCGAGCCAGGGGCGTTCCCCAACGGCGACGATCAGTTCGCTCTCGACGCGCAGGTGGTCGTGCGGGGCGGCGAACTCGACGCGGTCGACCGGGTTGCCGAACGGGTCGGCACTGCGCACGTGCGTCGTCGGCTCGGGTTCGATGTGCAGGGACTGCCGTTCGAGCGCCTGCCAGGGCAGGGGCTGCGGAACGAGGTGCAGGACATGCCGCGCGGTCTGCACCGCCTGCGCGTACTGGTATTCGGTGGTGTGCAGGACGTGGTAGCGCATGTTCAGGCCGAGAGCACCCGCGCAGCGGGAAGGACATGGGTGAAGAAGCGTTCGGCGATGCGGTCGGACAGTGTCGCCGAGGCGTCGTGCACGGTGCGTAGGCGTCGCGCGAGATCGTTGCAGCCGGCGCAGTTGGTGCAGCGTTGCGCGATCGCACCGCCGCCCGGGCGCCCCGTTTCGAGCTCGTGCAGCGAGAAGGCGTTCAGCGCGGCCACTGCGTCGCGGAACGCGGGGATACCGTAGTCGCCCGCCGGGGACCCGGCGAATTCGCGCTGCAGCGATTCGAGGTAGCGCAGCAGCATGTCGGTCTGGAACGCCACCGAATGGGGGTTGTCGGTGTCGAACACGACGAGGTCCAGCGTCGGCAGGATGTCGGGCGTACGCAGGTAGCGCTGGCGATAGGCTTCGGCGCAGTCGGACAGCTCCAGCAAGGCGTCGACGCCGGCCGGCTGGCCGCCGCAGGCCTCGAGGAAATGCGCGACGACGCGGCTGCGACATTGCAGGCGCTCGATGCGGCGGCCGAGGATCAGGAAGCGCCAGCCGCTGTCGCGCATCATCTCGTCCATCGCGAAGCCCGACAGCGAGATGCAGCCGAGCAGCACGCGGTCCAGCGTCGAGGGCAGCGCGCCGATGTCGGCAGGCGCGGCGCCGTCCGGGCGCTGCCGGCGCAGGATGTCGTGCAGGCGGTTGAGGGAGTGCCAGTGGTCGAGGGACAGGCGGTCGCGCACCTGGGTCGCAGCCCACACGGCGCGGCGCAGGTTGGCGGCGAGGCTGGCGGGGCCGTTCTCGTCGAGCGCGCCTTCGACGAGGCGGCGCGCGACGGACCGCTCTTTGGCGGGCGGAAGCAGGCCGAAGAGTTCGCAGTAGCCGACGGCGGTGACGAGGACGCCCGGTTCCTCGAAGAGCTCGCCCCGGGCCTCGCCGCGCACCGCTTCCCCGAGTACAGCCGCGCCTGCGGCCGCCTCGCCTTCCTCGCTGAGCCTGTCGCAGGCGAAGCGCAGCAGGCGGGCACTGTTTTCGACGCGCTCGGCGTAGCGGCCGAGCCAGAACAGGTTCTCCGCGGTGCGGCTGGCGATCTCGGGGCCGGCACGCACGATGTCGCCGGCGCCGAGTTCGCCCTTGAGCAGGCTGAACTGGCTCACCGGCTCCTTGGACAGGACCCAGGTGTCCTTCGACGAGCCGCCGCGCTGCATTGACAGGATGTCGACGTCGCTGCTGCCGGAGACGCGCGTGAGCCCACCGGGCATCACGCGCCAGCCCTCGGGCGTGACGACCGCATAGACGCGCACACCGATTGCGCGCGCGACGACGCGGCGGTCGAGGGTCGGGCTGCCTGCGTCGGGCATCACCGGCGCCTGCGACAGCTCCACCAGTTCCTGCCCGACGTAGGCGTGCGGGCGATGGCGCAGTCGTTCGGTCCAGTGCGCGCGCCCGCGGGCGTCGAGGTCGCGCCCGAACACCGGCTGCATGCGTTGCGAGGGATAGGCGGGCTTGATGACGAGTTCGGCGAGATGCTCGACGACGTAGTCGAGCGCTGGGGCTTCGCCGCACCACCAGCTGGCGACGGCCGGCATCGCGAGCGGCTCGCCGAGGAGGTGTTCGGCGAGCTTGGGCAGAAAGGCGAGCAGGCCCGAGGATTCCAGGACGCCGCTGCCCAGCGCGTTGGCCATGAGCACGCGGCCGGCACGCGCCGCCTCGACGAGGCCGGGCACGCCGAGCGAGGAGTCGCCGCGCAGTTCGAGCGGGTCGGCGTAGTCGTCGTCGAGCCGGCGCAGGATCACGTGGACGCGCCTGAGTCCGGCGAGCGTCTTCAGATACACGGCGTCGCCGCGCACCGTGAGGTCCTGGCCTTCGACGAGCGGGAAGCCGAGGTAGCGCGCGAGGTAGGACTGCTCGAAGTAGGTCTCGTTGTAGGGCCCGGGCGTGAGCAGCACAACGAAGGGCGTCTCGCCGGGATCGACGGGGGCCCAGCGCGCGAGGCTGTCCTGCAGGTGGCGGAAGAAGTCAGCGAGGTGATGCACGCGTTGGTCGCGGAAAAGTTCCGGGAACAGGCGCGAGACGATCAGGCGGTTTTCGAGCGCGTAGCCGGCGCCCGAGGGGCCCTGCGCACGGTCGGCGATGACCCACCAGCGACCGTCCGGCGAGCGCGCGAGGTCAGCCGCATAGACGTGCAGGAAGTGGCCCGAGGGCGGGCGCGTGCCCTGGCAGGGCCACAGGAAGCCGTTGTGGCCGTAGACCAGCGCGGCGGGCAGCGCGCCGCTGCGGATCAGGTTCTGCGGACCGTAGAGATCGGCGAGGACCTGATCGAGCAGATCCGCGCGCTGTGCGATGGCGGCATCGATCTGCGCCCATTCGTCGGCCGGGAGGATCAAGGGCAGCGGATCGAGGGTCCACGGCCGGTCGGCGCCCTGCGGGTCGGCATAGACGTTGTAGGTGGTGCCGTTCTCGCGGATGCGCTCGGTGACGAAGGCCTGGCGCGCGCGCATCTGGTCGGGTGTCGAGGCGTCCAGCGCCTCGAACAGCGGCTGCCAGTGAGGCCGCAAGTGCTCCGCCCCCGCGAGCATTTCATCGTAGCGGCCGGACTGGCGGGCGTAGAGCGAGAGCAGCTGGTGCGGCATCGTCGGGGTCAGGACCTGGCCTTGGGAACTCCCCGCAAGTCTAGCGTGAAGGGGAACTCCGCGTTGCGTCGCACGGGTTCGATATTCAGGGGACGGCTGCCGGGCGTGTGGCCCATGCGGAAGAAGCGCGCAAGACGGCGCGATTCGGCTTCGAAGGCATTGACCGGGAAAGTATCGTGGCTGCGCCCGCCGGGGTGGGCGACGTGGTATTGCGCGCCGCCGAGTGAGCGCTTCATCCAGGTGTCGACGAGGTCGAACACCAGCGGCACATCGACACCGATGGTCGGGTGCAGGCAGGACGCCGGTTGCCACGCGCGGTAGCGCACGCCGGCGACCGCCTCGCCGACGGTGCCGGTCGCCTGCAAGGGCAGCGCCGCGCCGTTGACCGCCAGCACGTAGCGGTCCGGCGCCATGCCGCTCACCTTGACCTGCAGGCGCTCGAGCGAAGAGTCGACGTAGCGCACGGTGGCACCGGCACCGCCCTCCTCGCCCATCACGTGCCAGGGTTCGAGGGCGTGGCGCAATTCGACCTCGATGCCGCGCACGGCGAAGTCGCCGACCTTGGGGAAGCGGAACTCGAAATGCGGTGCGAACCATTCCTGCCGGATCGGCAGGCCGAAGTCGTTCATCTCGGCGATGACGTCGGCGAAGTCCTGCTCGACGAAGTGCGGCAGCATGTAGCGGTCGTGCAGTTCCGTGCCCCAGCGCACGAGGCGCTCCGGGGCGTAGGGCTGCTGCCAGAAGCGCGCGACGAGCCCGCGCAGCAGCAGTTGCTGGGTGAGCGACATGCGCGCGTGCGGCGGCATCTCGAAGGCGCGCAGTTCGAGCAGGCCGTGGCGGCCGGCGGGGCCGTCGGGCGAATACAGCTTGTCGATGCAGAACTCGGCGCGGTGGGTGTTGCCGCTGACGTCGATGAGCAGGTTGCGCAGCAGTCGGTCGACGAGCCAGGGCGGACATTGCTCGGAGTGTTGTCCACTGAGGCCGATCTGCCGCTCCAGCTCGCGAAAGGCGATCTCGATCTCGTACACCGAATCATTGCGCGCCTCGTCGATGCGCGGCGCCTGCGAGGTCGGGCCGATGAAGAGGCCGGAAAAGAGATAGGACAGCGAGGGGTGGTTGTGCCAGTAGCCGATCAGGCTCCTGAGCAGGTCGGGCCGGCGCAGGAAGGGCGAGTCGGCGGTGGTCGCGCCGCCCAGCACGAAATGGTTGCCGCCGCCGGTGCCGCTGTGACGCCCGTCTAGCATGAATTTCTCGGTCGACAAGCGCGACTCGCGCGCGGCCTCGTAGAGGTGGGTGGTGCGCTCGACGAGTTCGTCCCAGCTGGCGGCCGGGTGGATGTTGACCTCGATCACGCCGGGGTCGGGCGTGATGCTGAAATGCGCGAGGCGCGGGTCGGCGGGCGGCGCATAGCCTTCGAGGATGACCGGCTGGCCGAGCGCCGCGGCGGTGGCCTCGACGGCGGCGACGATCGCGAGGTAGTCGTCGAGCGCGCCGGTGGGCGGCATGAAGATGTACAGGGTGCCTTCGCGCGCCTGCGCGCACATCGCGGTGCGCGTGATCCACGCGGCCGATTCGTGCTTGCCCGGCACGCGCATGGCTGCGGCGGCCGCGCCCTCCCCCACCGCGGCGCGCGCCGGATGGTCCCGCAGCTGACGGCGCACTTCGGCATGCGTTGCGAGCGGCGGGAAGGCTTGCGTCGGGTCGGGCTGATGCAGGTAGGGATAGTCCCTCTTGCTCACCCAGGGTTGCGAGTCGAGCGGCAGGCGGTAGCCGAGCGGCGAGTCGCCGGGGATCAGGTAGCAGCGTTCGGAGCGCAGGAACCACGAGCCGCTGACCCAGTGTCCGGCGGCATCGCGCGCGATCGGCAGCACGGCGCCGGCGGCGTTCGACAGGCCGTGCGAGAACACGCGCATCAGGCGCTCGCGCTCGATCGGATCGTCGAGCCGGGCATCGAAGGGATCGACGTTGGCCGGCAGGCGGCGCTCGCGCCACAGGTAGTAGAAGACGTCCTCGAAGGCGTCGAACACGTATTTCGGGTGGAGCGCGAGCCGCTCGGCGACACCGGCGAGGAAGCGGTTCGCGAGGGCGGCGTCGGCGCCGGCGGGATTGCGCTCGTCGCCGTACAGCGCCGCGTCGCGCCACATCGGCTCGCCGTCGCGGCGCCAGAAGGCGTTCAACGACCAGCGCGGGAGCTGTTCGCCGGGATACCACTTGCCCTGGCCGAAGTGCATCAGCCCCTGCGCGCCGTATTTCTCGCGCAGGCGGTGGTAGAGGTCGGCGGCGCGCAGGCGCTTCGTCGGCCCCATCGCGGTGGTGTTCCATTCGTCGCCGTCGGGATCGTCGACAGCAACGAAGGTCGGCTCGCCGCCCATCGTGAGGCGCACGTCGTGGGCCGCGAGTTCAGCATCGATCGCGTGCCCCAGGGCCTCGATGCGCGCCCATTGTTCTTCCGCGTAGGGCTTGGTGACGCGCGGCGCCTCCCGGATGCGCTCGACCTTCATCGCATGGTCGAAATCGCATTCGCATTCGCATTCGTCGATGACGCCACTGACCGGCGCGGCCGACGAGGGCTCGGGGCTGCACGCGAGCGGGATGTGGCCTTCGCCGGCGAAGAGACCGGAGGTCGGGTCGAGGCCGATCCAGCCCGCGCCGGGCAGATAGACCTCGCACCACGCGTGCAGATCGGTGAAATCGGCCTCTGGGCCGCTCGGACCGTCGAGCGACTTCACGTCGGCGGTGAGCTGGATCAGGTAGCCGGACACGAAGCGCGCCGCGAGCCCCAGATGGCGCAGCAGCTGCACCAGCAGCCAGGCCGAGTCGCGGCACGAGCCGCTGCCCTTCTCGAGCGTTTCCTCGGGTGTCTGGACGCCCGGCTCGAGGCGGATCAGGTAGGCGATGTCCTGCTGCAACTGCGCGTTGAGGTCGACAAGAAAGTCGACGGTGCGGCGCCTGTCACGCGGAATCGCTCCCAGATACGCCGCGAAACGTTCGCCCAGCCCCGTACCGACGCTCATGCGGTGCAGGTAGGGCGCGAGCTCGATGCGCTGTTCCGCGTTGTACGCGAGGGGGTATTCCTCGGCCTCGGGTTCGAGGAAGAAGTCGAACGGGTTCAGCACCGCCATCTCGGCGACGAGGTCGACTTCGACGCGGAACTCCCGCGTCTTGTCCGGGAAGACGAGGCGCGCGAGATAGTTGCTCTGCGGATCCTGCTGCCAGTTGATGAAGTGCGTGGCTGGCAGCACCTTCAGCGAATACGACAGGATGCGCGTGCGGCTGTGCGGGCACGGTCGAAGGCGCACGACCTGCGGTCCGAGCTGGACCGGGCGGTCGTACTTGTAGTGGGTGACGTGGTTCAGGGCGACGTGGATCGACACGCTGGATCTCCGCGGATTGTCGGGGCGTCGCCGGACGAGCCGCCGGCGACGTTCGGGGATGTGATCTTGTTGTAGAGGCCGGGCGGTCCGCTGCGACGCGGCGCGCTCACAGCCAGTCCGGGTTCGGCAGTTCGGCGAAGGCCTCGCGCAGCCGCTCGCCCCACTGGCTTCGGATCTGTGCGTAGTAGGCGTGGTCCAGGTTGACCGAGATGTGCGACTTGACGGTCAGCGCGTCGCGCTCGATGACGCACAGGTCGAGCGGCAGGCCCACCGACAGATTCGAGCGGATCGTCGAATCCATCGACACCAGCGCGCACTTGGCGGCGTCGGCGAGCGTGGAGCCGTACCGCAGCACGCGGTCGATGATCGGCTTGCCATACTTCGATTCGCCGATCTGGATGTAGGGGGTGTCCTCGGTGGCCTCGATGAAGTTGCCCGCCGCATAGACGTTGAAGAGCCGCGGCGCCTCGCCGAAGATCTGGCCGCCGACGATCAGCGAAGCGTTGAATTCGACACCGAACTCGTGCAGCGCGTCGGCATCGCGCCGGTGCACCTCGCGCACGACCTCGCCGACGTGGCGCGCCACCTCGAACATGTTGGGCGCGTTGAAGAGGTTGGCCGAATCGGTGAGCGCGAGCCGCTCGCTGATGATGTTCACCACCGACTGGCTCACCGACAGGTTGCCGGACGTGCACATCACGACCACACGCTCGCCCGGACGCTGCCAGACGCGCATCTTGCGGAACGTGTTGATGTGGTCGACGCCCGCGTTGGTGCGCGAGTCGGACAGGAACACCAGCCCCTTTTCGAGGCGCATCGCGACACAGTAGGTCATGGCATTTGCTCGCTTGGTGCCGCGGCCGGAGGGCTCCCGCCGCGGCGGCTCACACGCTTCCCCCGCCCGGCTCAGGCGCCGACGAGGAAGTCCTCGCTGATGCGCACGCTCAGGTCACCGATCGAGTCGATGAAATCGTCCAGCCACGCGTGCAGCCCGCGCTCGAAGATGTCGTCCATGCGGCCGTAACGCAGCGTCGCGTACAGCTGGCCGGCGCGGCGCACGGTCTCGTCGGAGCGGCTGTTGCGCACCTTGTCCAGGATCTCGACCACCCCTTGCATGCACGAATGCAGCGCACGTGGCAGATCCTCGCGCAGGATCAGCAGTTCGGCGACGCGCTCGGGCGTGATCACGTCGCGATAGACCTTTCGATACACCTCGAAGGCCGACACCGAGCGCAGCAGTGCGCCCCAGTGGTAGAAATCGTTGGCATCTACGAGGTCGTCTCCCTGGCTCTGCTGCGCGCCGGGCAGGCCGTGATACTTCACGTCGAGGATGCGCGCGGTGTTGTCGGCGCGCTCGAGCAAGGCCCCTAGCCGAATGAACTGGAAGGCCTCGTCGCGCAGCATCGTGCCAAACATCGCCCCGCGCAGCAGCGACGCGCGCTGCTTCACCCAGTCGAAGAAGGCCGCGATACCGCCCGAATGGATCTCGGCGAAACTCTGGTCGCGCAGCTGCAGCCAGGTCTCGTTGATCGTCTCCCACATCTCCGCGGTGAGCGTGCCGCGCACCGCGTGGGCATTCTCGCGCGCCGCACGCAGGCAGCTGTAGATCGACGACGGATGCGTCTCGTCGCGCACCATGAAATGCAGCACCTTCGTCGCGGTGACCTCGTCGTGCCGCTTCGCGTAGGCGTATTCGAGGCTGTTCAGCGCGATGATCGCGTTCCAGCTGCTGCGCTCGGTCTCCGCGTCGTGCGGCACGAGCGACATCTGATAATTGACGTCCAGCAGGCGCGCGAGATTCTCCGCGCGTTCGGAATAACGGGCCATCCAGTAGAGGTGATCGGCGGTACGGCTCAGCATGATCGGGGCTCCGGCGCGGCGGTCGTGGTCGGGGGGCGAAGACGGCAGGACTCAGCGATGCGGTTCGGCATGGCCGTTCTCCAGCACCCAGGTGTCCTTGGTTCCGCCGCCCTGCGAGGAATTGACCACCAGCGAGCCCTCCCGCAGCGCCACCCGCGTGAGCCCGCCCGGCACCAGCGAAACCTCCTTGCCCGAGAGCACGAAGGGCCGCAGGTCGATATGGCGCGGCGCGATGCCGCTGTCGACGTAGGTCGGGCAGGTCGACAGCGCCAGCGTCGGCTGCGCGATGTACTTGTCCGGGTGCGCGGTGAGCACCGCGCGGAACTGCTCGATCTCGGCCTTGGTCGCCGCCGGCCCGACCAGCATGCCGTAGCCGCCCGCGCCGTGCACCTCCTTCACGACGAGCTGCGGCAGATGCGCCAGCACGTAGCGCAGGTCGTCCTTCTCGCGGCAGCGCCAGGTGGGCACGTTGTTGAGGATCGGCTCCTCGCCGAGGTAGAAGCGCACCATCTCGCCGACATAGGGGTAGATCGACTTGTCGTCCGCGACGCCCGTGCCGATCGCATTGCACAGCGTCACGCGCCCGGCGCGGTAAGCCTTCAGCAGGCCCGGCACGCCCAGCATCGAATCCGGCCGGAAGACCTGAGGATCGAGGAAGTCGTCGTCGATGCGGCGATAGATCACGTCCACGCGCTTCGGACCGCAGGTCGTGCGCATGTAGACGGCATCGTGGTCGATGAACAGGTCGCGGCCTTCGACGAGCTCGACGCCCATCTGCTGGGCGAGGAAGGAATGCTCGAAGTAGGCCGAGTTGAATGCCCCCGGCGTCATCACCACCACCGTCGGATCATCCACGCCGGCCGGCGCCACCGCACGCAGCGTCTCCAGCAACAGATCGGGGTAGTGCTCGACCGGCGCGATCTTCTGCTGCGCGAAGAGCTCGGGGAAGAGCCGCATCATCATCTTGCGGTTCTCCAGCATGTAGGACACGCCCGAGGGCACGCGCAGGTTGTCCTCCAGCACGTAGAACTCCCCCGCCCCCGCGCGCACGATGTCCACGCCCGCGATGTGCGCATAGATGCCGTTGGGCACCTTGAAGCCCTTCATCTCCGGGCGGAACTGCGCGTTGTTGAGCACCTCGTCGGCGGGGATGCGGCCCGCGCGCAGGATGTCCTGTCCATTGTAGATGTCGCCCAGGAACATGTTCAGCGCCTTCACACGCTGCTTGAGTCCGGCGCGCAGCGTCTTCCATTCCGCATTGGGGATGATGCGCGGGATGGTGTCGAAGGGAATCAGCCGCTCGGTGCCGGCCTCCTCGCCATACACGGCGAAGGTAATGCCGAGGCGACGGAACGCGAGGTCCGCCTCGGCCCGCTTGCGCGCCATCACGCCCGGCTGCAACGCACGCGCCCAGTTCTCGAACGGAACATAGTGAGGGCGAATGTCCGCGGCCGAGGTGTGCATTTCATCGTAGAACGTCGGCGTCATGTTGTTTCGATCCATACACGTGTGTCGCATATCAGCGAGGACTGTGCCAAACGGGCTCAACCCCGCGATTACAGACACTTACCACCATAGCAGAGCCGCGGGTGAATGCACCCGCACCGGACTGGTGCAGGTCCGCGCACAAGGGCGGTGCCCTATCAACCGGGAGCCGGGCAGGGATTTAAATTTGCACACATATATTTTGTCCAATAACATTGAACGTCCCTCGAACAGTCAGAGGAGACGATTCCATGTGTGGAATTGCCGGAGAAATCCGCTTCGACCAAACGGAAGCGGATGCTTCCGCCGTGGGCCGAATGGCCGACACCCTGCGCCCGCGTGGTCCCGATGCCGGCGGCGCGTTTCAGCAGGGCCGCATCGCGCTGGCCCACCGCCGCCTCAAGATCATCGACCTCAGCGAACGTGCCCAGCAACCGATGGTGGCTGCCGATCTCGGGCTCACGCTGGTGTTCAACGGCTGCATCTACAACTACCGCGAACTGCGCGCCGAACTCGAACAGGAAGGCGAGCGCTTCTTCTCCGACGGCGACACCGAGGTGCTGCTGCGCTCCTATCGGCGCTGGGGTCTCGGCTGCGTCGCGCGCCTGCACGGCATGTTCGCCTTCGCCATCTGGGAGCGCGACAGCGGCCGCGTCGTCATGGCGCGCGATCGCTTCGGCATCAAGCCGCTATACCTGTCCGAATCGGCCGACGGCAAGCGTCTACGTTTCGCCTCGACCTTGCCGGCAATTCTCGCTGCAGGCGACGTTGACACCCGCATCGACCCCGTCGCACTGGAACACTATCTGATGTGGCACGCCGTGGTGCCGCCCCCACACACCATGCTGCGCGGCGTGCGCAAGTTGCCACCGGCGACCATCGCGGTGTTCGAGGCGGACGGGCGCCGCAATGACATGTGTTACTGGAATCCGCCCTTCGCGACCGATAGCGCACTCGTCGACACGCCCTACAAGGAGCGCGAGCGCATGCTGCAACTCGCGCTGGAAAAGGCCGTCGAGCGCCGCATGGTGGCGGATGTGCCCGTCGGCGTGCTGCTTTCGGGGGGTGTCGACTCCAGCCTCATCGTCGCAATGCTGGCCCGCGCCGGCCAGAAGGACCTCAACACCTTCTCCATCGGCTTTGAAGCAGCCAACGGCGAACACGGTGACGAGTTCAAGTACTCCGACCTCGTTGCGAAGGAATTCGGCACCCGGCACCACAAGATCCGCGTCGACGGCACGACGCTGCTCGCCAACCTGCCGGACGCCATCCACGCGATGTCCGAGCCGATGGTGAGCTACGACAACATCGGCTTCTACCTCCTGTCGAAGGAAGTCTCGAAGCACGTCAAGGTGGTGCAGAGCGGCCAGGGGGCCGACGAGGTGCTCGCAGGCTACCACTGGTATCCGCCGCTGGCGCAAAGCCGGGACGCGGTCGCCGACTACGCCCGGGTCTTCTTCGACCGCGACGAGGACGAATACCTGCGCACCGTCGTCGAAGCCTATGCGAGCCCCGGTGCGAGCCGCAATTTCATCGCCCGCCACTTCGCACGGCCGGGTGCCGAAACCCCCCTGGACAAGGCCTTGCGCATCGATGCCACGGTGATGCTCGTCGACGACCCCGTCAAGCGCGTCGACAACATGACCATGGCCTGGGGTCTGGAGGCGCGCGTGCCGTTCCTGGATCACGAATTCGTCGAGCTCGCCGCCCGCCTCCCCGCCGCAGACAAGCTCGCCGACGACGGCAAGGGCATCCTCAAGGCGATTGCACGGCGCGTGCTCCCGCGCGACATCATCGACCGCCCCAAGGGTTACTTCCCCGTGCCGACCCTCAAATACCTCTCGGGCCCGACGCTGGAGTGGGTCAAGGAAGCGCTGCACGGCCCGGCCGCTCGCGAGCGCGGGCTTTTCCGCCCCGCCTACATCGACCAGCTGCTGGCCGCGCCCGACCGTCACATCACGCCGCTACGCGGCTCCAAGCTGTGGCAGGTCGCGCTGCTCGAACTGTGGCTGCAGGCGCATGGCATCTGAGCAGAAAGGAGGCACGATGAACGTCGCGAACGAACGCAATCCGCTCGACCCCACCCACATGATGTCATTGCGCCACTGGGAGAGTCCCGCCGACCTGTCCATGCACGCCACGATGGAGAGCGAAGCCATCGTCGATTGCGGCTGGGGGCGCCTGATCTTCGGCCAGACCTTCGCCGACCCGCAGGCGCTGGCCGAAACGATCCGCCGCGAACAGCCGGGCCGGCGCGACATCGCGCTGTACCTACGCGATCCGCAGGTGGTGGTGTCCTTCGCCCCGCAGGAACTCTTCATCGACCCGTCCTACACCTTCCGCCTCGCGCTGAACCCTTCGATCGAAGCACCCGAGGCGGACGGCTGGACGATACGCGGCGCGCGCCCCGACGATGCTGCCACCATGCGGCGCATCTATCAGGCGCGCCGCATGGTGCCGCCGCCGCGCGCCTTCTTCGCCGGCCTACACGAACGCGACGAGATCGACCTGCTCATCGCCGAGGATGCCGATGGCGAGACCATTCTGGGCGTCGTCACCGGCATAGACCACGTGCGCGCCTTTCACGACCCGGACGGCGGCGCGAGCCTGTGGGCACTGGCCGTCGACGTGCAGTGCAACCACCCCGGCATCGGCGAGGCGCTGGTGCGAGCACTGGCCACGCTGTACCGCAAACGCGGACGCAGCTTCCTCGACCTCTCGGTGCTGCACGACAACGCGCAGGCCATCGCGCTCTACGAGAAGCTGGGCTTCGTGCGTGTACCCGTCTACTGCGTGAAGAACAAGAACCCGATCAACGAGCCGCTTTTCCTCGGCCCGGACCCCGCCGAGGATCTCAACATCTACGCCGGAATCATCGTGCGCGAGGCGCGCCGGCGCGGCATCGGCGTCGAGGTGCTGGACGCCGAGCACGGCTTCTTCCGGCTCAATCTCGGCGGGCGCAGCATCACCTGCCGCGAATCCCTGTCCGAACTGACCTCGGCGATCGCGATGAGCCGCTGCGACGACAAGCGCGTCACGCTGCGCATCCTGGCCGACGCAGGCGTCGCCGTGCCGGAACAGATCGCAGCCGACGAGGAGGATGCCGTCGCCGCCTTTCTTGCGCGCCACGGCCGCGTCGTCGTCAAGCCCGCCCGCGGCGAACAGGGCCAGGGGGTGCGCGTCGACCTCGCCACGCTTGCCGAGGTGCACTCCGCCATCGAAGCGGCGCGGAAATTCTGCGAGCACGTCATCGTCGAGCAGATGGTCGCCGGTGACGACCTGCGCATCATCGTCATCGACCACCAGGTCGTCGCCGCTGCCACCCGCCGCCCGGCCACCGTGGTCGGCGACGGTCGGCACACGCTGCAACGGCTCATCGAGAAACAAAGCCGCCGCCGCCAGCTCGCCACCGCCGGCGAGAGCCGCATCCCGCTCGACGACGAAACGCGGCGCTGCCTGAAAGCGCAGGGCTACGCGCTGGACGACGTCCCCGAGGCCGGCCGCCACATCCAGGTGCGCAAGACCGCAAACCTGCACACCGGCGGCACGATCCACGACGTCACCGCGGCACTGCACCCCGCACTCAAGGAGGCCGCCGAACGCGCGTCCCGCGCGCTGGAGATCCCCCTCGTCGGCTTCGACTTCATGGTCACCGCGCCGGACCGGCCCGAATACGTCGTGATCGAAGCCAACGAACGTCCCGGCCTCGCCAACCACGAGCCGCAGCCGACCGCCGAGCGCTTCATCGACCTCCTCTTCCCGCAAACCCGCAGCGCAACGCGCGAAGAACCGGAACGGAGAATGCATGCACCCTGACCGCGACTACCTGCAAGAGGTTCTGGCCCGGCTTCTCAACACCCCCAGCCCCTCGGGCATGACCGATGCGGTCGTGCATGTGGCCTGCAGCGAGCTCGATGCACTGGGCATCCCCTACGAGCTCACCCGCCGCGGCGCGATCCGCGCGTGCCTCAAGGGCCGCCAGCGCACCCCGGCGCGCGCCGTGGTCGCCCACCTCGACACCCTCGGCGCGATGGTCAAGGGCTACAAGCCGAACGGCCGCCTGCAAGTCGTGCCCATCGGCTTCTGGTCCTCGCGTTTTGCCGAAGGCGCGCGCGTGACCATTTACTCGGACAATTGCGTCATCCACCGCGGCACCCTGCTGCCCGCCAAGGCCTCGGGACACACCTTCAACAAGGAGATCGACACCCAGCCGGTCAGCTGGGACAACCTCGAGCTTCGCGTCGACGCCCGCACCGCGAGCGAGGCCGAAACGCGCGCCCTCGGCATTCACGTCGGCGACACCATCTCAGTGCATTCGAATCCCGAGTTCGGCCCCGAAGGCTTCATCAACGCCCGCCACCTCGACGACAAGGCCGGCGTGGCAGCCATCCTCGCCGCGCTGCGGGCGATCCGCGAGAGCGGCGTCAAGCTGCCCGTCGACTGCTTCCCGCTGTTCACCATCTCCGAGGAAATCGGCGTCGGCGCCTCGCACGTGCTGCACGGCGACGTCGCGGAGCTCATCTCCATCGACAACGGCACCGTCGCGCAGGGGCAATACACCAGCGAATACGGCGTCACGATCTCGATGCAGGACTCCAGCGGCCCCTTCGACTGGCACCTCACGCGACGCCTGCTCGAACTATGCGCCAGCGAAGGCATCGAGCATTCGCGCGACGTCTTCCGCTTCTACCGCAGCGATGCAGCGGCCGCCATCGAGGCCGGCAACGACATCCGCACCGCGCTGGTGTGCTTCGGGCTGGACGCCTCGCACGGCCACGAGCGGGTTCATATCGATTCACTCGACGCACTCGCGCGCCTGCTCATCGCCTACCTCACGAGCCCGCCACTGTTCCATCGGGACCGCAGCGCACTCGGACCGCTGGACGATTTCCCACCGGCCGAGGTGCAGACGCCCGATCTCGACGACACTCAGCCGGAGCCTCCCCACCCATGAATCTCGTCCGTCAATTGCTGAACGATAACAGCCCTCAGGACTGGGCGATCGCATTGCTGGCGATCGCCACCTGCATGCTGATCCTGCACACTGTGCGCGGCGTGCTGCTGCGCCGCCTGCGCAAGCGCCTTGCCGCGAACGACAGCAACCTCGTCACCCTGCTGCTCGGAATCGTGTCGGCGACCCGCGTCCTGCTGGCCGCCGCTATCGCGTTGTACGTGGCGACCCAGCTGCTGACCCTGCCCGCCGCTTTCGATGTCGCCGTCGACCGTGGCTTCGTTGCCCTCTTGCTGCTGCAGGCGGGAATGTGGGCCAATCGCGGGCTCGACTTCTGGCTGGGCTGGCGTTTCGCTGCCGATACGGCCACCGAAGAGGGCGCGCGCGCGACGACCCGTTCGCTGCTGTCCTTCATCGGTCGCATCGTGCTGTGGGCGCTGGTGCTGCTGATGATTCTCGACAACATGGGCCTCAACGTCACCGTCCTGGTCGCAAGCATGGGGATTGGCGGCGTGGCGATCGCGCTGGCCGTGCAGAATATCCTTGGCGATCTGTTCGCCTCGCTATCGATCGCCATCGACAAGCCTTTCGTGATCGGCGATTTCATCATCGTGGACGACCTGATGGGTACCGTCGAACACGTCGGCCTAAAGACCACCCGCATCCGCAGCCTGAGCGGCGAGCAAATCGTATTCTCCAACAACGACCTCCTCGGCAGCCGCATCCGCAACTACAAGCGCATGCAGGAACGACGTGTGGCGTTCATGCTCGGCCTCACCTACGACACGCCGCCCGACGAGTTGGAAGCGATCCCCGCCCTGATCCGCAACGCAATCGAGGATCAGGACGGACTGCGCTTTGACCGAGCCCACTTCAAGTGCTTCGGCCCCTCCTCACTCGACTTCGAGGTCGTGTATTACGTCGAGCAGCCTGACATCCTGCGCTACATGGACGCGCAGCAGGCGATCAACCTCCGCCTCGTGCGAGAATTTTCCGCGCGCGGCCTCGAATTCGCCTTCCCGACCCAGACCCTCCATCTGAACGGCGACGTACGCCTTCGGCGCCCGGACGGCGACGATGCACTCGAAGCGCCTCAAGCGCGGCCCCGGAAAGTCGCCTGAGCCGAGCTCACCCTTTCCGTGCCATCCCGGATCCCGCAGATCACCGCCAAGGGTCCCCCGAGTGCCGTCACTCCTCAAGCAGGCCGCGAAACGCGTCCCTGCGCAGAGCTCGGTGAGCGGCAATCGCCCCCCGCCGGAACTCAGACGGCCCCTCACCACCCCGTCACATTTCGCGACGCGACCCGGCCCGGAACCGGCTCAGCCGCCGTCCGCGCCGGAATCTTCGGCGGGGTCGTAGGGCACGACGTTCTCCTGCTCCGCCGGATCGTTGCGTGCGACGACCGCCCTCGCCGGATCGGTGTCGCTGAGATTGCAGGCCTGATGCGGGACGTCCGGCGGGATGAACAGGAACTCCCCCGCGCCGCTCACGACCCGCTCGCGCAGGCCGGGCCCGAACCGCGTCTCGACCCGCCCCTCGAGCACATAGATCGCGGTCTCGTAACCGCGATGCCGGTGCGGCGCTGCGACCCCGCCCGGCGGAATGACCACGATATGCATGGACAGCCCGCGGCTGCCGGCCGTCTCGCCAGAGATCCCGACGAAATATGGCAGCCTCTGCCGCGTGAGGACTTCGCGGTCCGGGCGCAGCGCGACCACGGTCCCGGACGATTCTGGCGTTCGTGTCGGCAGCGGGCTCCTCTTGATCGGAGGCTCTGCGGCGGGTCCGCCGCAACTCGTTCAGCGTAGCCCGCCGATTCGGCACTGTCGAGGCAACTCACGGCGCGGTCATGCTCCCGTGCCGCCGGTCGCTCCCGCCGACACAGCCTCAATCGTCCGCGAGTTCCGGATATTCCTGCCGCAGCGCGTCGCCGTCGCGCTTCCACGCGAGGCACTCGCCGACAAAGGCCAACGCGCGCGAATCCGGCCAGCGCCGCGGATCCGGGTCGATCGCGACCTGCCGCGCCATGCGCTCGGGCCACGAGGCCTGGGTGTAGGTATTGCCGACCTGCGTGATGAGGTCGGTAAGATGCGCGCATCCCCGTTCGCTGCCGATGCGTTCGCGAATCTTCCGCCCGAAGCCCGGCCCGATCTGCAACCCGATCAGGCCGCGGTAGGCATCCACCGCTTCAGGGCACGCCGACCACGGCGTCACCTGCATCGCGGCCCGTACGTCGAGGATCGTGAAATTGTCGTCGATCAGGAAATTGATGCCCATGTGGTGCATGAACTCGCCCGCGTGCACCGGCTTGCGGGAGCGGAACGGGACGTCCTCACCTTTTTCGTCCACCACCGTCGCCTCGATTTCCCACAGGCCGTCCTTGCGGCGATAGGCGTGGCACGTGATCTGGCGCGTATGCGTGAGCTCGCGCTCGCAGTCTCCAAGCATTCCTGCCCCCACTCGAATCGGTAATGATCGCCATCGAACGCGATGACGAATGGCTCCATGGTAACGCCTGTCTGGTCCGCGGATCGTCGGCGCGGCCACTCGGAGTTCGGGCAGAACTGCATGAGGATCTAGCGATCCGCAGGCATTTCGACAGCCGAAAAGCAAAAGGCCAGCCCCGGAGGACTGGCCTGTTGCCTGAATCGATGGTGCCGTTGAAGTGAATCGAACACTCGACCTACTGATTACGAATCAGTTGCTCTACCAACTGAGCTACAACGGCGAAGAGCCGGGAATATACCCCATGGTCCCGGATCGTACAAGTACCCCGAAACGCCAAACAACATGGGGTAAATACGGGGTCGACGACATGGGTATAACCAAAGATATACTGCCGTAGTAACATTATGTTACCAACCTCGGACCCGGATCGAGCGCAATGGCGAAGACCCCGCAAATCGGCACCTGCCTGCTGTTTCCCGCAATCCTCGCTGTCGTGCTGAGTTCCGCAACGGCGGCGAGCCTGCACTTCATTCCGGCACTTGCGCCGTACGCTGCCGCCATTGTCCTGATGCTCGGCCTCGTGTACGGCGGGGTCCTCATTGCCGCGCGGGCGCTGGCGCTGCGCCGGCTCGGAGGCGATCTGCCGCATGTCGTAGCGCTGCTGAACGGTTTGTCGGGCGGCCGGCTCGCCGAGGCCGCAAATGGCGGCGCATCCGCCGACAGCATCTCGGGACACGCGGCAACCGCTCAGCACACGCTGCGCGGCGTGATCGACGACGTAGCGCGTGACGCGCAGGAACTGGCCGCCAACGTGCGGCGCATGTCCGGACAGACGACCGAGATGGCGCTCACACTGCAGATGCAGGCCAGCACGAACCATGAGGTCGCCACCGCGATCCACGAGATCGACCGCAACATCGCGCTCGTTTCCCAGCTTGCAGCCGACACCGAAGCCGACTCGCGCGACGTCGCCGAGTTGTCACTAAGCGGCGAGCAATTCGTCGGCCGCGCCTCCGAGAAGATGACCCGGATCGTGCAGTCCGTGACGACCTCGGCCGCTCAGATCGAATCGCTGGTCGCGAGCGTGCGCGAGATCGGGGGCATTGCAAGGATCATCGCCGAGATTGCGGACCAGACCAACCTGCTCGCCCTCAACGCCGCCATCGAGGCCGCTCGAGCGGGCGAACAGGGCCGCGGCTTCGCCGTGGTTGCGGACGAGGTTCGCAAGCTCGCCGAGCGCACGGCGACCGCGACCGCCGAGATCACGCGCATGATCGGCACCATCCAGTCCGACACGAGTGCCGCGGTGACCCAGATGGCCGAGATCTCCCCCGAGCTGCAAACCGGCGTCGAAGAAGCGCAGCACGCCGCGGACATGCTGCGTCGGATCAAGAACCAGTCGCACGACGCGCTGAAGAAGATCAGCGAACTCGCCGCCGCGACGGCCAAGGAAAGCTCGGAAGCAAAGGAGATCGTGCAGGGCGTCGCGAACATGATTGCAGCGGCGGAGAAGACCGAAGCGATCATCCGCGAGACCTCCGGCACCGCCGCCAAGCTCGAGACGCATTCGACCAGCCTGCTGCGGCGGCTGGGCTTCTTCACGCACCTCGGCGGCGCGCTGGAGCCCGCGAAAAGCACCGGTCGCGCCGCGGTCGCACCGGTGATGACGTGGAACGGCGCACTGGCGACCGGCCACGCGGACATCGACGCGCAGCACCGCAAGTTGATCGAACTCGCCAACGCCGTGAACGCCGCGATGCAGCGGGGCGATGAACGCAGCGCGATTGGCGCAGTTCTCGACGAACTGGTCCGCTATACCGCGTTCCACTTCGGCTTCGAGGAGGATCTGATGAAGAAGGCGAACTACCCCGACTTCTTCCGCCACCAGCAGCAGCACAAGAAGCTCGTCGAGGACGTGCTCGCGCACAAGGCCCGCTTCGACGCGGGGCATGCGCTGTCGTCCGAGCTGCTGAGCTTCCTGCGCGACTGGCTGGTCAACCACATCATGAAGACCGACAAGGCGCTCGCGCGCGAGCTCAGGCAGGCCGCCTGAAGTCCGGTCAGGCCGCTCTCCCGGCGATCGACGGTGCAGTGATCGTCGGAGGCGAGGACACCCAGTAGTCCGGGCTGCCGTAATGGTTCTTCAGATGGTCGATGAACAGGCGCACCCGTAGCGCAAGCCGCTTGCGCTGCGGGAACACCGCGTAGATCCCCATCGTCGGCGTGGCGAACTCGTCGAGCACCGTCACCAGGCGCCCGGCCCGCAGGTCGGCATCCACTTCCCACAGCGAACGCCACGCCAGCCCGTCGCCAGCCAGCGCGCACTGATGCAGCACCGCCCCGTCGTTGCATTCGAGCCGCCCGCTCACCTTCACCGCGATCGTCTCGCCCTTCTCGCCGCAGAATAGCCACCCGCGCTGCTGGCCGAGCGAAAGACAATTGTGCGACGCAAGATCCGGCGGCGCCACGGGCGAGCCGTGACGCGCAAGATAGGCAGGACTGGCGACCACCACACGCCGGTTGTCCGCGAGGCGGATCGACACCAGGCTGGAATCCGGCAGCTCGCCGATGCGGATCGCGCAGTCGATGCTTTCATTCACCAGATCGACGACGCGATCGGTGAGGTCCAGCGTGCAGGACACATCCGCGTTCATCTCCAGGAACTCGCGCAACAGCGGCGCGACGTGCAGCCGACCGAAGCCGGCCGGCGCCGATACCCGGATGTGGCCGCTCGCCTTCACCCCCCCCAGGCTCACGGACGCCTCCGCATTGGCGAGGTCGTTGAGGATGCGCTGGCAATCCTCGAGGAAGGCCGCGCCCTCGAAGGTGAGCGAGATACTGCGCGTCGTGCGCGTCACCAGCTTGACACCCAGGCGCTGCTCCAGCGCATCGAGCCGGCGACCAATCACCGCGGGGGTGACCCCCTCCGCCCGGGCGGCAGCCGAGAGGCTCCCCTTGGTCGCGACACTGACAAAGGTTTCGACCTGCTTGAATGCATCCATTTTATACTTTTAGTAAAAGATCAATTGACCTGACAGGGTATTCAGTCTTATACAAGAGTTCAATACACTTCATCCTCAACGAAGGGTGGAGGAGACGCTACCCCGACGACAGACGCCACCGTGGCCGGCAGCGATGCCGGCCACTCAAGGCGCGAACGACAACACCAGGACCCCCGCATGAAACCCACCGAGCGCATCCGCGCAGTCGCCTTCGACGCCTACGGCACGCTCTTCGACGTGTACTCGGTCGGCGCGCTCGCGGAACAGCTCTTTCCCGGCAAGGGAGAGGCGCTCACGGCGCTTTGGCGCCTCAAGCAGATCGAATACTCCTTCCTGCGCACGCTGTCCGCCCGTTACAAGCCCTTCCTCGAGATCACCGAGGACGGCCTCGTGTACTCGGCGAAGAAGCTCGGCCTCGCGCTGAGCGAATCGCAGCGCCGCCAGCTGATGAACCAGTATGCCTGCCTGTCGCCCTTCCCGGAGAACCTCGGTGCGCTGAAGGCGCTGCGCGCGCTCGGCCTGCCTATGGCCGTGCTGTCGAACGGCACGCCGCAGATGCTCGACGTGGCGATCAAGAGCGCCGGCATGACCGGGCTGTTCGACCACGTGCTCTCCGTCGACGCCGTGCATCAGTACAAGACCGCCGACGCCGCCTACCAGCTCGGCCCCGACGCCTTCGGTGTGCCGGCGAAGGAGATCCTCTTCGTGTCCTCGAACGGCTGGGACGCCGCCGGCGCGACCTGGTTCGGCTACACCACCTTCTGGATCAACCGCGCACAGCTGCCGATGGAAGAACTCGGCGTGGCGCCCACCGCAGTCGGCCAGCGCCTGACCGACATCGTCGAATTCGTGCAGGCGCGCTGCGCGCCCGCTGCCCGCCCATGACCGCCAGCGAGATCCTCATCATCGGACTGGCCGCCGCAATGGCAGGGGCGATGAATTCGGTCGCCGGCGGCGGCACTTTCTTCTCGTTCCCGGCCCTGCTCGCCGTCGGTGTGCCGCCGGTGGTGGCCAACGCCAGCAACGCGGTCGCGCTGTGGCCCGCCAGCCTCTCCAGCGCCTGGGCCTACCGCAAGGAGCTCGCGCGCTTCCGCAAGGGGCTGCTGGCGCTGTCACTCGTCGCCCTGGTCGGCGGCATCGGCGGCGGCCTGCTGCTGCTGTCGACCAAGGACGACACCTTCTCGATGCTGATCCCGTGGCTGCTGCTCGTCGCGACCGTGATGTTCGCCGGCAGCGGCCAGATCTCGGCGCTCCTTGCACGCCTGCGCCAACGCGCGAACGAGGGCCCCTCGCACGGCACCGCGGGCGGCCTGCTGTTCCAGCTCGGCGTGTCCGTCTACGGCGGCTTCTTCGGCGCCGGCATGGGCATCGTGATGATCGCCGCGCTCGCCATCCAGGGGCACCGCGACATCCACGACATCAACGCGCTGAAGAACTGGCTGTCGGCCATCATCTACAGCGTCGCGGTGGTCACCTTCGTCGTCGCCGGCGCGGTCAGCTGGCCACACACGCTGGTCATGATCGTCACGGCCGCCATCGGCGGCTATTGGGGGGCAGTCGGTGCCCGCAAGGTGCCGGCCGTGTGGTTGAGGCGTTTCATCATCGGGGTGGGCAGCGTCCTCACCACCTACTATTTCTATAAAACCTATCTCATCTGAAGAGCGAGGAATCATGAGCACGAGAATCCAATGCCACCAGCTGCAGGTCGACGCCGAACTGCACCGCTTCATCGAAACCGAGGCCCTGCCCGGCACCGGCATCGACGCCGGCGCGTTCTGGAAAGGCTTCAGCGAGCTCGCCAACGAACTCGCGCCGAAGAACCGTGCACTGCTCGCCGAACGCGACCGCCTGCAGACCGAACTCGACACCTGGCACCGCGCCCACCCCGGCCCGATCCAGGACATGCCGGCCTACCGCGCCTTCCTCGAGAAGATCGGCTACCTGCAGCCGGTGCCGGCCCCGTTCAAGGTCACGACCGCCAACGTCGATATCGAGATCCGCGAACAGTGCGGCCCGCAGCTGGTCGTGCCGATCATGAACGCCCGCTACGCGCTGAACGCCGCGAACGCGCGCTGGGGCAGCCTGTACGATGCCCTCTACGGCACCGACGCGATCCCCTCGGACGGCGGCGCCGAAGCCGGCTCGACCTACAACCCGGTGCGCGGCGCGCGCGTCATCGCCTTCGCGCGTGACGTGCTGAACCAGGCCGCCCCGCTCGCCCAGGGCGACCACACCAAGGCCACGGGCTACGCCGTCGAAGGCGGCAAGCTCGTCGTCACGCTCCAGGACGGCACCAAGACCGGCCTCGCCGACGCCTCGAAGTTCGCCGGCTTCCAGGGCGACGCCGCCGCACCGAAGGCCGTGCTGGTGAAGAACAACGGCCTGCACCTCGAGATCCAGTTCGACCGCAACCACCCGATCGGCAAGACCGACGCGGCCGGCATCAAGGACGTGCTCGTCGAAGCCGCGATCTCGACCATCATGGACTGCGAAGACTCGGTCGCCGCGGTCGATGCCGAGGACAAGGTCCTCGCCTACCGCAACTGGCTGGGCCTGATCACCGGCACCCTGGTCGAGAGCTTCGAAAAGGGCGGCAAGACGGTCGAGCGCCGCATGAACGCGGACCGCGAATACACGGCGCCCAACGGCGGCACGCTGCGCCTGCACGGCCGCTCGCTGCTCTTCATCCGCAACGTCGGCCACCTGATGACCAACCCGGCGATTCTGCTTGCTGACGGCGCGGAAATCCCCGAAGGCATCATGGACGGCGTCGTCACCGCGCTGATCTCGCTGCGCGACCTGAAGCTGAAGAACAACTCGCGCACCGGCAGCATGTACATCGTCAAGCCGAAGATGCACGGACCGGCCGAAGTCGCCTTCACCAACGAGCTCTTCGGTCGCGTCGAGCAGCTGCTGGGCCTGCCCGCCAGCACGATGAAGGTCGGCATCATGGACGAGGAGCGCCGCACCTCGGTGAACCTCGCCGCCTGCATCAAGTCCGCCGAGTCGCGCGTCGCCTTCATCAACACCGGCTTCCTCGACCGCACCGGCGACGAGATGCACACCGCAATGGAAGCGGGCCCGATGATCCGCAAGGGCGACATGAAGAGCTCCGCGTGGATCCAGGCCTACGAGCGCCAGAACGTGCTGGTGGGCCTCGATTGCGGCCTGCGCGGCAAGGCGCAGATCGGCAAGGGCATGTGGGCGATGCCGGACCTGATGGCCGAGATGCTGAAGCAGAAGATCGGCCACCCGAAGGCCGGCGCGACGACCGCGTGGGTGCCGTCGCCGACCGGCGCGACCCTGCACGCGCTGCACTACCATCAGGTCGACGTCCAGGCCGTGCAGCAGGAGATGGAGAAGATCAGCCTCGCCGCCGAGCGCGAAACCCTCCTCAACAACCTCCTGACCGTGCCGGTCGCGGCCACCGCGAACTGGAGCGCCACCGAGATCCAGCAGGAACTCGACAACAACGCCCAAGGCATCCTCGGCTACGTCGTGCGCTGGGTCGACCAGGGCGTGGGCTGCTCGAAGGTGCCGGACATCAACAACATCGGCCTGATGGAAGACCGCGCGACGCTGCGCATCTCCAGCCAGCACATCGCCAACTGGCTGCGCCACGGCGTCACCAACGAGGCGCAGGTCACGGAAACCCTGAAGCGCATGGCCGCGGTGGTCGACCAGCAGAACGCGGGCGACCCGCTGTACCAGCCGATGGCTGCGGACTTCGACAAGTCGGTCGCCTTCCAGGCCGCCAAGGACCTGATCTTCAAGGGCTGCGCCCAGCCCAGCGGCTACACCGAGCCGCTGCTGCACAAGTGGCGCCAAGTGAAGAAGGCGCAGGGCTGAGTCGCCTCGCGGAGGCCGGACCTCGCGTCCGGCCGGCAGGCGCACGGACGGCACCGCACATGCGGTGCCGTTTTTCTTCAGCCTCCGCGTGTCAGCCCTCGGCCGGCAGCATCAGCCCATGCGCGCGCTCCGCGACGTCGGCGGGAAAGGGCCGCGAACGGCGCGTTTCCGGATCCAGGCAGACGGCGGTGAATTCGCATACCGCCGACAGCTCGCCGTTTTCCACGCTCACCAGCTCGTGGCGAAACCGGATGACCTTTTCGCGCATCTCCACCACCCCCGTGCGCACGAACACGGTATCGCCCGGGTATAGCTCGCTCATGTAGCTGACGTTCTGCTGCACCGCCGCCAGCTTGAGCTCACCACTGCGCAGCCGCGACGGCCCCAGCCCGACCATGCCGTAGAACTGCCAGCAGGCCGCATCGAAGAGGTCCAGGTAGGCACGCACGTTGATGTGCCCCATGTGGTCCCGCTGCCACTCGTACACCGTGCCGCGCGCCGTCTCCACCATCGCCATGCCCGTCTCCTGGTTCGCCCCGATTGTTTGAACTCGAACGATAGCCTCCGACGCCGCGCAAGGGCAATCCCCGCATCCCGAGCACTCGCTCCGGTAGAATTCGCTGCACTGCACAATCCAGACCACCAACATGGACATCATCACCGACATCATCCTGCGCGCCGGGCGCTCCGCAGTCGAACTCTCGCTGTTCGTGCTCCTCCCGGTGATGGTCGTCATGCTGTCGCTGATGCGCCTGCTCGAAGCAAGGGGCGTCCTGGACCGTGTCGTCCATGTGCTCGCGCCCGCGCTGCGCCCCGCCGGCCTGACCGGGCTGGGCGTCTTTGCCGCACTGCAGATCAATTTCGTCAGCTTCGCCGCACCGATCGCGACACTGACGATGATGGAGGGCCGAGGCGCCTCCAACCGCCATCTCGCTGCGACCCTCGCGATGGTGATGGCGATGGCGCAGGCCAACGCCGTCTTTCCGATGATCGCGATGGGACTCGACTTCGGGCTGACCCTCGCGCTGTCCGTGGTCGGCGGCCTCGTCGCCGCTGCCGTCACCTACCACGGCTTCGCACGCGGGCTGTCGGCCGTCGAAGGGCAAGTCGACGAGACCCTGCACCATCGCGTCGCCGAAGACGCCAAGGGGGTGCTCGATGTCATCAACCGTGCAGGAGCGGAAGCCTTCAAGATCGCGGTAGGGGCGATCCCCATGCTCGTACTTGCGCTCGTCGCGGTGCTGGCACTGCGTTCGAGCGGCGCCGTGGACCTGCTCACGCGCTTACTCGCCCCGGTGATGACCGCCGTGTCGATCGACCCTGCGTTGATCCTGCCAACGCTGACCAAGTACATCGGGGGCGGCACCGCCATGATGGGCGTGATGGACGAGATGCTGCGGGAAGGCTCAACCAGCGTGGGAATGCTCAACCGCAGCGCCGGCTTCCTGATCCACCCGCTGGACGTGCCAGGCGTTGCGGTGCTGATCTCGGCCGGCCGGCGCGTCGCCAGCGTGTGGAAACCGGCAGCGCTTGGCGCGGCGGTGGGCATCCTCGCACGCACTGCCGGTCACGCCCTGCTCGCCTGAAGCGGCCTCAGAACTCCAGCGTCAGGCTCACCCAGGCACGCGGGTCGAGGAATTGCGGCTCGGCGAAGTCCGGGTCGTGGCGATCCGCACCGCGCCGCCTGAATTCCGCACGGCGCCCTTCGATGCCCTGAGCAACCAGCGCAAGCTCGCCACGCGTCGGCCCCGCACGGAAGGGATAGCCCAGCCGCACATCGGTACGCTCGTACGCGTCGACCGAGGTGTGCGTCGTCCACTGGAAACGCCCATAGCGGAAATGGGCAATCGACATTTCCATGCCCGCCGGCAACGCCTGGGTCCAGCGCAGCATCGTGATGTGGTCGGGCACCGAATGCTCCATATGGCGCTCGGCATCCCGCGCGAGACCGCGATTGACCTTCACCAGATGGGAATTGGCATGTGCCGTGATCGTCGCGAAGGACTGGTTGAGGGTGAACTCGCTGCCCTGGCGCGGACGCCAGCGGACCTGGTATTCCGCACCGCGGATGTCGACATCCTGCCCGTTCATGTAGTCCTTGTAATCCCCGCAACTCCTGGGCCTTTCCAGGAGACTGAGCACCTCGCACTGCGGCGGCGCAAGCCTGAGCGCAACGGGCAGGATCCGCCCCCGGACCTCCTCCTGGAACACGCGCACATCGACGAACACCCCCTGTTCGCGGAAATCGCCCAGGTAACCGATCTCGGCCACATCGATGCGCTCCTTGTGGACGTCCCCGCTCGCATTGCGATCAATCTCCAGCGGAATCACGCCGAAGGGCGGCCCCACATCCAGGGCACCGTAGAACTCGCGCGATTTCGCCTCCGTCAGCGAGGGAATGCGATGCGCACGCGACAACCCGGCACGCAGCGTCTGCCGCGGCGAAAGGTGGTAATTCACCGCCAGGCGCGGCGCGAGCGAGGTATCGGAGAGGGAGTCGTTCTCCCAGGTCAGCCCGAGATTGGTTGTCCACGCCTCGGAAGGACGCCACTCGAAATTTCCGAACAGACGATGCACGCTCTGCCGCACCGCGTCACCGCCACGGCCGTAGAACTGCTCCCCCCGCACCGCGTCATGGCGCGTGCCCACACCCCAAACGAGGCGCGTCTCGGGCGACGGAACCGCCGTATGCTGGAACTCCAGCTCGTCGCGCGTCGTGGTCGTGTGATAGTCGATCAACAGGCTCAACCCGGAATCCCGCGCGAGGAATGCGTCGTCGTACACCTCGTTCGAACGCGTGTAGCGCAGGGACACGGAGCCGCCGTCGATGAGATTGCGCGTCCAGCCGAGCGAGAGAAATTCCTTGAGCGCCTTCTGCTCGCGAGGAGGGTTCGTGACGGCACCGACCTCCCCCGCGCGCAGAGCCATCTCGACGTTGCCAGCCTGGACCTGCAGCTCGTCCGCGGCACCGAGCGGAATATCGGCGCGCAGATTCACCCGCCGGTTCTTGCGACGGTCATCGAAATGCTTGACCCCGTTGTCACGGGTAGTCTCTGCACTCAGACGCAGTGCAGCCTCGCCGATGCGCATGCCGACCCGCGCATGTCGGTCCGCAATCCCGTCGTTGCCCTGACCGACACGCACACGCACCCCCTGGGTATCGCGCGGCTCGCGGGTCACGACATTCACGACACCGAGAAACGCATTCGAACCATAGGCTGCCGAATTCGAGCCACGAATCACCTCGATGCGCTCGATCTCGTCGAGCGACACGTCGATCAGGTTCCACGCCACGCCGCCGAAGAACAGCGGGCTGTACTGCGAGCGCCCGTCGATCAGGATCTGCAACCCGCGCGGATTCTCGTCGGTCACGCCGTGATAGACGGCATTCGGCGCGCCGTTGAAGGAATGCGCGACCAGGAAGCCCGGCACCAGCCGCAGCAGATCCGCGAGATCGCGAGCCCCCGAGGTGCGTATCGTGTCGGCATCGATCACGGTCACCGAACCCGGCGCATCGCGCAAGGGCTGCGCGAGGCGCGATACCGACAGCACGACCGGCAACTCGTCGAAGAAAGGGTCCTCGACCACCCGGGCGAGCGGACCGATTTCCTCCGCCCCCGAGGCGGAGCCGGCGAGCGCTGCCATCAGGACCACCGAAGCGTTCCTTACCCCCATCTTTCCCCCTTCCGCTCCCAAACGGCAATGATTCGTCGCCGCCGCCTGCCGCAATGCAACACAATCCTGCCTCCGCGAAGCGATTCCGCCTCATGCGCGGCGCTGCGGCGCTCTCCCGTTCGCGATTGCTCGCGAAGCACCGCATTCGTCATTGAACCAGAAATTCCGCTTGCCGCCATGCATCATTTCCCTTTACGGGCATATTCGTCACCTCGGCGATTGCGTCGGGACGCCGGCACGATCTCCTCATGCATCTCCCGGCACACTGCGGGGCACGCACCCTTACGTCGCGGTAGCGCCTGACACTAGAATGACGGCCACCCCGCACGACAGGAAGCACGCGATCCGATGATTGGCGCATTGACCGTACTGCTTGTGTTCCAGCTTATCGGCGAGGCATTCGCCCGCGGACTCGACCTCCCCATCCCCGGCCCGGTCATCGGCATGGGTCTCATGTTTGCAGTCTTGGTGATGCGCGGCGGACCTGGCGGGGACCTGCGCAGCACCGCTACCGGGATCCTGCAGCACCTGTCGCTGCTGTTCATTCCCGCCGGCACCGGCGTCATGCTCCACTTCCAGCGCCTCGCCGACGAATGGCTGCCGCTGACCGTGGCGCTGATCGCGAGCACCCTGCTGTCGATCGGCGTCTCGGCGCTGCTCCTCCACCTGCTTTCCCGACGCACGCCGCACGGCGAGGACCGGTCATGAAGCCTGCACTCGGCGAGATCTGGGTCTACCTCTCCACCACGCCGCTGCTCGGCCTGACCCTCACGCTGCTCGCCTACCAGGGCGCCCTGTGGCTCTACCGTCGGGCCAACCATCACCCGCTGCTCAATCCGGTGATGGTTGCCGTGACCGTCCTCGTGCTCGTCCTGAGCTTCACCGGAACGCCCTACCAGACCTACTTCGACGGCGCGCAGTTCGTGCACTTCCTGCTCGGCCCGGCGACCGTCGCCCTCGCGATCCCCCTCTACGCGCAGTGGGAGCGGCTGAAGGGGATGCTGCTCCCGCTCCTGGTCACGCTCGTCGCCGGTTCGCTGACGGCTGCCCTGTCGGCCGTCGGCATCGCTGCGCTGCTCGGCGCCAGCCGCGAGTCGGTGATGTCGATGGCCCCCAAGAGCGTCACGATGCCGATCGCGATGGGCGTCGCCGAGCGCCTCGGCGGCCTGCCCTCGCTCACCGCCGTGCTGGTGATGAGCACCGGCATCCTCGGCGCCGTCGGTGCCCGCTACGTCTACCGCCTGCTGCGCATCGAGGATCACGCCGTTCGCGGCTTTGCGATCGGCATCGCCTCGCACGGCATCGGCACCGCGCGCGCCTTCCAGGTGAGCGAGCAGGCCGGCGCCTTCGCGGCGCTGGCGATGGGGCTCAACGGATTGCTCACCGCGCTGATGCTGCCGTGGATCCTGCCCTGGCTCGAATCGCTGCTGCACTGATCGCCACCCCGTCCCGCTCCCCCGACCACGCCCCAACGGAATCTTCCACCGATGACTGCCCTGCTTCGCTGGTTCGACCGCAACATCCTCGAACTCGGCCGCGAGATGCGCCTGTCCTACCTGCCGCCGCTGATGGTTTATGTCGCGGCGGGGGTCTCCGGCCTCACCGGCATCGTCGGTACCTTCTTCGTCAAGGACTATCTCGGCCTGTCCGCTTCCTTCCTCGCCGCACTGGGCTTCTGGGCAGGCATCCCGTGGGCGCTGAAGATGCCCATCGGCCACCTCGTCGATCTGCTGTGGCGGCACAAGGCCGGCCTCGTGTATCTCGGCGCCTCGCTCATCACCGCCAGCCTCGTCATCATGATCGGCCTGATCGGCAACCCCGCCGCGATGCGGCAGGTGATGTCCGCCGAAGCGTGGTTCGTGCTGTCCGCGTTGCTCGCACCGGTCGGCTACGTGATGCAGGACGCCGTCGCCGACGCGATGACCGTCGAGGCCGTGCCGCGGCTCGACGAGGACGGCCATCCCTACCCGGACGAGACCGTACGCCTGATGCACACGACGATGCAGATGCTCGGCCGCGTCGCGATCATCGGCGGCACCGTGCTCGTGTCGCTGGCCAACGTCGCCATGTTCCAGGGCAGCGAAAGCCTGCCCGAAGCGGACAAGGTCGCAATCTACGTGCGCATCTACGAATACGCGCTGATCATCCCGCTGCTGTCGGTCAGCGGCGTGCTGCTCGCGGGCATCCTCAAGCGCCGCGAAGCCCGGCGCCTTGCCCGCCTCGGGCACGACGCGGCGACAATCGACCGTCTCGTCCACGCCCCCGAGCAGGCCACCGCGCCGAACTGGTGGATCCTCGGCGGCAGCGCCGTGTTCGTCGCGCTCACGCTTGCGGTCGGACTGTCCGGCCTCGGCTACGGACAGGAACTGATCTTCGGCGCCTCCTTCGCGATCATCGGCGTGATGATCTACCGCCTGGTGCGCGAACTGTCGGACGAGGCCCGCCGCACCCTGCTCGGCACCATCATCGTGATCTTCGTCTTCCGTGCCATGCCCGGGCCCGGCGCCGGCGCGAGCTGGTGGATGATCGACGAGCTGGGTTTCGACCAGAGCTTCCTGTCGCGGCTGGACCTCATCACCAGCACGCTGACGCTCGCCGGCCTCTTCCTCTTCCGCCGTTTCATGGCCGAGAAGTCGATCGCGCACATCGTGATCTTCCTGACCATGGCGAGCACCCTGCTGTCGTTGCCCATCCTCGGCATGTTCCACGGCCTGCACGAGTGGACGGCTGCCGCAACCGGCGGCATCGTCGATGCACGCTTCATCGCCATTGCCAACACGGCTCTGGAATCGCCGCTCGGACAGGTGTCCATGGTGCCGATGCTCGCGTGGATCGCGAATTCCGCCCCGCCCCACCTCAAGGCCACCTTCTTCGCGGTGATGGCCTCGTTCACGAACCTTGCGCTGTCGGCCTCCCAGCTCGGCACCAAGTACCTCAACGAGATCTACACGATCACCCGCGAAGTGCGCGACGTCGCGAGCGGCGCTGTCACCGTGGCGGCGAACTACGCCGAACTCGGCCACCTCCTCGCCACGGTGCTGCTGCTGGGCCTCGCCCTGCCGCTGCTGGCCATCGCCACGACGCGGCTGCTCGGGCTGCGCAGCGCATGAGCATAGGTGCAAAACCGTTGCGCAGCCGCGGCGACAGGGGGAAACTGCGAGACAAAGGCCACGTGAGGACAAGTCCATGACACCTGCTTCGGTTCACGACATCCGCAACCTCGCCCTGCTCGGCCACGCCGGCAGTGGCAAGACCACCCTGCTCGAAGCCCTGCTCGTCGCCTCGGGCACCATCGGCGCCGCCGGCACGATCGAGCGCGGCGATACCATCAGCGATTTCGACCCCCAGGAAAAGGCGATGGGGCATTCGCTATCGACCTCGCTCGCGCACCTCGAATGGGCCGGGCACTGGGTCAACCTCCTCGACACCCCGGGACTGCCCGATCTCGCCGGCCGCGCCCTGTCCGCCCTCCCCGCAGTCGAAACCGCGGCGGTGCTGGTAAGCGCGCCCGCCGGCATCGAAAGCGGCACCCGCCGCATGATGGAGGCCGCACGCGACAAATGCCGCCTCATCGTCGTCTCGAAGATCGACGCGGCCACGCCGGCCTCGCTCGCCGCGCTGCTGGATGAGCTGTGCGCGACTTTCGGGCGCGAATGCCTGCCGATCAACCTGCCGTCCGCTAGTGGCGATGCGGTGATCGACTGCTTCTTCGCCCCCGACGCCAACCGCGAACCGGCCTTCTCCTCCGTCCTGGCTGCGCACGACAGCATCGTCGATCAGGTCGTCGAGCTCGACGAGGCCCTGATGGCAAGCTATCTCGAACAGGGCGAATCGCTCGACCCCGAGCAGCTCCACGCCCCCTTCGAGCAGGCCCTGCGCGAAGGCCACCTGATCCCGGTGTGCTTTGTCTCCGCCCGCACCGGCGCCGGCGTCAAGGAACTGCTCGACATCCTCGGCCGCCTCATGCCCGACCCGACCGAAGGCAATCCGCCGCGCTTCCTCAAGGGCGAAGGCTCAGCCGCACAGGAAGTCGAGGTCGCCGCCGATCCGGACCGCCACGTCATCGCGCACGTCTTCCAGGTCGCCAACGACCCCTACCGCGGCAAGCTGGGCCTGTTCCGCATCCACCAGGGGCGCATCAGCCCCAACACCCAGCTCTACATCGGCGACAGCCGCAAGCCCTTCAAGGTCTCGCACCTGCTGCGCCTGCAGGGCAAGAACCAGACGGAGACGCCTCTGGGCGTGCCCGGCGACATCTGCGCGGTCGCGCGCGTCGACGACATCCACCCGGACGCCGTGCTGCACGACTCGCACGATGAGGACAACTACCACCTCGCCCCTGCCAGCTACCCGCAGCCCGTGTTCGGACTCGCGCTGATCCCGCAGAAGCACGGCGACGAACAGAAGCTCGCCGAGGCGCTTGCGCGCCTGCTCGACGAAGACCCCTGCCTCGAGGTCGGCTTCGACCACCAGGCCCGGCAGACCGTCGTGCGCGGGCTCGGCGAGCTGCACCTGAAGATCATGCTCGAGCAGCTGCGTGCGCGCTGGAACCTGCAGTTCGACACCGCGACACCGTCCGTGCCCTACCGCGAGACGATCAACGGCACGGCCGAGGCGCGCTACCGGCACAAGAAGCAGAGCGGCGGTGCCGGCCAGTTCGGCGAAGTCGCGCTGCGCGTCGAATCGCTGCCGCGCGGCTCGGGCATCGAACTCGGCAACGAGGTCAAGGGCGGAGCGATCCCGACCAACTTCCTGCCCGCAGTCGAGAAGGGCGTGCGTCAGGCGCTGGCCGAAGGCGCCCTAGCCGGCTTCCCGGTGCAGGACGTCCGCGTCGTGCTCACGGACGGCAAGGCCCACGCCGTCGACTCGAACGAGGTGTCCTTCGTCACCGCCGGCCGGCACGCGACGCTCGAGGCGCTGCTCGGCGCACGTCCGGTGGTGCTGGAGCCGCTCGTCAGCGTCACGGTGAAGATCGCCGACGGCAACTTCGGCGAGGTCAGCGGCGAATTCGCGGGCCGGCGCGGCCACCTGACGACGACCGAAAGCCCCGCGAGCGGCGTCACGCTGCTCACTGCGACGCTGCCGCTGGCCGAGATGGAAGGCTTCGAGGCACGCCTGAAGGCGATCTGCGCCGGGGAAAGCGAGTTCTCGATGACCGCCACCGGCTACGAGCCAGCGCCGCAGGACGTGCAGCAACGTCTCGCCAAGGCCTGGACCGGCCACGGCAGCGGGCAGTAAGGCTGCCGGAGAATCACGATGAAGCTCACCGAACAGCACCGGGTTTACTGGCGCAGCAACTTGTTGCTGACCTTCTCGTTGCTGTCGGTGTGGTTTCTCGTGAGCTTCGTCGCCGGCTACTATGCCGACGAACTCAACCGCTTCACGTTCATGAGCTTCCCGCTCGGCTTCTACATCTTCGCCCAGGGCTCGCAGATCACCTTTGTCATCCTGATCGGGATCTACGTGCTGGCGATGAACCATCTGGACCGCAAGTACCAGATCGGCGAGAAGCGCTGATCCGCATCGCGGCCCGGTGCGACCGGGCGATGCCCCTCAGTCGGCCGCGGCCGGCGCCGCCTCACCTTTCTTCCGGAGAGCGAAAGGGTGGGCATGGCGACTCAGGATGAAATCTGCCAGGAACTTGCACCAGATCGTGCCGCCGGCGAGGGCGCTCCAGGTCTCGTAAGGCAGGATCCCGGCCAGCACACCGAAGATCACATAGGCCACCACGCCGCCACCGAGCAGATTGATAACCGCCGTATACGGCGCGAATTTCTGCGGGTCTGCGGGCGGCTGGCCGCGCTTGAGCGCGACTTCTGAGAAGTCCCGCCGGAAGATGATGCGCCACGCCCGCCGCAGCCAGTAGAAGGCAATCGGAAATAAGGCGAGGAAGAGAATCCAGTTGAGGGCGATGCCGACGTCGAAAGCCATGTGACGCTCCTGACTCTTGCGGCGCCGCGCGCCGCGGGGAAAACCGCCCCGACCGCGGGCCGGGGCTGCGGTGCCGCTCCCCGGCCGGGGGCGGCACCGCGATGGTGCTTCTGCTTCAGTCAGCGATCAATGCGCATGGGCGCCATCGACCGCCTTGGCTCCGCGCGGCACACGCACGCTCTCCACCAGATGCTGGATGTGCTCCGGCGGCTCCTGCGTGAGCTTGTCGACCACGAAGGCGACCCCGAAGTTGACCAGCGCGCCGATCGCACCGAAGGCTTCCGGCGTGATTCCAAAGAAGCTGTTGGCGCCCCCGATCAGATCGAGGAACTCGGTGCCCTTGATGAAGAAGATGCCCTTGTGTGCGAACACGTAGAACAAGGTCACGAAAAGGCCCGCCAGCATGCCGGCCACAGCGCCCTCCTTGTTCATCTTCTTGCTGAAGATGCCCATCATGATCGCCGGGAAGAGCGAACTGGCCGCGATACCGAAGGCCAGCGCCACCGTACCGGCCGCGAATCCGGGAGGATTCAGGCCGAGCCAGCCGGAGATCACGATCGCGACCGCCATGGCGATCTTGCCGGCCATCAGCTCGCCCTTCTCGCTGATGTCCGGCATGAACACGCCCTTGATCAGGTCATGCGACACCGCGGCGGAGATCGCCATCAGCAGACCGGCAGCGGTCGACAGCGCGGCAGCCAGACCGCCCGCGGCCACCAGCGCGATCACCCAGTTGGGCAGCAGCGCGATTTCCGGGTTGGCCAGCACGATGATGTCGGCATTGACCGTCAGCTCGT
This sequence comes from Aromatoleum evansii, assembly GCF_012910805.1. Lineage (GTDB taxonomy): Bacteria > Pseudomonadota > Gammaproteobacteria > Burkholderiales > Rhodocyclaceae > Aromatoleum > Aromatoleum evansii. Next base: position 59,868 of record NZ_WTVK01000023.1, read on the forward strand.
TGCCCTTCCAGCCAGCCTGTTCGGCCTTGGCCTTGGCGTCGGCATTCTTGGTCGCATCGTTGTAGTACTGGATGCGGCCGTCGCCGTTCTTGTCCTCGAACTTCAGCAGACCGGTCTTCTCCCAGCGCTTCATCCAGTCCGGACGCTCGTCGGCCTTGATGCTGGCCTCGGGCGCGTACAGGTCGCCGCCCTTCATCACCGCGGCATTCACGGTCGAATGCAGGTTCAGCTTGGCCATTGCCGCGACGGCCGGGGCAGTCGTGTACAGGATGGCGATGAACACCAGCGCCCAGCCGGCCGAGGTGCGTGCATCGGCCACCTTCGGCACGGTGAAGAAGCGCATGATGACGTGCGGCAGGCCCGCCGTGCCGATCATCAGTGACATCGTGTAGACGAACATATTGAGCGTGCTGCCCGCGGTCGTCGTCGTGTACTTGCCGAACCCGAGGTCGGTCACCACCTGGTCGAGCGTGGTGAGCAGCGACACGTTGCTGCCGCTCATGTCCGAGCCCAGGCCGAGCTGCGGAATCGGGTTGCCGGTCAGTTGCAGCGAGATGAAGATCGCCGGGATGGTGTAGGCGAAGATCAGCACGATGTACTGGGCCACCTGCGTGTAGGTAATGCCCTTCATGCCGCCGAACACCGCGTACATGAACACGATGCCCATACCTACGTAGATCCCTGTTTCGCTCGACACTCCGAGGAAGCGCGAGAACGCGACGCCCACACCCGTCATCTGGCCGATGATGTAGGTGATCGACGCGGTCAGCAGGCAGATCACGGCCACGGTCGAGGCGGTCTTCGAGTAGAAGCGGTCGCCGATGAACTGGGGCACGGTGAACTTGCCGAACTTCCGGAGGTAGGGAGCCAGCAGGCACGCCAGCAGGACGTAGCCACCGGTCCATCCCATCAGGAACAGGCCGCCGCCGTAGCCCATGTTGGCGATGAGGCCGGCCATCGAGATGAACGAGGCCGCCGACATCCAGTCGGCCGCCGTCGCCATGCCGTTCATGACCGGGGGCACACCGCCGCCGGCGACGTAGAACTCGGACGTTGAACCCGCCCGTGCCCAGATGGCGATGCCTATGTACAGGGCGAAACTCAGCCCGACGACGATGTAGATTGTGGTTTGCAGATCCATGTCGCGGCCCTCAGTCTTCGTGAACGTCGAATTGACGATCGATGTCGCCCATCTTCTTCGCGTAGTAGAAGATCAACGCGATGAAGACGTAGATCGAACCCTGATGCGCGAACCAGAATCCCAGCGGATAACCGCCGAGGGAGATGCTGTTCAGCGCTGGCGCAAAGAGGATGCCCGCCCCGAACGAGATCACGAACCAGATCACCAGAACCTTGACGAGCAACCCGAGGGTCGCACGCCAATACGCTGCACTTGTGTCGTCCATCATGTCTCCTCTTATAGTTTCCGCCTTGTGTGACACCCGGCCGGAGATGCTCGACCGACAAGGCCGCATCGGGATTGTTGAAACACTCCCTTACTGTTCGCTTACAAAGCTTAAAATTTTTAAATGCACCCATTTGCAGAAATGCGGACTGCACCGATCGGGATAGGGGCGGTCAGGTCACCTGACCGTTCCCCTCCCACACCACCCGGCATGCGGGTCCGCACCGGGCGGCAGTCTAAAACTGGTTACGACCACGCGTGATCAACAGGAAAGGATTGAGATGTCCGCATGATCAACAGCGGATTCGGCCTGCGGCCGGTCTGCAAGGAAGAGGTTGACGGGAAGTCCCTTGGGGATCAACTTACGGCCGGACTTGCACCCGTAGGAGTGCGCCCATGCTGGGCGCACATGAAAAAGCCCCGCGCCGGTTTCCCGGCGCGGGGCTTTGTGCCTGCGGCGACAGTCGCTTAGATCGTGACGGTGTCGGCGACCGAGCTGAACTCTTCGATCTGGTCGAAGTTCATGTAGCGATACACGTCGGCAGCCTTCGCATTGACGGCCTGCACCTGCTCCATGTATTCGGCGACGCTCGGGATCTTGCCCATCAGCGCGCACACTGCGGCGAGTTCCGCGGAACCGAGGTACACACGGGTGTCGATGCCGAGGCGGTTCGGGAAGTTGCGCGTCGAGGTCGACATCGCCGTCGAGCCCTTGCGGATCTGCGCCTGGTTGCCCATGCACAGCGAGCAGCCCGGCATTTCCATGCGCGCGCCCGACTTGCCCAGCACCGAGTAGTAGCCTTCCTCGTTCAGGATCATCGCGTCCATCTTGGTCGGCGGGGCGATCCACAGACGGGTCGGGATGTCCGACTTGCCTTCGAGGACCTTGCCGGCGGCGCGGAAGTGGCCGATGTTGGTCATGCACGAGCCGATGAAGACTTCGTCGATCTTGTCGCCGGCGACTTCGGACAGCAGCTTCACGTCGTCCGGGTCGTTCGGGCAGGCGACGATCGGCTCCTTGACGTCCGCGAGATCGATCTCGATCACGGCGGCGTACTGGGCGTCGGCGTCGGCCTTGAGCAGCTCGGGCTTGGCGATCCAGGCCTCCATGGCCTTGATGCGGCGGCCCAGGGTGCGCTTGTCTTCGTAGCCGTTGGCGATCATCCACTTCATGAGCGTGATGTTCGAGCGCATGTACTCGATGATCGGTTCCTTGTTCAGCTGGATCGCGCAGGCGGCAGCGGAACGCTCGGCGGCGGCGTCGGACAGTTCGAAGGCCTGTTCGACCTTCAGGTCCGGCAGACCTTCGATCTCGAGGATGCGGCCCGAGAAGACGTTCTTCTTGCCCTTCTTCTCGACGGTCAGCAGGCCCTGCTTGATCGCGTAGTAGGGGATCGCGTTGACCAGGTCACGCAGCGTGACGCCGTTCTGCAGCTTGCCCTTGAAGCGCACAAGCACCGATTCCGGCATGTCGAGCGGCATCACGCCGGTCGCCGCGGCGAAGGCCACGAGGCCCGAGCCTGCCGGGAAGGAGATGCCGATGGGGAAACGGGTGTGCGAGTCGCCGCCGGTGCCGACGGTATCCGGCAGCAGCAGGCGGTTCAGCCACGAGTGGATCACGCCGTCGCCCGGACGCAGCGCAACGCCGCCACGGGTCGAGATGAAGGACGGCAGCTCGCGGTGCATACGCACGTCGACCAGCTTCGGGTAGGCGGCGGTGTGGCAGAAGGACTGCATCACCATGTCGGCGGAGAAGCCGAGGCAGGCGAGATCCTTGAGCTCGTCGCGGGTCATCGGGCCGGTGGTGTCCTGCGAGCCGACGGTGGTCATTTTCGGTTCGCAGTAGGTGCCCGGCAGGATGCCCTTGCCTTCCGGCAGACCGCAGGCGCGGCCGACCATCTTCTGCGCGAGCGAGTAGCCCTTGCCCGGATCGTTCGGCTGCGCCGGCAGGCGGAACAGCGTCGACACGGGCAGGCCCAGCGCCTCACGCGCCTTGGTCGTCAGGCCGCGGCCGACGATCAGCGGGATGCGGCCACCGGCGCGCACTTCGTCGAGGATCACGGGGGTCTTGAGCTGCGATTCGGCGATCACGGCGCCGTTCTTGAGCGCGGTGACCTTGGCGGTCGCGGAGTCGATCTTGAGCTCGATCTCGTCGCCCATGTCCATCTGGCCGACGTCGAGTTCGATCGGCAGCGCGCCGGCATCTTCCATGGTGTTGAAGAAGATCGGGGCGATCTTGGAGCCGATGCACACGCCACCAAAGCGCTTATTCGGGACGAAGGGGATGTCCTCGCCGGTGAACCACAGCACGGAGTTGGTGGCGGACTTGCGCGAGGAACCGGTGCCGACGACGTCGCCGACGTAGGCGATCAGGTTGCCCTTCTTCGCGAGCGCTTCGAGCTGCTTGACGGGGCCGCGGGCGCCCGGCTCGTCGGCCTCGATGCCGGGGCGGGGGTTCTTCAGCATCGCCAGCGCGTGCAGCGGGATGTCGGGGCGCGACCAGGCGTCCGGCGCGGGCGACAGGTCGTCGGTGTTGGTCTCGCCGGTGACCTTGAACACGGTCAGCTTCTGCGAGGCGGGGACTTCCGGACGCGAGGTGAACCACTCGGCGTCGGCCCAGCTCTGCATCACGGCCTTGGCGTTCGCATTGCCGGCCTTAGCCAGTTCGGCGACGTCGTGGAAGTAATCGAACACCAGCAGGGTCTTCTTGAGGCCTTCGGCAGCCACGGCACCCACGGCAGCGTCGGCCAGCAGGTCGATCAGGGGCTTGACGTTGTAGCCGCCCAGCATCGTGCCGAGGAGCTCCGTCGCCTTCTCGCGCGAGATCAGCGCACAGGCTTCCTCGCCCTTGGCGACCTTGGCGAGGAACTCGGCCTTGACCTTGGCGGCGTCGTCCACGCCGGCGGGGACGCGATAGGTGATCAGTTCGACGAGGAAGGCTTCCTCGCCCTTCGGCGGGTTCTTCAGCAGGGCAACCAGATCCTGCGTCTGCTGCTTGGACAGCGGCAGGGCCGGGATGCCGAGGGCGGCACGCTCGGCGACGTGGGCACGGTAGGCTTCAAGCACGGCGGATTCCTTCCTTTTTCGTGACGTTGGCTGGGCGTCGGGGATGCGGCCCCGGACGACGCTGCGAGATTATATGTCTTTTATAAGACTTGAGGTGCAATGCAACAACGATCGCTCGTCAGCGCGCGAATTCTACTCCTCCCCAAGGACTTGCGTATCCCTGCGGGGGGGGCTTCCGGGGATTGCTTTGCCCCTCCCGTCGCAGAAACGCACGAGGACTGCACGGGAACGCATCCGGCACACGCCGTTCCAATGAAAAACGGATGACTTGCCACCCGAACCGCCATCGGGCATGGCATCCACGAACCGCAAGGAAGGAGATCGACCATGCCCCAAGGCGCTTTCGACACCCTCAGGACCTTCACCACCGTTTCCGGGACGCGGGGTCTTTTCCATTCGCTGCCGGCGCTGGAAGCCACCGGGACGGGCAAGGTGTCGCGGCTGCCGGTGTCGCTGCGCATCGTTCTGGAAGCCGTGCTGCGCCAATGCGATGAACGCAAGATCACCACGGAGCACGTGCGCCAGCTCGCGAACTGGGGGGCGAACGCTGAACGCACCGAGGAGATCCCCTTTGTCGTTGCGCGCGTGGTGCTGCAAGACTTCACCGGCGTACCGCTGCTGTGCGACCTCGCCGCGATGCGCAACGTGGCAGCGGCTACGGGGCGCAATCCCAAGCTGATCGAACCGCTGGTTCCGGTCGATCTGGTCGTCGACCACTCGGTGCAGGTCGATCACTACGGCACGCCGCAGGCGCTGCGCCAGAACATGGAGCTCGAGTTCCAGCGCAACCGCGAGCGCTACCAGTTCATGAAATGGGGCATGCAGGCCTTCGACACCTTCAAGGTCGTCCCCCCGGGCATCGGCATCGTGCATCAGGTGAACTTGGAATACCTGTTCCGCGGCGTGCGCGGGCACGACACCGCCGAGGGGCGGCTGTACTACCCGGACACGCTGGTCGGCACCGATTCGCACACGACCATGATCAACGGCGTCGGCGTCGTCGGCTGGGGCGTGGGTGGCATCGAGGCCGAGGCCGGGATGCTCGGCCAACCGGTGTATTTCCTCACACCGGACGTCGTCGGCGTGGAGCTGACGGGACAACTGCGGGAGGGCGTGACCGCGACCGACCTCGTGCTCACCGTCACCGAAATGCTGCGCAAGCAGAAGGTGGTCGGCAAGTTCGTCGAGTTCTTCGGCGAAGGCACCGCGAGCCTGTCAGTCACCGACCGCGCGACGATCGCCAACATGGCGCCCGAGTATGGGGCGACGATGGGTTTCTTTCCCGTCGATGAAAAAACCGTCGCTTACATGCGCGACACCGGGCGCACCGAAGCCGAATGCGAGCTCTTCGAGGCCTATTTCCGCGCGCAGGGCCTGTTCGGCGTTCCCCGCACGGGCGAGATCGACTATTCGACGACGCTGCGCCTCGACCTGGCGTCCATAATCCCGTCGCTGGCAGGGCCGAAGCGGCCGCAGGACCGCATCGCGCTGCAGGACATGGAGGAAGTGTTCGACCGCCTGTTCTCCCTGCCGGCGAGCGACAACGGCTTCGGCCAGCCCGAAGCCGCGCTCGGCACGCGCTTCCCGACCGCGCTGCCGGGCGTGACGCTGGGCCACGGCGACGTGCTGATCGCGGCAATCACCTCATGCACCAACACCAGCAACCCGGCAGTGCTGATCGCCGCGGGCCTGCTGGCGAAGAAGGCGGTCGAAAAGGGACTGTCAGTGCAAGCGCACGTGAAGACCTCGCTCGCGCCGGGTTCGCGCGTGGTGACCGATTATCTCGGCCGCGCGGGGCTGCTCGAGCCTCTCGCACAACTGGGCTTCGCCCTGGCGGGCTACGGCTGCACGACCTGCATCGGCAACGCCGGGGATCTGGCACCCGAGCTCAACGACGCGATCAACGAACACAGCGTCATCGCTGCTGCGGTGCTGTCGGGCAACCGCAATTTCGAGGCGCGCATCCACCCCAACCTGCGCGCGAATTTCCTCGCCTCGCCGCCGCTGGTCGTGGCATTCGCGATCGCCGGCCGCGTGAACGTCGACCTCACAGAGAACCCGCTGGGCACCGATCGCGACGGTCGCCCCGTCTATCTGCGCGAGATCTGGCCGAGTTCCGAGGAGATCGCCGCGGTGCTACCGTTCGCGCTGGACCCTGCGACCTTCACGCGCCTGTATGCAGACTTCACCCGGGACCACGACCTGTGGAACGAAATCCCGGCCACCCCGGGACAAGTTTACGGCTGGCCGGAATCGACCTATATCGCCCGCCCACCCTTCTTCGAGGGCTTCGCCATGCAGCCGCGCCCCGTCGGCGACATCGTCGGCGCACGCATGCTGCTGATGCTGGGCGACTCCGTGACCACCGACCACATCTCGCCCGCCGGTTCGTTCAAGGACAGCACGCCGGCCGGCCAGTGGCTGCTGGCGCGCGGCGTCGCAAAGCAGGATTTCAACTCCTACGGCTCGCGGCGCGGCCATCATGACGTGATGGTGCGCGGCACCTTCGCCAACGTGCGCGTGAAGAACATGATGCTGCCTCCGAGGGACGACGGGTCGCGCATCGAGGGGGGCTACACGGTGCTCGACGGACGCCAGACCACCGTGTTCGAGGCCGCAACCGGCTACCTGGCGCGAGGCGTTCCCACCGTCGTGTTCGCCGGGGAGGAGTACGGCACCGGCTCGAGCCGCGACTGGGCCGCCAAGGGCACACAGCTGCTGGGCGTGAAGGCGGTGGTCGCGAGGAGCTTCGAGCGAATTCATCGTTCCAATCTCGTCGGCATGGGCGTCATGCCATTGCAGTTCAAGGGCGAAGATTCGTGGGAGAATCTCGGCCTGACGGGCGACGAGACCTTCGACATCCGGGGCATCGACGCGACGCTGCAACCACGCCAGGACCTGACGCTTTCGATCCGGCGCAGCGACGGGAGCGTGCGCGACGTGGCGGTGACGTGCCGCATCGACACCCCGATCGAAGTCGATTACTACCGCCACGGCGGCATCCTGCCCTACGTGCTGCGGGAAATTCTCGGTCGCCCGGACTGACATCCGGACATTTTCGCCATGCTCGCCATCCCCTGCCCCTGCCAGTCCGGCAAGACCTTCACCGAGTGCTGCGCGCCGGTGATCGCCGGCGAAGTGCCGGCCGATTCGGCCGAGGCGCTGATGCGCAGCCGCTACACCGCCTTCACGCAGTCCAACGAGGCCTACCTGCTCGAGAGCTGGCATCAGTCGACGCGCCCTGCGACGCTTGACCTCGCCGGAGGGGAACCGGCGCCGAAGTGGATCGGGCTGCAGGTGCGCCAACACCTTCAGACCGGGGAAAACACCGCCATCGTCGAGTTCGTCGCCCGCTATCGGGTGGGCGGGCGCGCGCATCGCCTGCACGAGACCAGCCGTTTCGTGCGGGAGGGGCATCGCTGGTATTACGTGGATGGCGACATCCACGAATGACGGCGCAACCGCTGCCGATCGCCTCCGCATATAATCGGACCGCTATATGCCCCTCACCTGGGCGGGCACCTCTCCAGCGGCGCTTCCGCTGCCTTGTCGCGAGACCGGCATGAACCTCGAAAAAGTCATCTTCGGCTTCTTTATCGTCCTGGCGGCGACGCTCAACTTCGGTTTCTTCGTCGGGGACATCGACAATCCCCAGCACCACGACATTTACGAGCTGTTCTTCGCGATCGTCGTCAGCCTCATCGCCACGGTGCTCAAGCTCGGCGACCGCACGCAGATCGGCGCGGTACACCTGTCAACGAGCCTGGTCGCGGACCTCCAGCTGATCGCGGCGGCGATGGTTTGGGGTTATGCGGCACACATTTCCGCGGACGGCCTCACACCCGAGATGGTGGCTCGCATCGTGTCGCTGTCGGGCGGTGCGCTGTTCGCGAACGTCGTATCGGTAATCATCCTGATCGCCGAAACGATCATGCAGCGCCGCTGACGGAGCCATTCGCGATGATGCCGCTGCTGCGCCATCAGAGCGTCTTCTTCCTGATCATGCGGCGCATGCGCGCGCCGTTGATCCTGCTGATCGCCATCATCGCGATCTCGGTGATGGGACTCACGCTCGCGCCGGGCGTCGACGAAAACGGCAAGACGGTCTACCTCAGCTTCTTCCATGCGCTGTATTTCATCAGCTACACGGCGACGACGATCGGCTTCGGCGAGATTCCCTACGCCTTCTCCGACCAGCAGCGGCTGTGGGTCCTCGCCTGCATCTACCTGTCCGTGATCGGCTGGGCCTACACGGTAGGCACCGTCTTCGCGCTACTCGCCGACCGCAACCTGCAGCAGGCGATCCGCACACAGAGTTTCATGCGCGCGGTGCGCAACCTGCGCGAACCCTTCTACCTCGTGTGCGGATTCGGCGAGACCGGGCGGCTGATCTGCGACGCGCTCGACCGTCTCGGATTCCGCGCCGTGGTCATCGAGCTGGACGATACCAAGGTTGGCGAAATCGAGTTGTACGGCTACCACGCCGACATCCCCGCCCTGTGCGCCGACGCACGCAACCCCGAAAACCTCAAGTTCGCGGGACTCACACACCGCAGTTGCATCGGCGTCATCGCGCTGACCAACGACGACAGCGCCAACCTCGCGATCGCGATCGCCGCGCGCCTCCTCGCCCCGAAAATCCCCGCCCTGTGCCGTGCGGAGTCCGCCGAAACGGCGGCCAACATGGCCTCCTTCGGCACGCGCCACATCATCAACCCGTTCGAGAAATTCTCCGAATACCTCGCGCTCGCACTGCACGCCCCCGCCGCGTGGCACCTGCTCACCTGGCTCACGGGCGTTCCCGGCACGACGATGGAGCGCCAGCGCGATCCCCCGCACGGCGAATGGATCCTGTGCGGACATGGTCGCTTCGGACGAATGCTCGCACACGTCCTCGAGCGCGAGGGCGTCCCCCTCACGATCATCGACCGCAACGCGCCCCCACCGGCACCGTCGGCGCGCTGGGTGCAGGGCGAAGGCACCGGAGCCCCCGCCCTCGAAGCGGCAGGCGTGCGGCGTGCCGCCGGCATCGTCGCCGCGACGGCCAACGACGTGGACAACCTGTCGACAGTCGTCACCGCGCGCGAGCTCAATCCGAAACTGTTCGTGATCCTGCGCCAGAACCACTTTGCCAACAATTCGCTGTTCGAGGCCTTCGACTACGACGTGAATGTGGTACCCAGCCGCATCATTGCGCACGAGTGCCTGGCGATCCTCACGACGCCCTTGCTGGTCCCCTTCCTCGAGGACATGAAACGCCACGACGAGGACTGGTGCGACCGGCTGCTTGGACGCCTGACGGATCGCTTCGGCTGGGAAGTCCCGACAGTATGGAGCGAGCGCATCAACGTCAGCCGAGCCCCCGCGCTGTACCGCAAGCTGATGAAGGGCGTGACGATCGAACTTCGGTCGCTGCTCAAGTCACCGTCGAACCGCGACGACGCCCTCGCGTGCGACATCCTGCTGCTGCGGCGCGAGGATGACGACCATCTGCTGATCCCCGAGGGCGACACGGAACTGCGAGCAGGCGACGAGCTCCTGCTGGTGGGCACCGCGGAAGCCCAGAGGGAATTCGGCCTGCTGATCTCAAACGACCATGCGCTCGTCTATGTCCTCACCGGCACGGACCTGCCTGGCGGCTGGATCTGGGAACGGCTGTCGCGCAATCGGGCGGAGCGGAGCGAGACGGCATAGCGACGCTGGCTCGCCCCGCCAACACCGGAATCACTCCGACGCGACCAGCACCACCGTTTCGCCGCCGAAGCACACCGTTGCGCCCGGCCTCAGTTTCGCGCGCTTGCGCGACTCCACCTTGCCATCGACCATGACCCGCCCCGCTTCGACCGCGGCGTGGGCCTCGCCCCCGGTGCCGGTCATGCCGGTGGCCTTGAGCAGTTGATCGAGCTGGATATATTCGCCGCGCACGGCAAACGAAAGCGTCATGCATTTCTCCCGGGCAGCCCGCAGGCTGCACAATTCAAATTGATCGACCTCGAGCCGTCAGCCTACACTGCCGGCTAAACCTCTGCCGTCCCGTGATCGCCCATACCATGTCCGACGACCTGCTGCAGCGGATCGACCGCACGCTCAGTCGCGCAGCCGACACCGGTGCGCTGCTTCCCATCCGCACCGAACGGACGCCGATCGAGGACGCCGGCATCGGTTTCACGGTGCGCTGGGTGTCCACGCTGGCGCACAAGGACGCCGCGCGGGTCGAGGCCGCGGTGAAGCGCGACCCGGACTTCAACCCCTTTCTCCCGCCCGACCCGGAACTGACCGTCGGCCCCCTCGGGGATCAGCACCTGGGAGTGCTGAACAAGTTTCCCGTCATCGACCGCCACCTGCTGATCGTCACCCGTGCCTTCGAGGCGCAGACGGCGCCGTTGACGCGGACCGATTTCATCGCGCTCGCGACCGTGATGACCTCGCTCGGCGGGCTCGGTTTCTACAACGGAGGCAGCGAGGCGGGTGCCAGCCAGCGCCACAAGCACCTGCAGTGGGTTCCCGACGCCGCGGAGACGGCGCGCCTGGGCCTATTTACCAGCCAGCTCCCCGCGGACCTGCCCCCCTTCGCGCACGCCATCCTCGACACCCTGCCCTGGCGGCACACCTTTGTGCGCCTGCCGCCCTGCGACGACGCCATATCGCTCGGCGAAGCCATGCACCTCGCGTTCCGGAACGGCTGCGAAACGCTCGGCATCGACCCCGCTGCGGATCCCATGCCCCCCTACAATTTCCTCGTGTCGCGCGACTGGATGACCGTGATCCCGCGCGTCCGCGAGCGTCACGAAAACATCTCGGTCAATGCGCTGGGCTTCGCCGGCTCGCTGTTCGTGCGGCGCCCCGAGGAGATCGAGACCGTGCGCGCGATCGGCCCGCTCAGGCTGCTCGCGGCAGTCGCGCGCCCGCGCTGATCAGGCGGCTTGCCCCGCCGCGAGCGGCTGCAAGGGCGGCAAGCCGATCTGCGCGCGCAGCTCGTTGCATTTCCGATTTGGCGAACCGTCCGCCTCGTGCGACGGAAACTCGCGGCATGGTGTCGGACGCCGATCGTAGATCGTGCAGAACACCCGCCCGCCGGGCCGACCTTCCAGCGCCACGCAGCGGCGCGGCTCCGCGTTGGTCCCCTGCATGCAGCGCAGGTGCAGGTTGAGCTTTTCCGTCAGCCCGGCGGGCACGAAACCGCCCGGCGCGTCGTCCGCCTCGCCCCAGTAGAACGAGACGCGGAATTGGACGCAGCACATGCCGCAGTCCAGGCAGGGGTTCGGATCACTCATCGCAAGTCGGTGCCGGTGCAGGTTTCGGCGCGATTCTACCCAAGGTCGCCACGCCCTTGCAGGCTCACCTCACAGCGGAGGCAGTCCGTGGCGCCGCCGCGCGCGGTCGCAGGCATCCTCACCGATGCCGAGCGCCGCGTAGGGCGCGAAGTCGCGACAGGGGGACGGCCGCCCGGCGTAGATCGTGCACCGGACCCCGCAACCGATGTCCCCTGCCAGCGCGACGCAGCGCGGCGGCGCTTCGTCGGTGCCGCGCATGCGCACGAGCTCGCCGGTCACCGCAACCGTCATCGCATCGGGAACGCCTCCTGCGGTCACGCTGGCCAGTTCCGAGCGATGAAAATCGACGCGGAAGGCGGCACAACAGGCGCCGCAGCGGGTGCAGTGGTCGTCGCTCACGCCGCGCCCCGCACCCTGGCGCAAACCCTCACTCGAGCGCTCCGCAGCACTTCTTGTACTTCTTGCCGCTACCGCAAGGGCAGGGATCGTTGCGGCCGACCGCGGCCGGCGTGTGCATGGCGGGCTGCTCCACGGACAGCAGCGCAGGCGCCGCCATTCCGAGCGCACGCCATTGCCCAAGCACAGTCTCGATGCAGTTCACAGCCTGTTCGAGCCACTCCAGCCGGGTTTCCTCGTCCGCCAATTCGGCGTCGTCGGAAGCCCAAGGCGCCATCAGCTTGTCGAGCGCGTCACGCACGGCCTCCGCCGCCTCCGTGGGCAGTCCGGCATCCCAGTCCTCGGGCCACAACTCGAGCCCCTGCGCGAAACCTTCGACCCACTCCTCGCCTATCGCGATGGTGTCGCCCTCGCTCGCCGCGTAGCAGAACGGCTCCCACCCTTCGGGCTCGCCCAAGGTGGTCGCGAGTTCGTTGTAATAGCGCCGCACCAGGCGGATCGCGCGCTGCATCTGGCTGCCCGAACCGAAGGAAATTTCGTCCCCGTGCGCCGACCACACCGGCGGCAGCCACTCCTCAGGGGGAATCGGCACGGGCGAGGCGATGACCGCGGCGAGGTAGCCGTCGAGCATCTCCAGGTCCATGCAATCCTCGGGCACGACATCCGAGGTCAGCAGTTCCTCGAGCGCCTCGAATTCCTCGTCGTCGAGCAGGTGGGGGTTGTCGTTCTCTGCGCTTGCAGCGGTTTCGTTCGTCATCGTCTTTCTCCGGAATGCCTTTCAGCGTGCGCCATCCTCTTGCAGCGCGCAAGCCTGCGCGTCGAGATCGCAGACCAGGCGGAAGAGCGTCTGGCCGGAATCGCGGTACTTGCGCTCGAAGGGCGTCAGCGGAGCGGGAGCCTCGAAGGCTTCCCATGCGATGTCGCGGCCGGTCGCCAGGCCGAGCGCACACGCGAACTCCTCGATGTACACGCGCCAGTTCGTGCGGCACTCGAGCACCCCGCCCAGCCGCGGCACGAACGGGAAGACCGGGTGCGCGTGCCAGCGCCGCGCGAGATGGCCGATCTTGGGCCAGGGGTTCGGGTAGAGGATGTAGTGACGTGCGAGCCGCAGGCCGGCATCGCTCATCAGGCGCCAGTAATCGACGAGATCCGCGCGCACGAAGACCATGTTCTTCGGCAGCAGTGCATCGGGATAAGGCTTGCGGCGCTTGAGCCTGTCCTCGGACTGGTCGACGCCGATCACCCAGTGATCCGGGAAGGCGCGCGCCAGCTGGATCGTGCTGTGACCGACACCGCAACCGGCATCGAGGATCAGCGGCGCACTGCGGTCCCATCCCGCGAGGCTGGCCTCGAAGGCTTCGCGGTTGTAGTCCAGGCAGGGCTTGCGGAAGGGCTCCGCGAGGTGGCGCTGCACGCGTCGCAGCAACTGTTCATGCACGCCCGCCTGGGCGCTCTCGGGGATGCGCGAGTTTGCGTAACTCATCGGATGCTTCCGGTTCAGGCCGCCAGCGGCAGCGCAACGGCGGCGATGCCGTGGCGTGCGAGCGCGGCTTCGATCTCGGGGGGCCTGCGCGCCGCGCGGATTTCGCGGAACAGCTGCTCGGCCTGCGGGTAATTGCGGCGCAGCAGGTTCAGCCACTGCTTGAGGCGGCCCGGCGAATGCTGCGGACGCAACCTGACCTGGACGCGCTTCCAGTAAAGAGCCAGGAGGGGTCGCAATTCAGCCCACTCCGCCTCGCGGTCGATAACGCGACCGGCCTCGCCGCCATGTGCGCGCAGGCGTCGCGCAAGGAAGGGGTCGGCAACCGCGCCGCGCCCCAGCATCACGTCGGCAACCCCGCTCTCCGCACGGCAGCGCCGCCAGTCGGCCTCGGACCACACTTCGCCGTTGGCAGTCACGGAAATGTCCACAGCCTCGGCAATGCGGGCGATCCACGCCCAATGTGCCGGCGGACGGTAACCGTCGAGCTTGGTGCGCGCATGCACGACCAAAGCTTCCACGCCTCCGGCGGCGAGCGCCTGGGCGCATTCCACGGCTCTCGCGGTGTCGGCGACGCCCAACCGCATCTTCGCCGTGAACGGTATCCCGGCCGGCACGGCAGCCCGCACGGCGGCAGCGATGCGATGCAGCAGCTCGGGCTCGTCGAGCAGCACGGCTCCGCCGCGATGACGATTTACCGTCGGAGCGGGACAACCGAAATTGAGGTCCACGCCAGGCGGCGCGAGCTCCACGAGACGCGCGGCGTTATCGGCCAGACAGGCAGGGTCCGAGCCCAGCAGTTGCAGGCGCACCGGCACCGCAGCCGCGGTCCGTCCGCCGGACAGCAACTCGGGGCTGATGCGCCGGTAGAAGCGATGCGGCAGGAGCGTGCCGGACACTCGCGCGAACTCGCTCACGGCCCAGTCATAGGAGCAGGCGCGGGTGAGAACGTCGCGCAAATCGGCGTCGAGCAGACCTTCCATCGGCGCGAGCAGCAGACGCACACCAACTCCCTGAAAAAGGGGCGTATTGTACGGCCAACGGCAGCAGGAGAGCCACCTGCGACCCGGATGTACGCCCCCGGACGCACTTCAGTCCGACCGTGTGAGCGGCTTCAGCCGCGAATCGACGTCCGGCGTTTCCGGACCGCTCGATTCACGACGGAAGGCGCACCCGAAATGCTGCCCGGCCGATCGTGCGTTTGCCCTGCAAAACAGCGGCTTGCTTGCCTTGCGACACCGGATCAGTGATAATCTACGGTTTCCACCTGCTGTCAGGGCGGCCACATTCACCGCCCGCTCGTTCGAGGAATCACCATGAAAGCGGATACCCACCCGAATTACCAAGTCGTCCAGGTCACCTGCTCCTGCGGCAACGCCTTCGAAACCCGCTCGACGCTGGGCAAGCCCGTGCTGCACGTCGAAGTGTGCGCAGCCTGCCACCCGTTCTACACCGGCAAGCAGAAGATCGTCGATACCGCCGGCCGCGTCGAGCGCTTCCGCCAGAAATACGGCAGCGTTCAGCGCCTTGGCTGAACCCCGGTTTCCGGTCGCGACAAAAAGGCAGCTTCGGCTGCCTTTTTTGTTCCTCGAAACACGGCGCAGCCGCGCGCGCCGGCTAAAATTCCGCACCCGACGTTCCGACGCCGTCCGCACCATGACGGATGGCGCACCATGACATGACTGGAGAATCCTTCCGGACCTCGATGATCCGGCGGCATCTGTACGGCGCGACCGGCCTGGCGCTGCTCATCGCCCTGTACCTGCTCACCGGACTGACCGGCCATGACCCTTGGCGCGGCGACGACGCACGCCATTTCGGCCCGATCCTGGAGATGCTGCAGGGAAACCATCTGCTGTTCCCCGCCATCGCCGGCCAGCCCGAAACCGATTTCCCGCCGCTCTACTACTGGGCCGGCGCCGCGTTCGCGCGCCTGCTCGCCCCCTTGCTGCCGCTGCACGACGGCGCCCGGCTGGCGACCACGCTGTTCACGGCCCTGGCGATCTTCTGGATCACGCGCGCGGCAACCCGCCTCTACGGGCGCGAGACACGCACCCCCGCAGCCCTGCTGACCCTCGGCACGCTGGGCCTCGTGCTGCATGCGCATGAAACGCAACCGATGATTGCGCTCATGGCGATGCAGACCCTCACGCTGGCGGGCCTCTCGCACATCCCGACCCGGCCCGTGCTCGGCGGCGTCCAGGCCGGAATGGGCGCGGCGCTCGCCTTCCTCGCCGGCGGCCTGCCCGGTGTCGTGCTTTCGTTGCCACTCTTCGTCGTCGTCATCGCCGCCTGTCCCGAATGCCGCAATCCGCGCGCCAGTAGCGGACTGATCATCGGGCTGAGCATCGCCCTCGGCGCATCGGCGCTGTGGCCGCTGGCGCTGCATTATCAGTCCCCCGAACTGCTCGCGCTGTGGTGGCGCAACGAGTGGCACGACCTGTGGGCCGGAGCGATGAGCGGCAACGAATTCGCGCGCCTGGTCGAACTGCTCGGCTGGTTCGCCTGGCCGCTGTGGCCCATCGCGCTGTGGTCGCTGTGGCGCACGCGCCGCCGCCTGCTGCGCGCGTCCGCGCTGCTGCCGATCACGGCCCTTGTCTTCGCCCTGGCCTGGATCATCCTGAACGGCAGCCTCAGCCCGGCCTCGATGCTGCCGCTCGTGCCGCCGCTCGCGCTGCTTGCGGCATCAGGGGTGCCGACCCTGCGACGCGGCGCCGCGAACGCCTTCGATTGGTTCGGGATCATGACCTTCGGCGTCTTCGCCCTGCTGGTGTGGATCGCATGGAGCGCCCAGGTTTTCCTGTGGCCGCCCGGACTCGCACGCCACCTCGTGCGCGTGGCGCCGGACTTCGCCCTGCGCGCACCCGAGATCTCGGCCATCGCCGGCATCGCCATCATCGCCGCATGGGTACTGCTGGCGTGGCGTTTGCCGCGCTCGCCGAACCGCGCGCCGGCGAACTGGGCGCTCGGGATGACGATGCTGTGGTGCCTCACGATCGCGCTGCTCAAGCCCTGGTTCGACCATGACCGCAGCTATCGTCCGGCCGCAACCTCGCTGAAGATCGCGCTGTCGGGCGAGCGTGAGGGCTGTGTCGCGATGGTGGGCTTGTCAGCCAGCCAGCGCGCCTCCTTCCATTACTTCGCCGGCATCCGGCCGGAGCGGGTCGTCAACAACGAAACCCCGTGCGGCTTCCTGCTGGTTTTCGACGATCGCAGCGAGACGCAAAAACCCGCGCCGGAATGGCAGCAGATCTGGGAATTCCGTCGCGGCGGCGGGAGACAGCAGGAAATCTTCCGCCTGTACCGGCGCGACTGAACCGGGCCGGCACTCGACCCCGGCGCGTGCCCTCAAGGGGCGCCGCCGGGGCTGCCGACTCAGTCCTGTAGGCGCAGGAAGTTGTCGCGATAGTGGCGCAGTTCGCCGATCGACTCGTAGATGTCCGACAGCGCCTCGTGCTTGCCCTTCTTGACGACGCCCTTGTAGATCTCCGGGCGCCACCGGCGCGCGAGCTCCTTCAGCGTCGACACGTCGAGGTTGCGGTAGTGGAACCACGCCTCGAGCTGCGGCATGTAGCGAGCGAGGAAGCGGCGATCCTGGCACACGGAGTTGCCACACATCGGTGAGGTGCGCGCGGGCACGTACTGCTGCAGGAAGGCCAGCATCTGCGCCTCGGCATCCGCCTCACCGGTCGTCGACGTCTTCACGCGGTCGGTCAGGCCCGACTTGCCATGCGTATCGCGGTTCCACTGATCCATGCGGTCGAGCACGCTGTCGGGCTGATGCACCGCTATCACGGGCGCCTCCGCAACGGTGTTGAGCTGCGAATCGGTGATCACGATCGCGATCTCGATGATGCGATCGGTATCCGGCTCGAGCCCTGTCATCTCCATGTCGAGCCAGATGAGGTGATTCTGATCCTGTGCCATAATCGTCCGCCCCGCTTGAGCAAAGGCGCGATTGTGGCATAGATGCCGCGCCGCCCGCCTGTCCGTCTGCCCACACTCGCCGAATGTCCCCGCACGCCTTCTCGTACCTCTTCCTTGCCGCCGCCGCACTCACCCTGTTCGCCAGGCTCGTGCTCATGATGCGCCAGATCCGGCACGTGCGTGCGCACCGGGAATCGGTACCGCCCGCGTTCGCGGAATCGATCAGCCTGGACTCGCATCGCAAGGCGGCGGACTACACCGCCGCACGGATGGGGCTCGGCACCGTCGATGCTGCCATCGGCACGGCCTGGCTGCTCGCCCTCACCCTCGGCGGCGGGCTGCAGGCCATCCACGACCTGCTCGCCGGATTTCTCGAAGCGGGAACGCTTGTGCATGGCGTTGCCCTGCTCGCGACGCTCGGCGTCGCCGGCTGGGCCATCGAGCTGCCGTTCGCGCTCTACCGCACCTTCGGCATCGAGAAGCGCTTCGGCTTCAACCGCATGACGCCCGGCCTCTACCTCGCCGACCTCGCGCGCGAGGCCTTGCTTGCCGCCCTGATCGGGCTACCGGTCCTTGCGGCCGTGCTGTGGCTGATGGGCGCAATGGGCGAACGCTGGTGGCTGTGGGTGTGGCTCTTCTGGCTCGCCTTCAACCTGCTGGCGCTCTTCATCTGGCCGACCTTCATCGCGCCGCTGTTCAACAAGTTCACCCCGCTCTCGGACGAGGCGCTCAAGTCGCGCGTCGAGGCACTGCTGGCACGCTGCGGCTTCCGCTCCCGCGGCCTGTTCGTGATGGACGGCTCGCGCCGCTCGGCACACGGCAACGCCTACTTCACCGGCTTCGGCGCCGCCAAGCGCATTGTCTTCTTCGATACCCTGCTGGAAAAGCTCCGACCCGAGGAAGTCGAGGCCGTGCTCGCTCACGAGCTCGGTCATTTCCACCACCGCCACATCTGGAAACGCCTCGCGGTGATCTCCGCCGCAAGCCTCGGCCTGCTGTGGCTACTGGGCTGGCTTATGGGGCAGCCGTGGTTCTATGCCGGACTGGGCGTTGCCCCTGCCTCGGCCGGCACCGCGGTCGCGCTGGCGCTGTTCGCGTTGGCCCTGCCCTGTTTCACCTTCCCCGCCGCGCCGCTGATGAGCTACTGGTCGCGGGTGCATGAATTCGAGGCCGACGCGTACGCGGTGCGGCAAACCCGCGCCGCCGATCTTGCGCAGGCACTCGTCAAGCTCTACCGCGACAACGCCTCGACACTTACCCCCGACCCGCTGTACTCGAGTTTCTTCGACTCCCACCCGCCGGCGGCATTGCGTGTCGCGCGCCTGCGCTCCTCCAGCTGAGAACCGCCATTTCGTGAGCAAGCCCAGACAGAAGCACGGCACGGCCCTCGAGGGCGTCATCGTCGCCGCGTTCGGCCGCCATTACGAGGTCGTCGTCGCGGGACAGGCCAGGCAGGAAACCAAACCGCTGAAGTGCTACCCGCGCGGCAAGAAGAGCGTCTTCGCGTGCGGCGACGAGGTCGAGATCGAAGCGACCGGCAGCGATCAGGGCGTCATCACTGCGCTCAAGCCGCGGCGCAACCTGCTGTGGCGTTCGGACGCCTTCCGCGAGAAGCTCATCGCGGCAAACCTCAGCCAGGTCGTGCTGGTGACGGCAACCGAGCCGGGGTTCTCGGATCTGCTCATCTCCCGCTGCATCGCCGCGGCCGAAAGCCAGCACCTCAGGACCCTCATCGTCCTGAACAAGGCCGACCTCGCCGATTCCCTGCCTGCCGCGCACCGCATGCTCGCACCCTTCGAGCGGCTCGGCTACGAGGTGATCGAGCTGAGCGCACGCGCCGGCGCCGACGAGCTGCGGCCCTACCTCGCCGGCCAGCGCAGCATCTTCGTCGGGCAGTCGGGCATGGGAAAATCGACCCTCACCAACGCGCTCATCCCGGAAGCCCGTGCCGCGACACGCGAGATTTCCGAAGCACTCAACAGCGGCAAGCACACCACCACCTTTGCCCGCCTGTATCCGCTAGACGGCGGCTGGCTGATCGACAGCCCCGGACTGCAGGCCTTCGGTCTCGCCCACCTCACGCCCGATGAGCTTGCGGCGAGCTTCGTCGAATTCAACGATCACCTCGGCAAATGCCGCTTCCGCGATTGCCGGCACGAGTCCGAGCCGGGCTGTGCCCTGCAGGCTGCGCTCGCGTCCGGCGCGATCGATGCGCGCCGCTTCGAACATTACCGGCTGATCCGCGACGAGATCCGCGAGGCGAAACGCCAGTCACAGGGCTGGTAGCCTTCCGCGGCCCGCCCGACGCCCGAAAAAAAACCCGCCGCAGCGGGTTTTTTGCTTTCCGGGAATGGATCGCTCAGATGCGTTCCCAGATCGTCGTGATGCCCTGACCGCCGCCGATGCACATCGTGGCCATGCCGTAGCGGCCGTTGACGCGGATCAGCTCGTGCAGCAGCTTGGTAATGATGACGCCGCCGGTTGCGCCGACCGGGTGACCCAGCGCGATCGCGCCGCCGTTCGGGTTGGTCTTCTTCGGATCCAGTTCGAGCCCCTTGTTCACCGCGATCGACTGCGCCGCGAAGGCTTCGTTGGATTCGATCACGTCGATCTTGTCCAGCGACAGGCCGGCACGCTGCAGCGCAAGCTTCGACGCCGGGATCGGGCCTTCGCCCATGACGTCGTTGGGCACGCCAGCAATCGCATAGGACACGAGGCGCGCGATCGGCTTGTGGCCGCCGGCCGCAGCCTTGGCCGCGTCGGCCAGCACGAGGAAGGCAGCCGCGTCGTTGATGCCGGACGCGTTACCGGCGGTGACCGAACCATCCTTCTTGAAGGCGGGCTTCATCTTGCCCAGCGCTTCCATGGTGGTCATGCGCGGGTGCTCGTCGGTATCGAACACGACCGGGCCCTTGCGGGTTTCGAAGGTGATCGGGACGATCTGGCTCTTGAAGCGGCCGTCGGCGATCGCAGCAGCGGCACGGTTCTGCGACTCGAGCGCGAAGGCGTCCTGATCCTCGCGGCTGATGCTCCACTTGGCGGTCAGGTTCTCGGCCGTGATGCCCATGTGGCCCACGCCGAACGGGTCGGTCAGCACGGAAACCATCGCGTCGATGGCCTTGGTGTCACCCATGCGTGCGCCGCTGCGCAGCGCGGGCAGCAGGTAGGCGCCGCGCGACATCACTTCGACGCCGCCGCCGATCGCGAAGTCCGCATCACCCAGCATGATCGCCTGGGCGGAGTTGACGATGGCCTGCTGCGCCGAGCCGCACAGACGGTTGACGGCGAAAGCCACCGAATCCATCGACATGCCGCCCTGGATCGTCGCAACGCGCGCGACGTAGGCATAGCGCGATTCCGTCGGGATGCAGTTGCCGACGGTGGCGAAGGTCACCTGCTTCGGATCGACGCCGGCACGGGCGATCGCTTCCTTGACGACCACGCCGCCCAGCTCGGCGGGCTCCATGTCCTTCAGCGAGCCGTTAAAACCGCCAACAGCCGAACGGACTGCGCTCAAAACCACAACTTCACGATTCGCCATCTGTGCTCCCTCCTGGATGTTAGGCACCAACCCAGCCGGCAATCACCAGCAGGGCCAGCATCAGCAAACAGAGCACCAGTGCGCGCCAGATCAGCCCCACTGTGCTCTGCATGTAGTCGGCGTCGGCCTCTTCCCCGACGCCCATTTCCGGTCGTTCGACGATCTCGCCGGATTCATGGACGGGCATGCCCAGGCGCACACCGAGCGCGCCCGCGCCTGCCGCGATGAGTATACCGGACGCCCTGTCGGCCCAGAGCATCGACTGGGTGCGCCAGCAGAACACCGCGTCCTCGAAGTCGCCCACCACCGAGAACGACGCCGCGGTCATGCGCGCGGGCAGCCAGTCGATCACCTCGAAGACCTTGCGGGCGAAGCGCCCGAACTGGCCGAACTCGGCATCCGTGCGCTCCCCCCACTCCTCGCCGAGGAAGCGGGCAAGGCGATACAGCAGCGCGCCGCTCGGCCCGGGCAGGACGATGAACCAGAAGATCACGCCGAACACGTTGCGGTGAGCGGCGACGAGCCCCTCCTCGATCGCGAGCCGCGCGACCTCGCTGGAACTCGCCCCGACGTATTGTCCGCCGCGCCATTCGCCCAGCAGCGACCGCGCGCGGTCGAGTTCGCCCATGCGCAGGGCGAGGTGGATGTCGGTGAAGAAATGGCTTTCCTGCCGGAAGCCCATCGTCAGGTAGAGCACCGCGATGTTGAAGAGCACCGCCAGCAGCGGATGGACAAGCCACAGCAGGAAGAAGACGAGCGCACCGCCCGCGACCACCGAGACGACGACGAGCAGCCAGGCAACGACGCCGTTGCGGGCCTGGCCGTCGTTGAAACGTTCGACCAGGACGCCCGACAGGCGACGGAGCGGATCCAGGACGATGTGCCGCACCGGCAAGGGCCGAACCTGCTCGAGCAGCAGCGCAACGATCAGCGAAAGAAGCGTCATTCGTATTGCGATTGAGAAAGGGCCGGACCCGTGATAGCCACTGACGATACCATAAAAGCACTGCGCGATTGTGCAACGCGGAAAAAGCGCGCACGAAATTGGATTGATGGGTTCGACAACAGCAAACCGGCGATTGTTGCAAATGACTGAACAGTGCGTGCCGCCGCTCCGGGTTTATCGCCGCGCGTGCGCTCCATAGACTGCAGCAAACGGGAGCGGTCAGGAAGGGCCGCACCCGGCATGCACTGGAGCCCAAATGAGTACGATGCCCACCCTCTTCGTTTCCCACGGAGCCCCCACTTTCGCGCTCGAGCCGGGCGAAGCCGGACGCGAACTCGCCGCCCTGGCACGAACGATCCCCACGCCCCGCGCAATCCTGATCGCCTCGCCGCACTGGATGACTCCCGCACTGAAGCTGTCGGCAAGCCGACAGCCGGAAACGATCCACGATTTCGGCGGCTTCCCCGCCCCCCTGTATGACCTGCGCTACCCGGCGCCCGGCGATCCGGACCTTGCCGCCCGCGCGATCGGGCTCCTCGCCGCCACCGGAATCGATGCACAGCCGGACGGGACTCGCGGCCTTGATCACGGCGCGTGGGTGCCCCTGCGGCACATGTACCCGGACGCCGGCGTGCCGGTCGTGCAGATCTCGATGCCCGGGCGCCGCTCGGCGAGCTGGTTCCATGCCCTGGGGCGGGCGCTGTCGCCGCTGCGCGAGGAGGGCGTCCTGATCGTCGGATCCGGAAGCCTCACCCATAACCTTTACGAGTTCACCGGCGCGGCAACGGGAACCGCACCCTACGTCAATGCTTTCGCCGAGTGGGTCGCCGACACGCTGGCCGTGGGCGACGTCGATGCCTTGCTGGACTATCGGCGGCGCGCGCCGCATGCCGAGCGCGCCCATCCGACCGACGAGCACCTCATGCCGCTCATGTTCGCCCACGGCGCGGCCGGAATGCCGGCGGGCGCACGCCGCCTGGCCGCCGCCGACGTGCGCTACGGCATGCTCGCGATGGACGCCTACGTCTTCGGCGCGAGCTGATCGGACGGCCGCCCCGACCTGTCTCTTATACACCTCTCC
>NZ_WTVK01000240.1 GCF_012910805.1 Aromatoleum evansii
CGTCGTACCTCTTTCGCGGCGCGAAGGTCGACGGAGAGGTGCCGCCGAAGGTCGACGAGCCGGACGCCATCGACGGTTTCGGTGCAACGTGGCGCCTCGCCGGCGACCTCGGACGCCGATACGCGAAGGTGTCGGGCGACGTCAACCCGATCCACATGAACCCGCTCGCCGCGAAGGCGCTCGGCTTCCCGACGACGATCGTGCACGGCATGTGGAGCAAGGCCCGCATGCTCGGCGCGCTCGAGAACCGGTTGCCCGACGCCTACGAGGTGAACGTTGCGTTCAAGAAGCCGGTGCTCATCCCGTCGACGGCGCGTTTCATCGCGCAGTCCGCGGGCAGGCCGGGGTCGTTCGACCTCGCGCTGCGCAACGCCAAGAAGGGCACGGAGCACGCTCGGGGCACGATCCGTCCGCTGTGAGGCACACCCCCTGAG
>NZ_WTVK01000241.1 GCF_012910805.1 Aromatoleum evansii
CGGCGGGCAGAGCTTCGCTGCCGGCGCCACCGTCTACTGGGGCCAGGACGGCACCTTCCTCGGCGCCACCGCCACCGGTGCGGCCGCCTCGCTGCTGGTCAATGCCGACGGCTCCTACACCTACACCCTGCTCGACAACCTGCTGCTCGGCACCGACACCCAGGGCGAACAGATCGACACCCTGGCCACCGTCTCCATCACCGGCAAGGATGCCGATGGCGACACCCAGGCCGTCAGCGTCACCCTCAAGGTCCAGGACGATGTGCCCGCCCTGCTCGCGGGCGAGGCCGGCGCCGACACGGTCACCGTCGAGGACGAGAAGGCCTCCGGCGGCATCGATGAAGCCGATGGCGGACTCGGTTCGGTCGACGGCTCCATCGTCAATAACGTGAACTGGGGCGCCGACGGCTTCGGCAGCGCCACCACGTTCAGCG
>NZ_WTVK01000242.1 GCF_012910805.1 Aromatoleum evansii
GAACTGACGCCGGCGCTGCTGCGGTCCTTCGGCCAGACGCGCCGGGCCGACGAAGCCTTGATACGCTTCGACGAGTTTCTCGCCGGCCTGCCTGCCGGTATCCAGCTGTTTTCGTTGCTGCAGTCCAATCCGGCCCTGTTGAAGCTCATGGCGACGATCATGGGTGCCGCACCCCGGCTGGCGGCGATCATCACGCGCCGGCCGCATGTCTTCGATGGTTTGCTCGACCCGGCCTTGCTGACCGAATTGCCGGACCGTGCCTATCTGTCGGCGCGGCTTTCCGCCTTTGTCGAGGGCGACCGGCTTTATGAGGACGTGCTCGACCGGCTGCGCATTTTTGCCTCCGAGCAAAGGTTCCTGATCGGTGTCCGGCTGCTGGCCGGCTCGATCGATCCGGCTCGAGCTGGCCGCGCCTTTTCCGATCTGGCGGATC
>NZ_WTVK01000243.1 GCF_012910805.1 Aromatoleum evansii
GCCCAGATGATACGGGCATTCTTGGCGGCCAGCGCAACGGCCGCCACGTTGTTGCACGAGCGCGCCTTCAAGTCTTCCACCCACCGGCTCTTGCGGTCGGTTCGCGCGGCCGTCAGCCGCAGCACCGAGCGGGCGCCGTGAATCAACAAGGTGCGCAGCACCACATCGCCGCGTTTGCTGATTCCGCCCAGCACGGTCTTGCCGCCGCTGGAATGCTGGCGCGGCGTGAGCCCCAGCCACGCGGCAAACTGCCGGCCGCAGGTAAAGGTGGTCGCCGGACCGACGCTGGCCACGATGGCCGAGGCCGTTACCGGCCCCACGCCTTCGATTGCCATGAGCCGCCGTGCGGCCTCGCTCTGTTGCGCGAGGGTCGAGATCTTACGGTCATAGGCTAGGATGCGTTCGTCGAGGGTGCGCATGCGGTCGTGCAG
>NZ_WTVK01000244.1 GCF_012910805.1 Aromatoleum evansii
AACTACGCCCGCAAGGACGGCGAATGGGTGCCGAACAAGTTCGGCGGCCAGGAGAACCTCGAAGCCGTGCAGCTGCTGCAGGAGACGAACGCGACGGCGTACAAGCGCACGCCGGGTGCCGTCATCATCGCCGAGGAGTCGACGTCGTGGCCGGGCATCACCCGCTCGACGGACACCGGCGGCCTGGGCTTCGGGCTCAAGTGGAACATGGGCTGGATGCACGACTCGCTCGACTACGTCGCGCGTGAGCCGATCTACCGTCAGCATCATCACCACGACCTGACGTTCGCGCTCGTCTACGCGTTCAGCGAGCAGTTCGTGCTGCCCGTCAGCCACGACGAGGTCGTGCACGGCAAGGGCAGCCTGCTGCGCAAGATGCCCGGTGATCGCTGGCAGCAGCTCGCCAACGTGCGCGCCTACCTCGCGTACAT
>NZ_WTVK01000245.1 GCF_012910805.1 Aromatoleum evansii
CCCGAGGGCGTAGAGGGTGAAGTAGCGCACCGTTTCGGCGCAACCGAGGATGTCTTCGAGGTAGCGCCGATGCGGATAGTCCTGCAAGGTTTCTGGAGCGACGTAGAGGAATACCGGCTTGCCGTCGATGCGGTCGCGGAACTTGAAGCGGAAGCCCTGCGGCCGGCTCGGCGCACCGTAGCGCCGGACCAGGTCGGCGCCGCCGTAGAATACCTTGCCGGCGCTGCCCGGGGTGGCATAGCCGATGTGCTGGAAATAGGCGCGCAGCGCTATCCGGCCGAGGCCGCTGATGCGGATGTCCAGTTGCTTGAACTCTTCCGCCGGCAGCTCGGCGCGGGCCTGGCGGAAGGTGTCGACGAGCAGTTCGAAATCGCGGGTGCGCCGTGGCCGTTGCGTTCTCTGCCGAGGCGCGGCGGGAGCGTCGGTGCGC
>NZ_WTVK01000246.1 GCF_012910805.1 Aromatoleum evansii
CGGTCACCTTCGTGCCGCGCGTCTCGTCAAGGACCGCCTCGACAAGGAGCTCATCGGCAACGTGTCGCTGCGCGTCCTGCCCACCGAGCGTCCCGACGCCTGGGAGGTGCAGGGCCGCGGTGAGCTGGCGCTCGCCATCCTCGTCGAGCAGATGCGCCGCGAGGGCTTCGAGCTGACCGTCGGCAAGCCGCAGGTCGTCACGCGTGAGATCGACGGCAAGCTGCACGAGCCGTTCGAGCGCCTGACGATCGACACGCCCGAGGAGTACCTCGGCGCCATCACGCAGCTGCTCGCTGCCCGCAAGGGCCGCATGGAGCAGATGACGAACCACGGAACCGGTTGGATCCGCATGGAGTTCGTCGTCCCCGCGCGTGGCCTCATCGGCTTCCGCACCGAGTTCCTCACCGAGACGCGCGGTACTGGTATCGCG
>NZ_WTVK01000247.1 GCF_012910805.1 Aromatoleum evansii
GACGGGAATCGCAGGTGTCATCGCAGGGCCGCCTCGAAGATCTGTTGCGCGGCGGGTGCGGCGACCTCGCCGGCGAGGGTCTCGACGCCCTGATCGCCGCCGTTCTCGAGCACGAGCGCGAGCGCGATCTTGGGGTCGTTCGCCGGTGCGAAACCGGTGAACCACAGGTCGGCGGCCTTGCTCGTGTCGCCCTGCGCCGTGCCCGTCTTGCCCGCGACCTGGTAGCCGTCGACGGCGGCGAGCTTGCCGGTGCCGTTGTTGACGACCGCTTCCATCATCGTCTTGAGGCTGCCGGCCGTGTCCGATGAGATGGGCTTGGACATGATCTTCGGGTCGGTCGAGGAGATGACGTCGAGGTCGGAGTCGACGACGTTCTTCACGAGGTGCGGTTCCATCTGCGTGCCGCCGTTCGCGATCGTCGCGGAGATC
>NZ_WTVK01000248.1 GCF_012910805.1 Aromatoleum evansii
GTCCTGCGGTGAGGAGATGACGGCGCCCGCATGCGGCAGCAGGGCCTCGCCGAGGGCGCTCGCGGGCACGTGCGGGCGCTGATCCACGGGCACCCGCACGTGCGCACCGGGCGCGACGAGGGCGCTGGCGGCGCCGTCTGCGTCGATGAGGACGATCGTGTCGCCCGTCTCCGGCAGTGCCGCGACGGGCGTGCTCGCGGGGACGGCGACGGCGGTGCGGATGACGTCGGCGACTCGGATGCCGCCGAGGAACTCGCGGTTGATGCCGACGTTGACGGCGACGCTCGCGCCGCGCCAGAGGAACGAGGCGATGAACAGCAGCCACACGAGGCTCCACAGCGAGCCGGGCGCGCGTACGAACCCGAGCACGGCCCACGCGGCCACGCCGATGGCGACGATGCGTCCGCACCAGCCGGCGGCCTTCATGCC
>NZ_WTVK01000249.1 GCF_012910805.1 Aromatoleum evansii
GTCGAGAACGGCCATGGGGTGCCTCCTGGTGTCGGCGAGAGGACGAAAAAGGTACGGGTTGGCCCGAACGGGGCGGTGTGTCAAGAATCTGTGGAGAGAAGGTCTGGCGAGAAGGTCTTGTGAGCCCACACGGGCGACCGGGGCGGGGCAGGTCACGAGTGGAGAGGGACGAGAGCCCTGGGGGCGTTCTCGTCACCCTCCACCCGCGGCCTGAGGGCCAAAACTCTGCATTGCAGGGTTTCGGTGCTCGACCGGGGCGTTGCGGACTGAAACTCCGCCATGCCGAGTTTCACTCCTCAAGCGGGCGGGCGCTGCCAGCAGCATGAGCCCCCACAGTTGAGAGCAGAAAAAGTCTCCACGTGGGGCCAGCTCTCAGGCGATCACGCCAGGCCGGGCGCCGCCCCGCCGTCGGAGGCGAACGAGTGAG
>NZ_WTVK01000024.1 GCF_012910805.1 Aromatoleum evansii
CAGGGAATCGTCGATTCTGATCGACGGCCGACCGGTCATCGCTCAGGCTCTGCAGGACCGAAGCGATGAATGACGACGTCCATCATGAAGCGTGGGGCGACCGAGTCGGGCCGGAGTTGCTCGACGCAGTTCGCCACGGCAACGTTCCGGAAGTGCTGAGGCGGCTCGAGGAAGGATTGCCGTCCGACTGGCAGGACACGGAGGGATGCAGTCTGGTGTTCTTGGCCGCATTCCACCGTCGGTGGGACATCGTTGACGCCTTGTTGGCGCACGGCGCGTCGATCGATCTGCCCGATCGTCGTGGCTGGACGCCGCTCTTCTGGGCCGCCTTCAACGGACATGCGGACATCGTCTCATTCCTGATCGGCCGCGGCGCCGATCCCGACCTGCGCACGGAAGACGGGGAGTGGCCCTTGTTTTGGGCGGTATACAAGGGCCACACGGCGGTTGTTCGAAACCTGCTGATCGGCGGAGCAAGGAGGGACCTGCTCGATGAGGAGGGCCATGACATGCTGTGGCTCGCGCGGACTTTGAAGCGACGGGACATCATAGCGATGCTGGAAAGACGGTAAGTGACTTGCTTCGGCAATGGGAGCACGCCGGGGCGCATGTGCGCATCGCCGCTCAATGGGCCGCCGGGGATCACTTAATACGCAGCGCTCCTTACGAGCAGGCACGAGTTGCCCTGCAGATCGGGGATCGGCATCGGTGACGTGATGCCGATCCCGCGGAGCGTTGAGGCTTAGAATGCGAATTCTACCGGCATGCGCAGGGTGTGCTCAGGTGTTGCGTTCGTCATGCCGACGAGGTGGGCGGCGTTGTACTTGATCGACTAGTGGTTACCCACCGGCAGCTTGCCGAAGATCGCTGGGCCGGCCTTGTGCTGCTGGTCGCTCGACGATTCCCAGTCGTCCCACTTGCCGACTTCGCCGAAACCCTGCAGACCGTACTCGAAGGTCGGCATCAGACATACTTGAGCTGCCATTGGTACCCCAACACAGTCTCGCTCTTTTTTTAGCGTCGAAATGACGCTCGGCGAGCAGGTTCAAGTTGAGCTGGACCTTGCCGAGATCCTTCTGCGCCAGACCACTGAGTTTCACTTCCCAGCCTTCGTCGTGGTTGCGGGGGCGCTCAACTTCGACCGGCAGGCCGAGGTCGATCGGGTACTTACCCGTTTCGGTGAGCTGAAACATATTTTTCCACTCGACATCGCATGGATCCGAATTGGTTTCGCGAATTAAATTTGCTTGATGTGCGCCTGTCATCTGGCCCAAACGCGAGGCCGCGCAGAACGGGATGCTCGCCGAGTCAGTCGTGACCGGTGACAAGCCAGCCCCAGTCGGGCGGCGCGCGCACCGGATAAAAGTCGGGAACCTTCTGCTGTGGAAGACGACGCGAAGGTCACGTATTCTGCAGCGACGCCGCGTAGTGCTGCCCACCGCAGCGTGCGGATGGACGTCGATGCGCGATGTATCCGGCAGGACTTGGCATTGACGGACGAATGGAAAGGAAACGAGACATCGCCAAGTATCCGGCGCACCGAATGCCACCCGAACAATCATCCGACCGATGCGATTACACTGTGAGGAGCATCATGCAGCACGATAACCGGGCACCGATCCGCAAAGCATTGGCCCTCGCCATCGCCTCATTCGGACCCGTGACGATGGCGCTCGCCGCCGAGCCCGTCGAGCTCGCGCCGGTGGAGGTCGTCGGCACCACGCCGCTGCCCGGTATTGGCCTCCCGAAGGACCAGGTCCCCGCCAACGTCCAGACCCTCAGCGGCCAACGCCTGCGCGAGGCGGGTGGCCAATCCCTGGCCGAAGACCTGCAGCGCAGCCTGCCTAGCGTCAATGTCAATGAGATGCAGGGCAACCCCTACCAGGCCGACGTGAATTACCGCGGCTTCTCCGCCTCGCCGCTGCTCGGCACGCCGCAGGGCCTGTCCGTGTTCCTCGACGGCGTGCGCGTGAATGAGCCCTTCGGCGACGTAGTGAACTGGGACCTGATCCCCCAGGCGGCGATCGCCACCACGGTGCTGGTGCCCGGCTCCAACCCCCTCTATGGTCTCAACACTCTGGGCGGCGCGCTGGCGATCGAGACCAAGCGCGGCGACACCCACCCCGGAGGGGAGATCGAGCTGTATGGCGGATCCTTCGGCCGCCGTGGCGGGTCCGTCGAACATGGCGGTAAGCGCGACGAACTCTCCTGGTTTGTCGCTGCGGAGGGGATGAAGGAGGACGGGTGGCGTGACCGTTCTCCGTCCGAGGTCGGCCAGCTGTTCGGCAAGCTCGCGTGGGCCACGGGGAAGACGGATCTCGCCCTCACGCTGGCCCACGCCAACACCGATCTCATCGGCAACGGCCTGGTGCCGAAGAGCATGGAACGTCAGCGGCATGAAGCCATTTTCACCCATCCCGACCAGACGAAGAACCGCAGCACCCTGCTGGCGCTGTCCGGTGGCCATTGGCTGAGCGACGACGACCAGATCTCCGGCACCGTCTACGTCCGGCGTACCCGCACGCGCACGCTGAACGGCGACGGCAACGACGAGTACGAGGACGAGTTCGAGGAATGGGCCGATGCCGGCTTTCCCGCCGGGGAGGAACCCGAAAGCGGTGTGCTCAACCGCACCCGTACCGACCAGAATGCCGCGGGACTGGCCTTGCAGTGGAGCCGCATCGCCGGTGCCCACCAGTTCGCCGTCGGGGTGTCGCACGACCGCAGCCGTGCCAGCTTCCGTCAGAGTGAGCAGGGCGGCGCGCTCACCGGCAATCGCGGCATCGCGGCCGAGGAAGACGAGGAGCAGGTGAACAGCCTGCTCGGCCGCACCCGAACCACCAGCGTCTACGCGACCGACACCGTCACGCTTCCCCCCTCCGTGCATCTGACCGGCTCGCTACGCTTCAATCGCACCCGGGTAATCAACCGCGACCACATGGGCGACGCCCTCAACGGCGACTTCACCTACCGCAAGCTCAACCCCGCGCTGGGGCTCACCTGGCAAGCCGCACCGACCCTCACCGTGTACGGCGGCTTCTCCCAGGGCAGCCGCGCGCCGACGCCGATCGAGCTGGGGTGCGCCGATCCCGAGAATGCCTGCAGCCTGCCCAATGCGATGGCCGCCGACCCCTTCCTCGACCAGGTCGTCACCCGGACCCTTGAGCTGGGTGTGCGCGGCAGACTCGCCGGCAACACGCAGTGGAATGCCACGGTCTTCCGCAGCACCAACCGCGACGACATCCTCTTCGTCGGCACCGGCGGCAGCCTCGGCTACTTCACCAACTTCGGCCGTACGCGCCGCGAAGGCGTCGAACTGGGCCTTTCCGGGGAGACCGGCGCCCTCGATTGGCGCGTAAACTACAGCTACCTCGAGGCCACCTTCCAGTCCTCCGCCTGCATGCTTGCCGAGAACAACAGCACCGAGGGCGAGGGGGGCTGCCCCGACGACGAGATCCGCGTTTCGCGCGGCGACCGCCTCCCCGGCCTGCCCGAGCATAGCCTCAAGCTCGGTCTGGGCTGGCGCGCCAGCGACACGCTGCGCCTGGGTGCCGACCTCCTCGCCTACTCCGGCCAATACGTGCGCGGCAATGAGAACAATCGCCACAAACCGAACGACGAGTTCGGAGGCCGCGGCAAGCTTCCCGGTTACGTCGTGGTGCACCTGAACGCCGACTACAAGCTCGCTCGCGGGTGGACGGTGTTCGGCCGCATCGACAATGTCTTCGACCAGCACTACGCCACCGCGGGTGCGCTGGCCGAGAACCCGTTCGTCGGTCCCGGCAACGCCTTTGAAGCAGATCCGGACGGATGGCGCCACGAACGGTTTGTCGCCCCGGGCGCGCCGCGTAGTGCGTGGGTAGGCGTGCGCTACGCCTGGAAGAACTGATGATCCGTTGCGGGCAGAGTCCGTCCCCGCATAAAGAGGCATGTGTGGAGGTCACCCATGCTCAAACCCTTAACCAGCGCAGCCCGCGCACTCTAGACCAGTCCGAGCGACAGCACGACCAACGACTGCCCTTAATTGGCCGCGTTCCCCGCAAAATCGACAGCATCGGTCAACGGCGACACCGATCCCGAGGCAATCCCGTCGACGATCTCGATGCCGAACATCAGCGCGTTGACCTACAGCGCAATCCATGGCATCCGGCGGTAACGCGGACTCACCGGTTGGTCGGGGGTGCAAACGGTGTCGCAGCAATCTGACATGTTGATCTCGTGGGGGTTGGGGCCGTGGCCTTACTTGAACGGGTGCTCGAGCGACAGGTAGACCAGCACCCCCTGCGTTCCCGATGACGAGCCGACCCCAATCGGCCGGGAAACCCCGGACACGACCTGAAGCCCCGAATCGAAGTTGGCGGCGTAGCGGAAGCCCGGATTGATGAACATCGTCTTCTCGCGTTGTGTGTTGCCATCCGGCTGCACCACCTGAAAATTTGCTCCGGCCGCCTCCAGCATCAAGTTGAAATTCGGGGTCATCAGATAAATGAGGCTGGCCCCATAGTTCGAGCCCACCGTATCGGCACGGGCGCCGCCGGGTTCCTTCGATTTCGGCGTGTAGGTTCCGCCGAGATTCCAGTGGGTGACCACCGTGTCGGACAATTCGACACTCAGCGGCAGGTTCACCTGAATCCCCGTCGCCCCGGTGCCATGCCCATTCTTGTAGTCGCCGGTCGGCGCGATGATCGACAGCCGAGGCGCGAAGGCGACGCGCTCGTTGGCGACGGCCTGATAGCGGTAGTTAAGGAGAATGTCGCCAACGCCGGTCGAGGCGCCCGGATCAGGTGTCCGGAGCACGGGAATGGTGTAGGAGAGTTGGTGTGTTTCATCGGGGACGGGCCATTCTTGCGTGAACGAATAGGCCCACTCCTTCGACTGCTTCAGGTACATGAAACTCTGGATGTGTTGGACCACGCCAGCTTCCTGGTTGTAAGCCTCCTCGACCAGGAAGGAGTTGTCCTGGATCTTCTTGGCCCCTTCGGCCGAGGCGTGGAGGGGCAGACCCAGGGTCGCGGCCAGCGCCAGAATGAAAAGATGATTTGACATGAACGGTTCCTTGCAATAAACGGCAGCACCAATTGCGGTCGGTTGAAAAGCGCGGAGTTCAAGCGTTCAAGCGGCTATCTGTTGTGCATGGTAGCGCTGATTGATAGCTGCAGGCCACAGATCGTCAATCCGAAATCGTCCTGTGTCACGAGGTGCGCTTCGACGGCACGGGCTATCCGCGCGGCCTACAGGGCGAGGCGATTCCCTTCGGCACCCGGCTGTTCGCAGTCATCGACACCCTAGATGCGATGACCTCGAACCGCCCCTGCCGCAGGGGATTGCCATTCGACACCGCGAAGACGGAAATCCTACGCATGAGCGGTCGCCAGTTCGATCCGGAAGCCGTCCTCGGTTCGCCGCGGACGAATAGGTCCCGCGGCACATGGTCGAGAATAAGTGCGGGGACGCTCCTCTGGCCTGAGTTTCTTGGCCAGCAAGTGGGCCATGTACCCAATGTTTGCCGCACGTTTCGCGAGGTTTACAAACAGATAATCCACACGTCATCGATGGGGCAGCCACTCCGGCGCACACTGGCAATATGTGCGAAGGATTCTGGCACGACCACGCCAAGAGCGGATTCGCAAACCATCACCGGAGACCATCATGAAATCCAGGACTGCAGTTGCCATCAGCGCATTCTCTGCGCTCGTCGCGCTTTCCTTCGGAGCGAATGCCGCGCCGGAATCACCAGCTGCCGGGCAGACCACCAGCACGGCGCTACCGACACAGGCAACTACCAGACCCACGACACCGCGCCACAATCACATGACCGAGAAACTCGGCGTACCTACCGCGACCCCAGACTCGGACGACAAAATTGCAGCGAAGGAAAAAACACCGCTCCAGCGACACGATCACCAGCGCGATATGAAGTGACGAGGTGACGTCGCGTCTTTCATGCGTCATGAAATGCCGTGCACACACGGTGTGCGGTGTGCCTGCCGCCTTCTTGCCGCTGCAACGGGTTGTCCCGAGGATGCGGTGAATTACCGCTGTTGCGCCATCGTCCTGCGCAAGCGCTGGATCGTCGAGTGCGATCATGGTTGCATCAGAATAAGTAGAAACAGTACTGATAAGGGGCGTGACCTCGGGCCGATCGATCCCGTCAAACGGATCCTGCTTGGCAACGAGTAGGGGCACGGATAAAGAGAACAGCCCGCCATGCCTGTCGGTATGCGGGCCGTTCGACTGCAGCCGCTTCGCGGCCGGGCAGCTTACCTCCCTCGATGGTCGCGATGCAGCAGGCTGTCAAGACGCCAGACCTCATTGCCCTTCATCATGATTTTGTTGCCGTCCTTCGTTTCCATTTCATGACCTTCCTTCATTGAGGTAGCCCGGCCGAATTTGTCTTCCATGGCCATCTTGCCGTCCTTGAAGATGTACACCGTCGAGCCGTCCTTCAATTCGTAGGACTTCTCGACATTACCCTGATCCACGGCGAAAGCCGAGGTGGCGATCAGGATAGATGCGGCAGCGGTAGCGAGTTTCGTGAACATGA
Source organism: Aromatoleum evansii (assembly GCF_012910805.1). GTDB lineage: Bacteria > Pseudomonadota > Gammaproteobacteria > Burkholderiales > Rhodocyclaceae > Aromatoleum > Aromatoleum evansii. The sequence continues at coordinate 6,545 of NZ_WTVK01000024.1, forward strand.
TGGCTTCCTCGTGATGTGTTGCAGCAGATGAAGTCGAGCAGGCCCGTGCGGTGAATTTCCTCATCCGGTCCCCGCTCGTGCGGCACGCCGATACCCGTCCCAGAAATCAGCGTCCCCGGTAAAGCGGGCTTTCGGCGACGTACACCGTCACGCCTTCGGCGCCAGGAATGATTTTCGACAGCGGGAAACTGCGCATCGGGAACGCGTCGAAGGTCCAGTTGACCGTCTTGTCGCCGACACGAATGGCGACGGTCTCCAGTTGCACGACGTTGAGATAACGCGTGTCCTTGTCGACGACGATGAGGCGACCGGCCGCGCCGCCGGGTGCGGCATAACCGTAGGGGGCCAGTTGCCGCTCGGAGGGCTGGCTGGAAGACGCCTGGACTTGTTCCAGCCAGTGCGCGGTACCGCTTTCGGAATAGTCCGTGTGGGCGGATGCGCCGGATGCCGCAGCAATCAGCGCCGTTGCAACGACCATGCGGTTCAATGTGCTGTTCATGGTGATTCCCCTTGCAGTGTCTGAGTCGGCCGTTCACATGCGAGCGACCATGAGCACATGCTAGGAGGGATCCCCCGACAGCAAGATGACCCCGAAATTACTTCTACTTTAGCTTTATGTCATGTACAGGACAGGAACGACGGAGCGTCGTGACCATCTTGCTGATGGCTTCCGTGACGATGCCCTCATGCCCACTGGCCGATCGTCGCCCCTTCTCCCGCGGACTGCGAAGAGCCCTGGGGGCAATCCCCCCAAGGCTTTGTAGCAGCGCTTACTTGACCTTGGTCACGACATAGTCCTTGCCTTCCTTCACAAACTCGAATTCCACCTTCTTGCCGTCGGCGAGCTTGTCCAACAGCATCTTGTCCTTGATGCCGAAGGTCATGGTCATCGCCGGCCAGTTCATGCTCTTGACCGCTTCGTGGGCGAAAGTCACCGTGCCGGCGGTGGCGTCCAGCGCCTTGACGACGCCGACGGCCTGATGGGCCTTCACGCTCGGGGCGGACGGCTTGCCCATGTCCATGCCTTTCATGTCCGTGCCTTTCATGCCATCCATCTGCTGCTGTGCAAAGGCGCTGCCCGCCAGCATCAGGGTGGCCAACGCGGGGACGAGAATCGTTTTCTTCATGAGTCGCTTCCTTTCATTCGGGGATTGGAGGAGATGCCGGGGCTGATCGAACCAGCCCCGTCCTGCTAGAACTTCGGGTTCAGGGTGCCTTTCTCGGTGATCGTCTTCCACAAGGCATCGTTCTTCATCACGTACTGGGTTCCGTCCTTGCCTTCCATCTTCACGCCGTTCTTCATCTTGACGCGATTGCCGGCGGCGTCGATATGAACCATCGTGCCGTCTTTCTGCAGGGTGACCTTGCCGCCATCCTTGAGCTCGATGACCTGTGCTTGGACCCGTTCTTCAGCGGCGAAGACGGACAGCGAGAGAGACAGCAGCATCGGGATCAGCAACTTGCGCATGATCATTCTCCTTCTGGTTAATCAAGTGGATTGCATGGGCTTGCCTGAGTCGATCGATCACATTTGGACCACCTCCTTTCCCGGTTCGGGGGCGCGACGGCGTCGGCGCAACAGCAGGTAGACGGCCGGGATCACGAACATCGACAGCAGCGGCGCGGTGATCATGCCGCCCACCATGGGTGCGGCGATGCGCTGCATGACTTCGGACCCCGTGCCACCCCCCCACATGATCGGGAGCAGCCCGGCGAGAATGACGGCGACGGTCATCGCCTTGGGGCGCACGCGCAGCACCGCGCCTTCGCGGATGGCCTCGAGCAGGTCGGCGGTGCCGGTCTTGCCCTGATCGATGCGATCGTCCCAGGCGCTTTTCAGGTAGAGCAGCATGATCACGCCGAACTCGGCCGAGACGCCGGCGAGCGCTATGAAGCCGACGGCGCCGGCCACCGACAGGTTGTAGCCGAGCAGGTAGAGCAGCCAGATGCCGCCGACCAGGGCGAAGGGCAGCGTTGCCATGATCAGCAGCGCCTCGTCGAAGCGCTTGAAGGTCAGGTACAGCAGCACAAAGATGATGAGCAGCGTGAACGGCACCACCACCTGGAGTTTGGCCGTCGCCCGCTCCAGAAACTCGAACTGGCCCGACCACGAAATCGAATAGCCGGGCGGCGTCTTCACGTGTTCGGCCACCGCCCGCTGCATGTCGTGCACGGCCGAACGCAGGTCGCGCCCGCGGATATCCACATACACCCAGCCGGACAGACGCGCGTTCTCGCTCTTGAGCATCGGCGGGCCGTCCACCACCGCGACCTGCGCCACATCCGAGAGCAGGATGCGCGCGCCGCGCTCGGTGACGATCGGCAACGCCCGGATGCGTTCCACCGAGTCGCGGATCTCGCGCGGGTAGCGCACGTTGATCGGGAAACGCGACAGGCCCTCGACCGTCTCGCCGATGTTCTCGCCGCCGATGGCCGACGCGACCACCGACTGCACGTCGGCGATGTTCATGCCGAAGCGCGCGGCGGCATCGCGGTCGATCTTGACGTCGATGTAGCGGCCGCCGGTGAGCCGCTCGGCGAGCGCCGACGAGACGCCGGGCACGTCCTTCAGCACGCGCTCAATGTCGGCGGTAATGCGGTCGATCTCGGCCAGGCTCGTGCCGGCCACTTTCACGCCGACCGGGCTCTTGATGCCGGTGGCCAGCATGTCGATGCGGTTGCGGATCGGTGGTACCCAGATGTTGGCCAGGCCCGGCACCTTCACGATGCGGTCGAGCTCGTCCACCAGCTTGTCCTGGGTCATGCCGGGTCGCCACTGCTCGCGGGGTTTGAACTGGATCGTCGTCTCGAACATTTCCAGCGGCGCCGGGTCGGTCGCCGTCTCGGCGCGTCCGGCCTTGCCGAACACGCTCGCCACCTCGGGCACGGTCTTGATCAGGCGGTCGGTCTGCTGCAGGAGCTCCGACGCCTTGCCGGCCGACAGCCCCGGCAGCGCCGAGGGCATGTAGAGCAGATCCCCTTCATCGAGCGGCGGCATGAACTCGCCGCCGATGTGCTGCAGCGGCCAGACGCTTCCGACCAGGATCAGGGCGGCGACCGCCAGGGTCGTCTTGGGGACGCGCAGCACCGCATTCAGCAAGGGCTGATAGGCCGCGATCAGCAAGCGGTTGAGCGGGTTGCTCTGTTCGTCCGGAATGCGTCCCCGGATCAGGTAGCCCATCAGCACCGGGATCAGCGTCACCGCCAGGCCGGCGGCCGCCGCCATGGCGTAGGTCTTGGTGAAGGCCAGCGGCGAGAACAGCCGCCCTTCCTGCGCTTCCAGCGTAAACACCGGGATGAAGGACAGGGTGATGATGAGCAGTGAGAAGAACAGCGCCGGGCCGACTTCGGCGGCCGAGTCGCCGATGACCCGCCAGTGCGCATCACCCGTCAGCGCGTGGTCTGGATGCTCGTGCTTCCACTGCTCGAGATGCTTGTGGGCGTTCTCGATCATCACCACCGCCGCATCGACCATGGCGCCGATGGCGATGGCGATGCCGCCCAGCGACATGATGTTGGCGTTGACGCCTTGGTAGCGCATGACGATGAAGGCGGCAAGGATGCCGAGCGGCAGCGACACGATCGCGACGAAGGCCGAGCGCAGGTGGAACAGGAAGAGGAAGCAGACCACCGCGACGACGATGAACTCCTCGACCAGCTTGTGGGTGAGGTTATCCACCGCGCGCTCGATCAGGCCGGAACGGTCATAGACCGGCACGATCTCGACGCCCGCGGGCAGGCTCGATTGCAGCGTCTCAAGCTTAGCTTTGACCGCGGCGATCGTCTCCAAGGCGTTCTTGCCGGTGCGCATGACGATGACGCCGCCGGCGACTTCGCCTTCGCCGTCGAGCTCGCTGATGCCGCGCCGCATCTCCGGCCCGACCTGCATTCGCGCGACGTTGCCCAGGCGTACCGACACGCCGGCGTCGGTCGTCATCAGCGGGATCTTGCGGAAGTCGTCCAGCGATTGCAGGTATCCCGAGGCGCGCACCATGTATTCGGCCTCGCCAAGCTCCAGCACCGAACCGCCGTTCTCCTGGTTGGCCTTCTGGATCGCGTCCACGACGGTGCCGTGCGGCAGGTTGTAGGCACGCAGCTTGTCGGGGTCGAGCACGACCTGGTATTGCTTGACCATGCCGCCGATCGAAGCCACTTCGGCGACGTTGGGCACGGCCTTCAGCTCGTATTTCAGGAACCAGTCCTGCAGCGCACGCAACTGGGCCAGATCATGCTGGCCCGTGCGATCGACCAGCGCGTATTCATAGACCCAGCCTACGCCGGTGGCGTCCGGCCCGAGCGAGGCCTTTGCGCTCGTCGGCAGGCGCGACTGCACCTGGTTCAGGTATTCGAGGACGCGCGAGCGCGCCCAGTAGAGGTCGGTGCCATCGTCGAACAGCACATAGACGAAGGAGTCGCCGAAGAACGAGAAGCCGCGCACCGCCTTGGCGCCCGGCACCGACAGCATGGTCGTGGTGAGCGGGTAGGTGACCTGGTTCTCGACGATCTGCGGCGCCTGGCCCGGGTAGGTCGTGCGGATGATGACCTGCACGTCGGAGAGATCGGGCAGCGCATCGAGCGGGGTCTTGCCCACCGACCAGACGCCCCAGGCTGCCACCATCGCGGTGGCCAGCAGCACCAGGAAGCGGTTTTCGATCGACCAGCGAATGAGCCGGGCGATCATGGCCTCTGCTCCATCGCGCCCTTCGGCTCGATGCGGGTCAGCACCGGCAGGCCATCCTTGGTCATCATGAACGCGAAGGCCACCGACTGGCCGAGCTTCAACCCTGGCGGCAAACCGGTCGCCGGCACGCCGAACTCCATCGTCATCGCGCCCCACTGCAACGACGGAATGGGGCCGTGGGACAGCGTGACGGCATCCTTGCCGATGGCTTCGATCCTGGCTTCGCCGCGGTGCTCGACCGGCGCGGCGAGCTGCGCCGGGGGGCTGCCCTCCATGCGAGTGGTCGTCGCCTTGAGGCTGGCCTCGGAATCCACCAGGAACTGGCCCGATACCACCACCTTCTGGCCGGCCTCCAGGCCATGCTTGATCTCGGTCTGGCCGTCCGCCTCGATGCCGATGTCGACATCCACCGGACGGAACTTGCCGTCGACTTCAGCCAGCATCACCACCGTGCGCTTGCCGGTCTGGATGATCGCTTCGGTCGGCACCATCAGCCCCTCCTCGGTCCGGGCGCCCAGGAGCACGCTGACGAACATCCCCGGCGCCAGTTGCGCGCCGGGGTTGGCCACGAGGTTGACGAGCTCCACCCGCGCCTTGAGGGTGCGCGTGGCCGGGTTAACGTCGGGCAGGATCGCCTGCACCTTGCCCTTGAACACGGTGCCGGGCAGCGCCGGGGAGCGCGCTTCCACGCCAGCCCCCGGGCGCAGCAGTCCGGCCTGGCTCTCGGGGATTTCGGAGTTGGCCCAGACGGTGGACAGCCCGTTGATGCGGAACAGGGTCGCGCCCGGCATCACCGTCATGCCCTCGCGCGCCATCAACTCGGTGACGACTCCGCCGATGGGCGCCGTGAGGGTGATGCGCGGCTGCACGCGGCCGGCGACCTCGACCCGGCGGATCTGCTCGTCGCTCATGCCGACCTGACGCATGCGTTGACGGGCGCCATCGATCAGCCCGGCCAGATCGCTGCCCTGCAGGCGACGCACCGACAGGAACTCCTCCTGGGCGGCGACCCAGTCCGGCACGTAGAGGTCGGCCAGCGGCTGGCCCTTGGCGACCTGGTCGAGCGTGGCGCGCACATAGAGGCGCTCGACGTAGCCAGTGGCCCGCGCCTGCACGAGTGCCTGGTCGCGCTCGTTGAAGGCGATGCTGCCGGCGGCCTCGACCTGCGGCGAAAGCGTGCCCCGCCTCACCTCGGCGGTGCGCACCCCCAGGTTCTGCTGCACCCGGGCACTCACCGTCACCTGGCTTTGGTCACCGTCGCCGTCGGCATGGACCGGCACCAGTTGCATGTCCATGAAGGGCGACTTGCCCGGCTTGTCGAACTTCTGCCCCGGTACCATCGGGTCGTGCCAGTACAGCACCTTCTTGCCGGTGGACGGATCGATGTCACCGGCCTGCGTCGGGGCGGCCGCGCCTGCCGAACCGGACCCGGCGCCTGCGGCGCTGCTCGCGTGGTCCATGCCACGTTGCATGCCGAGGGCGTACAGGCCATAGCCGCCGGCAGCGAGTACGCCGGCGAGGAGGAGGCCGATCACGAAGGGTTTGAGTTTCATAGGGTGGTTTTCCATGGCAGGCTCAAGGACGGGGCGTTGCGACGTCGCGGTCGGCCGGGAGCAGGTAGTTGAGTTGCGCCCACAGGCGCGCGGTGTCCAGTTCGAGGCGCAGGCGCTTCAGACGCGTGTCGATTTCGTTGCGACGGGCGTCGAGCACCGCGGAGAGGTTCACCGTGCCGCCGCGGTAGCCGGCCATCGCCGCACGAGTGCGCTCCGCGGCCAGCGGGATCAGCGAGTCGTCGTAGCGTGTCAGGCGCGCCCGGTTGCTCTGCCATTCCTGCAGCATCGCGCGGGCCTCGGCGACGTGTTCGCGCGACGCTTCTTCGCGCTGGGCGCGCATCTGCTCGCCGACGGCGAGCTTCGCGGCGAGTTCACGGTCCTGGCGATTCTTCTGATCCCATTGCAGCGGAATCGAGACGTTGATCGAGACCATGTTCGAGAATGCGGGACCGCGTTGGCTGAACATCAGCTCCGCGCTCCAGTCCGCCTGCTTGTTGGCGCGCGCAAGTTGCACCTCGGCGTCGGCGATTTCTTCCTGCTTGCTCATCACCCGGATCTGCGGATGGTGGGCAAGGCGCGCATCGAGATCCACCGCGCTCAGGCGGACGGCGTCGGTCGGCGGGAGCCCGCCCAAGGGCAGGTTGGCGTCGTCGCCGATCCAGCGCGCCAACCGCATCCGGACCGTTGCGACCTGTGTTTCTGCCTCGGCGATACGGTCTTCGATCTGCGCCACGGAAGCGCGTGCCGCGAAGACGTCGGCCTGGGATCCCTTCGCGCCGCGGTACGCGGCATCGGCTGCCGCGATCTGCAAACTAGCCTCGTCGCGCTGGCTAACCAGGATCTCGCGCGTGCGCTCGAGGTAGTGGCGGTCCAGCCAGGCCAGCGCCGTGTCGCGCTGCAGGTTGGACAAGGCCAGTACTCCAGCGGCCTGCGCCGCCTCGGCTTCGCGCTCGAAGCGCGCCGCGCGCGCCTTGCGCTTGTCTTCGCGCGTGAATTCCTGTGCCACCCCGATCGAGCGCATGGTCATGAAATCGCGTGTGAGGCTGAACCGGTCAGGGCCGCCGACCGGCAGATTGTTGATCCCGGCCTTGAGCATCGGATCAGGCAACTGGGCGGCCGCTATCGCCATTTCGCGGGCGGCGGTGGCGGAGGCGCCCTGGGCGGCGAGTTGGCGCGAACGGTCCTGCGCCAGGCGCAGCGCCTGGTCGAAATCCAGCACGTTGTCGGCATGAGCGCCCAGGGCGGTGATGCCGAGGGCCAAGGCGATGGCGTGCGCGACGACACGCCTCCGCGAGAAGCGGAATGAGTCAGAAAACATCAGAGCTCCAGACAGGGGAACGAGTCAGCTCGGGATAAATCCCGCCGCCGGCGAGTCGAAACTCGCAAGCACGGACGAGCGGAACCGATGCGCCGGACGACCGCTCAGGTCGTCAGCGCAGCGTCGTCTGGAGGATCAATGTCGGAAGCAGCAGTGCAGGATGGCGTGCGGCGGGGAGGTGGCAGCGAGTAGGCTGGCCGCCGCTGCGGCGGGCCGGGTCGGCCCGGTCGGCTCCGGCAAGAGGGGGAGGGTATAAAGGTTGGAAAGCACTACCGCAGGCACCGTCGGTGTCTGCGTCTGATCGCTCTGCTGGCCGAAATGAACCTGTTCGACGCAGAGGTTGGGATTATCGGGGTCCGCCTGACCCATCTCGGGACATCCGGGCGCCATGTCCACGACCGGCGTTGTCGTCTCGGATCCTGCCATGGCCGTGTCCGCGCCGGCCGGACTACCCTTCGAACCCATGGTCGGCATCGCCGACCGCTCGCTGAACTCGGCCGACGACAGTTGCGGGCACGCGTAAGCCGCGAGCGCCATTTGCGAAAACAGCAGAATGCCAATCAACAGCTGGCAAACCGATCGTTTGACGCGCCGGATCATGGTCAATGCTCCACCGCGTCGGCGTGGGCAGGTCGCTCGGCACCGGACGCCGTCCGAAGGCGCACCTGCGGTCCACCCGCCGGGGCTTCCGCAACGGGGTCCGTCGTCAACGCCGCGATGATCGGACAGGCCTGCGACTGCGGCGCCCGGGCACAGCAGGAAACCAGTCCCTCCAGCGCGGAAGCCATCGCTTCCAGCCGGCCGATGCGCTCCCGAATCTCGGCGGCGCGCCGCCTGGTCACTTCGCGCACGTGTACCTGGTCGCGTTCGGCACTCAATGACACCAGTTCGGCGACATCATCGAGCGAAAACCCCAGTTCCTGCGCCCGCTTGATGAAGCGCAGGCGTTGCACGTCGTCCGCCGAATATTCCCGGAATCCGCCCGCCACGCGCTGCGGCTCGTGCAGCAAGCCGCGCCTTTGGTAATAACGCACGGCCTCCACCCCGACACCGGCGGCGTCGGCGATTTTGCGGATGGTGAAGGCACGGGTAGGCACGGGCGGAATCAACCAAAACTCAGTTTGATGCTACGGAGTTTAGTGCCGGTGAATGTCCATGTCCACAAGGGAATCGGTGCAGCTCAAGTTGGCCCCCGGCACCGTGGCCAACCCCGCGCCAATGCCAGATTCATCGACAGCATGTTCGCCACTGCCATTGCGCTTTCCTTCAGCGTGAGGCCGCACCGGATGCCACACCATCTGGGGTGCTGCTGCCGCATCCCGAGATCCATCATCTGGCTGCATCGGCCCGTAATGATCCAGCATGGACTGGCGCTGCTTGAGTCGCTCTCGGGTGAACTGCCCGCTTCCCGGCGCAATCGTACCCTCGAACCTCGATTTCGCCTCCGGCCCCTACATCGAGCGTGATTTCGCGATTACCGAGTTGGGATTATTGGATTACCGCTGACACATAGGCGAAGTGGCAGTGACGCTCGCGGTGGGCGTCCAAGCGGTGGTCTACTGACGCTGCCCCTCCAGTAGCGCGACCACATCCCACCGCTTCAGTGTTCGCGCCAGCCAGAGGACATCGTGGCCGTCCGTATCGAGCAAGTCTCGTCTCGCTCCGCCGATTAGTAGGTACCGAACGACCGAGGTGTGGCCCTTATAAACGGCCCAAAACAGCGGCCACTCCCCCTCCACCGTGCGACTGTCAGGGTTGGCGCCGCGGCCGATCAGGAACGAGACGATATCCGCGTGTCCATTGAAGGCTGCCCAAAAAATCGGCGTCCAACCCCGATAGTCGGCCAGGTCGATGGAAGCCCCCCGCGCCAGCAAGCTGTCGACGACTCCCCATTGACGACCATGCACCGCGTGAAACAACGCACTGCAACCTTCGACATCCCGACACTCGCAGGACAATCCGTCGTCAAGTAAACGACAAACGTCCTGCACATTGCCTGCACGGATTGCGTCGAGGAGGGCAGTTGTCATACGAGCGGTACTCGATGCGCTGTGAGTCGAGTCATTCATCGGTGCGATACCCGCGCCCGTTCCTTTCGGGGGCGATTGTCCGACAGGCCGTGATGTGTTTCGCCTCCCGCAACTTGATGCACATCAGCAGCCTGTCGGGCAGGCGGGATGGCACGCACGCTTAAGGCGAGATTCGTCAGGGTCTCGCCGAAAGGCGAGCTGGGAGCCCTGGAACGGCTTCGACATGAAAAGCCGGTCCGATTTGACGCTCGCAAGCGAGAAAGTGGCCACGGCACACCAACCGGAGAAAGGTGCTCGGCGCGCCACTTACGTCTATCAACTGCCGGTTAATGAAGAAACGGCCTGCGGTGCCGGGGGCGCCCAGGCCATTGGACTTGCACTGCGATTGAATTGCAGTGTCAGCGACCGCCGCGATTCGGATGTAGCGCCCTTTCAAGTCGCCAGATCTCATCGCCCTTCATCATAATCTTCTGGCCATCTTTCGTTTCCATCACGTGACCTTCCTCCATTCTTGCGACCCGGCCGAATTTGTTTTCCATGGCCATTTTGCCGTCCTTGAACACGTACACGGTTGATCCATCTTTGAGTTGATATGACTTCTCGACCGTGCTTTGGTCCACAGCAAAGACCGATGCTGCCAACAGCGCGGACACTGCCGCGACCGCGATTTTCATACGCATGATAGGCTCCTCTCGTTAATGTCGCCTCAGCGGGCGAAGCGGTTAGAATGGTGATGCAAAGGTTATTTTGATATCGCCGAACCCGAGTGGGCCTCGCAAAACCGACTACAAGCAGCCTTATTGACCGTGGGGGGATGGTTGACTGCCCCTGAAAACCGAAATTCTCGGGCGCTTCAAGCGTCCGGATCAAGCCTGTTAGATCGTCGTAAAATCATGAACAGGCGGCTGATTCTTACTACAGTATGCATCCGCATGAACCTGCCGTAGGCTCTACGATTGCTAACAACCAGTTATCCCGGAGGCGGGATGCGTGGTTCAGTAACCCACGCTCGTGACAATGAGACCTAGCTGCCGCCACGTTCGCGATGCAACTCCCTCTCAAGCCGCCAGATTTCGTTACCCTTCATCATGATCTTCTTACCATCCTTCGTTTCCATGGCATGGTCTTCCTTCATTGTGACAAACTGCCCGAATTTGTCTTCCATAGCCATCTTGCCATCCTTAAATACGTACACCGTTGATCCGTCCTTTAGTGAGTAGGACTTCTCAATATTTCCCTCGTCAACGGCGAATGCGGATGCTGCGATCAGGGTCGAAGCAAGTGCGATAGCAGTCTTCGTGAGCATGATTGGCTCCTCCTAGGTGTGGGGCGGTTCAAACGCGAGCCCAGTGCCGGTGCGCGTACGTTTCTCGGTCGCGTACCGAATTTTTGACCGTCTGCTTGAACCCTAGCGACCTCCCTGATACATCGGATTTTCATCCACGTAGACAGTAACCCCCTCTGTGCCAGGAATGGCCTTTGCAAGCGAAAAGCTGGCTGTCCCGAACGTGTCGAAGGTCCAGTTAGCGGTCTTTTCTGCCATGCGAATCGCGACGGTTTCAAGCCGTACCACATTGATATGGCGTTTGACCTTATCGATTATGACTTCCCGAGTTGGCATGGCAGACGATGCATAACCGTAGCGGGCGAGTTGCTGTTCGGTCGGTTGGCTGGAAAATGCTGCAACATGTCCGCACCAGTGAGTGGCGCTTTTTTCCGAACAGTCTTCATGTGCGAATGCGCCAGAGGCCGCAGTGAGTAGACCTGAAGCGAGGACAAGCCGCGTCAACGTTTTCATAGTGCATCCTCGTGCCTGACGACGTTCAATTGCTCGCGCGCAAGCAATCATGAACCAATGATAGACGGCAGTCTCTGACGGCAAAGTGACGTGGTGATTACGTCTACGTCACTTCCGATTATTGCGAAAACTGGGGTGAGATCCGAGGGGCGCGAATCATCACCCATTTGCTTGAAAACGAATTGGCCCGCTCTGCAATCTGGGCGCGGGCCAATCGAACGCGGTCGTTCCTAGACCGCATGGACTCAATTTGTCTGGTGCTCGCGATGTAGCGCGCTATCGAGACGCCAGATTTCGTTACCTTTCATCATGATCTTCTTGCCGTCCTTCGTCTCCATCGTATGTCCCTCCTTCATGGAAACAGCCTGGCCGACTTTATTCTCCATAGCCATCTTTCCGTCCTTGAAGATGTAGACGGTTGAGCCATCCTTCAGTTCGTAAGACTTTTCCACATTTCCTTGGTCCACTGCGAATGCGGACGTCGCAATCAAAACGGATGCTGCTGAGGCAATAAGTTTCATAAGCATGACTGGCTCCTGGTTGGTGAACGGTGAAGATTATGTTCCACGGTGTGACACTGCCGGCATTGACGGTGTGTGAAATGACGCCTCCGACCGCACGTCATCATTGGTAGCGCTTAACGTCCGCCGCGATACATAGGGTTTTCCTCGACGTAAACCGTAACACCCTTGGCTTCCGGAATGATCTCGGTGAGCGGAAACGGCCGTGGGTAAGCATCAAATGTCCAATTGATCGTCTTGTCGCCAATGCGAATGGCGACGGTCTCCATCTGCACGACGTTGAGAGAGCGGGTGTTTCGGTCGATAATTGCGGTACGTTCCGCAGGGGCTGACGATAAATATCCATAAGGCGCCAGTTGTCGCTTAGTTGGCTGACCGGAAGCCGCTTGTGCGTGTTCTAGCCAGTGCGAGGCGCCGGCTTCGGAGTAGTCGGTATGTGCTAGAGCATTTGCGGTGCCCGCGCCAACTAGTATTGTTAGTGCTATGACTCGTGGGAAACTCACGTTCATGGTACTTACCCCTGCAGGTTCATGATCGGACGGCCTTAATCGAACCCTCGTGAGACTATGTTAGTCGTGGGTGCCTAACATAGGAATGACCGCTGCATTACATATGCGTAATTGAAAAGTAATGTATGCCAGCGGGACGTTAGTCGAGTAGCGGCGACTCCGAAGCACAAATGCTTGGGTCTCCGAAAATAGAATGCTGGGCGCAACTAATAATTGGCGTTAGGAATTTCGGATGACCGGTGGATGACCGTTTCATCCAGGAAGCGTAGATGGTGTCAACGACGCCTGTTTCAGACCGCGAAGCAGATCGGTCCGTATGCCAAATGCTGCTCCTGACGTGGTCTGACTTGCTAAATCGAATGGCACGCATTACATTCAGTCCATGGCCACTCGAGAATGGTTGCCCGATGCATGCTGGGTCGCTTGCGGAGCGTCAACTTTAATTTGGAAGGCGTTGGCGAGGACGCAGTGGTGCGGAGTGAGGGTCAAGTAGATCGCCGCAGCTGAAACGGGGTATGCACGTTTTCGGCAAACCGGAAGGTCTGCGGTCGGCAAGGAGGCGGAAGGAATGGAGACATCTGGACGGACTGCAACGTGGCTAGAATTAGCCGTTGCACCGGAGTGGATGCGGAATTCATGGATTATCAAGATTCACGAAGTCGGGGGCAGGGATGATCGCTGCTTCGCGATTTCGTTGAACGGCCGATGGTTGTGCGCTGCCAGTGGCAGCCTGACGATTTTCAATGGCCTCGGCTCAGCATTGCATTTTATTAAATTATGGCATATCGATGTTTTCGAGCCAGGTGTGTCGCCGAAGGGGCGCGTCAAGTGCGATGGCTCCCTTCAGTGTTGGCGTTTGGAGATGAACGGAGGATTGAGGCGATGTTTCGCGCATCGACGATGCGGGTAAACAAGACGCCTAACGATAGTGAGTGAGCAATACATGTCACTGAGGGTTTCCGCGCATCACATACGTCCACGTGAGGCCCTTGGATTACTTCATCGTCGCTATAGTGGTCGGCCCGCCGCGGCCGTCTTGCTTGAGATCGAGTCGATGCCGGGCCGACGGGTCGTGTCATTGATTCTTGTGAAATTTGTTATGATCGTGAAGTGGTTTTTTTGCGTGCTGCAACTTGCTGTCCGCTGCTTTCGGCGTTGAAACTGCAAGTTTTTCCTGCACGTGGCTATGCGGGCTGACCTGAGACTCGGGTTTTTGCGTCTCGGCCCTCGGAACATCCGTAGTTGGCGAGGCTGCATTAACCACCGGGGTGACGAATGCAGAGACAGACAGCACGCTGGCGATAAGGATCCGTTTCGGTGTCATGGAGGTTCTCCGTCTAAAGAGTACTTTCGAGGTCGGGCGGTAGTGAGAAGGGCACCTTGCCCGACTCATAAGGTTAGTATTACCCGCCTTGCCTTGAGTAGGCATGACGTGAAAATTACTTCTTTGTAAGAATTGACTGGACTGTACCGCGCGGTAGGGGGTGATCGACGCGCTGCGGGGCCGAAGGCGGCACATTCAGGCGAGGTCCGCGTTGGATAATGATGGCGTTGCTGTTCGCCGCCAACCTGGTCACGACCGAGGTCTGCGGTCGCGCCTACCCCTGTCGAAAGTTGGACGCTATCGAGACGATGGTGCCGCCCAACCTGCGACCGGACGGCACCAGATGACCCATCCGCCCTCTGTCGATTCACGCACTCCGCGATGTTCTTGACGGCGTGCTGAGGCTGCTCATGCACAACCGTGCACGGCACCAGAGAGCCGCCGCCAAGACGCTAGACTGTGCAGATCGGAACACGTATCCGATCCAGATCGCCACCCCGGTGCGACGTCTTGGGTTCCGCCCATTCAATTCCCATAGTGCCCCACCGCCCGTGAGGCAGTTCAGTCCAACGGGATCTTTTGCCTACCGGCCGGAGGATGAGCGCATGGCATCGGTTGACCGCAGCGCGCCGCATCCGCCAGGCAAGAGTCTGTCTCCAGTTGCATTGCGATGTAATTTGTACGTCATCATGATGTCAGCGATGTGCGCATAGACTGAAGTTGTCGCCGCTCAAGATTGGGGGAGTGCTTTCGGTAGACGATTGTGATCGCAGCCGGGATGCACAATGCGTCACGGTAGGATCCTCACGAAGCCGCCGTCGACTCATCACCGATCGAATTGGCAGCTTCAAGAACCAATCCGTGTGCGGTCGTATTTCCGATAGCATGAGCAGCCATCAATTCCGAAGCCGGCGTGCCATGAAAGAAGTTCACGAACATGGTCGCCGACGTCCATTGCCTCACTTGCCGACGAGTTTCTTCTGACACCAATGACGATCCGGCATCGGGCAGCGAAGGTTTCGCAAATTGGCGACTTGCCGTCGCGCATGTGTTCAAACGTTATGATCGGAGGTGTTCCATGGAATCAACTTCTTTGAACGCTCACGGCCACCTTTGCGTCTGCCGCCTACTCGCGGCTGCCGTTGGTTTGGCGCCCAGCGTGGTGGATTATCATTTTTGTTCCCGCGTACTTCAAAAGCGGTGGATCGTCGAGTGCGACCACGGTATGTGCAACCAGCCCATAACGAGGGACACCAGTGGGAAATGGCATGATATGGGATCTATCACCCCCGCAATAAGGGCAGTCCTCATCCATGAGGAGTAACGAGAGGCGAGCGCGGTTACGGATTACGCAATGGTTACGAATATGTAATCCGGAAGTCATGTCTACGTCAAAAAAGGGCGCTCATAATTTCCGCATATATAAGAGTGGCCTAGTCTGAGCTACTCGTTATTGCCCCCAATGTCGTGACTACGGCAGCCGATACGTAATAGGGACTGCGGTCTTACGATAACAGCTATCCGGCACGACGACGTAAAGGGGGCCTGCGTGTCCAAACGCTCAAATCCCATTCCGGCGCACCCTGTGGTAGGGCAATCGACGCCACACCAACGGGGTAGCTATCAGCAGTGGTCGGGCAGGCACGATTCTTGTGTCCGTGACAAGGGGCCCCCGCTTATCAGTTCCACGCGCACACCGCGTTCTGCATTGGGCCGGACGGCAAATGGGTATCGCGCTCGGATTTTCTTGTCTCGCGCGACCGCAGGATACTCGTCGTGGCCATCGATTTACATTGTGTATTGAAAGTTCAGATGCCGCGGGACATTGCCACCATCCGCGCGCTGCGCCCGGCTAAGTCTTTGTACGAAAACAGGCTATCCCCGGAATACGGTGCAGGCGATGCGTTTGTTAGAGATCAGCTTTGTATTACGGGGATTGCTCCTCTGGTGGGGACTGGTGCGCATCCGCCTGATCCGCTCGGGGGGTACTCCCGCGGAGCGCTTCGCCGCCGGCCGCGCGCCCGGCGGGCGTGCAACGGATCCCCGCTTCTTGCGCAAGGCAGACCGCCTGCCTGTGTGACCCCAGTAATCTTCATCCACGGAGGCTATCTTGGACTCACCAGTACAGCACAAAGAGCACGGGGCTCATGGTCATCAGGGTCACGCCCAGGTCGATGCGAGCCGCAGGCGCGGGAAATGGGTCTTCATCGCCTTCGCCCTGATCGCAGCCTTCTTCCTCGTTACTGAGCACCGTGCCCATCTGCTTGGCGTTCTGCCTTTCCTGCTGCTGCTGGCCTGCCCGTTGTTGCACCTGTTTCATCATGGCGGTCACGGCGGACATGACAGCGAAAGCAAAGAAGGAGACGGGAAATGAGCGATTCCCCCGCCTACGGCCTGTGGTCCCTGGTGGTACTCAATTCGGCGATCTTCATCATCTTCGCCTTCAGCTTCGCCAAGCCCCAGAGCAAGCGCGACTGGCGCTCGTTCGGCGCCTTCTCGGCCTTCATCGTGGCGCTGTTCACGGAGATGTACGGCTTTCCCCTCACCATCTACCTGTTGTCGGGTTGGCTCACCAGCAAGTTTCCCGAGGTCAATTGGCTGGCACACGATTCGGGGCACCTGCTGGAGGTGATGTTCGGCTGGAAGTCAAATCCTCACTTCGGACCCTTCCACCTGCTCAGCGGACTGTTCATCGGCGGCGGCTTCTTGGTGCTGTCCGCCGCCTGGCGTGTGCTCTACGCTGCCCAGCGCGCGGGCAGGCTGGCGGTGGAAGGCCCCTACGCCCGTGTGCGCCACCCGCAATACGGGGGCTTCGTGCTGATCATGGTCGGCTTCCTGCTGCAGTGGCCCACCCTGGTGACCCTGGTGATGTTCCCCATCCTGGTGTTCATGTACGTGCGCCTTGCCCGCAAGGAAGAGCGGGAGGTGGCCGCGAGGTTCGGCGCCGAATATGAACGCTACGCGGCGTGCACGCCGGCCTTCATTCCGCATCTGGGCGCTCGGGCGGGCGCACAACGCATACGTGAGTGAATGCCATGAAAAAAGGTGCGTGGCTGACGTTTGTCAAGATAGTCGTCGGGACACTCGCGATCTGGCTCCTGTATGTCTGGTTCATCGACGAGGGCGCGCCGCCGGTGGCACGCGAGGTCGTGACGGTACGCGAGCAGGTGCCTGCCACGGCGAACGCAGCACCCGGCGGCGGAGGATTTCGCGCGGCGGCCCGCAGGGCGATGCCTTCGGTCGTGAACGTATACACGCTGAAGCAGGTGCCGCGCGGCCTGCCCTGGGGCGATCCGGGCTGGCGCCTGTTCGGTGGCGCGGAACCGGCGCCGCGGCCCGCCACCAGCCTGGGCTCGGGTGTCGTGGTCAGCGACGATGGCTATCTGCTCACCAACAACCATGTGGTTGAGGGGGCTGACGAGATCGCGGTGGTGTTCAGCTCCGGCGAGGCGACCGAGGCGCGCGTGGTCGGAACCGACCCGGAAACGGACCTGGCCGTGCTCAAGGTGGAGGCGCAGGGGCTCGCGCCGATCGTCTTCGCCGACGCGGGCAGCGTCGATGTCGGCGACGCCGTGCTGGCGATCGGCAACCCCTTTGGCGTCGGACAGACGGTTACGCAAGGCATCATCAGCGCAACCGGACGCAATCGGCTGGGCATCAACATCTTCGAGAACTTCATCCAGACCGATGCCGCCATCAACCCAGGCAACTCGGGCGGCGCCCTCGTCGATGCGACGGGCGCCCTCGTGGGCATCAACACCGCGATCTATTCCGAAAGCGGCGGTTCGCAGGGCATCGGCTTCGCCATTCCCGTGACGCTCGCACGCCAGGTACTGGAGCAGATCGTCACCACGGGGCAGGTGCAGCGCGGCTGGCTCGGTGTCGAGGCGCGCGACCTGCCACCGGAGCTGGGCAAGGGCGTAGGCATCGCCAGCGTGATGCGCGGCGGCCCTGCGGAGGCAGGCGGTGTCAGGCCCGGCGACATCGTGCTCGCGATCGCTGGCAGGGCAGTGACCGACAGCGTATCGCTCATGACCACTGTCGCTTCGACCGCGCCCGGCAGCACGGTGGAGATCCGACTGCGCCGCGGCGAGCGCGAGCTGGCGCTGCAGGTGCAGGTGGGCAAGCGGCCGCCGCTGCGGCGGCAATGAAGCGGCCGAGAGGGGGAACAGGCCATGGTTGCCGATACACGAGACATCGGTATCGAAAACGCGGAGCGCGTCGATACGGCGCGAGCGCGACGCATCCTCGAGCCATTGCTGCACGATGCCAATGCCGCGCTGGCGGTCAGGCTGTGGAACGGCACCACGCTCGAATTCGGGGGCGAGCGGCCGCGCTTCACCTTGGCCCTGCACGATGCGCACGTGCTGCGCGAACTGATCCTGACACGCGATCCGCTGTGCCTGGCCGATGCCTATGTGCGTGGCGCCCTGGACGTCGGAGGCAACCTGGAAGCTGCGTTGGCATTGAAGGACCATTTCGCTACGCTGCGCCTGCCGGCGTTCAAGAAGTTCGTGCTGCTCGTCAATGCCCTAGCGCTGCGACGGCGCGGGGCCGTGCCCCAGTCAGGCAGGCGCTGGTCGGCGGGCAGCCTCCTGCTCAGGCACTCCCACGATCGCGACCGCAAGGCCATCGCCTTTCATTACGACGTCTCGAACGACTTCTACCCGCTGTGGCTCGATGAGCAAATGGTGTATTCCTGCGCCTATTTCGAAAACACGGGCGACAGCCTCGAGCAGGCCCAACGCAACAAACTCGATCATCTGTGCCGCAAGTTGCGCCTGGCCCCGGGCGAGCGGCTGCTTGATATCGGCTGCGGCTGGGGCGCGCTGTTATGTTGGGCCGCCAGACACTATGGCGTCGACGCGCACGGCGTGACCCTGAGCCGCAACCAGTACGACTACACCCGACGACGCGTCGCCGAAGACGGGCTCGCGGGGCGCGTCACCGTGGAGTTGGGGGATTACCGTGACATTGCGGGAGCGGGGCGCTTCGACAAGATCGCCAGCGTCGGCATGTTCGAGCACGTCGGGCTGAAGAATCTGCCCATCTATTTCGCGACTGCCCATCGCCTGTTGCGCGACGGCGGCCTGTTCCTCAACCACGGCATCACCCACGACCGCGAAGGTTGGCCGGATTCCGCGGGCACGCGCTTCATCAACCGCTACGTATTTCCCGACGGGGAGCTCGATACGGTGGGCAATGTGCAGCGCGCGATGGAGCGGGCCGGCTTCGAGATCTGGGACGTGGAAGGCCTGCGCCCCCATTACGCGCTGACGCTGCGCCACTGGGGCGAGCGGCTGGAACGCCGCCGGCTCGAAGCGCTGGAGCACGTCACGCCGGAGGTCTTTCGCACCTGGCGGCTCTACATGGCGGCGTGCTCGCACGAATTCGAGCAGGGCGGAGTGGGCGTCTACCAGATCCTGGTGTCCAAGCGGGCGAAGGCGCCGCCCCCTGTGCCGCTCACCAGGCGCGATCTCTACAGCTAGCCGGCGCGGGCGACGACTTGGAGGAGCCATGCAGAAACCCCTACTAATCAGCCTGCCGTCGGGGCTCGCCCGCACGGATGGATACGCTGGTGGAGCCCATGATCGACGCCCTCAGCGACCACCGCAGTTGACGCGCCCGCTATGCGCGGTCCTCGTGGCAACCTGCTTTGCCCCCGTTTCGGCCGAGGAGATTTTCCAGCGCGAGACCGTGGATGGCATTGTCGCGTGGCTGCAGGTCACGCCCTCGCAGCCCCATTCGTCGACGATGACGGAGGAGAGCGACCACCGCGTCGTCGCCTTGCTGAAGGAGCAGGCGACCGGACGTCCCATCGAGGACGCTTCCGTCGCGGTGGAAGTCGCAAGAAAGGGACGGGTTGCCACGCACTGGCCACTTGCGCCGAGCATCCATGGCGCTGACCCGGCCTATGTAGGACAGGTGCCGATGGCGGGACGCGGCACGGCGTATCGGATCAGGCTCCAGTTCCGGCGGTCGGGCGATGCGCAGACGCTCGAGGCGGAGTTTCGCTATGCCCACCACTGAACGGCCGCGCCTGTGCGCCGATCAGTCCTTTTGAGGAGATCGTTCATGAACTGGAACTGGATATCGGAGAATGGGATTTGGATCCTGTTGGCGATCGGACCACTCTTCCTGCTTCGCCGGGCACACGGCCACGGTGGTTTGGGCGGTCTGTTGGGTGGCCACGGCCACCATGGCGGCCACCGCGACCACGGCGAGCGGGAAGCCAGCCGCGCTGACCAGCCTCAGGCCGAGACCGCTATCGATCCAGTGAGCGGCAACACGGTGCGCATTGAGGGCGCGTTGACCTCCGTGTTGTGGGGACGCATCTATTATTTCAAGTCCCGGGAGAACCGTGCGCTGTTCGAGTCCTCTCCCGATCGGTATGTTGGCACGGTCAGCGGGGAGGCCTTGGGCAGTGAGCATGCCGCTGGACACAGGCCGCACCGGCGTCACGGCTGCTAAGGCGCGTGCCATCAGCGATGAAGCGGCTTTCGCCCCACGCGGATACGGACATCCACCTGCTGCTGATGGCTGCGGTGTTCGCGGTGTTCATGGGCTACGGCGCCCTGCTGCCGGTGCTCGCGCCTTTCATCGAGCATCTCGCGGACAAAGGTGGCCGTTACGACGTGTCGTGGCATGCGGGCATGCTGACGGGCGTGTACACGCTGGCGCTGTTCGCGTTCGCTCCCGTCTGCGGACGACTGTCCGACCGCGCCGGCCAGCGGCCGGTTCTGCTGACGGGGCTGGCGGGCTACGTGGTGACACTGCTCCTGTTCGGGCTGTCTCTGAGCCTGGGGCAGGCCTATGCCATGCGTATCGCCAGCGGCGTCTTCGCCGCGGCCGTATTACCGGTGGCCATGGCTTTCGCAGGGGCCAGCCACCCCACTGAGCGGCGCGCACGCCGCTTCGCCTGGTTGAGCGCGGCCTCAGGCCTGGGACTGCTGGCGGGGCCGGCCTTGAGCGGCATCACGACTCGGGAGGGGGCGGGATCGGGCGACGCCGACCTATGGCACGTGGCGCTAGCCTCGCCCTTCGGCGTTGCCGCGATTTTGGGCGCGGTCGTTTGGCTCACGCTGTTCTTTCGCCTGCCGCGCGGGGCGAGGGGCGAAGTACCGGCCGCGCCGGACGCTGCGCGCGGGCGGCCGACATTGTTTCTCATGGTGCTGCTGCTCATGTTCGGGCTCGGCGCTTTCGAGGTCGCCATCGTGCTGCGCGCCCAGCGCCTGCTCGGGCTGACGCCCGCCGCCATCAGCGTCATGTTCATGGAATGCAGCGTGGTGATGATCGCGGCCCAGATTGCCGTCTTCTGGTCTTCGCCCTCACGGCTTTACGGCCCACTCCTGACGGTATCGGGCTTCGTGGCAATGGCGGGCGGCATGGCCTTGCTGCCATACAGCGACAGCTATCTGGCTCAGGTGGGCCTGGTCGGGATGATCGCCGCCGCCTCAGGCATTCTCATTCCTCTCCTGAGTTATCGCGTTTCCCAAGACGCCGGCGACAACCAGGGTGCGGCCTTGGGCAAAAGCGTGGCGGCGGGAAATCTGGGACAGGCGGCGGGCTCGTTTGCCGCCGGCGTGCTGTTCGACGTGCGTCCCGAGGCGCCGTTCTGGCTGGGTGCGGGGCTGCTGCTTGCGGCCGCGCTTGCCGCCGCACGGTTGGCTGCGAGCGGTGTGCCTCTGCAACCGAACGAGGAGGGGAGGGGGTGAAGGAGCACAGTGCAGTGCGCTATGGATCCCCTGCCCGCGGCGGCAGGGAGTCCGGCAACCGTTAGAGGTGGCGTTATGCTGAGCCTGAAAGTCGTTGCTGTCGCCTTGGGTATTTGGACCGCGTTCACTTTCGTTCTGTGCGTGGCGTACGGGCTGGCGATGCCCGTGAGCATTCACATGCGTGCGTTCTTGGAGCAGATGCTGCCCGGCTTAAAATGGCTGAGCTGGCCGGCGTTCGTACTGGGACTCGGAGAGAGTTTCGCGTACGGCGTCTATGCCGGCCTCGCCTATGTGCCGATCCACAACTTCCTGCAGCAGCGGTGGGGCGCATGATGGAAAAGCGCCAGGTCTTTTCCCTGTGGTACTTCCTGGGTGCCTTCGCCGTGCTGTTGTTGATCCAGAGTGTGCTGTTCCCCACGCATACGGAGACGCTGGCCTACAGCGACTTCAAGATGCTGCTCAAGGCGGGGAAGGTCGCCGATCTCGCAGTGGCTGCGGACAAGATCACCGGCACGCTCAAGACGGAAGGGCTCGAAGACACGCTGCCGCCGGAAAAGATCGGCGAACGCCAGCGCCTTGGCGGCGGACAGCACCGTTTCGTCACGCTGCGGGTAGACGATCCCAGCCTGGTGAAGGACCTAGAGTCGGCGGGTGTGCGCTTTGCGGGCTACGTCGAGAGCAAGCTGCTGGCCACCGTCCTGTCGTGGGTCGTGCCGGTGCTGATCTTCGTCGGCCTGTGGGGCTTCCTGATGAAGCGCATGGGGCCGGGCGGAGGGCTGATGGAGATCGGCAAGAGCAAGGCCAAGGTCTACATGGAAAAGGAGACCGGAGTCACGTTCGACGATGTGGCGGGCATCGACGAGGCGAAGGAAGAGCTGCGCGAGATTGTCGAATTTCTGCGCACGCCGCAGCGTTACCGCCGCCTGGGCGGGAAGATCCCCAAGGGCGTGCTGATCGTAGGGGCGCCCGGCACCGGCAAGACGTTGCTGGCCAAGGCGGTGGCCGGCGAGGCAGGGGTGCCTTTCTTCTCGATGAGCGGCTCGGATTTCGTCGAGATGTTCGTCGGCGTGGGGGCGGCGCGGGTGCGCGATCTATTCAAGCAGGCGGAGGAAAGGGCACCTTGCATCATCTTCATCGACGAGTTGGACGCCCTGGGCAAGGCGCGTGGCATCGGCATCATGGGTGGCCACGACGAGCGCGAGCAGACGCTGAACCAGCTCCTGGTGGAGATGGACGGTTTCGACACCAACAAGGGCGTGATTATCATGGCCGCCACCAACCGCCCCGAGATCCTCGACCCGGCGTTGCTGCGCCCGGGCCGTTTCGATCGTCACGTCGCCCTGGACCGCCCCGACCTGCGCGGCCGCGAGAAGATCCTGCGGGTGCACGCCAAGCATGTCACCTTGGCTGGCGACATCGATCTCGCCGTGGTGGCCGCGAAGACGCCGGGGTTCGCAGGCGCCGACTTGGCCAATCTCGTGAACGAGGCGGCGCTGCTTGCCGCCCGCAAGGGCAAGGATGCGGTCGAGATGGTCGATTTCGATGAGGCCCTGGACCGCATTGTGGCGGGTATCGAGAAGAAGAACCGGCTGATCAATCCCAAGGAGAAGGAAACGGTGGCCTATCACGAGGCGGGTCACGCGTTGGTGGCCGAGGACCGGCCCCGCACGGATCGGGTGACCAAGATATCCATCATCCCCCGCGGCGTGGCCGCCCTGGGCTACACGCAACAGACGCCGGGTGAGGACCGCTATCTGGCGACGAGAGCTGAACTGCTCGAGCGCATCGACGTGTTGCTGGGCGGCCGGGTGGCGGAGGAAATCGTCTTTGGCGATGTATCCACCGGCGCGCGAAATGACCTGCAGCGGGCGACCGATCTTGCGCGCCAGATGGTCACCCAGTATGGCATGAGCGACCGACTGGGGCTGGCGACGCTGGACGAGGCGCGCGCCGCTCTGTTCCTCGACGGACCGGTGATGCCAGGGCGCAAGGAGTACAGCGAACACACGGCCGAAGCCATCGACCAGGAGGTGAGACAGCTCCTCGCCGATGCCCATGCCCGGGTGAGCGATACGTTGAGTGGGCGGCGCGCGCAGTTGGACGCCTTGGCGCACCTGCTTCTGGAAAACGAAATCGTGGACCGGGCGGAGCTGGACCAGCTGCTGGCCGCAGGCGACGACGGACCGCGATCGGCGCGACAGGAGCCCGCCGAAGCAGCGGTGCTAAACCCGATATCGAACCGATCGGAGAATCCAGAATGAATAAGGCATCGACTAAGACCCCTAAGGCACCGGAGATATGGCCGGATACCTCGACTGCCGGCACGTTGCCGGTTCCGCCATCGTCCGTGCCTGGACAGGCGACCGCCCTTGCCGAGGCCGCGTCCCTATGGATGGCGCCGTGGCGATATCAGATCGACTGCTGGCAGCGCACGGTGCTGTTTCTCGACGCCCTGCGGCAACGCGCCGACAACATGCTGCAGCACGAGCAGGCGGGCCTGCCGCCACTCCTCGACTTCGACTACGAAACCCTCCTCGACGCACGCCGCTTCGAACGCCCGTCGAACTACGCCCTGCTGCGGATCACCGACACGGGGGGCGATCGCCACGAACACTGCTTGGACGACACCAAGCGCCCGTTGATCGTTGTCGATCCGCGCGCCGGCCACGGTCCGGGTATCGGCGGCTTCAAACGCGACTCCGAGGTGGGGATGGCCTTGCACGAGGGGCACGCGGTCTATTTCGTGATGTTCTATCCTGAGCCGTGTCCGGGGCAGACCCTGGCTGACGTGCTGCATGCCCTGCGCCGCTTCGTGGAGGAGGTGAGCCGACGCCACGGTGGCCGCGCGCCGGTGCTGTACGGCAACTGCCAGGCTGGTTGGGCCGTCACCCTGCTGTCGGCGGGATGCGTCGGGCTCGCCGGGCCGGCGGTGCTCAACGGCTCGCCCCTGTCCTACTGGGCCGGTGCCGCCGACGTGAACCCGATGCGCCTGGCCGGCGGCTTCGTCGGCGGCGTGTGGCCCGTGCACTTCCTCGCCGATCTGGGCAACGGCAGCTTCGACGGTGCCTGGCTGGTGCAGAATTTCGAAGCCCTCAATCCCGCCCACTCGCTGTGGGACAAACTCAACCATGTCTTCGCCAACATCGATGACGAACGGGAGCGGTTTCTCGATTTCGAGCGCTGGTGGTCGGGCTTCTACTTCCTGGGCCGCGAGGAAATCGTCGCCATCGTCGAGAACCTGTTCGTCGGCAACAAGCTCGAGCGTGGCGAGATGCGGATCTGCCATGGCTGCGTTATCGACCTCAGGCACATTCGCAATCCGCTGCTGATCTTCGCCTCCAGCGCCGACAACATCACCCCACCACATCAGGCGCTGAACTGGATTCCGACGATCTATCCGACGACCGCAGACCTCAAAGGCGCAGGCCAGCGGATCGTCTATCTGCTCAATCCCCATGTCGGCCACCTCGGCATCTTCGTTTCGGCGAGCGTCGCCCGCCTGGAACATAGGGCGATCCTGGAATCGGTGAACGAGTTGGAGGGACTGGCGCCGGGCCTCTACGAGATGCGGATCGTCAACCCGACCGGCGATCCGGACTGCCGCAAGCCGCAGTACGCGGTCGTGTTCGCGGAGCGCCGCGTGGAAGACATCCGCTTCGATTATCCGCGCAAGGCGTTCGAGACCGTGCGGCTGATTTCCGAGCTCAATGAGTCGCACTACCGCGGCTTCGTCAGTCCGTGGGTACAGGCGGTCGCCACGCCGTGGACGGCGACGGCGCTGAAGTGGCTGCATCCGATGCGCACGAGCCGCTACCTGTTCTCGGAGAAGTTCTGCCCTTGGATGAAGGCGATGGAAACGCTGGCTCCCTGGGTGCGCGAGCACCGCTGGCCGGTGGACGCCGACAATCCGTGGCTGGTGGGCGAGCAGGCGGCGAGCCGAATGATCTCCAATGGGTTGGACGCGTATCGCAGGTGGCGGGATGAGACGCAGGAGGCGATGTTCGCAGCGCTGTTCGGCTGAAAATCACACGACCGCAGCACCGCGGTTCGGCACCGCGGCGCGGCCATTGCCGGCAGCGCCGACAACGGTTTGTTTGGGAGAGTACCGTGAAAGATAAGGAACCGGTCAAGGATGTGGTGTGTGGCATGTTGGTGGATTCCGCCGGCTTCGCCACCGAGTATCAGGGCAGCCATTTCGCATTCTGCTCGCCGCAATGCCGCGAGCGTTTTCTCGCCAACCCCCATCTGTATGTCGGCTTGCCCGGCCGTCCGGCACCGAAACAACGCGGAGAAACGGTGCTCAAGCGTCGGCGCTTCGCGCTCGACGCGGCCCTTGACGCGGACCAGGCCGACACCGTGAGCGCGCAAGTGGGCGCGCTGATGGGAATCAAGACAGTGGAGGTGTGCGGTGACGAGGTGGTCGTGACCTATGATCTGTTGCAGACGACCGCTGTGCAGGTCGAGGCGGCCTTCGAGGAGGCCGGCGCACGGCTGGGCGGAGGGTGGGCCGAGCGATTGCGTCGCGGCTTTGTGCACTACACGGAAGAGTGCGAGATTGGGCACCTGCAGGTCGACCGCCCGTCCGGCTGTCATTGACTGGGAGGCGGCCATGCATCCCGCGTCATCTGCAAGTCATGTTTTGTCATCCATGCACAAGCATGGTCGAGCGTGGATGGGGATAGTAGCGAGCACGTCGTCGGAACTGCTTTGACGCCTGTACGCGATGCACTGGCGGTCCCTTCAGGGAGCTTTCCGCCCAAGCGAAAGGTTTGTCACAAGCGAGCGAATCAGGAAGCGTGCTCGACGGCGACAAGAGCGCGCCCTCGCGCGAGCTGGCGAGCCGGTTCGCAGCGCCCTTTTACCTTATGCACGGCACGGTCGAAAAACCGGGAACGGGCATCCGGATGCTCGACCGTGGCGAGGTGATAGTCACGATGGACATTCCGCCCGGCTTCGAGAAGTCGCTGCTGCGCGGTGAGCCGGCCGCCGTGCGTCAGCAGGTCGATACCACCAATTCGTCGCTCAGCCTGCTCGCCGCGGCCTACGCGGAACAAATCACGAGCCGGTTTGGAACCGATCTGGCGCTCGCCCGCCTGGGCCCGGGCCCCGGCAGCCTCGACGCACAGCCGGTCATCCGAGACGAGCAGCGCGCGTGGTTCAACCCCAATCAGGACAACGCCTGGTTCTTCTCGATCTCCGAACTGCTGATGATGACCGCGCTGCTGACGATCATGCTGCCAAGCGGGCTTCATGTGATCGTGCTGTTCGATCCGCTCGCCCACTACATCGACGCGACCTACAGCATCCCGCTGCGCGGCGCCGGGCTCGATCTGGTGTGGGATTCCGTGCTGGCGTTGGCCCTGCTGGGTGGAACCGAATTCGGCGTCGGCGTCTGGCGCTTTCGGCGGCAATTCGAGTGGGCAAGCGCATCGGCGGGGTGCGGAAACGAACCGGGATGACCGACGCAGCGAAAAATTTTGATGTTATAAGCTGCGCTCAGACGTCTGAATCGTCTTTGCCGATCAGCAACTGCGTATCGGACAGGTACTTGTGTTTCGGGATGACCAAGTTCGATGGAGCCGGCACGTGCTTGTAGACGCGGCCCGCCAGATCGAACTTGGAGCCGTGGCAGGGGCAATAGTACCCGCCGGACCAGGTCTTGCCCAAGTCTCGTGGCGCCACTTCCGGACGGAAGGTTGGGACGCAGCCCAGATGGGTGCAAAGGCCGACGGCGACGAAAATTTCCGGCTTGATGGAACGCGCCGCATTCTGACAATAGGGCGGCTGCTGCTGTTTCACCGAGGCGGGGTCGAGCAGCTGATCGTCGATGTCGTCGAGCCGTTCGATCATTTCCGGCGTGCGCCGCAGAATCCACACCGGCTGGCCGCGCCATTCGACGGTGGTCATCTCGCCGTCGCGCAGCTTGGCAATGTCCGCTTCCACGGGAGCGCCGAGTGCCCTGGCCCGCTCGCTCGGAGTCAGGCTGGCAATGAATGGGAGTGCAGTCGCTGCCACTGCGGCACCTCCCGCTACTGAGGTCGCGACAAGCAAACGGCGGCGCAGGGGATCGGGGTGGCCGTCGGCGTCGTGCTCTGATCCCATCGTCACATCTCCCATCCGCCACGCGCCCGACCAGACCACGATCGGTCGGATCGCGAAATACCTAAGTCCTGCACCGAGCCATCGTTCTCTCTCGTATGGGAAGGCTCGCCGTGAGCGGACCTCTTCAATGTCTTCAAATGATGAAAGCGGCTGGCTGACTGCGCCGTGACCACACTATTACATTTTCGTTAGCGTCCAGTTATCAATGATTGCGTGCTGGGGGATCGGATCGCCACGGCGCGCCAATGACTCATGATCACCCACGCCGATTCGTGCCCCGAATGATGCCGCTGATGAGGCCAACTGGGTGACTGGGCCTCGCCGCGCCACTGTTTGAAATTACGCCGATGTAATGGATGCGTCATCGTATTGATGGGATCAGGCGAGCATACTCAGCGCGGGAGGCAAGGCACACCGACGATGAGAGTTCGTGACGCGGCGGCACCGGTGCGGAAGTCAAGCGCGTCGGCGCGGACCTGACTCGAGGCTCGGCTACACAAGTGCCAGCGCGATACCGAGGCGGTGATCGAATCGGCCGAAGGACGGAGTAATACCACTCACTACGAACAATAGAATAGGGGGGATCATGATGAGCAAGCGAAAAACCACGAGCCTCATCGACACAGTCATACAGACCATCACGACGGGGTTGCTGTTCCTGCTGTTGAGCGCCCCGGCGCAGGCGGTGCCAAGCTTCGGGCGCCAGACCGGACAGCCATGCGCCGCCTGCCACACCGTTTTCCCTGAGCTTACGTCATTCGGCCGACAGTTCAAGCTACGCGGCTACAGCCTGGGAAATCAGCTCGACGACAAGAAGTTTCCATTCAACCTGCCGCTGTCGGCTTCGCTGATTGGCTCCCACAGCTCGATTCGCGACACCCGCGCATCCAATCCATCGGAGGACTTTCCACGTGCTGACGAGACGATTCTGCAGACAGCCGCCGTCTATTATGCCGGCAAGATCACCGACTCCTCCGGCGCCTTTGTCCAGTACGGATACGATGGCATCGAGCGGCGCTGGGCGATCGAGATGGCCGACATCCGCTATGCGAATGACACGATGCTGGGGGGCAAGGAACTGCTCCTTGGCGTAACGCTCAATAACTCCCCTGGAGTGCAGGACATCTGGAACAGCGCCCCGATGTGGTCGTTCCCCCATCTCGAGGACGCAGGCATCATGCCGGAGGTCGCCCCCGTGCTCGACATGGCGCTCGCCAGTCAAGTGGCCGGGCTGGGTTTGTACGGTTTTTGGGACAACACGCTGTATGCCGAGGTCGGTGTCTACCGCACTGCCAGGAACGGGTTGCTACGGCCGTTCAGCGCCGGCGTGCCGACAGAAACCGAGGTCGACCGCAATGCGCCGTACTGGCACCTGATGATCAACCGTGAAATGGGCAATCAGAGCTTTGCCGCGGGGATCAAGGGGATCATGGTGAATATCTTCCCTGACGCGGATGCGCCGAGCGGTCCGACGGATCGCTTTCGCGACGTGGCTCTGGAAGCCCAGTACCAGTATGTGGGTGCGGCTCACATCTTCACCGCCGACGCCACCTGGATGCGCGAAACGCGCGATTGGGACGCAAGCTTTCCGATGGGGATGGCCTCCAACCCATCCGACAAGTTGCGGACATTCAAGGCCAACGTCCATTACTACTGGCAGCGCCGTGTCGGCCTCGGCGTCGGTTACTTCGACACACAGGGTGATCGCGATATGCTGAAGTACGGCATGGCCGACGAACCGAGCGCTATGGGCAACGCCAGCGGCAGCCCGCACAACCGTGGCTGGACCGCGGAATTCAACTACCTGCCGCTCAAGGATATGCAGAACCTGAAGCTCGGACTTCGCTACACTGCGTACACGCGGTTCAACGGTGCACGCAGCGACTACAACGGCTTCGGCCGCGACGCGTCAGACAACAACCTGCTCTTCGGCTACGTCTGGCTCATCTTCTGAATGAAACTCGAGGGGAGGGCCAGGAGGCAGGAAAAATCTGGCCCAACACTTCGCACCGGACGATAGCTGCGTTCGGATCTTCAACGGGCCGATCAATACATGAAATTCCCTCGATGCACTCACGCAGATCGTCTCAGGCGGCGTAGGGATGCTCGACGGTGTCGCTCTGCAACGGACTCCTCGCCTGGGTACGATCGCCTGAGCAGGTACAACTGCGGAGCGCAGGCACTCCGGGATTCATCGAACGCCTAGTTGGCTCACACACGACGTTTCTCGCCCGGGCTCGGTCGAACTGTGGACCGAGCTGCGTCAAATTACGGTTTCGTTACTCCCTACAGGCCCTGTCCGCTTGACGGTAGTTGATAGGGAGTAGCCCTGGCGGACCTTCTTTGAGCGGAACGGTCCGTCAGGCGGCTACCTAGCGCTTCGAGAGGCTGCCAATCATGCCTCTCTGAAATTCGACTCCCGCTGACCACCAAGCGCTCCAAAGGGCGATGCCGACATCGGTACTTTCGGCCACGAATTTCGGAAAGCCGTTTTCCAAGAATAATTGACGACCGGCTTCCGCAATGGTGATCGTCCTCTGCGTCACTTCAGCGTTCAGGTCAGCCAGTCCCTTACAGCACTTCAGGCCGAGATCACAACATGAGCGCGTTAATTCAAGCTGCGCCTGGAAGGTCTCTGGTATTTGCTGAGTGTGCGAATTCCCTTTCTTGTCATCCATATCGTTCTCCTGGTGTTAATCGGCACCGAGAATCCGCCACACGATGGCGGATCGCCATTGGACATCATTCTCAGACGCGACGTAAACTGTTATGACAACAGGTCGATTGTTCACCCTTCATCCTCATGCGGGATCAATCTCAGCATTGTCTACGCATTCGGATAGGCGGACTTCCCGGGGCAATGTTCCGCCTGTCCGAGCCAGCTACTTCATGTCGCGCATGTGATCGTGCCGGGCCTTTTTCTCTTCTTCGGGTTTCATGGAGTCTTCGGCTGCGGGGGGCGCTGATGGATTCGTGCCACCCCCAAGCCGCTCTGCTGCATGATCGTGCCGCGATACGGGTTTCGTTGCCGGTTTCTTGGCCCCCTCACTCTTGTTCGTCTCAGCGGTGGGGTTGGTGTGGGAATCTCCTGACGACTCGGCAGCAATGGCGGTCGTTGTAGTGACAGCGAGAAGACTGGAAATCAGCAAAATCCTGAAGGTCATGGCAAGGTCCTACGAGAGTGAATAAATCGGTATTGCGGCAGGCGGTGAATCGAATTACGACTGCCGTCCGTATCCGCGATCAGCTGCACTCCATTACCTCTCAAATACATGGCGATGGAATTAGAGGTACATCAATTCAGTCCTGTCTCTGACACTCGGCCGGTTACTTGATCGCAAACCGCGCAGTCGCAGGCGCCTTGCCGGCCAGTGTGACGACCGCGACAGCCTTAGTGCCGGAGGTGAGTTTGTAAGTGCCTTTTGCCTCCAATTTGTTGTCACCAGCGGGGGTGAGAATTGCCTCCGTCTTCTCGGCTCCCGCGAGGAGGGTGATCTTCGCAGTCGCGCCGTCAGTGTTGATCCTTTGCCCATGGTCGTCGAGGTGCAGGGTCAGCGCGGCGGGCGTTGCAACGAGTTCGTACACGACACCACTCGCTTCGGCGGCGACACCGCCGTGCTTCGGCGTCAGATCATGACCGGCGCCGGCGAAGGCAGCGGGGGTGGACAGCATGGCAAGCACAGCGGCGAGTGTTCGCAGGGTTTTCATGTGTATCTCCTGGGGGCGTGGGCGAGCCCACGTAAGATGAGGGTTAGTAAGCGTCCTTGCCCGAGTCTTCGACGAGCCGTTCGATGGGCTTGCGGCCGAAGAGCCACACGATGGCGGGTGTCAGGAAGGTATCGAGCAGTGTCGAACTGATCAGTCCGGAGAAGATCACGACCGCGACCGGATGCAGGATTTCGGTACCGGGCTGTTCAGCCTCGAAGAGCAGCGGGGCGAGCGCAAAGGCGGCGACGAGCGCAGTCATTAACACCGGCGTGAGGCGTTCCAGTGAGCCGCGAATGAGCATCTTCTGATCGAATTTCTCCTCCTCGAACGCGCACAGGTTGATGTAGTGGCTGACCTTGAGGATGCCGTTGCGCGTCGAGATGCCCGCGAGCGTAATGAAGCCGATCAGCGCGGCGACCGATAGCGGCTGTCCGGAGAGCCACAGTCCAATCACCGAGCCGACCAGGGCGAGCGGGATGTTGGCCATGATCATCAGTGCAAGCGCAGTGCTCTTGTAGCGACTGAAGAGCACGAGGAAGACCATCGCGGCGGAAACCAGCGAGAGCAGACCGATCAGACGGCTGGACTCCTCTTGCGCTTCGAATTGTCCGCCGAGGTCGATGAAGTAACCTTCGGGCAGAGGGGTGTCGGCGATGACGCGGCGAATGTCGGCGATCACGTCCGACAGCGGGCGCTGCGAGGCGTTGGCGGAAAGCACTATGCGACGTTTGCTGTCGTCGCGGCTGATCTGGTTCGGGCCGTCGGATTCGTCGATACGCGCGAGCTTGGACAGGGGCACGCGCCCGGACGGCGTATCGATGAGAACGTTCGCCAGGCCATCGACCGAGCGGGCGGAGTCCGGCAAGCGCAGCACGAGGTTGAAGCGGCGGTTGCCCTCGATGACCTGCGTGACGCGCTCGCCATCGACGAGCATGTTGAGTTCTTCAACAAGCTTCGACGGCGGCAGTCCGTAGGCTTCAGCGGCGTCGTAGTCGACCCGCACCTTGATCTGCGGCGTGAGCACCTGCTTCTCGATCTCGAGGTCGGCCAGCCCTTCGATGCCGGCAAGGCGTCCGCGCAGCGCATCGGCCTGGGCGCGCAGCGTGTCGAGGTCATCGCCGAAGATCTTGATCGCGATCTGCGCGCGCACGCCGGAGAGCAGGTGGTCGATGCGGTGACTGATCGGCTGGCCGATGCCGATGTTCGCCGGCAGGCTCGCGAGGCGTTCGCGCATGTCGGCGTAGATCGCACCGAGCGGGCGTTCGCTTGGGCGCAACTGGATGTCCAGTTCCGACGAATGCACGCCTTCGGCATGTTCGTCCATCTCTGCGCGACCGGAGCGGCGCCCGACATGTACGACTTCGGGTACCTGCCGGATCAATTCCTCGGCCTGGGTCGCGATGCGGACCGATTCGGTGAGCGTGGTGCCGGGGTTGAGGCGCAGGCCCACGAGCACCGTACCTTCGTTGAAGGGCGGCAGGAAGGTCGTCGGAAAGAAGGGCACGAGGGTCAGCGCGGCAGCGACGGCGATGCCCGCCGCAGCGAGCAGCACGCGGGCGTGGTTGAAGCACCACGCGAGCGCGCGGGCGTAGCGCGCCTTGAGCCATTGCACCAGCTTCGGTTCGCCGTGGCCGAGGCTCTTCATGCGCGGCAGAAGGTAGTAGGCCATCACCGGCGTCAGCGTCACCGACACCAGCATCGACGCTAGGATCGACGTGATGTAAGCGACACCCAGCGGCAGGAAGAGACGCCCTTCGATGCCCGGCAGTGCAAACAGCGGCACG
Source organism: Aromatoleum evansii (assembly GCF_012910805.1). Classification (GTDB taxonomy): domain Bacteria; phylum Pseudomonadota; class Gammaproteobacteria; order Burkholderiales; family Rhodocyclaceae; genus Aromatoleum; species Aromatoleum evansii. Next base: position 39,588 of record NZ_WTVK01000024.1, read on the forward strand.
AAGACCAGCACGATGATGAAGGTCGCGTAGACAATGGCCGAACGCACCTCGAGCGTTGCCTTGCCGATGAGTTCCAACGGACTCAGACGGGGATGCCCCTCGGCGCCACGCTGACGTTCCTGCTTGAGGCGGCGCAGCACGTTCTCGACGCCGACAACAGCATCGTCCACCAGTTCGCCGATCGCGATCGCGAGGCCGCCCAGCGTCATGGTGTTGATCGACATGCCGAAGTAGCGAAATACGAGCACGGTGGTGAGGATCGAGGCGGGGATCGCGACGAGCGAGATCAGCGTCGTGCGCAGGTTGGCGAGAAAGAGGTAAAGCACCACCGCGACGATCGCCGAGGCCGCAAGCAGCTTGCCTTTCAGGTTGCCGATCGACGACTCGATGAAGTTGGCCTGGCGGAAGGTGACGCGCGGCTCGTCCATGCCCGCGGGCAGCGATTTCTTGAGGTCGCCGAGCGCCGATTCGATCTCGCGCGTGAGCTTCACGGTGTCGGCGTCGGGCTGCTTCTGCACCGACAGGATCACCGCCGGTTGACCATTGAAACCGGCGTCGCCGCGCTTGATTGCGGGCGCAAAGGTGACCGCGGCGACCTGCTTGAGCAGGATGCTGCGACCGTCGCGCGATGCGACCGGCAGGCGTTCGAGGTCGGCGAGCCGGGTCGTGTGGCCGATGTGGCGGATGAGGTATTCGCGCGCGTTGAGTTCGAGGAAGCCCCCGCTGGTGTTCGCCGAGAAGCCTTTCAGCGCACCCGCGATGTCGTCAACGGTGACGCCCAGCGCCGCCATGCGCGCGGTGTCGGGCTGCACCTGGTACTGGCGCACCTCGCCGCCGATCGGGATCACCTGGGCGACGCCGGGCACGGACAGCAGGCGCGGGCGCAGCACGAAGTCGGCGTACTCGCGCGTCGCCATCGGGTCGATCTTTGACGGATCGATCGGGATGGCGATCAGCAAGATCTCGCCCATGATCGAGCTGATCGGCCCCATCGCGGCATGTTCGATGCCGGCGGGCAGCTGGTCGCGCACGGTGGTGAAGCGCTCATTGACGATTTGGCGCGCGCGGTAGATGTCGACGCCCCAGTCGAAACTCACATACACGAAGGCAAGACCGACCGAGGACACCGAGCGCACCGCGCTGACGCCCGGCAGGCCGCTCATCGACACCTCGAGCGGGAGCGTGATGAGCTGCTCGACCTCCTCGGGAGCCATGCCGCCGGCTTCGATCTGCAAGGTGACCTGAGGGCGGTTGAGGTCGGGGAAGACGTCGACCGGCGTGCGGGTCAGCGTCAGGCCGCCGTAGAGCATCATCACCACCGCGAGCGCAAGCACCAGCAGGCGATTGTGCAGGGATTGATGGACGAGCCAGTCGAACATGCCGGCTCCTTCAGCGGACCTGGTTCACGAGGGGGGCGCCCTGCACGACGACGCGGTCGCCGGCCGCGAGGCCATCGGTCACGGTCACCGTGGCGCCGTCGAGCGGGCGGTAACGCACGGTACGCGGCACGAAGCGCTCGGCCGAGGTGTGCACCCAGACGATTTCCTGGTTTGCCGGGTTCTTCACCAGTGCGGCGCCCGGCACCGGGATACCCATGACCTGTTCGCGCGTCTGCACGATGACCTGCAGTGGCTGGCCGACCGACAGTGGCGGCGTCTTGCCCGCGACCGTGCGGAACAGCACCGGCAGGCTTTGTTCGCGCAGCGCACGGCCGGCGCCGACCCAGGCGAGAGGAAAGGAGTTGCGACCGCCGTCGACCGAGGCGGCGGCCTGGGCCACGTCGTTCGCTTGGGCGGCGTCGTGGGCGACGGCCTCGACCTGCAGGCGCGAGGGATCGACGATCTCAAACAGGACTTCACGCGCCTCAACGACTTGCCCGACGACGATGTTGCTGGTCGCGACGACGCCAGAGACCGGGGCGACCAGCGCTTCGAGGGTGCTCAGGCTGCCGCCGATCGCGGCGAGGCGTTCGCCGAGGCTCTTCACTTCGGCCTGCGCCGCCTCGATTTCCTTGCGCGGCACGCTGCCTTCCAGTTCCTGCAGGCGGGTGAGCTGCTTCTTCGCAATCTCGAGATCCGCACGCAGCTCCGCCGCCTGGGCGTTCTGTTCCGCGCGCTCGACGGGACTTGCCGACGGGCGCACGAGCGCGAGTACCTCACCTTTCCGAACTGGCTGGCCCAACACCGGCAGGCCGCGCGGGCCGGCTTCGATACGGCCGTCGATGGTCGGCTGCACCTTGCCGCCGGCATTGGGGTCCATGACGACGCGGCCGACCCACTGCCAGGTCTGCGGCAGGGACTGCTGTTCGGCGAGCACCGTGCGTACCCCGAGCTGGCGCTGAGACAGCTTGGGGAGAAAAACCGAGCCGTCAGGTAGGCGCTTCGGGGTGTTCGGGTTGGCGACGATAGGCGGCTCGTTGCCGTGGTCATGCCCGGCGTCGGCGAGCACCGTGCCTGAGGTGCCCGTCGCGAGCGCAAGGATGAACAGGGCGATGGGCGCTGATATCGGACGACCGGGCACCAGTCGAGGGGATTTCTTCATGGATCGATATTTCCGTGAGTGTTTCTCAGGCAGCCCTGCGGCGACTGCGCAAACCGAAGGCGAGTGCGAGAACTGCGGCCAAGCCGCCGATACCCCACCACACGCGCCTGTCCGGGCCGGACGTCCTCGGTGTGCCGGTTGCGACGGATGTCCCTAGCGCCTGCGGCACGACGAGACTGGCCGCGAGCAGGTCGACGTCATTGCCAGTGGAAATCGTCAGCGTGATCGGATAGCTGCCTGTCTCACCGAACGGGGCCGACTTGAAGCGGTAACTGCCGTCGTCGCGCTGGAACTCTCCGTTCGCCTTGTAGGAACCCGATTCAAGTTCAATCTGTGCTCCCGCCACCGGTTCGTTGGTCGCCCAGGTATCCAGGGTCACCGAAATCTCACCGCGGTTCACGGTGCCGACGACTTCAAATAGGTCGGAATGGGCCTCGAATCGCGGTAGCGCCGGGTCCGTGGCCATAGTCTGCGTTTCGTCACCCTCGTGACCGCCGTCGTGGCCGGGGCCGGCGAAGGCCGGAGCAGCAAGACTGAACACGAGCGGCAGCATGAGTCGGCGAAGGCGGAGCAGGATGGGAGGGAGATTCGGAATCATGGCAGCAGTCCGTAAGCTTGTTTGAGCCGCGAGGCGGCGCGGCCGGTTTCGAGACGGGCGCGGCCGAGCGCGAGTTCGGCGTCGAAGTGCTCGTTTTCCGCACGCAGGCGGGTCGGCAGATCGACTTGGCCGAGTTCGAAGGCCTTCACCAACAGTTGTCGGGAATCGGCGGCGAGGCGAGCTCGTTCGATGGCGAAGGACTCGGTGCGACGGGCCTGCTCGAGTTCGTGGCGCGCGACATCGAGTTCGGCGCGCAGGCGTTCGCGTTCGAGCGTGACCGTCGTTTCGGCATCGATGAGATCGGCATTCGCTGCGGTGATTTGCGGGCGATTGCGCGCGTCGGTGCCGAACGGCACACGGATCCCGACTGTCGTCGTATTCGAGTAGCGTTCGCCGAACTCCCCGCGTTCGCTCGTCACCCCAAGGATCAGTTCGGGGGCGTCGCGGGTCGCAGTACTTGCCTGATGGAGGCGGCTCCGCGCAATGTCGGCAGCGCCGCGTTTCGCCATCAGGGCCGGATGACTCTCAAGCTCGGTGGACGGAGCGTCCCCCTCCCGGTCGACGGGCGTCTGGGGAAGACCGGTCAAGGCGGAATAGAGTTTCTGTTCGCGCAGCAGGCGGGTCTGCACCTCGGCGAGCGTCGCGCGCGCCTGTTGCACGGCGCCCAGTGCGCTGTTCGCGTCGACGCGTGCCAGATCGCCTGCCTTGACGCGGCGCTCCACGTCCGCTGCGAGCGCTTCGGCTTCAGCGACCCGGCGCAAATTCGCGTCCAGTTCGTTCTGCGCAAGCCTTAACGACCACACGGCTTCACGAACCTCTCCGGCGAGCTTGAGTCGGGCCAGTGCCAGACTTGCTTCCAGCGCCCCGCCTTGCACGTCTGCGAGCGCCGAGGCGGCTGCGCGGGTTCCAGGCATCCACAACGGCACTTCCAGCTCTATCTCGACCTCGTGAAAGCCGTCGTTGCGATGAAGGCGATCACTGCGCTGCGACAAGGTGACGCTGGGCGGTTCCGGCGTCCAGCTCGCGGCGGCATCGCGCCGTGCGGCCGCTTCGTCCCGCCGGGCAGCCGCCGCACGGCCCTCGGCACTGCGCTGCCACGCAGCATCGACCGCGTGCCGGATGCTCGTCACGCCGACCTCCAAGGAGCCGGCGGGCGAAGACGACTGCGCCAATACGGGCCAAGATGTCGCGAGCCCGAGCATCAAAACCCAATGTATCGGGAGTCGCCAGCAAGAGGTCGGCGACAAGATCTTGATTGCCGCGCGGGCGTCGCTACGAAAGGACATCGATGCGCAGTGTGGCTTTTTCCCGCGGGTAACCCACATCCTTATGCCACTCATGTGTTCGCTGCGACCGTGGAGAGGGGGTCGGATGCGGGCTGCAATTTCCGGCCACGCCTCAGCTGCCACTGTTTGACCAAGGCATAGAGCGCCGGGATCACCCCAAGCGTGAGGACGGTCGACGAGATCATTCCGCCGACCATCGGCGCTGCGATGCGGCTCATCACTTCGGAACCAGTGCCGCTGCTCCACATGATCGGCAGAAGGCCGGCCATGATGGCTACCACGGTCATCATCTTCGGTCGCACGCGCTCAACCGCGCCTTCCATGATCGCCTCGTAGAGGTCATCGACCGTCGGCTCGCGGCCTTCCCCGAGACGTTTGGCTTTAATGGCTTCCCATGCGTGGTCGAGATAGATCAGCATGATCACCCCGGTCTCCGCAGCGACGCCCGCGAGCGCGATGAAGCCGACCGCGACCGCGACGCTGAGTTGGTAGTTGAGCCACCACATCAGCCACACGCCTCCGATGAGTGCGAAGGGCACCGACAGCATGACGATCAAAGTTTCGGTGAGTCGCCGGAAGTTGAGGTACAGAAGTACGAAAATCAGGCCGAGCGTCAGCGGCAGTACGATCTTCATTTTCTCCTTGGCGCGCTCCATGTACTCAAACTGGCCGCTCCAGGTTGCGTAGTAGCCCGGCGGGAAGGTGACCTGTTCGGCGACCGCCTGCTGTGCGCGTTTGACGAACGCGCCCAAGTCCGCGTCACGGGTGTCGACATAGACATAGGCAGCGAGCAGCGCATTCTCGGTGCGAATCCCTGGTGAACCGCGCGTGAGGCGGACCTCGGCGAGTTGGCCGAGCGGAATTGGTCCGCTCATCGTCGGCACGTACACTTCGGCGGCAATCCGCTGTGGGTCATCGCGCAAATCGCGCGGATAGCGGACGCTGACGTTGTAGCGCTCGAGGCCCTCGACAGCGGTCGTTACCATGTCCCCCCCCAGCGCGGTCGCGACGACTTCCTGCACCGCCCCGACCGACAGGCCATAGCGCGCGAGCTGCTCACGTCGCGGCACGATATCGACGTAATAGCCGCCGGTAACGCGTTCGGCGTACGCGCTGCTTGCACCCGGGACATTCCTTACCGCGGCTTCAACTGCTTTCGCAACCTTCTCGATGGTATCGAGATCCTTGCCGAATACCTTGACGCCGATTGGAGTACGAATTCCGGTTGACAGCATATCGAGGCGCGCCTTGATCGGCATCGTCCAAGAGTTCGCGACGCCGGGGAACTTGAGTGCTGTGTTCATCTCGGCGATCAACTTGTCGGTTGTCATGCCGGGGCGCCATTCGCTTTGAGGCTTGAGATTGACGACCGTCTCGAACATCTCAAGGGGAGCGGGATCGGTCGCCGACAGCGCGCGTCCGGCCTTGCCGTACACCGACTCGACTTCGGGGAAGGTCTTGATGATGCGGTTCGTTGTCGCAAGCAGGCGCCCGGCTTCGGTCACCGACATCCCGGGCAGGGCCGCGGGCATGTAAAACAATGTGCCTTCGTTGAGGGTCGGCATGAACTCCGAACCCAGTTGTCGCGCGGGAAAAATGGTGGCAGCCATTGTCACGAGCGCTGCCACTAGCGTGAGGATCTTGTGGCGCATGACCCACGCGATGATCGGTCGGTAACTCCATATCAGGAAGCGGTTCAATGGGTTTTTCGCCTCGGGCAGGATACGGCCGCGCACGAAGAACAGCATCAACACTGGTACAAGCGTCACCGACAGCAGTGCGGCACCTGCCATTGCGAACGTCTTCGTGAAGGCGAGCGGAGAGAACATCCGGCCTTCCTGCCCTTCGAGCGTGAACACCGGCAGGAAGGACACCGTGATAATCAGGAGTGAGAAGAACAGCGCTGGGCCGACTTCCTTGCAGGCGCGAATAATCGCCTCACCGCGCTGCGCTTGTGTCGCATTCTCGGGCAGATGCTCTATGCGCTTGTGCGCATTCTCGATCATGACGATCGCGGCATCGACCATCGCCCCGATGGCGATCGCAATGCCTCCGAGGCTCATGATGTTCGAGCCCAGACCAAGCGAACGCATGGCGATGAACGCGATGAGGATTCCGAGGGGTAGCGTGATGATCGCGACGAGTGCACTGCGCACGTGCATCAGGAACACCACACACACTGCGGCGACGATCAGGCTTTCCTCAAGCAGTGTCCATTTCAGGTTGGCGATCGCTCGCTCGATCAGCGTAGAGCGGTCATAAACCGGTACAATTTCGGTGCCTTTGGGCAGCCCCGGTGTGATCTCGGCAATCTTCGCCTTGACGTTCGCAATCACATCGAGCGCATTCTGGCCGAATCGCGCCATGACGATGCCCGATGCGACTTCGCCTTCGCCGTTGAGTTCGGCAATACCTCGCCGCTCGGCTGGAACGAGTTCGACGCGCGCGACGTCGGCAATGCGTACCGGGGTGCCGCCTACGCTCTTCAGAACGAGGGCCTCGATATCCTGCACGCCCCGCAGGTAACCGCGACCGCGGATCATGAATTCCTTTTCGGCCATCTCAATGACTCGCCCGCCGACGTCGCGGTTCGAATCCCGGATCACCTTGCCTACCTCGTCGAGCGCGAGCCCGTAGGTCGCAAGCCGGTGAGGATCGACAGTAACCTGATACTCGCGCACGAAACCGCCAATGCTTGCGACTTCGGACACGCCGCCGGCCTTCGTCAGTTGGTAGCGGACGTACCAGTCCTGCAGGCTGCGCGTCTCTGCAAGTGAGATGTTCTTGCCGGTCAGAGCGTACTGGTACACCCACCCGACCCCCGTCGCGTCCGGGCCGATCTGCGGTGCCACGCCGGCGGGTAGCCGACCCGCGACGGTACTCAGATATTCGAGGACGCGCGAGCGGGCCCAGTAAATGTCGGTGCCGTCCTCGAAGATCACGTAGACGTACGACGCACCGAACATCGAGAAGCCACGCACTACCTTCGCGCGCGGCACCGCGAGCATCGACGTCGTAAGCGGGTAAGTCACCTGATCCTCGACCACTTGCGGCGCCTGGCCCGGGAAGTCGGTGAAGACGATGACTTGAACATCCGACAAATCCGGCAATGCGTCGAGCGGCGTGTTCTTGACCGCATAAATGCCGCCACCGATCAGGAACAGCGTCCCGAGCAGAATCAGGAAAATATTGCGGGAAGACCAGTCGATCAGCCGGTCGAGCATCTTAGTGCCCTCCGTGGGCAGCGGCAGCAGCCGTGGATTTTTCGATGCGTGTGACGACGAACTCGCCAGGCGCCCGCTGTACGAACTCGAAACGCACCTTCGTGCCCGGTGCGACCCCGGCGACGAGATCCTTCGATGCGACTCCAAAGTCCATTGTCATCGCCGGCCACTGCAGCGCAGGTATGTCGCCGTGCGTCAAGGATACGGTGCCGGCCGTTGCGTCGAACGCATCAAAGGTGCCTTCGCCACGGAAGATCTGCGCGGCAGCCGACGGTCCTCCGCTCCCTGGTGCAGTGGAATCGGTGAAATTCGACAATGCGGCCTTGAGCTGGCTCTCCGAGTCGATCAGGAAGTTCGCGGACACGACAACACGGTCGCCAGCCTTGACGCCATCCGTCACTTCGACGAACTCCTTGCCACGCTGGCCAATGCGTACCGGTTGCGGCCTGAACCGACCTTCGTCGAGTGCGATCAACACCACCTGGCGCGTGCCGTCGTCGATGACTGCGGACGTGGGCACGGTGACAAGCGGGGTCGTCGAGCCGGCTGCAAGTTCGACGTGGGCGAACATACCGGGACGCAGCAGACCGTCCCGATTGTCGAGTTCGAACCGAACCTGCGTGCTGCGTGTCTCCGTATTCAGAGTCGGGTAGAGATAACTGACCTTCGCCTCGAAACGGCGGTCGGGCATGGCGTCGAACGCGACTGAAGCCGATTGACCGGTCTTCACGCGAGCGAGGTCGCGTTCGTAGACGTCGGCGATGACCCAGACCTTCGACAGGTCGGCGATGCGATACACCGCCTCTCCGGGCATGAAGCGAGCCCCTTGTACGGCCTTCTTTTCGAGCACGATCCCGTTCGTCGGCGAGTGCAAAGTCTGGCGCTGCGGCACCTCGCCACTCGCGGGCGCGGCGACTTCCCAATTGCGAAGCCGCGCCCGGGTGGCGTCGGCGAGTCGGCGCGCGGCGTCGGCAGCGACGGAGTCGGTAGCTGAGCTGTCGCGCTGCAGCCGCTCGGCGATGCGCAGTTCGTCGCCAGCAGATTGCAGTTCCGGGCTGTAGATCGTGAAGAGCGCCTGGCCGCGCCGCACCGGATCGCCGACCGCATTGACATGAAGGCGCTCAATCCAGCCTTCGAAGCGTGGTGCGACATCGACGATCGCGCGCTCGTTCAGCTCGACACGTCCGGCCGCACGCACTGCCGTATCGACGATGCGCATCTCGGCGACCGCCGTCTTGACGCCAAGAGTCTGCACTCGGGCGGCGCTCACGACGACCACGCCGCTGTCGTCCGGCTCGTCATCGGCATAGACGGGGATGTAATCCATACCCATGGAATCCTTCTTGGGCACCGGCGAGGTGTCAGGGAGACCCATCGGGTTTCGGTAGTACAGAACCTTGCGCTCATCGTTCGCGCTCGACGACGTGCCATTGATGGAAGCGACCTCGTGGGAAGCAGCTGCGTGGCTCCGACCGGCTGCCACCTGTCCGTCTGCGCGGTTACCCGCCCAGTAACCGGCGCCCAACGCGAGCGCGACCGCGACCGCGGTCAATGAAAATTGAATGCCGGGCTTCACGGCAGTTCTCCTGCAAATTTTTCAATCTCGGCGAGTGCCATCCGAGTGTCAATGTCGGCCTGCAGCATTGCCATCCGCGTATCGACGAGTTGGCGTTCTGCTTCAAGTACGGTGTCAAAGTCGACGCGGCCCGTTGCGAAGGCAGTGCGCGTTGCATCGCGTGTCGCCTCCGCTTGCGGCATCAGTGTCCCGCGCAACAGTTGCAGGGTTTCGTGGCCGCTCGAGTACGCGGCATACGCGGTGGCGAGCTCGCCAAGCAGCTTCGATTCGGCTGCGGCGCGCTTTGCATCGGCGGCCGTAACCATCAGCGCCGCCTCGCGTTCGCGTGCCCGGCGGGCGGATTGCTGCAGCGGGATCATCACCTCGAACATGACGTCCCAGGATTGCTCACCGCCGCGTGGCCGATTGTTCGTCAGGCCGACGCTGAAATCAGGGTAACGGTCAAGCCAGGTACGGTCGCGTTCGATCCGGGCGGCCTCGATGCCACGCTCTTCGGCGGCAATCATCGGGTTCGTCGCACGCGCACGCTCCACCAACTCCGCGAGTGCAAGTGCCTGAGGCAGCGGTGCCGGATCCTGAGGAGGTGCAAGTTCGCTGCCTGGGGCACGCCCGAGCAGTGCGTTCAGCGCGGAAGCCATGCTGCGACGCCGCTGCTCGATGCCAACCAGCGCAAGCCGCTGCGAAGTGATCTCGCGTTGCGCCCGCAGGACCGCCTGTTGCGGCAATAGGCCGAGGCGGTAGCGTGACAGGGTGATCTCCTCGAGGCTCTGGAGCAGCGCAAGTCCGTCGCGATTGAGCACCGCCTCACGGTCGGCCGCGTAATAGCGGAGCCAGGCGGCCTTGATCTCTGCCGTCAGATTCAGCCATGCCGCATCGCGATTCGCGCCCGCCTGATCGGCACGAGCGCCTGCCGCCTGCGCTGCCAGATCGCGCTTACCCCAGCCCGGCAGCGGCTGGATGATGCGGTAGCGCGTTTCGCCGACTTCGCCCGGAACGAGCGTGGTCGATCCGCCGCGCATCGTGTTGGTGAAATCCATCAGCTCGATCTGGAAGTTCGGATCGGGCAGTGCGCCGGCCGGGCCAACCCGCTCGCGCGCGGCTGCAGCTTCGGCACGGTCCACGGCAAACGCCGGATTGTTGAGGCGGGCCTGTTCTATCAGACCGGCAGCGTCGGTCCCGAGCGCGGCGCTCTGCCCATATGCGAGACCAGTGCCGAGACTTGCTGCAAACACGAAAATGCCCGCGGCCCTGTGCAAGGAACGCAGGCCTACATTAGGCGATTTCATCGGAAAAGGGCTGAGAGTGGCGGCCAGAGTCGATCGATGGTACGACAGTTGAAACGGGAGTCGGCACGGCATCCAACTCCCGCTGAGCAGCATCAGTTCGCCGCTTCGAGTTTCATCACGGTAAACACGCCATCGACGCGTTCGGCGCGAAAGCGGACCCTGTCACCTGCCTTGACCTGCTCCAGCATTGCGGCATCATGCGCGATAAACGCCATTGTCATTGCAGGCATCCCAAGATTCTCGAGCGGACCGTGATTGATCGTGATCTTGCCGGCGGCCTTGTCAACCTTCTTGATCGTGCCGTCCGACAGCGCAGATGCGACCTCGCTGCTCGCGACGGCGGTGCTGTTGTGGTGGGAGCCGTGCTCGCTCGCAGCATAGACTGGAGCCGCACTCATGAGTGCGGCAACGAGCGCAAGGGCGGAAAGGGGCCGAAGAGCAAGCATGGAAAATCCTGTTTTCTGACGAATCACAGCTAGTATGGATAGGCAATTTGAACTGGAAGGTGACTGGAAAATTACTTTTCTGTCAGATTTGTGTGGTTGATCCGTTCAGCCGTGGGAGACGATAATTGTGCCGACCATGCCAGCTTGGTAATGACCGGGGATAAGGCACGCGAAATCGAAGGTTCCTGCGCGGTTGAAGGTCCAAACGATCTCGCTGCTACCACCTGGGGCGACGTGGGTCATCCATGGCGCATCGTGCTCCATGCCAGGGAATCTCATCATCAAGTCGGCATGCTTGTCGAGTACCGGTTTCGTGCCGATGACCATTTCGTGCAGAACCCTGTCGACGTTGTGATGAACGAAACGGATGGTCTCGCCAAGGCGGACTTCGACGCGGTCTGGCACGAAGCGCATTCCATCAGTCATGATTACCGGGATCGTGCGGCTGATCTGGTTGAAATCGCCTGCGATACCCCAGTCCTGCTGTTCAATGTTGATCGCCGTTCGCTGTGTATCGGCGTGCTTCGCGTCTCCGTGCGCAAATGAGGCCCGGCCGGCAATGAGCGAACCGGTAGCAAGCAGGGTCGTGGCAATAAACTGACGCCGGAAATTCATTGTGACTCCATTTTCGGGGTTGGACACTACGTGCAAAACTGAGGGGGAATCCGATCGAGATCGGGATTCAATCGGTATCCCGTGTGGCCGCCGGGCTTGCGGACATCGAACCTCATCGGAGGATCGGACGCAACGGTCGCCATGGACTGACCGCCCGCGTCGTTGGCGCGTTTCGGCTCAATCGAGACTTGCTCCGGGACGATTTTCTGGACGTTCTCGACGAGACGGCGGTGATCGACAGCAATCATAGCTGGACCCGCACCCGCCATCGCTTCAGCGGCCGTGGAGTAGCCATCTGGCATTTAGCGCATCTGTGATTCCATTGCGTGCAGCTGCACTTCCATCAGCGCCATGCGTCGCGCTGGCTTCGGCTCCGTGCGGATCGACCTCGTGCGCTGCAATGCGCAGGCATGCCGGTTGTCGGTGTGACCTAAGCGGGTGCCGCTTGGGTAGTGTAGGAATGATGACTGTCGGGTTCCTCGGCGTATGACTTAGCCGCCAAAGCGGCAGGCATCGTGGAAGACGCCACAAGTGGAATTACGAGGCGCATCGACATCATCGGTTTCACGGGATTGCCTCCTCAGGAAGGAACGGAACGGACGTCCTCGGTACGGGCCGATACATCGCAATATTGCGACCTGAAAGGTGTCAGGAGTCTGTCTCGCGAATTACATCTTGGTAATCTCGGTTCTATGACCGATGCGGGAAGGCAAAATGTCCTCGCATGCTTAAAGAAGAGGGCAATCATGAAAATCCTGATCGTCGAGGATGAGCCGAAAACAGGCGATTACCTGCAGCAGGGGCTGGTCGAAGCCGGATTCGTCGTTGACCTGGCGCGTGATGGGCTAGACGGTCTGCATTTGGCGCTCAACAGTGACTACGACTTGATCGTACTTGACGTGATGCTTCCGTCCCTCGATGGGTGGGGCGTACTTCGAACGGTCAGACGTAGCGGCCGTGAAATGCCAGTGCTGTTCTTGACCGCGCGTGATCAAGTGGAAGACCGGGTTCGCGGACTCGAACTCGGCGCCGACGACTATCTGGTCAAGCCCTTCGCCTTTTCCGAGTTGCTCGCACGAGTGCGCACTTTACTGCGCCGCGGAAAGGCAAAGGAGCCGGAGGTGTTCCGCGTCGGCGATCTGGAACTTGACCTCCTGCGGCGGCGCGTGACGCGTGCAGGTGTAAAGATCGACCTCACGGCGAAGGAGTTCTCCTTGCTCGAGTTGCTGCTGCGTAGGCAGGGCGAGGTATTGCCGCGATCGCTGATCGCTTCCCAAGTGTGGGACATGAATTTTGATAGCGACACGAATGTGATCGAAGTCGCGGTGCGGAGACTGAGGGCGAAGGTCGATGAACCATTCGAACCTAAACTCATCCGCACCGTTCGTGGCATGGGCTACGTCCTGGAAGCGCCGGAGGCACGGTGAAATTCAGAATGCCGCTGTCGCTTACGGCCCGGCTCGCTCTGCTTTTCGCGCTGGTGGCGGCAAGCCTGCTGATTCTAATTGGTGTACTGCTTGGGCAAGCTGTCGAAGGACATTTTGGCGAGATTGATGATCATGAACTGCGCGGAAAACTCGTTCTGATCGAGAACTTGTTGCAGCGGGCGAATACGCCGCTGGCCCGGGAACAACTGCCTCAACGCCTCGACGAGGCTTTTGTCGGGCACGACGGAATTGCAGTGTTGTTGCGTAACGGCGCCGGCGTGGTGAGCTATGCACTTCATCCGACATCCTTCGAAGATGAGCTGCTAGCACGGGGGCAGCCTGGATCAGGTGTTAGCCGTTGGAAAAAGAACGGAAGCTATTACGTGGGCCGCGCGAAAACAGTGCGCCTCCAGGGCCCTGAAGGGATGATGGAGGAGGCCAGCGTGGCGGTCGCGCTGGATGTTACCCATCACACGAAATTCCTGGAAGCAACGAGCATTCGGCTTTGGCTTGGGATTGCGCTCGCAGCAATCATCGCCGCATTGTTGGGCTGGTGGGTCGCACATGGAGGACTCGCACCATTGCGCAGAGTGACGGCCATCGCAAGTGGTTTATCGGCAGAGCGTCTTGGAGAACGCCTCAAGGAAGGTGACGCGCCAGTCGAAGTGCGCGAACTTGTGGATGCCTTCAACGGCATGCTCGGCCGCTTGGAGTCCGCATTTCAGCGCCTGTCCGACTTCTCGGCCGATATCGCCCATGAACTTCGTACGCCAATCTCAAATTTGATGACACAGACGGCTGTATCGTTATCCCGTACGCGTAGCGAAGACGAGTATCGTGAGGTGCTGACTTCCAATCTCGAGGAGTATCAACGGATCGCTCGAATGGTCACTGACATGCTATTCCTTGCAAAAGCAGATAACGGACGCCTGCCAAATCCAAACGAACGGGTGGCTCTTGCCAACGAGGCGCGTGCATTGGCCGAATTTTATGAGGCTCTCGCGGAGGAGCGTGATGTAAGCGTGGTAGTGCGCGGAGAGGCGACGATCAGTGGCGACCGACTCATGCTGCGGCGAGCAATTTCGAATCTGCTTTCGAATGCTCTTCGGCATTCCCGTCCTGGAAGCACAATCGAGATCGATGTCGCCGATCAAGGCTCGCACGTAACGCTCGGCGTGCGAAATCGCGGCGACACTATTCCAGTTGATCAACAACCACGAATCTTCGAGCGCTTTCATCGGGCAAGTGCTGAACGGCAGCATCACGGCGAGGGTGCGGGGCTAGGGCTTGCCATTACACGCAGCATCGTTCAGGCCCATGGGGGGGAGGTGGACGTCGAGTCTGCCAACGGTATCACCGAGTTCCAAATCCTGCTTCCCCACACAGTAGCCAACAGACCTGTCACAGACTAGTCCGTCCACAACCTCATTGAGAGGAAATTACCTATGGTCGTCAAACTTTCACTCTCGGGCCGCGAGCGCACGTTGTTCGCCGTCGTTGCGTTGTCCGTCATGTCCGGTTTTTCGTCGGCGTTTGCCGCGCCTGAAGAAGTTACCGTATATAAGGATCCGAATTGTGGCTGTTGCGGAAAGTGGGCAGACCACATGCGGTCCCACGGTTTTAAAGTGAAGGAAATCGCCACGCCTAGGATGGGAGAGATTAAACGTGAGGCCGGACTACCCGTGGCGCTGACCTCATGCCACACGGCAACGGTGGGCGGTTATTTCATCGAGGGTCATGTGCCCGCTGCAGATGTAAAACGCCTGCTTGCCACCAAACCACAGGTCACAGGGGTCGCCGCCCCCGGTATGCCTCAAGGGTCTCCGGGGATGGAAGGGCCGTTCCCAGCGGACCGCTACGAGGTCGTAAGCTTCGACCGAAAGGGTGTGACGACAACATTCTCCAGACACTGAGCGACTTTCTTCACCCCGCGCCATCAGGGAGGGCGCCGAGTAAGGCGTGGCGCGGCCGCGTCGAGCAGTTCCAGGGTAACTCGATCGCGCCAGGCCTCGTGATCGAGTCGTCATGTATCGTATTGGTCCTGACGAGGCAAACCCGCACGCTTCGGGCGTTGATGCGTCGCAATACCCTGCGGCGTCCTGCGCGACAAGCGCATCAATTGAATTCCTCGTCATCAGGCGTTGATGGGCTGCGTTTCGGGATGGGCGCGTTACAGTCCTTGAAATTCACGTAGACCTTGTCGCCGACCTGCAATTTCGAGTCAGCAGGCAACTTCGCGGCGCGCGCATAGGGATGTCCATTGCGCAAGAGCGCGACCATCACATACCGATCGTTGCCGTCAGTGTCCGACGCCTCGGTCCTGCAGTCGTAGTACGACGGCCGCTTCAGACTTTTCGCCGGGCCGATCTCGACGACGGTTCCTTTGCGCCACCCGTCACCCTGCGAGTATTTCCCTTCAAACACCGTGGGGCTGGTCGCACATCCGGCCAGTCCACCGAGGGCTACAACAACCATTCCTGCCGCAAGTACTTTCATTGGGTCACCTCCATAGCACAAGGAATGGCTGCCCGCGGCGACGTGCTGCGGGCAGCCGGACAAAGTCACTTCAGCGTGAAACGCGCGGTGGTGGTCGGCTTGCCCGGCAGGGTGACGACCGCCACCAGCTTGGTGCCGGCGCCCACCTTGAAGTTGCCCTTGGCCTCCAGCCGGTCGCCGGCGGGTTTGAGTTCGACTTCCTGCTTGTCGGCGCCCGCGAGCAACGTGAGCTTCGCGCCGCCGTTGGTTACATCGGCCGGCTTGCCGTGATCGCGCAGGTGCAGCTGAATGAGGTCGTGCTTGGCGACGAGTTCGAGATCCAAGTCCTTCCGGTCGCCTGTTGCAACTGCTACCGGCGGCGATGGCAAAAGGAATAACTCATTTTGCTAGCGTTTCTTAACAGCCTCGTCTGTGGTGCCGATGTTCCGGGGATGTATCTCCAGAGGGGGCGGTAACCGCAAATCGCTCTGGTGAGGCCTCAAAGCTCTCGCGATTCTCACGCGTCGCGAAGTAATACGTTCGGCCCTTATAGACACAGGTGACCGCATGGAGCACCTGAACCGGTCGACCGCTCACGGGGTCGATTGCCGACTCCGCGCGCGGCCCCTGATCGCCCGCAGTCGGGCTGTGCGCCCCGTGCTCTTCAGAACGTCCGTGGCCATATGACCTGCGACCGCCACCACAGCCCATACCTCCGCGGCTCATCATGGCGAACACCCCCACCAGCAGAAGTACCCAGATCCAGTTTTGAGATAGCCACTCCATAATGCTCACCTCAAGTGTGGTCGATCCCGGTTCCGCGGTCTTAATGGCCGCCTCGTGTGTCGAACGGTGCCCGCAGCGCTCGACCTTACGCGCGGAACTGCTGTAACACCATTCTGCTGCTGATCGGATCCTAGGCCCACTATGCACTTGGACGGTTGACGAGAACGTGACTGGCAAATGACATTGCAGTCATTGGAGTTGAGCACCGCTTGGTACCTCCCAAGTCGCGTGGTTTCTGTGGTTGGTCAGAATGGCCGATCGATCGGCACCCGAAACAAAGTGAAGGGCTCGGCTTTGATCCGGATAAAGTGATCGGGCAGTTTTGGCGCGCTCTCGCCAGTTGGGTAGCGCACACCAGGCCCTGCTGTCGATGACCGCCAACCACGTTCGTTTTCTAGGGCGCTCGGATGGGAAGAAGCTGGAGAACTTCGAGTGGGAGCCGATCCATGACCGCAACGTGATCTCGGTACTCGAGAATCCCTTCTTCGTCAGAGTCTACGGTTGCGGAAAGGCGTGAAGCGCACTGCGCTGGTCGATGGCCGCGTTCGTAGGAGGTGATCAGACGCCCCGGTTGCCCTGAGTTTGTCGACGTACGCGAGCACAGCCGGGCCTCGACGGCTGCGAGCATCAGGCGTTCGTCGGCGGGGTGTCGGATGCCATTACGCGTAAAGGGCGCGCTTGAGCCGCACGACGCTCCAGGTGCCGAGCAGCGCCGTGGCCGCCGCAAGGGCGGCGAAATGGGGCCACAGCACGTCTAGACCGATCCCTTTCATGAGCACGCCGAGCGCGATCTCCATGTAGTGGCGCACCGGACTGAAGTAGGACATCCACTGCATGGCCTGCGGCATGCTTTCGACCGGCACCGTCGTCCCGGAAAGGAACATCAGCGGGAACAGCATGAGGAAGGCCAGCAGCAGGGCCTGCTGGAGATTCTCTGCGAGCGTGGCGATGAAGAAGCCGATCGACAGAAAGGCCGCCAGTGCGAAGGCCGACGCGGCGATGAACAGTGCCAGGTTGCCGGCCAGCGGTACCCCGAAAAGTCTGGCGATCAGCAGGCTGGGGGCCAATGTCAGCATGCCGACGGTGAACGGGGGTAGCGCCTTTGCCGCGATCAGCTCGTAGCTGCGAAGCGGCGTGACGATGAGCTGCTCGATGGTCCCCGACTCCTTTTCGCGCACGAGCCCGGCCGCCGCCGTGATGACCCCGACGAGAAGACCGGCCACGACGATCATCGACACCGCCATGAAGTGGCGGAACTCGAGCTGCGGGTTGTACCAGATGCGGGTTTCTGCGCGTACGCCGGGCAACGCGACCGCCACCCCGTGGCGGGCGGCGTGCTCGACAAGCACGTCGCGGGCAAAGCCGCCCACGATTGCCACGGCATAACCACGCGCTGCATTCGCAGTATTGGCGTTCGTTCCACTGAGCAGCACCTGTACCGTCGCCGAGCGGCCCGCTTCGATGTCTTGCGCGAGGCCCGCAGGAATGATCAGCGCGAGGTCGGCGCGGCCCGAATCGAGGATTCCGTCGACCTCGCGCAGGCTCGTCGCCGGAACCCGTTCCCCGAAATAGTCGGTTGCGGTGAAGCGTTCCACGAGGCGGGCGCTGATCTGCGAACGGTCGCCGTCGTAGACCGCGAGCTTCAGGTTGGACACGTCGAAGGACAGGGCCACCGTGCACATCACCATGTCCGCCGTGTAGATGAAGACGATCAGTGCCACCAGCAGCCGGTCGCGCAGGAACTGGCGGAACTCCTTGCGGGCCGCCGCGGCCAGGCGTCGTGCCGAGGCGTTCATCTCGCCACCTTCTTGCGCAGCGACAGGCTCGCGGCGCCGAACAGGACGATCGCATAGAGCCCGAGCAGCGCGAGGTTGCCCCACAAATACTCGATGCCGACGCCCTTGAGGAACAGGTCGCGGCTGATGTCGTTGAAGTAGCGGGTGGGGAACACATACGTGTAGAGCTGCATCATGTACGGCATCGTCGAGATCGGGAACAGGAAGCCGGAGAACAGGAAGGAAGGCATCAGCGTGCCCACCAGCGACAGGAACACCGCGGCGACCTGTGTACGCGCAACGGTCGATACGGCAACGCCGAGCCCGACGGTCACGAAGACATAGAGCAGCGAGGCGCCGAGAAGCAATGCGAGGCTGCCGCGGAATGGAATGTCGAACCAGTAGGTACCGACGAAGAGCACGAGCAGCATCTCGGCAAACGCGATCGCTGCGTAGGGAATGATCTTGCCGAGGATGAACGTCGCCGGACTCACCGGCGACACGTAGATCTGCTCGATCGTGCCGCGCTCGCGCTCGCGCACGATGGCAAGCGCGGTCAGCATTGGCGGGAAGGCCATCAGGAGGACGGCGAAGAGTCCCGGGACGATGTAGTTCACGGTCTTCATCGGGGCGTTGTACCAGACGCGGGTCTCGAGCCGCAGCGGCGGCGGCGCGTCGATACCGAGCTCGGCGAGGCGGCGTTCGGCAAGCCCGGTCGAGAAGCGGTTGACCACGGCCGCAAGGTAGTTCGACACGATCAGCGCAGTGGGGGAGAAGGAGCCGTCGATGAGCAGTTGCACGGATGCCTCACGAGCGGAGCCGAGCGTGCGCGAGAAGTCGGGCGGAATCATGATCACCACCGTCGCGTCGCCCCGATCGAGCGCCGCATCCACGTCGCGCGGCGAGTTGAGGTTGCGATGCAGACGGAAGTAGCCGCTCTGCACGAAGGTCTCGACGAAGCGCTGGCTGTCCTGGGTGCGGTCCTGGTCGTAGACGGCGATCGGTACGTCCTCGACATCCATCGAAAGGCCATAACCGAATATGAACAGCAGCAGGAGGGGAAGCAGCACGGCCACGGCGAGCGTGATCGGATCGCGCACCACTTCGATGGATTCCTTGCGAACGAGCGCCCGGAGCACAGGCCAAGTATTCATTTTGCCGCCGCAATCCGAGTTCCCGCGAGGAAGAACCGCGGTGGTCTGTAGAGTCCGCAGCGGGCGCCTTTCATGCCGCGTCCTTCCGCGTCATCAATGCGATGAAGATGTCTTCGAGCGACGCTCCGTCGTACCGCGCACGCAGGCTCGCCGGCGAATCGACTGTGAGGAGACGGCCACGGTCGATGAAAGCCACCCGATCGCAGCGCTCGGCCTCGCGCACGTAATGGGTAGTGACGAGCACGGCTGTTCCGGCACGACCGACATCGCCGATCAGGCGCCAGAAGGCATCGCGCGATACCGGATCGACCCCGGAGGTCGGTTCGTCGAGAAACAGGACATCCGGCTGGTGCAGCGCGGCGCAGCCGAGCGCGAGGCGCTGTCGCAGCGCGCCCGACAGGTTCTTCACCAGGCTGCGTTCGTGCCCGCGCAGCCCCGCGAGCCGCAGCACCCACGCTCGCCGATCGGCCATCATCTCGTCCGCGAGGCCATAGAGCGAGCCGAAGAACTCGATGTTTTCGTCGACGGTGAGGTCGACATAGAGGGAGAACCGTTGCGACATGTACCCGATGCGACCCTTGGCCGCCGCCGGGTGGGCGGCCACGTCGATGCCGGCAACCCTGATGCTTCCCCCGTCGGGGGGCAGGATGCCGCACAGCATCTTGATCGTCGTGCTCTTGCCCGAGCCGTTCGGACCGAGCAGTCCGAAGATCTCCCCGCGCGACACGGAGAAGCTCATGTCGTCAACGGCAACGAAGGCGCCGAAGCGCCGGCTCAAGCCGGCGACGCGGATGGCCTCGCCTTTCGTCTCGGGCCGCGGGCGGTCAGGTGCCGCCGGCTCGGCCCCGGCGTCCCCCGCGAGGAGCACCTTGACCCTCTCCTCGAGATCCCCCCCGAATGCTGCCGGACGATCGCAGGCGAGCACGTGCCCCCCGGACAGAATGGCGACCCGGTCGCAGGCGACCGCTTCGTCCATGTACGAGGTGGCGACGACGATCGTTTTGCCGCGCTGGTGGAATTCGCGCAGCATGGTCCACAACTCCCGGCGCGAGATCGGATCGACACCGAGCGTCGGTTCGTCGAGCACGAGGATGTCGGGCTCGTGTATGAGGCTGCAGCAAACGGCAAGCTTCTTCTGCATGCCGCCCGACAGTGCGCGGGCCCGGCGGTCGAGGAAGGGGGCGAGGCCCGAGAACCGCAGGAGCTGTTCGCGCCGCGCGACGAACGCGTCCGGCGGCACGGAGCGGATGGCGGCAAAGAATTCCAGGTTTTCGGCCACGGTCAAGTCG
The DNA here is from genome assembly GCF_012910805.1 of Aromatoleum evansii. Classification (GTDB taxonomy): domain Bacteria; phylum Pseudomonadota; class Gammaproteobacteria; order Burkholderiales; family Rhodocyclaceae; genus Aromatoleum; species Aromatoleum evansii. The sequence goes on from NZ_WTVK01000024.1 coordinate 60,066, forward strand.
CCGTAAAGCGAATACGCCTGGGCGACATAACCCAGGGAAGCGTTGATCCGCGCGGCGTCGCGGACGCTGTCGAGCCCCGCGACCGTGACGCTGCCCGCGCTGGGGTCGAGGATCGCGCACACCGTCTGCAGAAGCGTGGTCTTGCCCGCGCCGTCGGCGCCGACGATGCCGAAGAGTTCTCCGTGCCGGACGGCCAGCGACACGCCGTCGAGGACGGTCCGCGCGCCGAAACGGCGCGACAGCGAGCGGATGGCGATCACGTCGCTACCGTTCATCCGCCAGCCCGACCCTGATCCTGACGTCGGCAGGCATGCCCGGCTTGAGCACGCCATCGGGGTTCGCGAGGCGTACTTTCACGCCGAACACGAGCTTTTCGCGCTCGTCCTTCACGTGCACCTCCTTCGGCGTGAACTCCGCCTGCTGGGCCACTTCGCTGACTGCGCCGACGAAGGTCCGGTCGGGATAAGCATCGACGGACACGTTCGCCGCGCTGCCCAGCCGGACGCGCCCGACGTCGCGCTCCGCGACGTAGACCCGGACGTATAGATCCTCGAGATCGACCATCGTCGCGATTGGGCGGCCGGCGGCGACGAGTTCGCCGGGCTCCACGAGCTTCGCCATGACCGTGCCCCGGGACGGCGCGACGATTCGCGTGTCGGCAAGCTGCGCCTCGATCTCGGCCACCCGGGCGCTCGCCGCATCCACCTGGCTCGCGGCGCTGGTGCGAGCGGCAAGGACGCGATCGCGTTCGGCCGCGATCCGTTTGACGTCGCGTTCGCGGATCTCGATCTCGCCCGTCGCTGCGCTCGCCTTGTCGCGCTCGGCGAGCGCCTCCTCGGCGGCCCGGCGCGCGGCGGCGAGCCGGGCTTCGGAGGCCCGTCGACGCGCGGCCACTTCATCGAAATAGTTGCGGCTCACGAACCCTTGCGCGAGCAGGTCCGCGAAGCGCTCGTAGACCTTGCCGTCCTGCGCTGCCTGGGCCTCGGCCGCCGCCACCTCGGCGGCAGCGCGCGCGAGCGCCTCGCGTGCGCGATGCACCTCGTGGGACGCCGTGCCTGCCACCACGCGGGCACCGAGCTGTGCCTGCCCGGAGGTCTCGTCGAGCACTCGCGCCTGGGCGTCGAGCTCTGCGACCAGACTCCGCGCCGCAGCCACCTGCGCACGCGCCTGTGCCGATCGCGCCTCGAGTTCGCGGGCGGCGATCTGCGCCACGAGCTGGCCGGCGGCCACCCGATCGCCTTCGCGCACGGCCACCACCTCGGCGATGCCGGGAATGCGCGCGCTGAGCGTCACCTCCGTGCCGCGTACCTGGCCGTTCGCCTCGAGGACGTCGCTGACCGGGGCCGGACGGAGCGCGAACCAGCCGATGCCGAGCGCGAGGAATGCCGCCACGACGGCGACGACGGCATTGCGTGCATGGGTCTTCATTATCTGTGCTCTGCCAGACCCGCCCGTCCCGCTGAGTTTCAACGACGCCTGTATTCGAATACCGCTTCGACCGGCTTGGCAGTCCCCGGCAGCTGGGCTTCGATCGTGACGCGGTACGGCCCCTCGCCATACAGGGCGAAATAGTTGCCGAAACTCACCGTGTCCTCGATGCGCATCGGCTCGAGTTTCTTGCGTGTGCCGGCCATGCCCAGTTCCGCCACCGTCGCCTTCACTTGCGCGTCGGTGATGCGCGCCCCCTTTCTATCAAAGAGCGCGACGAGCACGTGATAGTCGTCCTTTCCCGTCGGTACGCCGCCATGCATCGTCTTCTCTTCGTGCGTGGCAGGATGCTTGCTCGCGACCTTGGCGGGCAGGATGCCGTAATAGACGTCGATGCCGTCCACGACCTGATGGAGTCCCGTTTCGACGGCCAGCGCCGTCCCCGAGGCTGCGAGCCCAAGTGCCAACACCAGCGCGTGACGCTTCTGCAAGAGTTGTCGCAACATGATGTCCTCCTTCTCTCCTCGTACGGTCTATCGGCCGGAATTCGCTACCAGTTCCCGCCCTCGCGACGCCGGCGCCGGATCACGATCGCCCCCCACACCAACAGGACGGGGCACGCCAGCAGCAAGGCGACAACGATCGCGGTCCACCAGGATAGCCCCCATACCCTGAGGATGGCTGCCGCGGCCAGGATCATGGCCGTTGGGCAGAGCCAGCCCCATCGGTCGATCGCGCGCCGCCAGGTTTCGTTGTGCGTCTTCACAATGTTCCCAGCTTCCTGCGCTTGAGCAGTGCCGAATTGACGATTACCGACAGCGAGGACAGGGCCATCGCCGCGGCGGCGATGATCGGGTTGAGGAAACCGAGCGCGGCGACCGGGATGCCGATGCTGTTGTAGATGAAGGCCCAGAAGAGGTTCTGCTTGATCTTCGTCATCGTCGCGCGCGACAGGCGGATCGAGGCGACGACGTCGCGGACGTCGTTGCGGATCAGGATGATGCCGCCGGTCTCCTTGGCGACGTCCGATCCCGAGCCGATCGCGATGCCGATGTCGGCCGTGGCGAGTGCCGGTGCGTCGTTCACGCCATCGCCGACCATCGCCACCTGCTTGCCCTGTTTCTGCAGCGTCTGAATCACCTTCGCCTTGTCGGAGGGCAGCACGTCGGCGATCACGGCGTCGATGCCAAGCTCGCGGGCGATCGCATCGGCCGTGCGGCGATTGTCTCCGGTCAGCATGACCACTTCGACGCCCTCGCCGCGCAAGGCGGTGACCGCTTCCCTCGCGTCCGGCTTGAGCGTGTCCGCGACGGCGATGATGCCGGAAAGCTGCCCGTCGCACGCCACCAGCATGGCGGTCTTGCCATCGTACTCGAGGCGCGTCATCGCTTCCTCGGCGGCAGCCGCGTCGATCCCGTCGGTCTCGAACAGGCGCCGATTGCCGAGCGACACGCGGTGACCCTCGATTTCGCCGCGCACGCCGTGCCCCGGCACGGCCTCGAATTTTGCGGTAGCGGGCAGCGCGAGACCGCGGTGCAGGGCGGCGCGCACGATCGCTTCGCCCAGCGGGTGTTCGGAACCCGATTCGAGCGCCGCGGCCAGGCGCAGCACCTCGTCCTCGGACCGCTCGCCCAGGACCTGGACGTCGGTGACGATGGGTTCGCCGCGCGTGAGGGTGCCGGTCTTGTCGAACACCACCGTCGTGAGCGCCTGGGCGCGCTCGAGCACCTCGCCGCCGCGGATGAGGATCCCGCCTTCGGCGCCCTTGCCGACGCCGACCATCAGGGCCGCCGGCGTGGCGATGCCCAGCGCGCAGGGGCAGGCGATGATCAGCACGGCGATGAAGGCCAGCAGGCCCTGCGGAAAGTTGCCCGTCGCCCACCAGCCGAAGAAGGCGAGAAACGCGACGCCCACGACGGCGGGCACGAAGTAGCCGGTCACCTTGTCGGCGATGCGCTGGATCTGCGCGGTGCTCGCCTGGGCATCCTCGACCATCTTGATGATCTGCGCCAGCGCGGTTTCTGCGCCCACCTTGGTGGCCTGGAAGCGGAAGGATCCGGTGCGGTTCAGCGTGCCGCCGATGACGGCACTCCCGACCGTCTTCTCCACCGGCATCGATTCGCCGGTCAGCATGGATTCGTCCACCGAGGAGCCGCCCTCGAGCACCATGCCGTCGGTCGGGATCTTCTCCCCCGGCCGGACCACGACGACCTCATCGACCATGACCGATTCGGCCGGTATCTCCATCTCCGCTCCGTCGCGGATAACGTGCGCCGTGGCGGGCTTGAGGTCGAGCAGCCTGCGCACCGCCGCGGAAGAGCGCTTCTTGATCAGCTCCTCCATGTAGCGGCCGAGCAGCACGAAAGCGATGATGACCGCCGAGACCTCGAAATAGACATCACGCTCCTCGACCTTGACCGGCAGGACGTCGGGGAAGAACAGGACCGCAACGCTGTACAGGTACGCGACCGTGGTGCCGAGCGCGATGAGGAAATCCATGTTGATCGTGCGCGTCCGGATTGCCGTCCACGAGCCCTTGTAGAAGCTCCAGCCGCCGATGAACTGCACGGGGGTGACCAGCAGGAAGAGCCACATGCCCCACGTGAACCAAGGCAGTGCCGGGATCGGCGCCCAGGTGACGATGGTGGCCCCCGTCGCCAGAGTAAGGAAGGCGCCGGCACGCAGGATTGCCAACGCCAGCACACCAGTGAGCGCGACCGTCACCCGTGTGCGCATCGATTTCAACTCGGCCTCGGGCGACTCGAAGGTGCGCTGGCAACCGACGCTGCAGAAGTAGTAGGTTCGGCCGGCGCGCTCGGTCTTGAGCGCGGTGGCCTTGTCGACGACCATGCCGCAGATCGGATCCTTTGCCTGGGCCTTCGCCGCCTTGCCGGGTGCGGCTACAGGCGCAGCAGCATGGCCGTGGGCACCGCCCGAATGGGCGTGGGTATGGTCATGTGTGGCCTGCGAGGAGGGGGCCGCGGCGGCAGCGGGCGACCCGAGGTAGGCCGCGGGATTCGCACGGAATTTGTCGAGGCAATGCGCCGAGCAGAAGTAGTAACGACGTCCCTCGTATTCGGCGCTGCCAGCCGCCCTCTGCTCGGTGACGTCCATCGAGCATACCGGATCGATTGCCATGATCGACTCCTGCTGCAGTCTTGCCCCGCGCGATGAGCCCCCGGCCGGAATCGAAGCCGCCCCCGGGCGCGGAGTCGCCGGGAGCCGGTGCGTTGGCTACCTAGCCGGTACCGCTGTTCGTCCCGCCTGCCCGCGCATCGACTGCTCCATCATCATCTGCATCATGTCGAGGCGCTTTTCCATCTGTTGCATCCGGGCCATCATGCCCATCTGCATGCTGCCGTCGCCGGGGCCGCCCTGTTGACCCATCATGGCGCCCATCATGGCGCCCATGCCCGAGCCCATCATCGGGCAGCCCATCATGCCGCCTTGCATTCCGCGGGCCAGCGTCATGTTCTCCTGCATGGTCAGCATGTGTTCGGCAATGGCCTTCTGGCGATCCTCGTCGGTTTTCGCCTTGGCGACGCGGTCAAGCTGACCCTCCATCTTCTTGACGTTGTCCTGCATCTTCTGCAGCGTCTGCGCGGGCGCGTCGGCGGGAGCTTGCGCGGCCGCGGCTGCCTGCTCCGGATGGTGGGCGTCGTCCGCATAGGCAGGAACGGCCAGACCCAGGGACGCCGCCATGGCGGCTATGAGGATGCTTTTCATGAAATGACCCCTCCTGCGAATTTTCATCGACATCCGGCGACCACGGCAGAGTCTCGGTGCACCTCAACGACGCCGGGCAGGATGAGAGGCGTCGCTGAGGTGACGGGAGTGCACATTGCCGTGTGACAAAAGCAGTATGCACATCGGTTTCCGACTGCAGCATGACCCGAACATTACATCTCTGTCAGCCGTGACCCGGGAGGGGCAAAGGACTCTCGGCCCAGCGCGCTCACGCGCTCTATCGCCCCCCTGTCCCGATTCCCTTACAGGGACTTGGAGATTTCCATGAGCGGCTTGATGCCGGAACCGAACCGGGCAATTGCTTCGCGGTGCTGCCGCAGTTCGCTGTAGGGCAGATAACGGATGCCGAGTTCCGCCACGCGGGAGAACGCGGGTCGCCGCAATTGCTGTTGGACCTCGAGCTGCCGGTTGTCCGGCGCGACCAGGAACAGCGGGCTGCGCGAGGCGATCTCGGTTCCCAGGGCCAGGTCGAGCATGCGCACGATGCCGGAGTAGATGGACGTGGAATGCTCGACCTCGAATGCCGCGGCAACGCGGTCGCCGTCGCGCGACACCCACAACACGTCGATCAGGCGCACCGAATCGAGCCCGCCGGCAATCGCGTCGGGAAGGGCGGGCAGGCAGCCATCCGCGAGCCGACCGGCGCCGTACGTGCGACTCCTGTCGTTCGATGCGATCCACACGTGATGGCCCAGCGCGAGGCCGAGGTCCCGCAGCCAGCCCTGGATCTCGGTATGGGTGGCATCGTTTTCGCATTCCTGCCGCAACCGCCGCTCGGCCGCGGCCTCGTCCCGGACGCGCTGCAGGTCGGCGGCCCAGGCTTGCATGGCCGCATCGTCATGTGCGGGGGGTGGAGCCACGTAACGGCCGGAACCGATATCGAACATCAGGCCGGCGATTGCGCCAAGGTCATTGGACAGCTGTGCCCGATGCCGTTCGTTGAGCCGGACAAGACCTTCCCGCATCGAAAGATAGTGATCCCAGCGCCCGAGCTTGACGCTGCTGCCGGTCAGGGCATTGAATCCCTTGACGATCGCCGTATTGAACGGCGCCATCAGGGTCGGGTGAATGAAGTAGAGCAGATTGGCGACCGCGGGGCCGAGACCCTTGATTCCCAGCACGTCGATGCGGCGGATTGCGCCGTCGATGGCTTCCGTCGTGTCGCAGCAGTCGCAGGAATGAAGCAGGTGGCCAAACGCGCGTTGGTTGGCCGCGTTCTCGTAGATGTCGGGAATGCGGAGCTTGGGCTTCCAGAGGAATGCGTGATCGGCTCCCTTGAAGATTTGCCGCTGCTCGGCGATTGAACCCACCACGGTTTCCAGCGACGATCCGCGATAGGCGTTCCCGAAGCTCCCGGCCTCGATCTCCCGCACGACCTGGGCGATTCCGCGCCGGATCGAGCGGAAGTTCTTGAGGCGCTCCTCCCACAGGAACCAACTGTTGTAGGTGCTGTGCGGGTCGGACTTCCACTGTTGGATCAGGCGTGCCACGGTGTCGTGCTGCATGGAATCTCTTCTCCCGTGTAAAGGCATCGATGCCTGCGAAACCGAAATGACATGAATGTAATCCGGCCGTCATCGGAGCGTCGAGCCGCGGCGATTAGCATGTGGGTGCTCTTTCCCAGCTGAAGTCTCTGGATTCAGGGGAAGAGCCATCCGACCAGTTGTCGTTCAGACCCGATATTACGAGGAAAATCATTATGCTCACCAAGATCCTATCCGCGGTTGCCTTTGCCCTGATGGCGTCCTCGGCAATGGCCGTCGACCAAGGTGGCGTCGAGCAGTCAATCCTGCTGACGGACGGATCGACCGTATACATCTTCGAGGACGGAAAGATGGCGATGGAAGACAAGTTCGGCCGGGTGGCAAGAATGCAGGAGGGGCATGTCATGGAGACCCGCGACGGCCAGAAGATTGTCATGAACGGCGACGAGATCTGGCGTCTCAAACGGGCGCTTCATCCGAACCGCGGCGGACGCTGAGAAGCCGGGGCGATCTGCTTCGCTCGGCGGTGCGCCTAGTTCGTCGCCCCATGCCGCGTCGGCTTGCGTACTGCGAGTTCGAGCGTGGAAGTCGTACGAACGTGACCAGCGGGTCCGCCGGGGCGTGCCGAACTGCGCTCCGGCTCGGGAACTTCGCCGGTCCATTCGTATGCGACCGATCCCGACGGATGCCTGAACCGGCCCGGGTCGGAATAGTCGCCCGGTTTCTGGCCGCGGCGCACCTGCATGACCGTGAACATGCCGCCCATCTCGATGGCGCCGAACTGGCCTTGACCCGTCATCATCGGCAGGGTGTTGTCGGGCAGCGGCATTTCCATCTCGCCCATGTCCGCCATGCCGCGTTCGCCCATCAGCATGTAGTCGGGCACGAGCTTCCGGATCTTCTCGATGAGACCGCGGTGATCGACGCCGATCATCGTCGGCACGCCGTGCCCCATCGCGTTCATCGTGTGGTGCGACTTGTGGCAGTGCAGCGCCCAGTCGCCTTCTTCGTCGGCGACGAGCTCGATCTGGCGGATCTGGCCGACCGCGACGTCGACCGTGACTTCCGGCCAGCGCGAGGCGACCGGCGTGGGACCGCCGTCCGTGCCGGTGACCTCGAACTCGTGGCCGTGCAGGTGAATGGGGTGGTTGGTCATCGTGAGATTGCCGATGCGGATGCGCACGCGGTCGTTGCGGCGCACGTTCAGCGAATCGATGCCCGGGAACACGCGGCTGTTGAAGGTGAAGAGGTTGAAGTCGAGCATGGTGCTCACGCGCGGCGTGTAGCTGCCCGGCTCGACGTCGTAGCTCGACAGCAGGAAGCAGAAATCGCGATCGACCGCGCGGATCAGCGGGTGGGTGTCCTTCGGGTGGGTGATCCACATCCCCATCATGCCCATCGCCATCTGCACCATCTCGTCGGCGTGCGGGTGATACATGAAGGTGCCCGGCCGGCGCGCGACGAACTCGTACACGAAGGTCTTGCCGGGCGGGATCTGCGGCTGGGTCAGGCCGCCGACGCCGTCCATCCCGTTGGGCAGGCGCTGGCCGTGCCAGTGGATCGACGTGTGCTCGGGCAGGCGGTTCGTGACGAAGATGCGGACACGGTCGCCCTCGATGACTTCGATCGTGGGGCCGGGTGACTGGCCGTTGTAGCCCCACAGGCGTGCGGTCATTCCCGGCGCCAGCTCGCGCTCGACCGGTTCGGCGACGAGGTGGAACTCCTTGATGCCGTTGCGCATGCGCCATGGCGCCGTCCAGCCGTTCAGCGTGACGACGGGGTTGTACGGGCGCCCGGAAGGCGGAGCGAGCGGCGGCATCGTCGCCGCGCTCGTCTGGCTGGCCGCCTCGGGAAGCGCGGCGAGTGCAACCCGGCTCACGGCCGAGGCGGCCGCGAGCAAGCCCGCGCCGGCGAGGAAATGTCGACGGGAGTTCATGGATGCAATCTCCGGATCAGCGTCCGCCGCCGCCCCCGGCATCGCCGGGAGGGGGGCGGCCCTGCAGGGAAACGGGTGCGACAGGGGTACCCAGGAGAGCCGCCTCGAGGGTGGCATCGGCGAGCCAGAAGTCGCGCTCCGCTTCGATGGTCTGGATCACGCTGCCGATCCGCGAGCGAGCATCGGCAAGGAGCTCGAAAACGCCCGCAAGCATCCCGTTGTACTGGAGCACCAGCTCGTCGGAGATCGTCTGGCGCAGCGGTACGATCTCCTCGCGGCAGTGGCGGGCGAGTGTCCACGTGGTGCGCCAAGCCGCATGGCTCTCGCGCACCTGTGACGCCGCGTCGGCGCCGACCTGCGCGGTGCGGTTCAAGGCCGCCAGGTAGCGCGCCTCGGCGCCCGCGCGGGACGCGTCGCCGAAGTCGAAGAGCGGCAGGGGTAACTCGACTTCGAAGCCGCGCTGCCGGCTCTGGCCCGTCTCACGGTTGTCGATGCCTGCTATGTGCAGACCGTTGACCACGCTGGTGACCCGCGTGAGGCCGAGGTCGCGCGCTGTCGCTTCGAGGTCGGCACGGACAAGCCGTACGTCGAGCCGTTCGTCGAGTGCGGCCTGCGTGACTTCCTTCTCGTCGCGTTCGACGGTGGGCAGGTCGGGCAGTCGCTCGGGTAGTTCGAGTCGTGCTGCCTGAGCGGTCGGCAAGCCGAGGAGGCGTATCAGCGCTTCCCGTGCCGCGGCTGCATGCTGTTGCGCACGGGCCAGCTCCGCGACCGCATCGGCATGGAAGGCCTGCTCGCGTGCGCGCTGCAGCCGGCTGAAGTTGCCGACGCCCTGCATGCGTCGCGCGAGCTCGGCGGCTGCCTCCGCGGCGCTGGCCACGTCCTGCTGATAGTGGGCGATCTGTTTCGCCGTGACCGCACGAACCCAGGCGCGCCGCACGTCGGTCACCAGCGTCACCAGGGCCACGGAGGCCTGCAGGCGCGTGGCCTCCTGACGCTGTGCCGCGCGCTCGCGCCGGGCCGGGAGCAGCAGGATGTCGAACAGCGAGATGCCGAGCGCCCGTCCGATTTCGAGTTCGCGTCCGTCGTGACCGTCGCGCACGAGCCGCTCGAAGGTGAACACGGGATTGGCGATGCGTGCCGACCGGGTCGCGTCGGCGGAGGCCGCGGCCGCGTCGGCGAGCAGGGCCTGCAGCGCCGGGCTGTAGCCGAGCGCGATGCGGACCGCTGCGTCGGCGCCGAGCGGGGATGCAAGCAGCTGGTCGACCTCCTGTGTCATGTCGCGGCGTGCTTCGTCGGTCCGCAGCCACCGCAGTTCGGACCCGAGCCGTTGGCGGCCGAGCTCGTCGAGTGTCGCGAAATTGTCTTCGATCACGCTCGTGGCACAGCCCGCGAGCAGCAGGGACGTGCAGAGCGTCGCGAACGGTCGGGTCGCTCTCATTGCGGCCCCCCGTGTGCCTTGTGGGGCGCCTCGCCGCTCGGCTTGGTCGCGTCGCGAAGATGGCCGCCGTGACCTTTCAGGCGTCCGACCTCGGCGTTCGCTGCGCGCCAGTCGCGCATGGGTTCGTCCGCCGTGAAGGGGCGGTATCCGGCGAGCGCCGGCGCGGCCGGTCTTGTCGCCTCCTCAGGCGATGCGGCCGGGGGGGAGTCTGGGCGCTCGTTCACATGCTGTGCGGCGACCGCCGGATTGGCCAGCACCGCGAGCAGGGCGAACAGCCCGCACGGCTTGAGTCTCTGCATGGGCGACCCCCTCGGGGGCTGTTGTTACTTGCCGCGCTCTTTGGCCGGCATTGGGACATGTTGCGCGAGATCGCCCGTCAGATCGTAGACGCCGAGATTACATCTTTGTAAGGTAAGCGATCCGCTGCGAGCGAGTGCGATTGATCCCGAAAGCCGCTTCCGGGAGATGCATGCGGCGCCCCCATCTTCGCGACCCGTCTGGCGGCCATGAAATGACAAAGATGTAATGACGGGGTCAGCCTGCGGTCGGGGAGTGGAGTCTAGGATGGGACTGACCCGCTCAAGGGAGCACATCATGCATGCGCACGACCATCCCACCCGGACGACCTCGAAGACCCCGTCCAACGACACGGGAACCCGGCGTGCCCGCTGGGTTTTCGGCGGATTCGCCGTGATTGGCGCGACGCTGCTCATCTTGGAGCACCGTACCCATGTGCTGGGCATCCTGCCCTGGCTGTTCCTGCTTGCCTGCCCGCTGATGCATTTGTTCATGCATCACGGCCACGGCGGGCACGGACACGGGGGGAGCGGCGAACCGAAGGACGGAGGCAAGGAATGAGCGATGCCAGTCAGCGAAGAGTGGTTGGGCTATGCACCGCCGGACGCCCGCTTTCCTTCCGCGCTAAGGGCGACGACGCACGTCTGCCGGATAGCGCGTCGCGGCGAGGGGGCGGAACGTTGCCGCGGACGTGCCGAGACGGACTTGCGTAGCGGGGGCGGAAATTGCACGAGCACGATGCCATCGAACCGACCGGCATGCCTTCACCGGCCGGAGGGGAGCCGGATGCAGGCCGATGCGACTGCTGCGGCCGGACGGTTGCCCATTCCCTGCCGGTGCAGGACGACGGCGCGCATGTGTGCGAGCCCTGTTTCCTAGACCGGCAGCGCGCCACACGGGGGACTGCCGAAGACCCCTACGCGACGTTCGCCGAAGCGCTTGCCGATCTGCTGGACCTGCGCGAGCATGAAACCGGCCAGCACTCGCGCCGCGTTGCCTGCCACACGCTCGTCCTCGCGAAGCGCTGCATCGCCGACGCACGCCAATTGCGGGAAATCTATTGGGGAGCGTTGCTGCACGACATCGGCAAGATCGGTATCCCCGACCGGGTGCTGCTCAAGAACGGGCCCCTCCGCGCCGACGAGTGGATGCTCATGTGCCGGCACGCCGACGACGGCTATCGGATCGTCAGCCGTCTCCCCGGAATGGCCGACGCCGCCGATATCGTCCTGTGCCATGAGGAGCGTTTCGACGGCACCGGCTATCCGCGCGGCCTGCGCGGCACGGAAATTCCGCTCGGTGCCCGGCTGTTCGCCGTCATCGACACGCTGGATGCGATGACTTCGGACCGGCCGTACCGCAAGGGCTTGCCTTTCGATGCCGCGAAGGCCGAGATCGTGCGTATGAGCGGCGCGCAATTCGACCCCCTGGCAGTGGATGTGTTCATTGCCGAGGAGACGACCTTGAGACGCATGGTCGCACTCAAATGCAGCGAGGTGCCGTAGCGTCAAAATGCCGCCGTGTGCGCTGCCACACCGCACCACCAGGCGTCGGAGGTTCTTGTCGCCGCACTTGCTGATGGCGGACAGGGGGTACGAACAAAGTGGGAGGGAGGTCGATGGAGCTTTCAGCAACTCGCGACAAGGTTGCGACCTGGCTCGAACTGGCGGTTGCGCGCGACGGATGCCGCGACAGGCGCCGCGTGCGCGTTCATGCGATCGGGGAGCGCGGCGACGATTGCTATGCGATCTCGTTGGACGGGCGGTGGCTGTGTGCTGGCTCGGGCCAGCTGACGGTTTTTCATGGCTTGGGCGCCGCGCTGCATTTTCTCGAGGTGCTGCGGATTGCTCATTTCGAGGCCGGTGCCAGCACCAGGCTGCCATCGATCCGCGGCAATTGCTACTGTCTGCGCATGGACAGGTCCAGGGGGCTGCTGCGGTGCGGACGCATGCGAGCGAAGTGCGACAGCGCGGCCTGATATTCGATGCGTTCCTATCGCAGGGGCATCTCCGGGTTACAGCAATGTAATCCGGTGGTCACGCTCGCGTAGTCGAGCGCCGCTTACACTTCACGTAACTTTTCAAGAAGCAGCGGTCACTGAGCCGCTCCGTGCAACCCCCAACGCATCCGTTCAGACGACATGTCCGAAACGGGAGTCGTCGAATGACCGTAGTCGCGACGCTCCCGATCGGAATGCGCGAGGGGCCCACTACGAACACACTCATCGTCGCTTGGTCTGACCGCCCGCATGCGGCAGCGGCAGGCGCACCCACGGACCTTGAGGCACGTCGCGCCGGCGAGGGGTGTTCGGCAGTGGGATGGCCGCCCGGGAAGGAAGTGATCGCGATGCACGTGGCAATTCGGCTGCTGCAGATCAATCTGGCGCTGTGGGGGCTGGTCCTCCGGTGGGGGCTTGCGCGCAGCCGCTTGGCGCGTGGTCAAACCGCGCCGCCGCAGCGCTTCGCCGCCACGCTGGAACGGCTCGGCACGACTTTCGTCAAGCTCGGACAGGGCTTGAGCCTGCACCGCGAGTTCCTGCCTGACGACTATGTGACGGCCCTGCAGAGGCTGCACGACCGCGTCCAGTCCTTTCCTTTCGAGCAGGCGCGTGCGGAGGTGGAAGCATCATTCGGGCGCCCGCTGGAGGAGCTGTTCGCGCAGTTCCAGCCGGAGGCGTTGGCGGCGGGTTCCATCGCCCAGGTGCACCGCGCGACGACCCGCGACGGTCGCATCGTCATCGTCAAGGTGCGCCGTCCTGGCATCCGGCGGCAGGTCGAGGAGGATATCCGCATCCTGCGCTGGTTCGTGAGGAGCGTCCTGTGGCTGCTGCCGGGCCTGCGCGCGATCAAGCCGTTGGAGCTGGTGGACGAGCTCGCGCGCAACCTGCACAAGGAGATCGATTTCCGTCAGGAAGCGCACAACATCGCCCGTTTTACCGAGATGTTCCAGGGATCGCCCACGGTCTATGTGCCCGGCGTCGTGGACGATCTCTACACGGACTGGGTCATCGTGCAGGAAATGAGCCCCGGCCGGCGCATCGACGATGCGGCCTTCCTGCCCCAGGGGCCGCGGCTCGCGGGGAATCTGGTGGACGCCTACCTGCACCAGTTCTTCGTGGAAGGCGTCTTCCACGGCGATCCGCACCCCGGCAACCTCTTCGTGCTCGACGACGGACGCATCTGCTTTCACGACTTCGGGCTGGTCGGTTTCCTCGACCGGCGTACGCGCATGGGCCTCATCGCCTTCATGATGGCCTTCGTGCAGCAGGACGGCGACTGGCTCGTGGATGCCTATCTCGACCTGGGTGTGCTCGGCGGCGCGCTGGATCGCAAGGAGTTTCTGGCCGGCATGGAGGAACTCGTCCAGGACTATGCGCGCAAGCCCTTGAACGACTGGTCCTTCGGCGAGGCCTTCCTGCGCATCGCGCGCATGGGCCACGGACGCAACGCGCGCCTGCCGCACCATCTGCTGGTCCTGCTGCGGGCGGTGTTCCTGATGGAAAGCACGGTGCGGCGGCTCGACCCGCGGTTCAGCCTCGTCGAGGGGCTGTTCAACAAGGCGGGAGACCTACTGGAAACGGCAGGCGGGGCGGGGCATCCGGGGGCCCGCTTCGAGTACGAGGCCTTCGTGTCGTTGCGGCAGCTGCCGTCGGACCTGAGCAGGGCACTGCACCGGATCCGGGCCGAAGGCATCGAGCTGTCGGTCTCGCACCGGGGCCTGGAGCGGCTGCAGGAGGAGATCGACCGCACCGGGCGACGCGTGTCGCTGGCGCTGGTGACGCTCGGGCTGTATGTCGCATCGTCCCTACTGATGCAGCACAGCATCGGGCCTCGCTGGGGCGACATCCCGGTGCTGGCGATCCTGGGGTATCTGCTGGCCTTTTGGCTGAGCTGGCGCCTCGGCCGGGAGATCGGGCGGCGCTGAGACATCGGGGAGCGACATTCAGGGGGATCCGTTGCAGGGCGGAGAAGTGCAGGACGTAAGCCTCTACGTCACGACGATTGCAAGGAGACTGCTGTGATGAGGATGCACAAGATATTCGTCTCGACCTGCTCGGGGTGTCGATGGCCACAGCGTTTCCGGCCTGGGTCGGCGCCGCAGAACATTCCGAGCAGGCCAAGCCGGGGCCACAGCGATCAGGAGCGTGAGCGAGGTGAGGGGGGAGAGAAATGAACGAAACTCCAGCCTACGGTCTGTGGTCCTTGGTCGTGCTCAATTCGGCGATCTTCATCCTTTTCGCTTTCAGTTTCGCGAAACCGCAGAGCAGGCGGGACTGGCGTTCCTTCGGGGCCTTTTCGGCCTTCATCGTCGCGCTGTTCACGGAGATGTACGGATTCCCGCTGACGATCTACCTGTTGTCGGGCTGGCTCGCGAGCAGGTTTCCCGGCACGGACTTTCTCGCGCATGACTCGGGCCATTTGCTCGAGGTCATATTCGGCTGGAAGTCGAATCCGCACTTCGGCCCCTTCCACCTGCTGAGCGCGGTGTTCATCTTCGGCGGTTTTTCACTCCTGGCCGCCGCCTGGCGCGTCCTTTACGCGGCTCAACGTGCCCACCGCCTGGCGGTGGAGGGGCCCTACCGCCGGATCCGGCATCCCTAGTACGCGGGATTCGTCCTGATCATGGTCGGGTTCCTTTTGCAGTGGCCGACGATCGTGACGCTCGCGATGTTCCCCGTTCTCGTGTTCATGTACCTGCGGCTCGCGCGCCGGGAGGAACGGGAGATGGCGGCCGAGTTCGGCGACACCTACGCGCGCTACGGCGCGCGCACGCCCGCGTTCTGGCCCCAACTCGGAAGGGGCGAGCCCCGTGGGGAGACCCGGGGCGGCACGGGCGACGAAGGAGGCCGGCGCTCGTAACGGGGAAGCGTCGATTAGGAGGAGATGACGATGGTTGCCGACATGCGAGACATCTCGGTCGCAGAAGCCGAGCGCGCCGACACGCTGCGGGCGCGACGCATCCTTGCGCCCCTGCTGGGCGGCGCCAGCGCGGCGCCTGCCGTACGGCTGTGGAATGGCATGACCCTCGAATTCGGAGACGGCCGGCCGCGTTGCACGCTGTTCATCCACGATGCGCGGGTGCTGCGCGAGTTGGTCCTCACGCGCGACCCGTTGCGCCTGGCGGACGCCTATGTACGCGGTACGGTGGACGTCGAAGGCGATTTCGCAGATGTGCTCGCGCTGAAGGAGCACTTCGCTGCGCTGCGCCTGCCCCGATCGACAAGACTGGCGCTGCTCGCCCGCGCAATCGCTCTGCCGCGCCGCGGCGGGACTGCATGGCCGGGCGCTTGCGACAGGCGCTGGGAGGCCGGCGGCACGCAGGTCAAGCACTCCCGTCGTCGCGACCGTCAAGCCATCGCCTTCCACTATGACGTCTCGAACGATTTCTATCAGCTGTGGCTCGACGAGCAGATGGTGTACTCCTGCGCCTACTTCGAGCAGCCCGACGAGAGCCTCGAGCGGGCGCAACGCAACAAGCTCGACCTGCTGTGCCGCAAGCTGCGCCTGACGGCGGGGGAGCGCCTGCTCGATATCGGCTGCGGCTGGGGTGCGCTGTTGTGCTGGGCCGCGACGCACTATGGCGTGGAGGCGCACGGAGTCACCCTGAGTCGTAACCAGTTCGACTACACCCGACGCCGCATCGCCGAGGCCGGCCTCGGGGAGCGGGTTACCGTCGAGCTGAAGGATTACCGCGACATCGATGCAGCGGGGCGATTCGACAAGATCGCGAGCGTCGGCATGTTCGAGCATGTGGGGCTGCGCAACCTGCCGACCTATTTCGCGACTGCTCATCGCCTGCTGCGCGACGGCGGGCTTTTCCTCAATCACGGCATCACGCACGACCGCGAAGGCTGGCCGGATTCGGTCGGCACACGCTTCATCAACCGCTACGTCTTCCCCGACGGCGAGCTCGATACCGTGGGCAACGTGCAGCGCGCGATGGAGCAGGCCGGTTTCGAGATCTGGGACGTGGAAGGTCTGCGTCCCCATTACGCGCTCACGCTGCGGCATTGGGGCGAGCGGCTGGAAGCGCGGCGGCGCGAAGCGCTCGGGCATGTGAGCCCCGAGATCTTCCGCGTCTGGCGGCTCTACATGGCCGCGTGTGCACACGAATTCGCGCAGGGCGGCGTGGGCGTCTATCAGATCCTGGTGTCGAAGCGCGCGAAGGCGCAGCCACCCGTGCCGCTCACGCGGCGCGATCTCTATCGCGAGCGGGGAGCCGGGGACTGAAGCAATCCTTCCCACCCGGCTCCAAACGCGAACCAGCTTGGCGGAGTGCGCGACCTCACTCGCGGGATAATGTCAAACGCGCGTTGCTGTTACCTACAGGGAAGTTGATGCAGGGCGGGGCGGCCGGACATTCGCTGCGACGGATGCTTCGCCCCTCATATCCACTCGGCGCTCTGTTTAGAGGGCGGGACCGGATCGCGGGCGTGAAGGACTCGGCGCCTCCTGCTGCGCGAGTTCAGCCTTCACCAGCGCTTCGATGAACTCGAAGGCTTCGCCGGGAACCCTTTCGACCAACTGCTTACGCCGGTTCTTCGAGATCGCACCTCCGTTTTGCAGCGCCGACGCGATCAGCAGGTGCTGGTCGTTCGACCGCAAATCGAATTCCTCGTTTACAGCCCTGCTGATGCGGTCGAAGCTCGCGAGAAATTCGGTCTCCTGCCGCAGATCGACGTTAAGAGCTTCCTCAGCCATCCGGAAGCCGAATTCGACGCAAGGCGTGGCATCCCAGTAGCGATAGATCGAAGGCTGTCCCTTGAAGTCGAATGCGAATTGATCCTCGTCGATCCACGTCACATCCCACAGCTTGCGGGCAGGCTTCGAGAAGGACTGCAGGGCGAGCAGATACTGCTCCTCGTGGCGTTTCATCGCGATCGACACGGGCAGCAGCAGGCCCCGTTCCAGTTGGCCCGACTGACACAAGGCGTGATGAAACAGGAAACGCGATAGGCGGCCGTTACCATCCATGTAGGGGTGCAGGAACACGAAACCGAAGGACTCGACGGCTGCCGCAACGATCGGGTTGATCTGTTTGGACAGGCTGTTCGCCAGTGCCATGAAGGCAGGCATCAGGCTCGTCAGCAGATCGGGTGCCGGCGGCACATAGGTGACGCTGCTTGCCCCGCGCAGCCCACCACCGCGTAGCCAGTTCTGCTCGTGACGAAAACAGGCTGCCCGATCATATGGGTTCGAGATCGTCGAGGACTGCAAATCGGACAGGTACGCTTCCGTCAGTTCAACGTTCTCGTGCGCCTGCTGCAACAAGGCCACGAAAGCTTCGGCCTTGCGCGGGCTCGGGGTTTCCCGCTCGATCGCGAACGAACTGTCGGTTTCGCTCAGGTAAGCCCAAGACAGGGCGCGGTCAGCATTGATCGGCCCCAACGAATCGAGGAAGGCATTCGTTCGACCGAGGATGTCGCTCTCCATCCCTTGCCCCACCGCATCGGTCATGCGCACAGTCGGGCAGTAGTCCATCGAGCCCAGCCCATTGAAGCTGATCCGCCACTTCGGATTCCTGACGGTCGGGCCGGTCACGTACCGATCCGGGTCGAACAGGCTGCCGTACACGCCCGCCACGGCAGGCAAGTCGGACAACTCGCGCCCGGTGAACGACTCCCACAGGTAGCACGCTTGCCGGATGTAGAGCCCGGAGGGCGTCGCGCGTAAGCGCTGCATCAGATCCTCAGCGGGGATCTGCGGCATCGCTTCGGCGAGCACCTGCAGATTGATCCCTTCATGCCGAAGCGAAAAGAGCACATGATCGAGCGGATGGTCGGACTCGGGCGCAACGGTGCGCGGCACCTGCACGCCGTCGTTCGGCAGATGCATAATGCGCTGGACGGGCGCCACCCGCGCCGGATGGGCCAGCGGGAAGGCGCTCAGGTTGAGCCTGCGCCGAAGGAATTCGTAGCCAACCACGTCCATGAAACCTTGCCCTCGTGTTCGGATTTTTTGAAGCGGCACAGGATTTTTTTGATTCTTTGCCGTTTCGGCAAGTATTTTATACCTATAGGTATCCGGTGCTCACATCCCCGGTCCATCCCTCTTGCGCGATGACCGGCTGAAGATCTCGTTGTAAAGCTTCGCCCGCTGATACTCGTCCGATTCCTGGTAGATCTCGGTCAGCGTTTTCTGGCCGGCTGGGGCCAGCATCCCTGCGTTGCGCTCGGACTTGCTGATGCTCTGGGTGACCAGTGCGCTCGTCGGCATGTCGTGCAGGCCGTGACGAATCTTCCACTCCGAACGGAGGGCTATCTCGTCGATCGTCGCCATGTGCTGGGCGCTCGTCGAAAGCAGGCCGAGCTGGGAGTAGGTCCGGGACTACTGCGGCGGACTCCTGATGTTCGAGGCCGACCGGGCACTCGAAAAGCGAGAGGAGCCCCGCCCCGATCGTATCCAAATGACCCACTGCGACCGCAACCATATGCGTCAACGCTTAATGGCTGGATCTCAGCTTCTCGGACCCCACAGCGCGCGAACGCCAATCGTCGCGGTCATCCTCGAACATTACGGTGCCCCAATGTTAACGGCGCCTCGCGGAACTGCTCGGCAACAGCCAAGAGACACTGCGCGACGCCGTTTCCACCTTCTACGCCGGGTTCCCCACCCGGCCGTATTTTTTTACTGTGGCGGCGCGGCATCCGCCGAAACTCTGGACGGGTGTGGCGGATATCACATCGCGCCTCATGAACGGTACAAATGTCATGATCGCGCAGTGACGCCTCTCCCTAGTGGCAAGCGCCGTAAGTGTCTAGCATTATTCAACCACCAAAATTGGTGGCGATGGCACACAAAGGAAGGAATCCGGTGTGCTAAGGAGCTGCACTCCTGAAACACTGCACACTATTGGGGGGCATCATGCGCAAGAACGTCCTCGGCCTTTGCGCCGCAATTTTTTCGGGGCTGCTTTTGGCCCAGCCGGCATGGGCCGCAAAGAGCGTCAATATCGATGCCACCCCAGCCCAAAGCACCGGTGGAGTCACTGTTGACGTCAATGGCGCGACCGCCACGTACCAGTACACCATCTACGATGGCCAATCGGTTAGCGACACCATCCCGGTCGAGATCTGTATGACGGGCTACGAAACAGGCTGGACGAGCTTGGCCGTCACCTTCGGGACTCAGGGCGGCCCCCTTTCCGGCGTGACCCCCCCGGCCAATCAGACCTTCTCGGCCACCACACCCCCGGACTGCCGGTCGCTGACTATTGGAATCGCAACAGGTGCGCTCACCCTCGCCAATCCGAGCATCTCACAAAATTTCAACGCCAATTTCAGCCTGTCCGATACGGCGCCCAATCCCGCCACAGGAGCGAACAAGCCGCAGGCCAGCTTTACGGACGTCAGGAATATTCATGTCCAGGTTACTGTATTGCCGGCCCTCAGCAACGTGAGCTGCTTCCTGACCGACTCCGAGGGCAATTTCCTAACCGATTGCGCCGGCGTACCGGTCACAGCGTCCGGCAGCGATGACGGTCGGTTTGCCATCGTGGCAAACAAGAAGCTGATCGAGGTCGCGACCAACCCGGGCCAGTTCTATTACAATCTGGTCTGGCACAATGCCACGGGCATCAGTCAAGCGGTGAATGTCGGATTTGACCGCGAAGGTACGGTGGTTCCCAAAGGCCGGCAGGCGATCCATGCTGCGGTCTTCAATGGTTACCTGAACCCATTGACCCCTACGGAATTCGAAGAAGCCAATGTCAACGGGATTGCAGAAGGCGCTGACGATGCCGTCTCGGGAATCGAGGTTCCTGCGGGCGCCTCCCTGCTGGTCACCTACCATCTCGAGTGGTCGGGCCTCGGTTCTTCCGTCCCGGTGAACTGTGCGGCTAATTGCGCCGGCGCAAATCAGCGAGCCGCAGTGACGGGCCAGGTCAGCGGGGACGGCATTGTTACAGAGCAGTGCAAAGCCGAGGCGTACGGTTACAAGAAGAATTGACGGCGCCCTGGTTCCGACCAGACTACATCGACTAGGCGTTAAGCTTCTGAGGCCGCCCATAGAGGCGGCCTTCTTCCTTGTTCGCGTGAGTTCCTGACACGGTCCCGAGAATGTGCCCAAGGCGGTTCGTACCAATGACACGCCAGTAGCCCCATTAGATCGACATCACCTCTACATCGGAAAGCTGCTCGTGAACCTTTAAAAGTACGAGGGACCGGAGTGGGGCGTTGCTGACCTGGGGGTTAATGTCAAGTGCAGCGGGTTCGTTACCAGCGGATCGGAAGATCTTTCGATTTACCGGGAAATAGCGTCTGCAGGAACCCTGCCGATTCGCCGGCTGCATTTCTTGTCTAGCTGTTCAAGCGCTTTTCTCGCTTCCACTTCAAGTCGGCAGACAATCTTGTTCAAAGGTTCGACCTGGTCGGCAAAGGCAACAGATTGCCCAAGCGAG
>NZ_WTVK01000250.1 GCF_012910805.1 Aromatoleum evansii
GAACGGTATCAGCCACGTGATCGGCTTTGACGGATAAGCTTGCGCCGACACAAGCGACTAACGCCCAGAGATTCCAAGCCGCGCAGCGCTTCGCCGAAGGGCGTGTCGGCTTACGGCAAGAGCCTTTGCCATGTCCCGCTCGTTGGGCAGGCGGTCGCCCATTCCCAGGACGCCCGAGCGGGCCTCGTCGCGGATCTGATCCGAGATCACCTCGAACGTGTGGTGGGTTTTGATTGGTCGGATCGACATCTGGCCTGCTCAATTGATTAACGCACCGTCGACCGGCCGCAAAGTGGCTTATCGTGCGCTGCGGTATGCGTTGTCCATGCCGGGCGCGGCAACCTCAGGTTAGATTCCAGTTCTCTCCTTTGATTTCTCTCCTTTGATATCGTGAACAAGACAAACTGCCCGGCCAGGTCAGCAG
>NZ_WTVK01000251.1 GCF_012910805.1 Aromatoleum evansii
CCGAGTACGAGGTCGGCAACACCTCCGGCGTGTTCGACGGGGACATCGACGGGTTCATCGAGGCCGGCATCCGCTGGAAGCGCGCCGCCGCCCGCGACGCCGAGTGACACCGGCTCACACGCGGGGTAGGTAGCGAGCACGCATCGAGCACGGCGGGGGAGCCATGATTCGTTTCGACCATGTGAGTCTGACGTACGGCAGAAAGCTGTCGCCTGCGCTCGACGACGTCAGCTTCGACATCGAGCGCGGAGAGTTCGTCTTCCTCGTCGGCCAGTCCGGCTCGGGCAAGAGCTCGCTCATGCGTCTCATGACGCACGAGGTGACGGCGACGTCCGGCCAGATCCACATCGCCGGGCGAGACCTCATGACGATGCCGCGCCGCAAGGTGCCGTCGCTGCGCCGCGACATCGGCGTCGTCTTCCAG
>NZ_WTVK01000252.1 GCF_012910805.1 Aromatoleum evansii
GTGTTGGTTCGAGGCAAGAAAATGGTCATGCCAAGGCCGGGTTCAACGGTGACGTGCTCGACCTGCAGCCTGCTCAACTCGTCCGACCGGAAGCCGCGCCAGAACCCGATCTGCACCAACGCCTTGTTGCGCGTATACACCTGCAACTCGGGCTGTGCAGCTGCAATCCGGCTGTCCAGCCAAGCGGCCATCGTACTGATCCTCTGCACCCGCAACTCCGCGCGCAGCATGCTGAGCGAGGGCATGTTGAACCACTGGGCGCAGATGCTGGGCAAGGATGTGCGCGCCTATAGCACCGGCAGCGCACCGAGCGGTCTCCTCAACCCGTTCGCTCTGGAGGCACTGGAGAAGGCCGGCGTCGACACTGCTGGCTATCGCAGCAAGAGTTGGTACGAATTCGTCGCGGGCGGCGCACCGCAGATG
>NZ_WTVK01000253.1 GCF_012910805.1 Aromatoleum evansii
GTTCGAAGAGTCCCCATTCGTGCAGCGGAAAACAATCGTGGCCAGCCACGAAACGTCCGCGGCCGGGGTGACCGACGACAGCGATCAGGACGGCACGCGCGGAGATCCCGCTCGGGCCCGATCGCACACTAAGGATGGCCGATCCACATGACGACGATGGACATGCCGAAGGCCGGCGTTCCCACCGAAGGCGGCACGACGCACGAGGGCCTCGCGGCCTGGGTTGCGGAGGTCGCCGAGATGACCACCCCCGACCGCATCCAGTGGGTGACTGGATCGGATGAGGAGTGGAAGCAGATCACCGACAAGCTCGTCGAGCAGGGTACGTTCACGCGCCTCAACGAGGAGAAGAAGCCGAACTCGTTCTACGCCGCGAGCTCGCCGCAGGACGTCGCGCGCGTCGAGGACCGCACGTACATCTG
>NZ_WTVK01000254.1 GCF_012910805.1 Aromatoleum evansii
GCGCAGTACTTTCTTCACTCGCCCGACCATGCCCGGCGCATTGTTGTGCGCTTTCATCTGCAAATAGAGCGGGTCGCCCATCACCGGGCGATTTAACAACCAGGAAGAACTCACCGGATAACGGCTCATCACATCCACTTCGGCCTCAGGCGTGAGCGTGTTGATGGCATCTAAAAGCCCGCGCAAAATGGCGCTATCGCCACGGTTGCCGCAGGTGTGGTTGCCAAGAATCAATAATTTCATAATGACCTCAAAAAATTAGCCTGCGCGAAGCAGCGTTTTCATCTTCTCGTTACGGCACAACTGGCGCTTCATCTCCACTACCAGCGGGTGGCGGGAGAGCACAATCATCACCCCAAAGGCCAGTACGCCCGCGGCAATTTGCACCGCCAGCAGTAACGCCAGTGACAGCTGGCCGTTC
>NZ_WTVK01000255.1 GCF_012910805.1 Aromatoleum evansii
GCTGCGATCGTGGGGCGGCCCCGGCGGCGGCTATCAATGGGTCGGCCGCGAGCACGGCATCGAGGTCGACGAGCGCGGCTTCGTGTGGATCGGCGGCAATGCCGATGACGACAGCGAAATCCTGAAGTTCACGCTCGACGGCAAATATCTCGGTCAGATCGGCAAGATCGCAACCCGCACCAACAGCAACGACACCACGCAGCTCGGCCGCCCCGCCGAGATGGCGATCGACAAGGATGCCAACGAACTCTACATCGCCGACGGCTACGGCAACCGCCGCGTCATCGTGTTCGACGCCACCACGCTCGCCTACAAGCGGCACTGGGGCGGCTATGGCAAGCTGCCCACCGACGACAAGCAGCCGCCATACGATCCGAGCGCCGCGGTGCAGGAGCAGTTCGGCAATCCCGTGCATTGCAT
>NZ_WTVK01000256.1 GCF_012910805.1 Aromatoleum evansii
CCTCGAGGCTCGCCTCCTTGTGCTCGATGCGCAACTCACCGGCCTGACGAAGATGATCGGGCACGTCCTCGCCGAGGATCTCCATCGCCCGCGCGACGCGGCTGCCCGCGGCGACGGCAGCGCGCGCCGAACGGCGCAGGTTGGCGTCGTCGAAGTTCGCGAGACGGTTCGCGGTGGCCCTCACCTCACGGCGCATGCGGCGCTCCTCCCACACGAGGCGCGCGTCCTCGGCGCCCATGTGGGTGAGCATCGCGCCGATAGCCTCGCCGTCACGGATGACGACGCGGTCGACGCCGCGCACCTCACGCGCCTTTGCGGGCACACCCAGCCGGCGCGCCGCGCCGACGAGGGCGAGGGCGACTTCGGAACCGGGACAGGTGATCTCCAGCGACGACGAACGGCCCGGCTCGGTGAGCGACC
>NZ_WTVK01000257.1 GCF_012910805.1 Aromatoleum evansii
GTGCTGCCGATCCTGCTCCACGGCGACGCCGCGTTCGCGGGCCAGGGCATCGTCGCCGAGACGTTGAACCTGTCGCAGCTGCGCGGCTACCGAACCGGCGGCACGATCCACGTCGTCATCAACAACCAGGTCGGCTTCACGACCGCGCCGAGCTCGTCGCGTTCATCGACGTACTCGACGGACGTCGCGCGCATGGTGCAGGCGCCGATCTTCCACGTCAACGGTGACGACCCGGAGGCCTGCGTCCGCGTCGCGGAACTCGCGTTCGAGTACCGCCAGACGTTCAACAAGGACGTCGTCATCGACATGGTGTGCTACCGCCGCCGCGGTCACAACGAGGGCGACGACCCGTCGATGACGCAGCCGCTCATGTACAAGCTGATCGAGGCGAAGAAGTCCGTGCGTCGCCTGTACGCCGA
>NZ_WTVK01000258.1 GCF_012910805.1 Aromatoleum evansii
ACTCTGCGTTGCCCATGAACCCCGGCAGCAGCCGGGCCGCGGCCTCGATCATCGCGAGGACGGCGACCTCTCCCCCGTTGAGCACGTAGTCACCGAGGGAGATGACGCGCACCGGCATGACGTCGGCCGCAGCCTCGTAGACGCGTTCGTCGATACCCTCGTATCGGCCGCACGCGAAGATCAGCCAGTCCTCGTCTGCGAGTTCGCGCGCGAGCCGCTGCGTCAACACCTCACCACCGGGGCCGGGGACGATGAGCGTCGGCGTGCCGTCGCCCAGGGTGCGCACATGCTCGAGCGCTTCCCACCACGGCTGCGGCTTCATCACCATGCCGGCCCCACCGCCGTAGGGCGTGTCGTCGACGGTGCGGTGACGGTCGTGCGCGAAGTCGCGCAGGTCGTGCACGGCCACGTCGAGCAG
>NZ_WTVK01000259.1 GCF_012910805.1 Aromatoleum evansii
CGTCGGCGCCGAACCCGCCGGTGAGTTCGCGGATCTTCTCGACGGCGTCGACGTTCTTCGAGTTGATCGTGTGGGTCGCGCCGAACTTCTTCGCCGTCTCGAGCTTCGCGTCGTCGATGTCGACGGCGATGATGCGCGCCGCACCGGCGATCTCGGCACCGGCGATGGCCGCGCACCCCACCCCACCGCAGCCGATGACGGCGACGGACTCACCGCGTTCGACCTGGCCGGTGTTGGCGGCCGCACCGAACCCGGCCATGACGCCACAGCCGAGCAGGCCGACCGCGGCTGCGTCGGACTCCTCGACCTTCGTGCACTGGCCGGCGGCGACGAGAGTCTTGTCGATGAACGCGCCGATCCCGAGAGCGGGCGTCAGCTCCGTGCCGTCCTCGGCCAGCGTCATCTTCTGCGTCGCGT
>NZ_WTVK01000025.1 GCF_012910805.1 Aromatoleum evansii
TGCCGCACCGCGGACTCTCGAAACTGCTCGGTGTAGACCCGCTTCGGTATCCTCGTTTTCATCTCACGTTCCTCCATGAAGCCTTAGAACCGCACTTCATGGCGTCCGTTTTATGGGGGCAAGCTCACCTCGACCACGCAGCGCGCATCGTCGGGCGGGTTGTCGACGATGGTGATCGGCACGAAGTAGCCCGCTTGCTGCGGCACGGTTCCGCCGAGCAGGAAGCGGTGGCCCCGGCGGCGGGTGTCGTCGATCAGGTCGCACACCTTCAGGAACTGTGCGCGGTTCTGCACCGGGCCCAGGCCGGTGTCCGGGGCCAGGCCATTGCCGACCTTCACCGTGCGGGCGTAGCTCACCAGCGCGTGGCAGAAGCGGTCGTAGATCGACTCGTGCACGTACAGCCGCTTGGTCGCCACGCAGAACTGCGCGCTGTTCTGAAAGGCCGCCCAGAACAGCGCCGGGGCAGCGGCCTCCACGTCGGCGTCGGGCAGCACGATGGCCGGGTCGTTGCCGCCCAACTCCAGTGCGACGCGCTTGATCCCGCCGGAGGCCGCGCGCATGATCTTCTTGCCCGTCTCGGTGGAACCGGTGAACGCGATCATCCCGACGTCCGGGTGCTCGGGCAGCAGCGGCGCCAGCGTATCGGGCAGGGCCACCACGTTGAGCACGCCCGGGGGCAACACCTGCTGCGCCAGCAGGCCGAAATGCAGCGTCGCCAGCGGTGTGTAGGGCGAGGGCTTGAGCACCATCGTGTTGCCGGTCAGCAGCGCCGGGGCGATCTTCCAGACGGCCAGCAGGATCGGGAAGTTCCACGGCACGATGGCCGCCACGACGCCGATGGGTACGTGACGTACCGTGCCGACGACCCCCGGCTCCACCGGCGCTTGTTCGTCCTTCAGTTCCTGCCCGGCGATGCCGGCGAACCAGTGCGCCGCGCTGTCGATTTCCCATTCCGCCGCCAGCCGCGGTTTGCCCTGCTCGCGCACCAACAGTTCGACCAGCGTCTTGCGGTGCGCCTTGAGCAGGGCGCTCAGCGCCTGGACGGCGGCGCTGCGTTCGGCCCACGGCTTGGCCCGCCAGGCCGGGTAAGCGCGGCTCGCCGCGGAGACCGCCAGCGACAGCATTTCGGCGTTGGCCATCGGGCAGGAGCCCACCGACTGTTCGGTGGCGGGGTCGATCACGTCGGCCTCGGTTGCGCCGCGGTGGCCGCGGCCATCGATCGAGAGGAAAAAAGTGTTTGGTAGTTCGGAGCCGCCGACGGCGGGGGAGGTGGAGTGCGGCATGGTCATCCCTTTGCGTGTGTTGGTGTCGAACGTGTTTGTGCGGCGGAACGCGGCCACCACCGCGACATACGTGCCGGGTGAGCTGCAGTGGTCCGGCTGCACCCGTTCATCATGGCGCTGTCTTCGGACGGCATATCCATCCGGAGACCGTAGCACCTGCGACCCGCGAAGATCTTGCATCTACTGGCTGACGTATCCCGCGTTTTCCCCGCGAGAATCCGCCGATGCAGCAGAGCGGCCTTTTTTTGCCACTCAGCGTTTTGCAAGAAGCTCATCATTGTAAATAGATTACGAGCATCATCTATAATGCCAATAGGTCATTTGAGAAGGGAGTCTCGCCAGATGAAGGTCAGCCGAGAACAGGCAGCGGAAAACCGGCAGCGCGTCGTGGAGATCGCCTCCAGGTTCTTCCGCGAACGAGGGTTGGACGGGATCGGCGTCGCCGACCTGATGAAGAGCGCCGGCCTCACCCACGGCGGCTTCTACGGCCACTTCGCTTCGAAAGAAGACCTGATGGCCGAGGCCTGCGCGCGGGCGCTGGAGGACACTTTGGCGAAGTGGCGCGAACGGGTCGAGGCAGCGCCGGAAGATCCGCTTTCCGCGGTCACGGCGCTGTATCTGGCCGCCGCGCACCGTGACCAGCCGGCCGAGGGATGCGCCCTGGCTGCAGTGGGTGCGGAGGCCGCGCGGCATGGCGCGCCCGTGCGTCACGCCCTGACCGCAGGCCTGCGCGATCTCATTGATCTGCTGAGCGAGTTGGTGCCGGGACGCTCGAAAGCCGCGCGGCGGAAGAAGGCGCTGGCCACCTTCGCCGGCATGCTCGGCGCGGTGGTGCTCGCGCGCGCGGTGGACGACTCCGCGCTTTCCGACGACATCCTGCAGTCGGTGTCTGCGTCGATCTCAGGGCCCGCGCCGGGCAGAAGCTGAGGGGCGCGATCCGCCGACCGACCGGGCCGACCTACCGCGAGCTGCGCCTCCAACCACCACTCGCAGCGACTCGACCGGCGGTCGCCACGCGGCCACCTTGATATGGCGATAGAGTCAAGAGCAGTTGACCACGGCTTTGGACAACGTATTGACTGGCAGGCACAAGATCGCAGTCACCAATGCCAATACCATGTGGCACAGATAGACCGCATTGAAATCTGCACGTTGCAAACCGGCACTGCCCAGCAACAGCACCGTGAGGGCAACCCCCATGACGGAACCGATTTGCCGTATCGCCTGATTGATGGCACCGCCTACGGCGTAATGGTCTGAGGGCAAGTGGCTGACAGCAGCTCCCGACAGCGAAGGCAGCACCATTCCCACGCCAATGCCACTGAACAGCATGCCCGGTAGCCAGTGCGTCAGATACGCGGGCTCAATGCCGGGCACCAGCAAATACCACAATGCGCTGGCCGCGTAGATAAGGCAACCCACGACCAGCAGCGGGCGGTGACCATACCGGCTCGCCAATCGGCCCGACAAAGCAGCCACCGGAACCACCAGCAGCGGCCCGGGCGCCATCGCCAGGCCAGCCAGCGGCAGCGAATAGTGCCAGATTGAATTCATGTAAAAAAAGAAGGCGAAAAACATCATCGAGAACGCGGTGCCGAAGCTCAACGTTGCAAGATTGACGTAGCGGTATGTGGCGTTGCGAAACAAACCCAAGTCCACCAGTGGCGCGGTGGCAGCCCGGGCCCAGGCGACAAATCCGAAGATGCTCGCCAACCCGATGCCCGCAGTACCCAGCAGCTCATGGCGTGACCAGCCAAGCGACTCCGCTTGCACGATGGACAGCGCCAAGGCGCCGATGCCGACGATCAGCAAGCCCATCCCCATCAGGTCCAGCGGGTGCCCCCGGGATGCCTGCTTCGCTTCGGTCAGCAGTGTTGCGCCGCGCCATATGGCAAGAATGCCCAGCGGCACATTCAGGTAGAACGCCCATTGCCACCCGAGCGACGCGATCACGAACGCCCCCAGGCTGGGGCCCACTGCCGCAGCCAGACCACCGACCGCGCCCCATAGACTGACAGCCACGGCACGTTTGTTTGTCGGGAACGCCGCCAGCACGAGCGAGAGCGATGCGGGCGTCAGCAATGCAGCGCCCATGGCCTGCAGAACTCTTGCCGCGACGAGCAACTCCACGCTGGCCACCAAGCCACAGGCAACGGAAGCCGCCAGGAACAGCGCAACGCCAACGAGAAACACCTTCTTGCGCCCATGCCTGTCTGCCAACCCGCCGGATGGGATCAGCATCGCGGCATAGACCACGGTGTAGGCATTGAGCACCCACGAAAGGTCTGCCGCAGTGGCCTGCGAAAAACCTGCCCGCAAGGCGCTGAAGGCTGCGAACAGCATGGTGCCGTCCATAGAGACAAGAAATACCGCCACGCTGGCCACCCAGAACACCGGCCATGGTGAGGCGGTGCGGGGGGGCATGCTTGGCAAAGCCTGTGCCATGGCGGCAGGCGAGGACATGATGGTCTGGCTGTCCGGGTCGGTCATTGGGCTCTTCCGGTCATTTGGCACGCCTGATCCCTCAGAGCCAAGCTCTTCGAGTTCCTGCGGCGGCTAGAAGGTCGGGATCGATTCAGGCGAGTCCAAACGTTTTGCGCAGGCCTTTCTCGACCGGGCCGGCGGGCATGAAGCGACGCAACTTGGCCAGAAGAGATGCCTCGCCTTTGGGCGTACGGCGCATCTTCCATGCGCCCAGCGCGGCGTCGACGATCGTGGCGGCGACGCCATCGGGCGTGGGCGCCTTTTGGACATTGTTTTGGATTGCCCGTGAAACGACGCCGAGCTCCTTGTTGTAGTCGGGAATTTTGGAAGCTGTTTGGGGCGCGTTGAGATCCAGGTTGGTTTTGGTAAAGGAGGGTTCGACAAGCGCCACGCGGATTCCGAATTGGCGCACCTCGTGATCCAGGGTCTCGGACAGTCCTTCAACGGCATGCTTGGATGCCGAATAGAGCGCCATGTACGGCGCAGGCAGAAAGCCCAGCACCGAGCTGACATTGACGATGCGCCCGGAACGCCGCTCGCGCATGTGCGGCAGCACCGCCTTGGTCGTGCGCAAGAGGCCGAAGAGGTTGGTGTCGAACAGCGTCTGGGCTTCGGCAATCGACGTTTCTTCCGTCGCGCCGAGCAGGGTCACGCCTGCACTATTGACCAGCACGTCGATGCGCTTGGCCTGATCGATGACGGCCTGGATGCCATTTTGAACGGACGCCTCGTCGCGGATATCCATCTCGACGAGCTCGACACCCGGTATTGCTTGTGCTTTTGCCGTGTTGCGCACGGTGCCGAATACCCGGCAACCCTGCTCGGCAAATTTCATCGCGGTGGTACGCCCGATACCCGATGACACGCCGGTAACGACGACAACTTTGGAATTCGACATGGCAGTCCTTTATTCTGTGGGTGAATTGGAATGAGGGGATTGTCGGTCCCACACGGGCGTTGCAGGATTTACGGGGAACGTGGGCGCGGCCGCGCTCTTCAGGCACGCTCCAGGCAGATCGCGATGCCCTGGCCGCCGCCAATGCACAACGAGACCACGGCCTTTGCCTGACCGGTGCGCTGCAGGGCATATGCAGTCTTGGTGATCAGGATGGCGCCGGTCGCGCCGATCGGATGGCCGTGGGCGATGGCGCCGCCGTCCGGGTTGAGCCGCGTCGGCTCGATGTCCAGCGCCGACTGCACGGCGAGTGCCACCGCGGCGAAGGCCTCGTTGACCTCGAAGCGGTCGATGTCCTGCATCGTCCACCCGGCAAGCCCGAGCGCCTTGCGGACGGCGGGGATCGGCCCGAGCCCGAACAGATCCGGCTCGACGCCGGCGACGGCCACGTTGCGGATGACGAGCAGCGGGGCGAGGCCGAGCTCGCGCGCGGTGGTTCGGTCGCACACGATCATGGCCGCCGCGCCCGCGTTGACCCCGGGGGCGTTTCCGGCCGTGATGGTGCCGTCCGGGCGAAAGACGGGCTTCAGGCGGGCCAGCGTCTCGAGCGTCGTTTCGGGCCGGTTGCCTTCGTCAGCCGAGAACACGACGGGGCCTTTCCTGCCTTCGACGGTGAGCGGCTCGATCTCGGACGAAAAATGGCCGGCCGCCTGTGCCGCGGCGAAGCGCTGTTGACTAAGCGCGGCGTAGGCGTCCTGATCGGCGCGTGTGAGGCCGAACTTGCGCACGAGGTCCTCGGCATGCCAGCCGGAGTGACGCGTGGAAAAGGCGTCGTGCAGTCCATCGACGAGCATCGCGTCGAGCGCCTGCGCTTCGCCCATGCGGGCCCCGAAGCGCATCGCCGGCAGCAGGTAGGGCGCGCGGTCCATGTTCTCCACGCCACCTGCGATCACGCAGCGCGACAGGCCGGCGCGGACCTCCGCGAAGGCGGTCGCCACCGCCTGGGCGCCGGAACCGCACACGCGATTGACCGTCATTGCCGGCACCTCGACCGGCAACCCGCCCTTGATCGCGGTCTGGCGCGCGACGTTCATGCCATTGCCGGCCTGGATGACGTTGCCCATGACGACCGAGTCGACTGCGCCCGCATCCACGCCCGCACGCCGCAAGACCGCGGCGACGACGTGTGCGCCGAGCGCGCCGGCCGGCACGTCCTTCAGGCTGCCGCCGAAGGCCCCGATTGCGGTGCGAACCGGGGTGCAGATGACGATTTCCTTGTCCATTTCTCTCTCTCCATCGAGGGGTGCCCTGGGAAGGACGGGGGTGGCCGATCTCACTACGGGCGGTTTTATATGATGTTCATCATCATTGTAATTAGATTACGCACATCATCTATAAAGTCAAGCGCTCTCAAGCAAGGGACTCGAGGGAGATCGGCGTGCCACGGTCCCGAAGGCGCCGGGCGAGTGCTCACCTGCCTGCCGTCGGGAGCACGCCCCCGCGCCATCCCTTTTGCCGGATTAGAGGAGCCGTTCGGCGTACCCCTGCTCCAGCGCATGCCGGCGGAGGAGTTGGCCTTTCGTGCCGATCTTCTATGAAGCCTGGTCAAAGACCAGGCAAGTAGCGCTCGCGTGGGCGTAGAGCTTGCGGTCCGGTCCGACGAGCCGGCCTTCCGCGGTCGCCACCTGGCGACCACCGTGGACCAGCCGGCCTTCCGCCCGGACCAGCGGCACTGCCTCGGTGAGTGCGCGGACGAGGTTGAGCTTCAGTTCCAGGGTCGTGTAGGCCTTGCCGGCCGGCAGCGTGGAATGCACGGCGCATCCCATGGCGCTGTCGAGCAGGGTCGCGAACCAGCCGCCGTGCACCGTACCCATCGGGTTGCAGTGGGTGAGGCGCGGCCGTCCCTGGAAGACCGCGAATCCGGGCTCGATGCGAAGCAGGGTGAAGTCGAGCGTGACCGCCATCGGCGGAGGCGGGATCTCCCCGGCGAGGAGCGCCTGGAATAGCTGCAGTCCGCTGCGCCCGGCGACCTGGGCAGCGGAGGCCACGCCGGGTGCCGTCCGGAGGCGGGCGCGCACGGCCGCTTCCTCGGCCCGCCAGCTGGCAAGCGTTTCGTCGGGATTCATCGCGTCGGTTGGTGCTGTCATGAGATCGGCATCCTTGATGTGGGTTTTCCGGCGAGCGACCGCGGCATGAAAACGCGCTGATCGCGGCTGCGATGGCGCCGTCGCTCGCCGAACGATGTGGAACTGCTCACAGACTCTCACCCGAGCTTCCGAGGATCGTGCGGCGCGCGCGCTCGTGCGGGTCGATCGCCGGCTGCGACCCCATCGCGAGTGCGGGCCGGAACGCGCCGCCCGCCACGGGCGAGGCGAGGATTCGCTGGCGCGCGAGCTCATGCGGATCGGTCGGCGCCGGCGCCGCGCTTGCCGCCGTGCTGTGGATGGCGGCCGAATGCTGCGGTGCGCTCAGTATCAGCTGCCGCGCCTGCTCGTGCGGGTCCAGCGGGCGAGCGGGATCGGCCAGCGCGCTGTGGGCGGAAAGGACGAGGGCGATGCCGGACAATGCCAGAATCGATTTCATGATGCGTCTCCTGTTGGGCTGAAGCAGTCGGCGGACGGTACTGTTGCGCTGGCACCGCTCGGCCGGGAAATGCGCGTCATCCGTTCATGGCGCGCGAAAAGAAGGCCTGGTGCAACCGGCGTGGCGTCGCCCAGGTGAGGAGCACGAGGGCTTGTTCGCCCAGTCCGAGACGACGCTGATGCGCCCGTGATGAGCCTCCGTGAAGTATTCGTCTTGGCCATTTGCTTACCTGCGGTTGGTGGTGGAAAGGTCGCTGTAGAGGCGGTTGCTGCCTGCATCCCGCGCATCCCATCCGCCGCCCAACGCCCGGAAGGAGGCAATGGCGGCGCGCGCAGCCTCCGTTTGCGCCTGTGCCTTCGCATCGCGCACATGCAGCAGGTTGTCGTCGGCATTCAGAACCTCGATCAGGCTGACGACGCCACCCTGGTAGGCGGCCAGCGAGTTCTCGCGCGCACGGGCGAGCGACGACTCACCCCGGGTCAGGATGCCGACCTGGGCCTCGCGTTTGATGAGGGCGGAGAAGGCGTTCTCGACATCCTCGGCCGCCCGCAACACGGCTAGCCGGTAAGCCGCCAGGGCTTCGGCCTCCTGCCCGCGCGCGGCCGCGATCTGGGCGTCGACGCGGCCGAAGTCGAAGAGGCGCCAGCGCAGTCCGAGGACGCCCTGGGCCTGGCTGGCGGCCCCGGTGAAAAGGTTGCCGCTGGCGATCGCGGTGGCGCTGCCCACCAGGCCGGCGAGCGAGAACTTGGGGTAGTACTCCGAGATCGCCACGCCGATGCGCGCATTGGCCGCGGCCAGGCGCCGCTCGGCGACGATGAGATCGGGTCTGCGCCGGATCAGCTCGGCCGGGGTGCCGGTCGCGGACAGGCCCGGCGTGACCGGCACCGGCGCCCCCGGGGCTAGCTCCGCGCGGTTGGTTCCCGGCTGCACCCCGAGCAGAACGTCCAGCGCGTTCATCGCCGAATCGAGGCCGGCTTCCAGGACGGGGATCTGCGCCTCGGCCTGGGTGAGCGAACCCTCGGCCTGGTTCACCTGGAGCTCGGCGGCGATCCCCTTCTCGTACTGGAGCCTGACCATGGCGAGCAACTGGCGGCGGGTCTCCACCTGCTGTCGGGCGATGGCGAGGCGCGCCTGCAAGCCGCGGATCGTGACGTACACGTCCGCCGTCTGCGCAGCCACGGCCAGCCGTGTCGCCACGGCGCCGGCTTCGGAGGCCTCGTACGCCGCGCGTGCGGCCTCCCGCCCGCGCCGCAGGCCGCCGAACACGTCGATCTCCCAGCTCGCGCCGAGGTTGGCCTCGTAGGCGCTGCCGGTGCGATCGAAGCCGGGCGTGGCGTCGAGCACCTGCCCGAGCGGAGTCTCGACCGACTGGTAGGCCCTCGCAGCGCTTACACTTACGTTGCCCGTCGGCAGCAGCGCCGCATCGGCGTAGCGCAACGCCGCGCGTGACTGGGCGACCCGTGCCGCCGCTTGCGCGAGGTCCAGGTTCTGTTCCAGGGCGTGGGAGACGAAGCGCGTCAGCAGCGGATCGTCGAAGGCGGCCCACCAGACCTGGAGGTCTGCCTTGGACTGAACCTGCCGGTGATCGACACCTTCCTGCCCGAGGAAGGTGGACGACAGCGCGATCTCGGGCGGCCGGTAGTCGGGGCCGACGGCGCAGCCCGTCAAGACGCCGACGCTCAGGAGCAGGGCGAGGGAGCGGGGGTGGGCAAGCATGAGAGTCCTTCGGGAAGTTGAATTGTTGCGGTGACTAAAAGCGACAATAGTCACCAGTTAAGTGACTGTCAACTAAAATCGTCACTGGTTGCCAAGAGGGAGCCTGTGGGGTATCGTTTTCCCATGAACCAAATCGCCTCTTCCCTCCCCCCATCGCGCGGCCCCGCCGATCACAATGTCCGAGACCAGATCGTGGAGGCGGCCGGTGAGCACTTCAGCCACTACGGCTACGAGAAAACCACGGTCTCCGACCTCGCCAAGGCGATCGGCTTTTCCAAGGCTTACATCTACAAGTTCTTCGATTCCAAGCAGGCCATCGGCGAGGCCATCTGCGCCAAGACTTTGAGCGCCATCGTCGTGGCGGTCGAAGAGGCGGTGGCTGGCGCAGCCACGCCGACAGAGAAATTCCGCCGAATGTTCAAGACCTTGGTGTCGACCGGCGTGAGTCTGTTCTTCAACGACCGCAAGCTGTACGACATTGCCGCGCATTCCGCTGGCGAGGGCTGGCCGTCCGCCCGCGCCTACTGCGAGCGCATCCGGCAGATCCTGACGGAGATCGTCCGCGAAGGGCGGGAGAGCGGCGAGTTCGAGCGCAAGACGCCGCTGGACGAGACGGTGCATGCGATCGATCTCGTCATGCAGCCCTATGTGAATCCGCTCCTGCTCCAGTACAACCTCGACCTCGTCGAGGAGGCGCCAACGCAGCTGTCGAACCTGGTGCTGCGCAGCCTGGCCCCTTAGTGGCGCCTTAGTGGCCCCTGAGCCAGTTCAACAATTGCGCTTGTGACCATTGACACTAATGGTCACAAGTTCTAGGATGAAGGCCTTCGCACTCCCGGAGGTCGCCATGCTTCAGCGCCGTACTATTCCCTTCCTCGCCGTCGTCGGTCTGCTGCCCTTGGCTCTGGCAGCGTGCAGCGACGCCACTTCTTCAATCGATCCGCGGACCCGGATGCCCCTCGTGCGGGTGGGGGCGGTGGAGGCCGCCGTCCACGCCGAGCGTTCCTTCACCGGTATCGTTGCGGCGCGGGTGCAGAGCGACCTGGGTTTCCGCGTTCCCGGCAAGATCCTGGAGCGCCTGGTCGATACCGGGCAGGCCGTCAGGCGCGGCCAGCCGCTCATGCGCATCGACCCCACCGACTTGAGGCTCGCCACGCGCGCCTTTGAGGAGGCCGTTGCCGCCGCCTCGGCGCGCGCGCGCCAGACCGCGGAGGACGAGGCGCGCTACCGCGATCTCGTCGCGGCGGGGGCGGTGTCGGCCTCGGCCTACGACAAGATCAAGGCCGCCGCCGAGTCGGCACGGGCGGAGGTCAAAGCGGCCCAGGCCCAGGCCGACGTTGCCCGCAACGAGGCCGGCTACACGGTCCTGCTCGCCGACGCGGACGGCGTGGTGGTGGAGACCCTGGCGGAGCCGGGCCAGGTCGTCGGCGCCGGGCAGGTCGTCGTCCGTGTGGCCCATGCCGGGCGCCGCGAGGCGCTCATCGAACTCCCCGAAACCCTGCGCCCGGCGGTCGGCTCCGCCGGCCGCGCGACCCTGTATGGCAGCGGGCTCACGGGCGCTGCAAAACTGCGCCAGTTGTCGGATGCCGCCAACCCGCAGACGCGCACCTTCGCGGCGCGCTACGTGCTGGAGGGTCGTCTGGCGGACGCGCCGCTGGGCTCGACGATCGCCATCCACCTCCCCCGCGACCGCGCCGCCCCGGCGCTGCAGGTACCGATCGGTGCGATCTTCGATCCGGGCAAAGGGCCCGGCGTATGGCTGGTCGAAGGGGAAGGGGTCGAAGGGCAGGGGCCGCGGGTCACCTGGCGCGTCGTGCAGGTGGCCGGCCTCAGTGACGAAGCCGCCACGGTCGTTGGCGGCCTCGCGGCGGGCGATCGCGTCGTCGTGCTCGGGGCCCAGCTGCTGCACGAAGGCGAGCCGATCCGCCTGGCTGACGGCGAAGCTGCGCAGGGCGTGGCGGCGGCCGGCGGGGAACGGAAATGAGTGCCTTCAACCTCTCCGCCCTCGCCGTCCGCGAGCGCCCGGTCACCCTGTTTCTGATGCTGGCGATCTTCGTCGCCGGCGTCGTGGCCTTCCTGACGCTGGGCCGCGCGGAGGATCCCGCCTTCACCGTCAAGCAGATGACCGTGGTCACTGCCTGGCCCGGCGCCACGGCCAAGGAGATGGAAGAACTGGTCGCCGAGCCCCTGGAAAAGCGCATGCAGGAACTGCGCTGGTATGACCGAACCGAGACCTTCACGCGACCGGGTCTGGCCTTTACCACCGTGGTCCTCCTCGACAGCACGCCGCCCGCCGAGGTCCCCGAGCAGTTCTATCAGGCGCGCAAGAAACTCGGCGACGAGGCGCTCAAGCTGCCGCGGGGCGTCATCGGCCCGATGGTGAACGACGAATACGCCGACGTGACCTTTGCGCTCTATGCCTTGAAAGCGAAGGGCGAGCCGCATCGGCATCTGGTGCGCGATGCGGAGACCATGCGTCAGCGCCTGCTTCACGTGCCGGGCGTCAAGAAGGTGAACATCATCGGCGAGCAGGCCGAAAGGATCTTCGTCGAGTTCTCCCATGACCGCCTCGCGACCCAGGGCGTCTCCCCGCGCGACCTCTTCGCCGCGCTGAACGGGCGCAACGTCATGACGCCCGCCGGCTCGATCGAAGCCAAGGGCCCGCAGGTTTTCATCCGGCTGGACGGCGCGATCGACGACCTCGAGGCGATCCGGAACACGCCGGTCGCGGCGCGCGGCCGGACGCTGAAGCTCGGCGACATCGCCGAGGTGAAGCGGGGCTACGAGGATCCGGCCACCTTCCTCATCCGCAACAACGGCGAACCGGCCTTGCTGCTCGGGGTGGTCATGCGCGAGGGCTGGAACGGCCTCGATCTCGGCAAGGCGCTGGAGGTGGAAGCGGCGGCGATCAACGCCGAGATGCCCCTCGGCCTGAGCCTGTCCAAGGTCACGGACCAGTCGGTCAATATCCGCTCGGCCGTCGACGAGTTCATGGTCAAGTTCTTCGTCGCCCTCGGCGTGGTGATGCTGGTCGGCTTCCTCAGCATGGGCTGGCGCGCCGGCATCGTGGTTTCGGCCGCGGTTCCCCTGACCCTGGCCGCGGTCTTCGTCGTCATGGCGGCCACCGGCAAGAACTTCGACCGGATCACGCTGGGCTCGCTGATCCTGGCCCTGGGGCTCCTGGTCGACGACGCGATCATCGCCATCGAGATGATGGTGGTGAAGATGGAGGAAGGCTACGACCGTATCCGCGCCGCCGCCTATGCGTGGAGCCATACCGCCGCACCCATGCTTTCCGGGACCCTGGTGACGGCGATCGGCTTCATGCCGAACGGCTTCGCCAAGTCGACCGCTGGCGAATACGCCGGCAATATCTTCTGGATCGTCGGCATTGCGTTGATCGCATCGTGGATCGTCGCCGTCGTGTTCACGCCCTACCTGGGGGTGAAGCTGCTCCCGAACTTTAAGAAGCACGAAGGCGGGCACGGGGCCATCTACGCTTCTCCGAACTACGAGCGCTTCCGCCGGCTGCTGGGATCGGTGATCCGGCGCAAATGGCTGGTCGCGGCGAGCGTGATCGGTGCCTTCGCCGTCGCGGTCCTGGGCATGGGCGTGGTCAACAAGCAGTTCTTTCCGACGTCCGATCGGCCCGAGGTATTGGTCGAAGTTCAGATGCCGTATGGCACCTCGATCCAGCAGACCAGTGCCGCCACCGCCAAGGTCGAGGCCTGGCTGGCCGAGCAGCCGGAAGCGCAGATCGTGACCGCCTACGTCGGACAGGGTGCGCCGCGCTTCTACCTGGCCATGGCGCCGGAGCTGCCCGATCCTTCGTTCGCGAAGATCGTCGTCCTGACGGACGACCAAGCGGCGCGTGAGGCGCTCAAGCTCAGGCTGCGGCAGGCGGCGGCCGACGGCCTGGCGCCGGAGGCGCGCGTGCGGGTGACCCAGTTGGTGTTCGGCCCGTACTCGCCCTTCCCCGTGGCCTTCCGCGTGATGGGGCCCGACCCCGACAAGCTGCGCGACATCGCGGGAGAGGTGCGTGCCGTGATGCAGGCCTCGTCCCAGATGCGGACGGTCAATGCTGACTGGGGCGAGCGCGTGCCCACGCTGCGTTTCTCGCTCGATCAGGACCGGCTGCAGAGCCTCGGCCTGAGCTCCAGCGACGTGGCCCAACAGCTTCAGTTCCTGTTGAGCGGCATCCCCATTACCGAAGTACGCGAGGACATCCGTTCGGTACAGGTGGCGGCCCGTTCGGCCGGGAACACACGGCTCGATCCGGGCCGGATCGCCGATTTCACCCTGGTCGGGGCAGCCGGCCAACGGATTCCGCTGTCGCAGGTCGGAACGGTGGACGTCCGCATGGAAGACCCGATCCTGCGCCGCCGCGATCGCACGCCGACGATCACCGTGCGCGGTGACATCGCCGAGGGCTTGCAGCCGCCGGACGTGTCCACCGCCGTGTGGAAGGATCTTCAGCCCATCATCGCCAAGCTGCCGGCCGGCTACCGGATCGAGCAGGGCGGTTCCATCGAGGAATCCGGCAAGGCGAATCGCGCCTTGGCGCCGATCTTCCCCATCATGATCGCCCTGACGCTGATCACGATCATCTTCCAGGTCCGGTCGATCTCCGCGATGACGATGGTGTTCGCCACCGCGCCGCTGGGCCTCATCGGGGTCGTGCCAACCCTGCTGTTGTTCCACCAGCCATTCGGCATCAACGCGCTCGTCGGCCTAATTGCGCTGTCCGGAATCCTGATGCGCAACACGCTCATCCTGATCGGTCAGATTCGCGACAACGAGAAGGCGGGATTGGCGCCCTTCGATGCCGTGGTCGAGGCCACCGTGCAGCGCGCGCGCCCGGTCATCCTGACCGCGCTCGCCGCCATCCTGGCGTTCATACCCCTCACCCAGTCGGTGTTCTGGGGGACGCTGGCTTATACCCTGATCGGTGGCACCTTCGCCGGGACGGCACTCACCCTGGTGTTCTTGCCGGCCTTGTACGCGATCTGGTTCAAGATCAGGCCGGCGGCGGGGGATGGGCAAGTTGTTCCTGCGATGCGAACGGAGGCTGTCGCGGCCTAGCAAAAGGAATCGGCGCGCCGGGCCCCGAGCGGATTGCCGGCGTACCGCCACGACGGCGATGCTGAGGGGGTACCCTACGCTGGCTCAGGCTATGGGCTGCCCTATCATCGCTTCATCTCGCGGAGCTTCTCCAGTCGATGTCTGCTTCGAACCGGGCCGAATGTCCCGTTAGGATCGATATCACCCGTTCGGTGACCCGGAGACCTGCTGTTCGAACCCGCAGGGCTCCGTGCGGCGGCTTTCCATGACACAGCTGCTTGCCAATAGCACGAGATCTAATGAAGTGTCGAGGCTACTCCACAGCACTTCTTGAACTTCTTCCCGCTTCCGCAAGGACAGGGGGCGTTACGGCCAACCTTCGGGTGCTCGCGTGTGACGGTTCTGGCCTGTTGGAGCTCATATATCGCCTGGCGATAAGGCAACCAGAAACGGTAAATGGACGCAACGGATGCTTGTATATGCTTGGCGAGATCCTCACGCTGCGCCGGTTTGTCCGCTAGCGCCTGCTCGTTCTCGCTGAGATCGTCACCGCCCAGCAGACGAATCGGGTTGAGCCACTCATATCCCCGCGGATCATCAAATAGCGGCTGCCAATCGGCGCGACAGAGCGAGATCCCGTCCATGAAACCGGCGGCCCACATCTCGGCATCGATGAATTCCTTGGATTTGCCTTCAGGAATGAAGATGTCGAAGATCGGTTCGTGGGAGTCCGCATCATGCTCAAGACTCCAGATGATGCCGTTGTAGTGGCGCATGATCATCTGCATGATTCGCTGCGCCTCGTCCATGGTCTCGAAGTGGGGCGCTTCTTCTTCACGCTTTCCCCATATGCCCGAGTACCACTGACTCATGTTCAAGCTGGTCGGGCCGACGATGATTGCCGTGAGATAGCCGTCCAGGTGATCCAGCAACATCGTTTCATCCGATGTGGCATCAGACAGCAAGAAGGCATCCAGTTCTTCCAACTCCTCGTCCGACAAAGGGGTTGCAAGTCGTAGTGGGTTGCTTTCAATGCCTAAGCTGCCTGCCGCTTGGCTAGGTTCGCCAATCAGCGACTCGATTCCGTCGTCACGAATGGTTCGCATGACTTCATCAAGCGCGGCTTGATCAGTTCTGAACATATCGTCCCAAACGGTAGAGTTGCCATGTTCGTCGATGACCTCCAGTGTCCACGCGGTATGCGGCATTCGGTAGATGCAGATCTCGACCGTATGAGTACCGACGGTGTAGTTCTGCTGCAGCGGGGAGTGGATCAGGTCATGTTCGTCGTACATGGGGCGCGCATCCAGTGTGAGGTCGCCATGGTAGCAGTTGGGATGACGATCACTAGCCGACCAGGCCGGATGGAGGCGCTAAGTTGATGGATAACCGCGGACCGGCCGTTTGACGGCTTCGGGGTGCATGCGGATTTGCGGATCGACGGCTTCGGTAAGGGGTACCGCTTTCGCACCCTAATGTCATGTCTTGATTTCCGGCAGTTCGGCACGGAACTGATCCGAGCAGTCGCTTGATCCTGATGCTGGCCTTTCGTGACGTGTTAAGGCGAACAAGGTTGACGGCGACAAGTCCTCCCGGGTCAGGCGGTTCTGACCTCGTTGAGCAGGTCGGGGTGACGATCCAGCACTTTGAGTAGTTTCACCAGGGCCAGCGGCGGCTTGGTCTTGCCGTTCTCGTAGCGCGAGAAGGCATTGATACCGCCGCCGAAGATTTCGGCGGCTTCGCGCTGGTCAAGCGCGAGCTTCTTGCGCACGCTGGCGATGAAGCTAGGATCGACAATGGCCGCATTTACCTGCTTCGAGAAGGCGCGCATTTCGCGCATGACGCGATCCGATTCGGCCGCATCCAACACCGACTCGGCGCAGGCCGGGCAGAAGTCGCCCGTCACCGCCGCAATGGTGGTGGTTTCGCCCTTGTACGTGTAGGGCAGGTCGCGGGTGTCGTGGATCAGTTCCGCCGCGCCGCACACAGGACATTTCATGGTCATAGCTCCTTGAAGGACACGATCAGCACGTCATCAATGACCGTCAGC
Source organism: Aromatoleum evansii (assembly GCF_012910805.1). Classification (GTDB taxonomy): domain Bacteria; phylum Pseudomonadota; class Gammaproteobacteria; order Burkholderiales; family Rhodocyclaceae; genus Aromatoleum; species Aromatoleum evansii. The sequence continues at coordinate 16,073 of NZ_WTVK01000025.1, forward strand.
TTCAGGTACACGTCGCCCGCCTGCGTGCTTGGGCGGTACACGTCCTGCCAGATCGTATGATCGGCGTGGGTGGTCATGCTCTTGTAGAAGTCCGCAGGCGTGAGTGCCGTCACCACGGCCAGCATGTCGGAAAACTCAAACCCCAACTCGTTCGCGCCAGCTCGCGCCGCGTGGGTCGTGCGCACCTTACCCGCCTCAACCAAGGCTTTGACTGCAGGCAGCTTGCAGTGCGGGGTTCGTTTCTCCATAGGCGGATACTAACCTAGTTGGTTATATTTGGCAAGTTGGTTAGCAATACGAGTTTCGGAGTTCCTCGTTCAGGATTTTTCCTGGCAAGTGAGCGTTGGGGGCGTTTCGCTTCAGCTTACCCTTGATCCTCGCCAATTCGCGATACACAGTCCACCGACCCGGCGGAACTCCGCTTCGTTGGCCGTGACGACTACCAATCCACGCGCCAGACCGCAGCCGGCAATCTGGCTGGCAGTCGTAAGGACCAGAAGTGCGATTTGGCACGAAAGCGGCCATCGAGTGGCACGACCGCTTATTTGTGCGCCACATAATATGGCGCGATATTGCATTACGCGCCATATAGAGCGATCTCTTGCGTTTGCTGCCCCGTGCGGCCTTGTTGAGATGGCAAACCGTGGAGTTCGCGACGGCTTTGCCTCCGTGTTTGTCGTCGTCCGGGAGCCCGATTTCTTCGTAAGATCGCGTGGGGGTGTCGCGCCGATACTGGCCTTCGGAGGCAATGCTCTTACGAAAAATCGAACCTAAACTACTGATTTATTGGAATTGTCTGCCGGATTGTGGCTCCAGGTGTCACCGGTTCGATCCCGGTATGTCGCCCCAAGTAATCAAGGACTTGGGGAAGAGTGGCTAATCTACAATTCCCCAATCGTTCTACAAAACGGCTCGCCGAAAGGCGGGCCGTTTTCACTTTACCGGGCTTACCTTCTCGCCCCGGCGCTTGCGAACGTAGTGCTCAGTCATTTCCCGCTTTGTGTGTCCGAGCAGCTTTTGGGCCTTGTCGAGCGCTTCCATGTCGTCTCCTTGATTTCGCGTAGGTCCCCAAGGCGCTGGCCGATGAGGTAGGCCAGCTCGATTGCCTCGCGCAGCGGCTCATCGGCGTACTTGTCGCACAACCCTGCCAGGGAACCTGGAAGCGGTTGCCGGTTCCGGCCGCCACGCATTCTGCGCGGCTTGCCTCCCTGAGTACTTCCCCAGCATATGATGCATCACCCGGTGGCCACCGTTCGCATCCTGCAAATCTTGTAAGATTCGCGGACCGACTAAGCCGTTGTCCTGTGCATCGGTGTGAGCTCGCGACGCGAACCTGCCGATGGAGGGACGCGACGGCGCCCAAATCACGGCAGGGCAGGGGAGAGATACAGCGCGGTCGCGCCACGATCGCTGCACCGATGCTCATCGCCAGTACCACGCCCGCGAGGATGTCTTTCACCTTTCCGACGATTGGGTGCAACTCCGGATGGAGGTGTCGATGTCGCGACGCTTTTCACACCCCCTCGTCACACGGTGATGTGGCGCTATATCACGAGCCGAGCGTTTCGCAGACCTGCCGGATGCCAGCAACGAGCCGATTCACATCGTCGTGCGTGTTGTACAGCGCAAAGGATGCGCGTGCGGTGCCGGTGATGCCGAGGCGCTGCATCAGCGGCATCGCGCAGTGGTGGCCGGCACGGATGGCGATCCCGCAATCGTCGAGCATTGTGCCGATGTCGTGGGGATGGATGCCGTCGAGCGTGAAGGAGAGGATGCCTGACTTTTCCGCAGCGGTCCCGATGATGCGCAAACCGGGGATGCCTGCCAGGCGTTGCGTCGCGTAGTGCAGCAGTTCGCGTTCGTGGGCTGCGATGCGTTCGATGCCGATCGAGGTCACGTAGTCGAGCGCGGTGCCCAGTCCGACGACGCCCGCGATGTGCGGGGTGCCGGCTTCCAGCCGGTAGGGAAGCTCGTTGTATTCGGTCGCGTCGAAGCTGACCGAACGGATCATGTCGCCGCCGCCCTGGCACGGTGTCATCGCCTCGAGGTGCGCGGTCTTGCCGTACAGCACGCCGATACCGGTCGGGCCATACAGCTTGTGCGCGGAGAACGCATAGAAATCGCAGTCGAGCGCGCGCACGTCGACCGGCAGATGCGAAACTGCCTGCGCACCGTCGAGCAGCACCGGCACCCCGTGGGCGCGGGCGAGGTCGATGATGCGCCGAACCGGGGTGATCGTGCCCAGCGCGTTGGACAGATGGGTCACGGCCACGAGGCGGGTGTGCCCGTTCAGCAGCGCCGCATACGCGTCGAGGTCGAACTCACCCGCATCGTCGACGGGAACCACGCGCAGCACGGCGTCAGCGCGCCGGCACGCCATCTGCCACGGCACGATGTTGGAATGGTGTTCCATCGCGCTGACGATGACTTCGTCGCCGGCGGCGAGGCGCGGCAGCGCAAAGCCTTGCGCGACGAGGTTGATCGCGTCGGTCGTGCCGCGCACGAAGATGATCTCGGCATCGGCACCCGCATTGATGAATGACCGGACCTTGTGGCGCGCATCCTCGTAGGCGTCGGTGGCTCGCTGGCTCAGGGCATGTACGCCGCGGTGCACGTTGGCGTTGGCGTTGCGGTAGAAATCCGCCTCGGCGTCGATGACCGCCGCGGGCTTTTGGGTGGTCGCCGCATTGTCGAGGTAGGCCAACGGCTTGCCATGCACGCGGGTGCGCAGTATGGGGAAGTCGGCGCGAGCCTGCGCGAGATCGCGTTGGACAAGGTTTGGGTCGCGGGGTGCTTCGGTTCGGCTGGTCATGTGATTCCCTACTGTGATTCTCGAGGCGTTGCGCCGATTCCCTTCATATCACGCGGATGCCCGGGCCGGTGATCGCTTGCCGCTCACCCCGCCGGCGTAAGCACGACCCGGCGCGTCAGGCGGTGGTCGCGCACCTCGGCGAAAGTCTCGTTGATGGTGTCCAGCGGGCGCCGTTCGATGAAGTCGGCGACCCTGATCTTGCCGGACAGGACCAGATCCAGCGCCCCCGGATACAACTCGGGCGGGCAGCCCCAGCTTCCCAGCGCACGCGCGTCGTGGGCCATCAGGTTGGCGAGACGGAAGTGGCCCTTCTCGATGTTGTAGCCGACCACGCACAGGGTGGCACCCGGCACCAGCAGATCGAAGGCCAGTTCCTGGCTCGCAGTGTTGCCCGAGCACTCCATGATGATCCATTCGGTCGGGCGCAGGCCCTTGTCCTGCGCGAACGCGACGATCGCCTGCTTGATCTCGCGCGACGTGCGGTAGTGGTCGAGGTTGAGCGTTGCCGCATCATGCGCGACCTGCTCGAGCTTGGCCGCCGAATGCGACAGCGCGATCACCTCGGCGCAGAGGGCGTTGGCGATCTGGATGGCAAACGTGCCGATGCCGCCCACGCCGATCACGACCACGAGGTCGCCGGGGCCGACGTCCGCCCGCACGGCCGCCTGATACGGCGAGGTCACCGCGTCGGCCACGACGGCAAGATCCGCCAGACCGAGCCCGATAGCGGCCAGTCTGTCCTCGTCCACCGCACACAGCCCCGCGGCCGGCACCCGCACATGCGTCGCGAAGCCGCCATGGATATGGTTGCCGGGCATCTTCTGGGCGCGGCAGATGGTGCCCTTGCCGCGCCGGCATAGATCGCACTCGCCGCACGGTACGACCGCCGGCACCAGTACGGCCTTGCCCAGCCATTCTTCGGCGCCGGGGCCGGCCGCCTCGACGCGGCCGGCGATCTCGTGCCCCAGCGCGAGCGGAAGTGGGTGGCTGGTGCGCACGCCGTTGTAGAAGTAATCGATGTCGGTATGACAGACACCGCATCCGGATACCGCCACGAGCACTTCGCCGGGGGCGGTTCCGCCGGTGTCCATCGCGACCTTCGTCATCGCCTGTCCGCTACCGTGCATCACCCAGCGATATGCGCGCATGGCTCTGTCTCCCCTGTGTGTGCAGTCATTCGCAAGCCGACGCCGGCCGTGTCGAGTCAGGCGCGGCTGGCGGGGGCACCGCCGGCGGTCCGTTCGGCCGTGCTGCGGATGAACGCCAGCACTTCGCCGAGGAACGAGTCGCCGTCCAGCATGGGCGGGAAGTCCAGGGGCGTGGCGCCGCGCTGGGCGGGAAACGGAATGCCGGCCACGTCGGTGTCATCACCCTCGGGTTCCAGCACCGGGACCATCGGATCGTATCGGGAAGCCATGGCGTTTCTCCTCATGTGAATCGACACATTGTCGATGCGGTGGAACGTGAGGTGAATATAGCCATGCGCTGCCGTCCTGATCCCCCCCACGCGGTATGGGCGGCCTCACGCCGTGCGCATCGGCCGGCGGACCGAATTTTCCGAACTCCGGGGATAGGCGCCGTACGTGCCGGATAGTCGGCGCCGTCCCGCTGCCGTTTCAATACGGGAATTCGGGGCCCACCCGTGCCGTCCGATCCACCCTGCCTGCATCTCGCGAAGGAGTGACTCCATGAGCAGTCGAATATTGCCGGACTTTGACCTGTTGCTGCCTCAGAGCATCCCAGACGCGGTCGAGCTGCTGTCGGCGCATCGCGACCGGATCACCGTGATGGCCGGCGGCACCGACGTCATGGTCGCGATGAAGTTCGCGCAGTCGCCAGCGCAGTTGCCAGACTACGTCATGAGCCTGGAGAACGTTCCGGGCCTCGCCTACGTGCTGTTCGACCCGGAAAGGGGGCTGCGCATCGGCGCCAAGGCGACGGTCGCCGATCTGCTCGCGCAGTCGGAGGTGAAACGGCATTACCGTGCGCTGTGGCATGCCGCGCAGACCTTCGCGACCGGCCAGGTGCGCAACACCGCCACGGTGCTCGGCAACCTGCTGCGCGCTTCGCCGGCCGGCGACTGCAGTTGCGCGATCTACGCGATCGGCGGCGTCGTCGTGCTGCACGGGACGTCCGGCCGCCGCGAGGTCGACATCGATGACTTCTGGCTGTCGTACGGCGTCACCGCGCGGCGGCCGGACGAGCTCGCCGTCGAACTGATCCTGCCGCTGCCCGCGGCCGGCTCCCGCTCCGCGTTCAAGCGCATGACCCGCACGAGCGAGGACCTGGCCAAGCTCAACGTCGCGGTCCGGCTCGAGATGTCGGGCAACACCTGCGTCGATGCCCGCCTCGCGATGGGCTGCGTCGCCCCCACGCCGCTGCGGCTGACCAGGACCGAGGCGCTGCTGAAGGGCAGGGAGCTCACCGCCGAGGTGTTGCAACGCGTCGCCGCGTCGGTGCCGTGGGAGATCAGCCCGATCGACGACAAGCGGTCCACCGCGGAATACCGCAAGCAGGTGTCGGGCGTGCTGCTCAAGCGGGCGATCCAGGAAGCGTGCGGCGCCGCGTGAGCGCATGCGGCCGACGAAGACGAGGAGACGAGAATGAAGAACCGGGATATCACGCTCCATATCAATGGTGAGGAATACAGGCTGAACGTCGCCGTCAATCGCACGCTGCTCGACGTGCTGCGCGACGAGCTCGGCATGACCGAGACGAAATACGGCTGCGGCACGGGCGAATGCGGCGCCTGCACCGTGCTCGTCGAGGACAAGGCGGTCAATTCGTGCCTGACGCTCGCCGCGACGATGGACGGCAAGCGCATCACGACGGTCGCGGGGCTGGCGGACTTCGGCCGGCTCGACCACATCCAGCAGGCGTTCGTCGACGAGGCGGCGATCCAGTGCGGCTACTGCACGCCGGGCATGGTGATGAAGACGGCGAGCCTGCTCGCGCAGAACCCCGACCCGAGCGAGGCCGAGATCCGCCACGCGCTGGAGGGCAACATCTGCCGCTGCACCGGCTACGAGAAGATCGTCAAGGCGGTGAGGAAGGCGGCCGAGACGATGCCGGGGCGCGCGGCGGCGGTCGAACCCTGCAAGGAGGTCGTGCAATGAGCGAGCAAGCGATCGTCGGCACCAACGCGCCGCGCGTGGATGTGCGCGACAAGGTGACCGGGCAGGCGCAGTACGCGGCCGATGTGAGGCTGCCGGGCATGCTGTATGGCAAGGTCGTGCGCTGCTGGGAACACGCCCACGCGCGCGTGAAGCGGCTGGATCTCTCGGCGGCGGCCGCTTCGCCGGGCGTCGTGCGCGTGCTCGGTCCGAAGGACGTCACGCCCAAGCGCTACAACTCGTCGGTGCTCGACCTGATGGTGTCCGAGTCGATGCACGACATGCTCGGGGACATCGACGACCAGCCGATCTTCACCGAGCACGTGAAATTCCAGGGCGATGCGATCTGCGGAATCATCGCGCGCTCCGAGGAGGCCGCCGAGCGCGCCGCGGCGAAGGTCGTCGTCGAATACGAGCCGCTGCCGGTGTATCTGACCGCGGAGGCGGCGAAAGCCCCCGGCGCGGTGCAGTTCACGCCGGAAAAGCCCGGCAACCGCGCGTTCCAGCTGCCCGAGGCGATGTTCCCGAACAACGCGCTCGGCGGCGGCGACGTCGAGGCGGCGATGCGCGAGGCGGACATCGTCGTCGAGGACGCGTTCTACGTGCCGAAACAGAAGCAATGCCAGATGGAGCCCCACGCGTACGTCGCGAAGGTCGACAGCGGCGGGCGGCTCACCTGCTGGACGTCGTCGCAGATGCCCAAGCTCGTGCAGCGCAAGCTCGCGAAGCTCTTCGACCTGCCGATGAACCTCGTCAAGATCGTCCCGACGGTGATCGGCGGCGGCTTCGGCACGCGCCTCGGCATGATCTCGGAGCCCCAGGCCTGCGCGATGGCGCTGGCGGTGCCCGGGCATCCGGTGAAGCTGCAGACGCTGCGCGAGGAGGACTGGGTGATCTCGCCGAGCCGCCACCCGGGCAAGTACTGGATGAGGATCGGCTTCAAGCGCGACGGCTCGCCGCTCGCGTGCGACGCGCGCTTCGAGAACTACAAGGGCGGCTACTACCTCGATGCCTCGGGCACGGCCTTCACCGCCGGCGCCTGGCTCGGCGGCATGTACCGCTTCCCGGCGCTGCGCTATCGCGGCGAGTCCTACTTCACGAACCAGGGCCTGACCGGCGCATACCGCGGCTACGGCAATCCGCAGACGAACTTCGTGCTCGAGCAGCTGATCGACCGCGCGTGCGCCGGGCTCGGCGCGGACCCGGTCGAATGGCGCAAGAAATGGCACAAGGGCGTCGGCGACGACGGCTGGTGCCCCGGCGTCACCTATCCGTCGTGCGCGCTCGACGAATGCCTCGACCGCGGCGCGGCGGCGATCGGCTGGACCGAGAAGCGCCGCAAGTACGCGCGTCAGACCGGCACCCTCCGGCGCGGTGTCGGTGTCGCGGTGATGAACCACACCAGCGGCGCGATGCCGATGCTGCTCGAGCACACCGCCTGCACCGTGAAGCTCAACGAGGACGCGACCGCCGAGATCCTCTTCGCATGCTCGGACATGGGGCAGGGCTCGCACACGGCGCTGAAGCAGATCGCCGCCGAGACGCTGGGCTTCCCGTTCGAGCACGTGCAGCTGTCGGGCGGCACGTCGGACGTCGCCGGCTTCGACATCGGCGCGCACGCGAGCCGCACGATCTACGTCGGCGGCGCCGCGGTCAAGAAGGCCTGCGAGGAGGTCAGGCGGCAGCTCTGCGAGCGCGCGTCGCTGCAGCTCGGGGTGCCCGCCGAGCAGCTCGACATCCGCGACAAGCGCATCTTCGTCCAGGCGGATCCGGCGCGCGGCATCGACGCCGAGGCGATCACGCGCGCCGGCGTCTACCACTTCGTCGACCCCGCGACCGGCGAGCCCGGTGGCGTGCCGGGCCAGATCCAGGGCTACGTGAGCTTCTTCGCGCCGCACAACTCGCCGCCCTTCGGTGCGTCGTTCGCCGAGGTCGAGGTCGACACCGAGACCGGCGAAGTCCGCGTGCTCGAACTCGTCAATGCCCACGACATCGGCCGCGCGATCAACCCGGCGGCCGTCGAGGGGCAGCTCGAAGGCGGCATCCAGCAGGGACTCGGTTTCGTTCTGAGCGAGGAGATCTGCTACGACGCCGACGGCCGCGTGCAGAACAACAGCTTCACCGACTACAAGATGTTCGGCCCCGAGGACATGCCGAAGATCACGACCATCCTCGTCGAGGACGCGGACCCGATCGGGCCCTTCGGGGCGAAGAGCGTCGGCGAGTCGGGGCTCGTGAGCCCGGTCGGCGCGGTCGCCAACGCGATCTTCCACGCCATCGGGATCCAGTTCACCGAGGCGCCGATCACGCCGGAGAAGGTGTTGAAGGGTATTCGGGAGACGGGCGTGCGCGATTACGGCAGCATCGGGGGTGGTCGCTGATCGGCTACAGGGCGGTCTCGGGCAGCAATGCGGCCGCCGTCAGGCGGCCGCGTTCTTCTTTGGGGGGCTAAGGCGTGGTGCCTTCGCGGGGGGGCCTGCCTGCGAGGGCGTGGGTGACGTTGGACTGCAGTCGACCCACTGCCGTCACTCGCGCCATCACAGGCTCAGTGGCAGGTTTGGGGTCGGATCAGACTTTCGCAGCGATCCGCCGATATAAGTCCAGCTGCTCAGTCTTCAGGTGCCATTCGCCATCCGAAGGGAACAAGATAAGGGACGACCGCAATATCTGGTCACGCGGTATGGGCCCTCAGCAATTCGAAGAACGCGTTAGCCGCGGGCGAGAGTGTGCTGTTCTTGCGACGCAGGAGCGTGATCTTCCTTTTCACGACCGGGCTGACCAAAGGAATCCGGCATACGCCGGGGCGGGCGCCCTCTTCCAGCGTCGACGCAGGCAGGATTGCCGTACCGACGCCCGCAGCGACGAGACTGATGGCAGTGGCATGGTGTTGCACTTCATAGGCACCGCTCAGGCTGATGCCGCGTTTCGCGAGTTGGTAATCCATGAACACGCGCGTCGCGGTCATGCTGCTGACGACTATGAGCTCCGCTTCTCGCATGTCTGACCAGGTGACGGAGGTGCGGTCGCTCAGCGGATGTTCCTTGCGGCAGAAGAACATGAGGGGTTCTTCCAGCAGCGGCGTCTCCAGAATCTCGGGGTGGCGCTCGGTGGGGATGCCGATACCAATTTCGGCCTGTCCGTGCAAAACCGCGTCGCGGACTTCGAAGGCCGAGGTGTCGATCAGGCGCACCCGATTGCCGGGGTGGGACTGCATGTAGCGTCGAATTACGGCGGGCAGAACGTGCGAGGCCATCGTCGGCACGCAGGCGAGCGTGAAGCTGCCCCGTGCATGTTTCGACATGTCCTTCAGACGGCCCACCGCGAGCGTCATCTCGCCGACGATCGCCTTCGCCTGCGGCAGGAACTCGCGTCCGACTGCCGTGAGTTCGACGTAGCGCGTCGTGCGGTCGAGCAGCCGCAGGCCGAGGTAGGACTCGAGCTTCTGCACACGGCGGGTCAGGGCCGTCTGCGTCACATGCAGGTGCTCGGCCGCTTTGCTGAAGCCGCCCAGTTCGGCGATCACCACGAAGGCCTGTATTCCGTCGAAATCGATTTTCATCTCTGATTCCTTGAGGGCGCGGTGCCGGCGCGTGTTCGTGTCTATGCTGAAATCGCAACAAAAACGACATTCATTGCATTTCAGTAATCATCGGCCGATCACTAACATTGCCTCACAAAACAGCAGAACGTGCAACAAGGAGACAGGCAAGTGGATCACATTCCGTGCGTGCTGATGCGTGGCGGGTCGTCGAAGGGTTTGTTCTTCCTCGCGGAGCACCTGCCCGATGATCCGGTTGCCCGTGATCGTCTGCTGCTCGCGGCGATGGGCTCGCCCGATCTGCGCCAGATCGATGGCATGGGAGGCGGCAACGACCTCAGCAGCAAGGTCGTGATCGTCGCGCCCTCGCGGCGGCCCGATGCCGATGTCGAATATCTCTTTGCGCAGGTGTCGGTCGCCCGCGACCTGGTCGATGTGCTGCCGAACAGCGGCAACATGCTGGCAGCGGTCGGCCCCTTCGCACTCGAACGCGGTCTCGTGAAGGCCTCGAGTCCGGCGACCCGCGTGCGCATTCTCAACATCAACAGCGGCAAGCTGGTCGAGGCGATCGTGCAGACGCCTGGGGGCCAGGTAACTTACAGCGGGACTTTTGCGCTCGACGGCGTACCGGGAACGAGCGCGCCGATCACGCTGAACTTCCTCGACCCCGCCGGTACGAAGACCGGACGCTTGTTGCCGACCGGGAACGCACAGGACGTGGTTGCGGGCTTGCCCGTCACGTGCATCGATTTCGCGATTCCGATCGTGTTCGTGAAAGCCGAGTCTCTTGGCAAGACCGGCCATGAGAGCAAGCAGGAGCTGGACGGCGACGCGCTCTTTCTCGGGCGGCTCGCAGAGATCCGGGTCGCGGCAGCGCAGCTGATGGGGCTCGACGTGTCGCCCGACCGGGGAGTGCCCAAGATCGCCATGATTGCCGCACCACGCCGTGGGGGCAGCATCGCGTCGCGCTATTTCGTGCCGTCGAGCTGCCACCCCGTCCATGCTGCCACCGGTGCGCTCGCCCTCGCAGCGGCTTGTCATACGCCCGACACCGTCGCCGAGGAACTTGCCGAGTTCGACGAGAACACGCCGCGCCGCATCCTCATCGAGCACCCGAGCGGGCAGATGGCCTGCGAGCTGCATATTGCGGCCGATTCCGGCGACGGTGTGCCTGTCATCGACGCGGCATCCCTCGTGACCTCGGCGAGACCACTTCTGAGCGGCGACGTGTTCGTGCGCCCGCCGGCGTAACGGCGCCTCGCGTCCTCATCGCAACGCGTTCTGGTTCGGCAGTCAGACGGACTGCGGCCGAAACGGATTCAACACACCAAGGAGACTCCCAATGAAAACCCTCTACGCACTGACCACCGCCGTCGGCATCGCCTTTTCGGGCCTCGCCGCCGCGCAGGATCCGATCGTCATCAAGTTCTCGCACGTCGCGGCCACGGATACACCGAAGGGGCAGGCAGCCGAATTCTTCAAGAAGCAGGCCGAAGAGCGCACGAAAGGCAGGGTGAAGGTCGAGGTCTATGCCAACAGCACGCTCTACAAGGACAAGGAAGAGCTCGAGGCGTTGCAGATGGGGTCGGTGCAGATGCTCGCGCCGGTCGCGGGGAAGTTCGGGCCTGCGGGGGTGAAGGAGTTCGAGGTGTTCGACCTGCCCTACATGTTCCCGAGCGAGGCGGCGCTGCATCGCGTGACGCAGGGACCGGTCGGAGCGTCGCTGCTCAAGAAGCTGGAGGCGCGCGGCATGGTCGGTTTGTCGTACTGGGACGCGGGCTTTCGCGTACTGAGTTCCAACAAGCCGATCCGCACGCCGGACCAGGCGAAGGGGCAGAAGATCCGGATCAATTCGTCGAAGGTCAATCAGTCGATCATGAAGTCGATCGGCGCGATCCCGCAGACGATGGCGTTCTCCGAGGTGTATCAGGCGCTTCAGACCGGCGTGGTCGATGGCGCGGACGGGAATTTGTCGAACCTGTACACGCAGAAGCAGCATGAAGTGCAGAAGTACGTGACCCTGACTTATCACACGTACAGCGGCTATGTGGTGGTCGTGAACAAGGGTTTCTGGGAAAAGCTGCCCGCGGACATCCGCAGCGAACTCGAGGCGGCGATGAAGGACACCACGGCCTACAACGCGAAGGTTGCCGCGGAGGACGACGCCAAGGCGCTGGCCGCCATCCGGTCCATCGGCAAGAGCGAAGTGCATACGCCGACGCCTGAGGAGCGCGCGGCCTGGATCAAGGCAATGGCTCCGGTGCAGGACGAGATGGCGAGCCGGATCGGCAAGGACGTCATCGACGCAGTGCGCAAGGAAACCGCAAAGGTCGCGAGCAACTGATCAGACGACACGGATCGGGCGGGCATGCCGATGGGGCGCTGCCCGAGGCCTGCGCTCGCCCGCCCAAGACCTTTCGGGAGATTTCGATGAAGTTCCTAGATCACTTCGAGGAATGGCTCATCACGTTGTTGATCGGCACGGCAACCGTCGTGACGTTCGTGGCCGTGATGCACCGCTACGCCTCGGGCTTTGCCATTCCCGGTCTGCAGGACTGGCTGCTGTCGATCAACCTGAGCTGGGCGCAGGAGCTGACCATCATCCTGTTCGTGTGGATGGCGAAGTTCGGTGCGGCCTACGGTGTTCGCACCGGCATTCACGTCGGCGTCGATGTGTTGATCAACCAGCTGCGGCCGCAACTGCGCGCGAAGCTCATCCTCTTCGGTCTGCTCGCCGGAGCGCTCTTCACCGGCATCGTCGCGACGCTCGGCGGCGAGTTCGTGTGGGAGAACGGAGCCCATTACGCCTTCTACGAGATGGCCGGCCTGGCGCTCGACGACGTCCTGGAGGGGCCCACGACGCCCGATCTGGAGTGGCCGACATGGATCGTCTACAGCGCAATTCCGCTGGGCTCGAGCCTGATGTGTTTCCGCTTCCTGCAGGTCGCGCTGAGTTTCTGGCGCACCGGCGATCTGCCGCATCACGACCACGGGCACGTCGATGGGTTGGAAGAAGCCGGCCCCGGCGCTGAATTCGACGGGTTTGCGCTCGAGGACAACCTGCACCCGCACGATCTGAAGGATGGGGGCGAGGCACAGAAGCGTGCACGTGGCGACGTCGGAGGGAAAACGAAATGAATGCGGCGATAATTTTCGGCCTCCTGCTGGCCCTCATGCTCACCGGCATGCCGATCTCGATCTCGCTCGGCCTGACCGTCCTGAGCTTCCTGTTCACGATGACGCAGGTGCCGCTGGAGTCGGTGGCGCTGAAGCTTTTTACCGGCATCGAGAAGTTCGAGATCATGGCCATCCCGTTCTTCATTGTGGCGGGCAACTTCCTCACGCACGGGGGGGTTGCGCGGCGCATGATCAACTTCGCGACGGCGATGGTCGGGCACTGGCACGGCGGCCTCGGACTCGCAGGGGTGGTGGCGTGCGCCTTGTTCGCCGCGGTGTCGGGATCCTCCCCGGCCACGGTCGTTGCAATCGGCGCGATCCTGTTGCCGGCGATGGTGAAGGCGGGTTTTCCGAACAAGTTCGGTGCCGGTGTCATCACCACGTCGGGGGCGCTGGGCATCCTGATCCCGCCGTCGATCTGCATGGTGATGTACTCGGTTGCGACAAATACGTCGGTCGGCGCGCTTTTCATGGCGGGCGTGATTCCGGGAATCGCACTCGCGGGCGTGCTCGGCGGGGTCACCTGGTGGCGTGCGAAATCGAACAACTACCCGCGCCAGCCCAAGGCGAGTCTCGGTGAGCGCGTGCGCGCATTCCGCGAGTCGGTGTGGGGCCTGTTCCTGATCGTGCTGATCATGGGCGGGATCTACACGGGCATCTTTACCCCCACCGAGGCGGCGGCGATGAGCGCGGTCTACGCGTTCGTCGTTGCGATCTTCGTCTATAAGGACATGTCGCTGAAGGATGTGCCGAAGGTGCTGCTCAACTCGGCCAACATGTCCGCGATGCTGCTGTACATCATCACGAACGCCGTCTTGTTCTCCTTCATCATGACGAGCGAGAACATTCCGCAGGCGCTCTCGGAATGGATGCTGAGCCACGGTCTCGGCATGGTCGCCTTCCTGCTCGCGGTCAACGTGATCCTGCTGCTGGCCGGCAACTTCATGGAACCGTCGTCGATCGTGCTGATCTTTGCTCCGATCCTGTTTCCGGTGGCGGTCAAGCTGGGGATCGACCCGGTGCACTTCGGCATCATCATGGTGGTGAACATGGAAGTCGGCATGTGCCACCCGCCGGTGGGCCTGAATCTCTACGTCGCCTCCGGCATTACCAAGATGGGCATCACCGAGCTGACCGTGGCCGTCTGGCCGTGGCTGCTGTCGATGCTCGGCTTCCTGGTAGTCGTGACCTATTGGCCGGGCCTCTCGATCTGGCTGCCGAAGACCCTCGGAATGATGTGACGCCGCGCCCGGCCCCCGGGAAGGGAGGCCGGGTTGCGTCGCGGATTCCTCGTACCCCACGGAGAACCAAACATGAATCTCAAAGACTGGATCGGCCGCGCGGAGGAAGTCTCCGACGTCGCGACGGCAACCCCGTATGCCGCGCTGTCGGCCACCTTCGACCGCGAGGCGGTTCGTCCCCCGGTGGGCACCGCGCTGCCCGCACTGTGGCACTGGCTGTACTTTTTGCCGCTGCACAAGCAATCGGAAATCGGCCCCGACGGCCATGCCAAGCGCGGCGGTTTCTTGCCGCCGGTGCCTCTGCCGCGTCGCATGTGGGCCGGCAGCCAGTTCGAGTTCCACAAGCCCCTGCGCATCGGTGATGCAATGACGCGCACCTCGACGATCCACGACGTCACCGAGAAATCCGGCCGCACCGGCCCGCTGGTGTTCGTGAAGGTGCGCCATGAGATCCGCAGAGGGGGCGAATCGGACGTCGCCCTCACCGAATTCCACGACATCGTCTATCGCGAAGCTGCAAAGCCTGACGACGTCGCCCCGCCGCCGAAGGCCGCTCCCGCGAGTTCGACCTGGGAAAATAAATGGGTGCCGGACGACGTACTGCTGTTCCGCTACTCGGCGCTGACTTTCAACGGCCACCGCATCCATTACGACCGCAAGTACGTGACCGAGGTCGAGGGCTATCCGGGGCTGATCGTCCATGGTCCGATGATCGCGACGCTGCTGCTCGACCTGCTGCGCCACCAGATGCCCGACGCGGAGGTCGTGCGCTACGAATTCCGAGCGATCCGCCCGGTGTTCGACATCAACCATTTCTTCGTCTGCGGCGAGCCGCAAGCGGACGGCAAGACGATCCGCCTGTGGGCGAAGGACCACGAAGGCTGGCTGACGATGGAAGCCACCGCGGTGATCAAGTGAGGAGCGCACGATGAGACCCCTGGAAGGCATTACCGTCATCACGCTCGAACACGCGATTGCCGCGCCGTTTGCGACGCGCCAGCTGGCCGATCTCGGCGCGCGCGTGATCAAGGTCGAGCGCCCCGGCGTAGGCGACTTCGCCCGCGGTTACGACGAGCGCGTGCGCGGCCTGGCATCGCATTTCGTATGGACCAACCGCTCGAAGGAGAGCCTGACGCTCGACGTCAAGCATCCCGAGGCGCAGGCGATCCTCAAGCGCCTGATCGTCGAGGAGGCCGACATCGTCGTGCAGAACCTGGCGCCCGGTGCCGCCGCGCGCCTGGGCTTGTCGTACCGCGAGCTCTCCGCGCTCAAGCCGGAGATCATCGTCTGCGACATCTCCGGTTACGGCTGCGACGGCCCGTATCGCGACAAGAAGGCCTACGACCTCCTGATCCAGAGCGAATCGGGTTTTCTCTCGGTGACCGGGACGGAAGCGGAGCCGTCGAAGGCGGGCCCGTCGATCGCCGACATCTCGGCCGGCATGTACGCCTACAGCAACATCCTCGCGGCACTGCTGCAGCGGCAAAAGACCGGCCGAGGTCAGCACCTCGACATTTCGATGCTGGAGAGCCTCGTCGAGTGGATGAACTATCCGCTCTACTACGCGTTCGACGGCGCCTCGCCGCCGCGCCGCACCGGAGCCTCGCACGCGACGATCTATCCCTATGGCCCATTTCCGGCCGGCGATGGCAAGGTCGTCATGCTCGGTCTGCAGAACGAGCGCGAATGGGGGGCCTTCTGCGAGAAGGTGCTGCTGCAGCCCGGGCTCGCACGCGAAGAGCGCTTTTCGAGCAACTCCCGACGCAGCGCTGCCCGCGAGGAGTTGCGCGCGATCATCCTCGACGCGTTTGCAGCGCTGACCGCCGAGCAGGTCATTGCCCGCCTGGAAGAAGCCCAGATCGCCAATGCCCACGTGAATGACATGCACGCGGTGTGGGACCACCCGCAGCTCAAGGCGCGCGGGCGCTGGCGCGAGGTTGGCACCGCCGCTGGCGTCGTGCCCGCCTTGCTGCCACCGGGCTCCTGGGAAGAGGGCGAGCCGCGCATGGACCCCGTGCCCGCTCTCGGCGAGCACAGCGAGGCGATCCTCGCGGGACTCGGGTACGACACCGATCGCATCGCGGCCCTGCGCCGTGACGGCGTGATCTGAGCGGCGGGAGTTCCGACCATGCAGATGCCGATCACCTATCTCTTCGTGCCGGGCAACCGACCGGAGCGTTTCGACAAGGCGCTGGCGGCCGGAGCCGGGGCAATCGTCCTGGATCTGGAGGATGCCGTCGCCACCGCGGATAAGTCCCTCGCACGGGATGCGATCGCGGACTGGTTCGCGGGCCGCGCGGGCGATGCCTCACGCATCGTCGTGCGCATCAACGACGCGCAGTCACCCTGCTTCGCGGACGATCTTGCGCTGCTCAAAGCCATCGGCGTCCGACAGGTCATGCTGCCGAAGACAGAATGGCGGGAGCAGGTTCGCCAGGTCATCGACGCCGTGTCGCCGGCGGTCGCGGTGTTGCCGCTGATCGAGACGGCGCGCGGCGTGCGCAACGTGGACGATATCGCCGCGACCGAGGGCGTGCTGCGGCTCGCGTTCGGCACGCTGGACTATGCGGTCGACCTCGATCTGTCGGGCGAGGAGGCCGGCCTCGCCTACGCTTCGGCCCGGATCGCGATCGCGTCGCGCTGCGCCGAGCTCGCCTCCCCGGTCGCAGGCGTGACGCCCGCAATCGACGACGAGGCGCGCATCCGTGCGGACTTCGCCTCCGCTCGCGCCTTCGGTTTCGGAGCGAAGCTGTGCATTCACCCCAGGCAGGTCGCTGTCATCCACGAAGCATGCCGCCCGTCCGCCGAGGAGCTGGCGTGGGCCGAGCGCGTGCTCGTGGCGGCGCAAACCTCCGAGGGCGCCGTGCAGCTCGACGGGCGGATGATCGACCGCCCGGTAGTGCTCAAGGCCCAGGCGATCGTATCCCGCAGCCGCTCCAGCCACGCCTAGCGGACGAGCGACCCCAGCATTCCCACATTTCAAGCATTCAGGAGAACGTCCCATGGGCGCGACCATCATCGATTCAAGCATCTTCGGCAACATCTTCAGCACCGACGCGATGCGTCAGGTCTGGTCCGACCGCAACCGGACCGCCAAATACCTGGAGATCGAGCGCGCACTCGCCGTTGTGCAGGGCCGGCTCGGCATCATCCCGCGGGAAGCCGCCGACGAGATCGTCAAGAACTGCGACATCGACAAGATCGACATGGACAAGCTGCGCGCACAGACCGAGCGCATCGGCTATCCGGTGCTCGGCGTCGTCTCTCAGCTCAACGCGCTGTGCCGCGACAAGCTGGGCGAGTACTGCCACTGGGGCGCGACGACGCAGGACATCACGGACACGGCGACCGTGCTGCAGATTCGCGAGGCCCTGGAACTTGTCGACGCAGACTTGCAGGGCATCTCCGCGGCCCTCGTGGAAATCTCTCGCCGCCATCGCGACACGCCGGTGATCGGCCGCAGTAACCTGCAGCAGGCGATTCCCGTGACGTTCGGCTTCAAGACCGCCGCGATCCTCGCAGGCATCGAGCGTCACCGCGAGCGCCTCGCGCAACTCCGGCCGCGCGTGCTGATGGGCGAGTTCGGTGGCGCCTGCGGCACGCTCGCGTCGATCGAGCAGGGCGCGATGGAGACCCAAGCGGGATTGATGGCCGAGCTGGGCCTCGCGCAGCCGGACATCGCGTGGCACACGGTGCGAGACACGATCGCCGAGGTGGGCGCCTTCCTAGGCCTTGTCGGCGGTTCGCTCGGCAAGATCGCGATGGACGTCAAGCTGATGATGCAGCACGAGGTCGCCGAGGTATTCGAACCCTTCCACCCCGGCCGCGGTTCGAGCAGCACGATGCCGCAGAAGCGCAACCCGATCTCGAGCTGCTATATCCACGCGGCGGTGTCCGTCGTGCGCCAGCACGCTGCGGCCTTGATGGACGCGATGATCGCCGACCACGAGCGCTCGACCGGGCCGTGGGAGATCGAGTGGATCGCGCTGCCCGAAGCCTTCTGCCTGCTCGCCGGTGCGCTGAAGCAGACGCGCTTCGTGCTGGAAGGCCTCGAAGTCGACGCAGCCAAGATGCGCGCGAACATCGACATCACCAACGGGCTCGTCATGTCCGAGGCGGTGATGATGGGCCTCGGCCCCTACATCGGCCGCGAGTATGCGCACGACCTGGTCTATGACCTGTGCCGCGAAGCGATCCGCACAAACCGGCCCCTGCTCGACATCCTTGCCGAGCATCCCGAGATCAACGTACACCTCGACCGTGCCGCGCTCGCGCGCCTGTGCGATCCGGCGAACTACCTCGGACAGGCCGGCGTGATGGTCGACAAGGTGCTGCAGCGGGCGGCGGGAGCGATGCGATGAGCGACGCGATGCGGGCGACTCCCTTGCCGGAACGTAAGACTGAGCCTTTCCGCGCGTGGGAGCTTCCCGCCCGCGAGCCGGGTCCGGCAGGCAAACGCACGCCGGACGGATGCGAGGAGGCCGATGGGCTGGCAGCCGTCGCGGTGCTGAGCACGAACTAGCGCTGCGGTGACCCGCGTTGCGCAGAGACGTCGCGAAAGGAGGGCTAAGGCATGGAACTCAGACAGCTGCGCTATCTGGTGCGCACGATCGAGCTCGGCAGCATCAGCCAGGCCGCACTCGACCTCGGGATCGCTCAATCCGCGGTGAGCCTGCAGATCCAGCGCCTTGAAGGCGAACTCGCGACGCGGCTGCTGCAGCGTACGGCGACCGGGGTGATGCCGACTGATGCCGGCATCGCCTTCCTCGCCCATGCGCAGCTTGCCCTGCGCCATGCCAGGGAGGCGGCGACGGCCGCACAGCAATCACGTCTGTCGGGCATCGTCAGCGTCGGCCTGGCACCATCGACGTCCGGGGTGCTCGGCTTTCCTCTGATCGAGGCAATGCGGGAGCACTACCCGGACATCCGCATCCACCTCGTCGAAGGGATGTCCGGTCACCTTGGCCAGATGTTGAACGGCCGCGAACTCGATCTCGCCGTCCTGTTCGATACCGGGCCCACCAGCCGGTGCAGCGTTCAGCCCCTGCTGGAGGAGCGCCTGTTCTTCATATGCGGCGCCGACGTGCGCCCCACTACCCTGCCGACTCGCCTTGCCCACATGGCCGAAGTACCGCTCGTACTGCCGACCCCGCGTCACGGTCTGCGCCGGGTCATCGACGCCGCGTTTCACGCACTGGGCATGCGTCCCGCAGTCATCGCCGAAGTCGATTCGCTCTACGTGCTCATGGACATGGTGGCACGGGGCATGGCGGCGACCTTGCAGCCGTGGGCGGCACTCGCGCGCCAGTCGGATGCGGAGTCACGCTTGAGCTGGGCCGAGATCGTGGATGACGGGACTTCCCGCCGGAATCTCTTGTGCAGTCTCTCCGACGACGAGCTGTCACCGGCCGCGCTGGCGACGCGCGGCATGGTGATTCGCGTCGTGCGCCGGCTCGTCACCGAGGGCTGTTGGCGCGGCGTCGCGACCGGCCATCTCGATCCGAGATGGGGCGATATCGGCGCGGCTTAGGGCAAGGGGTGCGCCAGACGCAATAGTGGAGCCGTCGACGTGCAGGGGGACCGCGGATTGCGGTGACCGCACGGCGAGGAACCAGCCCCGAATGGAGTTCAGGACATGAAACAAGATACCTCGAGCACCCCCGACGTGCTCGTCATCGGCGGCGGCAATGCGGCGCTGTGCGCAGCGCTTACCGCCCGCGAGGCGGGCGCTTCCGTGCTGCTGCTGGAAGCCGCGCCGCGCGAATGGCGTGGCGGCAACTCGAGCCACACGCGCAACCTGCGTTGCATGCACGATGCCCCCCAGGACGTGCTCACCGAGGCCTACCCTGAAGAAGAGTTCTGGCAGGATCTCAAGAAGGTGACCGGTGGCCGCACCAACGAGCAACTCGCGCGGCTGGCGATCCGCGAGTCCTCCCGCTGTCGCGACTGGATGCGCCGGCATGGCGTGCATTTCCAGCCCTCGCTGTCGGGCACGCTGCATCTGTCGCGCACCAACGCCTTCTTCATGGGGGGCGGAAAGGCGCTTGTGAATGCCTATTACCGCAGCGCGGAAGCGCTCGGCGTGCGCATCCGCTACGAGGCGCCGGTGGATCGACTGGAAGTGGTCGACGGCGAGTTCCGCGCCGCGTGGATCGGACAGGAACGCATCGTGGCCCGCTCCTGCGTGCTCGCCTCCGGCGGCTTCGAATCCAACCGGGAATGGCTGCGCGAAGCCTGGGGCCAGAACGCCGACGGCGAGTGGCCGGCGGACAACTTCGCGATCCGCGGCACGCGCTTCAATCGCGGGGTGCTGCTGAAAGCGATGATGGAGTCGGGCGCCGACACGATCGGCGATCCCTCGCAATCGCACTGCGTCGCCGTCGATGCGCGCGCGCCGCTCTACGACGGCGGGATCTGCACGCGCATCGACTGCGTGTCGCTCGGCATCGTCGTCAACCGGCACGCGCAGCGCTTCTACGACGAGGGCGAAGACTTCTGGCCCAAGCGTTATGCGATCTGGGGACGTCTCGTCGCCCAGCAGCCCGGGCAGGTCGGATTTTCGGTCATCGATTCGAAGGCCGTCGGCCGCTTCATGCCCCCCGTGTTCCCCGGCGCGAAGGCCGACACCCTCGAAGGCCTCGCTCGCCAGCTCGGTCTCGAAGAGCAGGCCTTCGTGCGCACGGTGCGCGACTACAACGCCGCGTGCCGCGTCGGCACCTTCGACCACACGGTGCTCGACGACTGCCATACGGACGGTGTAACGCCGGCGAAGACCCACTGGGCCTTGCCGCTCGATACCCCTCCCTTCTATGGCTACGCGCTCAAGCCCGGCATCACCTTCACCTACCTCGGCCTGAAGGTCGACGAACGGGCGGCCGCGCATTTCAAGGGCAAACCCAGCCGCAATCTTTTCGTCGCCGGCGAGATGATGGCCGGCAATGTGCTCGGACAGGGCTACACCGCAGGGGTCGGCATGACGATCGGCACGGTATTCGGTCGTATCGCGGGCGCGTCTGCAGCCGTGGCGGCCAGGAATGAAGGAGTCGAACATGCAGCAGCTTGAAGCCCTGCTCCGCGAAGCAAGCGATCTGGCCGAGGGCGTCGTCGTGCCCAGCGCGGCGGAAGCCGAAGTCGAACGCGTGATGAAGATCTGCAACGCCTGCCGCTACTGCGAAGGCTTTTGTGCGGTCTTCCCGGCGATGACACGGAGACTCGAATTCGCCCAGGCCGACGTTCATTACCTCGCGAACCTTTGCCACAATTGCGGCGCGTGCCTGCATGCCTGCCAATACGCGCCGCCGCACGAGTTCGCGGTCAATATTCCGCAGGCGATGGCCAAGGTGCGCGGGCAAACCTACTCGGACTTTGCGTGGCCGAGCAGTCTCGGCACGCTCTACCGCAACAACGGGCTCACCGTCGCGCTGGCGCTTGCGACCGGGCTCGCGCTCTTCCTGGTGATGGCCCTGGCAAGAAACGGCACGCTGTTCCACGCCCCGCTAGCCGGCGATTTCTACGCGATCTTTCCGCACAACCTGCTGGTGTCGATGTTCGGGCCGGTGTTCCTGTTCGTCGCGGTGGCTCTGGGCCTGGGTGTGGCGAAGTTCTGGCGCGGGATCTCGGCGGGAGACCCCAATGCGGCGGCAATCGCCGAGACCGCGCATGACGTGCTCAAGCTCAAGTACCTCGACGGCGGACACGGTCAAGGCTGCCCGAACGAGGACGATGCCAATACGCTCGCCCGCCGCCGCTTCCACCACCTGACCTTCTACGGCTTCATGCTGTGCTTTGCGGCAACGAGTGTGGCGACGATCTACCATTACGTCTTCGGCTGGGCGGCGCCTTACGCGCTGACCAGCCTGCCCGTCGTGCTCGGCACCCTGGGTGGAATCGGGCTGCTGATCGGCCCCGCAGGGCTGCTCTGGCTGAACCTGCAGCGCCACGCGCAGCACGGGGACGCCGCGCAGAAACCGATGGACCGCGGTTTCATCGCGCTGCTGCTGCTCACCGGCGCCACGGGGCTCGCGCTCCTCGCGGGACGCGACACTGCAGCGATGGCGCTCCTCCTTGCCCTGCATCTCGGCGCGGTGATGGCGCTGTTCCTGACCATGCCCTATGGCAAGTTCGCACACGGCATTTTTCGCACTGCCGCGCTGCTGAAATGGTCGATCGAGAAGCGCACCCCCAATCCGGTCGGCGTCGGCAGCGAGTGAGGCCGGTGCGCCCGGACCGGTTCGGCGAAGCCGCCGCGACCGCGAGCCCGCGGAAGCCCGGCCGGTCCTGGCGCGCGTTGCGTCATCGGAACTATCGGCTCTACTTCTGCGGGCAGTCGGTATCGCTGCTGGGCAGCTGGACGCAGCAGGTGGCACTCGGCTGGCTCGTCTATCGACTCACGGACTCGGCCGCACTGCTCGGCATCGTCGCGTTCCTCGCCCAGGCCCCGCAACTCGTCGTCGCGCCAGTCGCCGGCATCGTCATCGACCGGGTGGAGCGCAAACGCCTGATGCTGCTCGTGCAACTCATGATGCTGATCCAGGCAGGCTTCCTCGCGATTTCGACCTTTTGGGGCTGGATCACTCCGCTGCAGATCCTGGTCGCATCGGCATCGCTGGGCATCCTCAACAGCTTCGATGCGCCGCTTCGGCATGCGCTCGCTGCGCCACTGATCGCCGATCCGGAGGATCTGCCGAACGCGATCGCGCTGAACTCGCTGATCTTCAACACTGCGCGCTTCGTCGGACCGCCTGTTGCGGGTGCGGTGCTCGCGACGACTTCGGAGGCGGCATGCTTCGCGTTGAACGCGCTGTCGTTCGTCGCCGTGATTGCGGCACTGCTGTGCATCCGCATCCCGCACAATCAGACCGTCGCGCTCCCGTTCGGCACTGCGATGCGGGAAGGCGTGGAGTTCGTGCGGAACAGCCTGCCGGTCTCCAAGCTGCTGATTCAGGTCGCGTTGCTCAACTTCCTCGCCGCGAGCTATGTGCCCCTGATGCCGGTTTTCGCCCGCGACGTCTTCCACGGCGGGCCGAATACCCTCGGAATGCTCCTCGGCAGCGCGGGCGCCGGCGCCTTGTGCGCGTCCCTGAATCTCGTGATGCGCCGGTCCGTGAGGGGACTCACCGGCGAGATCGCCGGGGGAAACCTGCTCGCGGCGCTGGCGCTCATCGGATTTACATTGTCGGACACGCTCTGGCTCGGGGCGGGGCTGCTGTTCCTGGTCGGCTTCGGTGTCATCACCGGCAACGCGTCGAGCAATACGGTGCTGCAGACGATCCTGCCCGAGGGGCTCAGAGGCCGCGTGCTTGCGTTGTACACCGCGGCCAACCTCGGCGCAGCGGCTATCGGGAGCCTGCTTGCAGGAATCCTCTCCGATCACGTCGGTGCCAAAACGACGGAACTCGCTGCGGGCGCGGCGCTGCTGCTCGCAAGCCTTCATTTCCGGCTGGGGCTGGAATTCCTGCGCATGCATTTGCGCCCCATCTATGCGGCGCTCGGAATCCGCCACCCGGTCGTGCCCGAAGGGGAGGCCGGCGCGGCAACCCGAAAACCTTGGATCAGCTAGGGAAGAAAAACGATGAGAGTGACGGTCCTCGACGACTATCAGGGCGTGGTGCCGCGCCTCGCCGCTACGAAGGAGCTTGAGGACATCCCGGTAAGCCTCCACACGCTCACGGAACGCCTCGTCGACGAGGACGGGTTGATCGCCGCGCTGCAGGACACGGATTGCCTGGTGCTGATTCGCGAGCGCACGCAGATCACCGCTCGCGTCGTCGAAGCGCTGCCGCGGCTGAAACTGATCGTACAGACCGGGCGGCTTTCCGGCTGCATCGACCTCGAAGCCTGCAGGCGACGGGGCATCCAGGTCCGCGACGGCAGCGGCAATCCGATCGCACCCACTGAGCTGACCTGGGCGCTGATCCTCGCTGCGTCGCGCCGCTTGCTGCCCTACGCCCACCATCTGTCGCAGGGGCGGTGGCAGCGCAGCTGCGAACAGATCGGGGACGAAGGGCTCGGACGCGCCGTGCACGGCCGCACGCTCGGCGTCTGGTCCCTGGGCAAGATCGGAAGCCGCGTCGCGGCCATCGGGCAAGCCTTCGGGATGCGCGTCGTCGTGCACGGTCGCGAGCAGTCCCGCGAGGCCGCGGCGCGCGCCAGCTACGAGTTCATCGCCAACCGCAGCGAGTTCCTGGCGCAACTCGACGTCCTGACGCTGCACCTGCGGCTCGGCCCCGACACGCGCCACATGATCGATGCCGACGATCTTGCATTGATGCGCCCGGACGCCTTGCTGGTGAACACCAGCCGCGCCGAACTCCTCGCGCCGGGCGCCCTGCTCGACGCGCTCGCCCGTGGCCGACCCGGTGCCGCAGCGCTGGACGTTTTCGAGGACGAGCCGGACGGCGTCGCGCCTTACCTGAATCACCCGGCAATCCTGTGTACCCCCCACCTGGGCTTCGTCGATCAGGACACCTACGAGGCTTACTTTCGTGAGGCGTTCGCGCAAGTGCGGCGATTCGTCGCCGGGGAAAAACCGGCAATCGGTGAGGGAAACAGGCCGTCATAGAAATGCGTACCTCGCAACAATCGTAGCGATTATTGCATTTCATGTTTTTCCGTCGGGCGCCCAGAATCGCGCCATCGTTGAGACGGAGGAACACCAGCATGATCCTGACCATTCCTTGCACGCTGATGCGCGGAGGCACGTCGAAGGGGCCGTATTTCCACGCCGCAGATCTCCCCGCCGATCCCGCGGAGCGCGACCGCGTACTGCTCGCGGCGATGGGGTCGCCCCATGCGCGGCAGATCGACGGCATCGGCGGCGGCGACACGCTGACGAGCAAGGTCGTCATCGTGAGCCCCTCGACCCGCGCCGACATCGACGTCGAGTATCTCTTTGCGCAGGTGTCGGTCGAGACGGCCACCGTCGACACGACGCCGAACTGCGGCAACATGCTCGCCGGCGTCGGCCCCTTCGCGATCGAGAACGGGCTGGTCCCCGCGACCGACCCCGTCACGACCCTGCGCATCCTCAACGTGAACACCGGCAAGGTCGTCGAGGCCGTGATCCAGACGCCTGGCGGCAAGGTGAGCTACGACGGGCTTGCACGCATCGATGGCGTCCCCGGCAGCGGAGCGCCGATCCAGCTGAATTTCCGCGACGCGGCCGGTGCCAAGACCGGACGCCTGCTGCCGACCGGGCGTCCGCTCGATGTCGTCGATGGCGTCGAAGTGTCCTGCATCGACTTCTCGACGCCGCTGGTTTTCGTCCCAGCGCAAGCGATGGGAAAGACCGGCCACGAGACGAAGGCCGAACTCGATGCCGACCGGAAGCTGAAGGTCCGGCTCGAGTCGATCCGCTTGCAGGTTGCGCTGCTCGCAGGACTGGGTGATGTGCGCGACAAGGTCTTGCCGAAGATCGCCCTGGTTGCGTCGCCTCAGGGGAGAGGCGTTATCGCCTCTCGCTACTTCACCCCGTGGAACTGCCATTCTGCCTATGCCGTGACGGGCGCGTTGTGCCTCGCGGCCGCGAGCATCCTTCCCGGCTCGGTCGTGCAAGGTCTCGCCCGGCCGAAGTCGGACGACCCGTACCTCGTGACGATCGAGCAGCCAGCCGGAACGCTGGACATCCGCCTCGACGTCGCGGCAAAGGCGGTCGACGACCTTCCCGTCATCCATTCCGCGGGCTTGATCCGGACCGCCCGCCCGCTCTTCCGCGGAGCCGTACACGTTCCTCTGTGCGAGCCCGGTCGAGCCGCATAGGCGCCACTCTCGCGAAATAGCAAAGCGCGCGGCAAGCCTTGATGCCGCGCCGGCCGGGCGCTGACTTTCTCATGCGCATTCAGCATCAATGCACCGTAATTTTGCATTTCCCGCAATTACGCACGGTCCCCATACTCCGCCTGCGCTCCGCGATCACCGAAGAAATCCGCGCCGGCTGTGAGCGCTCGTGACGACCCCGGCCGAAGTCCGGGGCGAGGGCGAGAAGACGAATCCAACCAAGGAGGAAAGCATGAAGAAGATGAAAGCGGGGATACTGCCCCTGCTCGTAGCCGGACTGTTTGTGCCCGCGATTTGCGCGGCGGCGGAAGAGGACGGGCACAAACTCGAACTGAAAGTGCGCGGCGTGCATTTTGACCGCGAATTCGAGACATCCTCGAGGGATCGCACGCAGACCGCGCTCGGCTTGCAGCTCAATTACGAGTCGCCGTACTTCGGCGACATCGCCGGATTCGGCGTGTCGGGCTACAGCGTCACCAAGCTCGATGCGACCGGCTTTGTCACCACGGACGTGCTCTCCGCTGACAACAATGGCGAGTTGCACGATTCTTTCGGCAAGATCGCCCAGGCATTCGTAAAGCTGAAGTACCACGACAAGGCCCAGCTCAAGATCGGTCGGCAACTGTATGACAGCCTGCTCATGATCAGTTCCACGAGCCGTGCCGTGCCCAACACCTACTCCGGTGCAAGCGGCCAGCTGACGCTCGTCCCCGGGCTCACGCTCTACGGTGCGATGTTCGACGAGTGGTCGCGGCGCGGCGAAGCGCATTTCGAGAAATTCGCGACCGACCGATCCGACGAGGGCGACATCGACTATGTCGGCGTGGCCGGCGCGCGCTATGCGAAGGGGCCCTACGAAATCAACGTCGAGTACCTGAACTCGAAGGAGTTCCTGACCAAGGTCGGTGTCGTCGGTGCTTACACCTTCAATCTCGCGGACAAGAACAAGCTGAAGCTCAGCGCCGGTCTGCACAGCTCGCGTGATGCGGGCAAGCTCTTCGTCACGGCTGCCGAAGGGGCGGAACTGGACGACGAGGACGTCCCGGGCTCGCGTGCCGGGGTAACCCGCAGCGACAACGATGGGCGCGGCGCCTATCTCGACGCGGAGTGGACGGCCGGTAACGTCATGCTCGGCGCGGCGGTGGCGAAGTTCGATGGCGCATGGATCGAGGACAATTTCACCGGCGACCACGGCATGAACCCCTTCCCTACGGGCGGCGTGCTGGCGGACATGACGAACAACGACGAGACCGTCTGGATGGTCCGCGCAGGCTACGACTGGAAAGACTACATCAAGGGACTGAAGACGACGGTCAAGTACAAGCAGGGTACGGGCGCCAGGAACAGTCACGTCTCGTCGCGCGGCGAGGCGGACGAAAGTGAGCTGGAAGTCGATGTCCGCTACCAGATCCCGCTGCTCAAGGGGCTGAACCTTCGTTACCGGTACCTGGAATACAACTCCGACAAGACCGGTCGCGTGGACGGCGTTCTGCAGGACAACACCGACCATCGCGTATACCTCGACTACACGTATCGTTTCTTCTGATAACAAGGGCGGACTACAACGAACGTTTGCGAGCGGCATCCGAACGCCGCTCGCAGTTGCTGCCGTGCGCCCTCGCACGCGACGAACGTGAGCAAGAAAAGGTTTGTTGGATCCGACTGTCCGTTCCGGGCGAGTTGCACGCGTCGGCTTTCCGGCAGATTTCCGAGCAAAGCAATCTCTCCAATGACGGCTCTGCCGAAACAACGAGCGGCAGCAATGGCCGTGACCCGCCCGCCCCATTTCAAGCCTGGCCAGAGCCATTGCGGCCGGATCGATTATCGCTTTTCCCGCTTCTTGTGATCGTCGAAACGGCTCCACCCCCGTGGTTGGGGAACGCCATTGCTGCGAGCCCATATAGCGCCGCGGCCAGCACGATGACGCCGCTGAAGCCCAGGTGGATGGCGAGCAGCGTCGCCAGCACGGCGCCGATCACCGACGTGCAGGCGTTGATGCCATAGGCCCAGGGCACGGCGGACGGGCTGTGCGAAGCGAGTGCTGCCAGGCCGCGCGGGAAGGGCATGCCCATGCAGAAGGCCAGCGGCGCGATCAAGACAACGGCCAGCGGGATCTTCAAGGCGTCGGGCAGGGCGACGGCGAACCGCAGCAACCAGGGTAGCAGCAGCAGGTAGGACGCCGCGAGCGGAAGTATGGCCAGCACCGGCCGCCACACCCCGCCTTGCAGCCTTTCGGAATAGCGGCTGCCCAGGCCGGCGAAGAGCAGGAAGGCGCAGAGCACCACGGCCACGGCATACAGCGGATGGGGAAGCAGCAGCGTGAATTTCTGGATGAAGGCGATCTCGATGAACATGAAGCCGAAACCCAGCGCGGCGAAGTAGGCGAACACCCGGGTCCGCGGCACGGCCGGGGGCTGCGCCCGCCCCAGCCTCAGGGGCAGCAGGATCAGCAGTGTGCTGGCGAGCAGCGCCTGCCCCAGTGTGGCCACCAGCACCGGGTAGCCCAGTTCCAGCAGCGGCAGGCCGCCGCGGCCCTTGAGGGCGAGGATTTCAGGGAAGGTCCGCCAGCGGAAGAAGTTGAAGAAGTAGGGGCGGTCGTCGGTGGCCGGGGCGATGTTGAACTTGTAGCGCTCGATGAATTGCGCGCGGCCCTCGCCCAGCAGTGCGGTGGCGCCCTCGTGGAACCAAGGCTGGTCGAGCCGGTTGAAGCGATTGGTCTCCCAGGCGGCAATGCCGGGTGCCCACTCGATATCGAATGAGCGCGCGTCGCTGAAGGCTCGGATCCTTGCGACGTCCTCCGCGCCGAATTCACCGTTCCGGACGAGCAGCGTGACGGTCTGCCAGCCCCGCACCAAGGCCAGGCGATTGCCGGGTTGCGCCACCCCTTCGTGCTCCAGTGCGACCACCGCGGTGCCGAACAACTTGAGGGCGTCGCGCGGTGGCAGGCTGACCCAACGCGTGATGGAGAGGAGCCCGCCGGGGCGCAAGTGGCGCAGATAGTCTTGCAGCGCCTCCACCGTGTAGAGATAGCTTTCGCTGAGCCCGTAGAGTCCGGCGGAGGAGGCGCCGAAGGCATCGAGCAGCGCCACCTGGATGAGGTCGTAGCGCTCCTGGCTCGCGGCGACGAAGCCGCGCGCCTCCGCAACATGGACCTGCACCCCCGGGCGCCGGTACACATCACCGGCAAAGCCGGCATGCCGGTCGCGGACGAGGTCGACCATCTGGGCGTTGAGCTCGATCGCCTCGACGCGCCGCGCCTCGTGGCTGAGCGCCTGGAGGACGTCCGCGCCACTGCCCGCCCCGAGCACCAGCACATGGGGCGCTTTCAGCAGGTGGTAGGGCAAGGCGGAAGTCATCATGTCGAGGTAGGCGAGCTTGCCGAAATCACCGTCGAAGCGGGTGAGCGCGGCGAAACCCTCCCCGTCCGTGAAGACCCCCAATTGAGCGGGCGGCTCCCCCGCCGCGTTGAGGCTGAGTCCCGGCGCATGGCGGAAGGGTACGCGCGGGCTTTCCACCACCGTCAGGAGTCCCAGCGGGCTGGAGCGCTCCTCGAGCACGCGCGCGCCACCGATTTGCAGCGTCCGCGAGAGGCTCTTGTATTCGTTCGGGACGGGGGTGCCGACCGGTGCCGGCAGCGCGAAGGGCAGCGCCAGCGCCAAGGCCAGAAGGACTGCGGCGAGCCGCGGCCCGAGCCGGAGTCGCCAAGCGCCCACCGCGGCGGCGAGCAGGCCCAGTGCGGCGATGACCCGCAAGGCGGAAAGCGGTGGCAGCAGGAAGAGCAGCGCCATCACCAGCAGGCAACCGCCCGCCGCGCCGAGAAGGTCGGCGCCATAGAGGCGATGGGTGGCCGCATTGCAGCAGACGAAACTGAGGCAGATGCAGTTGCCGGCAAAGAAGAAGGGCACGAACAG
Organism: Aromatoleum evansii; assembly: GCF_012910805.1. Taxonomy (GTDB): domain Bacteria; phylum Pseudomonadota; class Gammaproteobacteria; order Burkholderiales; family Rhodocyclaceae; genus Aromatoleum; species Aromatoleum evansii. The sequence continues at coordinate 45,640 of NZ_WTVK01000025.1, forward strand.
CAGCCCGTAGAGCAGCAGCAGGAAGAGGGGCTGGCGAGCGTCCCAGAGGATTTCCAGGGCATTGAAGGGCACGCGCTGCGCCACCTGGAAGGCCGCGACCTGCGCCAGGCCGAACAGCGCGGCATTGATGACGAAAGCGACGGGGAAATGCCGCGACAGGCGTTCGCGCCACAAGGCGACGACGGTGCCGGAGACCCCGTAGCCCAGCAGCGCCAGGCTGATCATCATGTAGGCGAAGTGGTGCCAGTACACGATGGAGAAGAGCCGCATCAGCAGGAGCTGGTAGCCCAGCACCGCCGCCGAGATCAGCCCGACGGAGACGAGCGGCGCCGGCATGCGCTTCAATGCTTGCCGGTGAGCGGCACGAAGGACACCGGCAGGATTTCGCGTGTCAGTACGCGGCCCTGCCCGTCCTTCTCCACCAGCATCAACTGTTGCGTCATGAAGGCGCTGCCGAGCGGGATGACCATCCGGCCGCCCGGCTTGAGCTGTTGAATCAGGGGCGGCGGAACGTGGCTCGCCGCCGCCGTGACAACGATGGCATCGAAGGGGGCATGCTCGGGCCAGCCGTAGTAGCCGTCGGCTACCTTGACCTGGACCTTGCCGTAGCCCTGGTTCTTCAGCATGGCTTCGGCGCGCCGGGCCAGGGGCTCGATGATCTCGATCGTGAACACCGCTTCGGTCAGCTCGGCCAGCATGGCGGCCTGATAGCCCGAGCCGGTGCCGATCTCCAGGACCCTGTCGCCGGGCTTCAGCTGGAGCAGATCGGTCATCAGCGCCACCACGTAGGGTTGGGAAATGGTCTGGCCGTAGCCGATGGGCAGGGGCCGGTTCTCGTAGGCACGTTGTTCATGTTCCACCGGCACGAACTTGTGGCGCGGCACCCGGGCCAGCGCCTCCATGACACGCGGCGAGATGGACGGCTTACCCGTTTCGGCCTGGTCCTGAGCCGCCATCGCGGCGATCTCGCGCACCAGCCGCGCGCGCGGTACTGCATGCCTGTCCGCGGCGTCGGCACAGGAGGAGCCAGGTGCACCGAGTAGCATCGCGCCCGCCAGCAGAATGAATCCGGCAAAGTACGTCATCGCAGCGCGCTCCTGCGGGAGAGGTCGGAAGAGCCTAGGGCGGCGAACGACCAGCGTCAACGCTCAGAACTGGCAAAGGTCCGGGGGCCGGCCCCAGCCCGTCACGTCCGCCTGTTCGGCCCCCGCGCCGGGCGATATTCCCCAAAAGAAATAGTTCGGAACTCCGCGGATAAGCGCCGCATTCCCCGGATAGCGGCAGCCCCCTCGAAATCCTTACCTTTCTGACGTCGCGCGGCGTCGGGAATCCTGACCCCGATCACAGAGCCGGAACCGCAATCGGCCCAGTCGCACGACGCGCCGCCGTGCGGGGCCGCCCCGCGCGTCCGGACATCCAACCCCAGCCGAAGAATTCGCCTTCCCCGAGACGGGGAAGCCATTGCAGATCGAGATCGCAAGGGGACTTCATGACTGGGATTGACCGAATCCGTACCTGGATCCTGCCGTTGGCGCTCGCGCAGTCCGGTCTGCTCGGCTGCAGCGCGTCGGCCAACCTCCAGGAGCTTGCCGCGCTGCAGTCCGCGCCGGTGCTGCGCTCCGACCAGTTCCAGGCCGCCGTCGCGAATTCGAGCGTGCTCGTCGCGGTCGGAGCGAACGGCGTCGTGGTGTCGTCGGACGACGCCGGCAAGAGCTGGAGGCGCCAGGTCGTCGATGCCGGCGCGTCGCTGATCGGCGCCGCGGTGTGCCCGGACGGCGGTTTCGTCGCACTCGATTTCGGCCGCCGCGTGTGGATCGCCGACGCCGCGGCGAGCGGCTGGACGGCACGCCCGATCACGAGCGAGGCGACGCCGCTCGCGGTCGTGTGCGACGCGAGCGGGCGGGTGTGGGTCGTCGGCAGCGAGAGCGCGATCCTGTCGAGCGCCGACCGCGGAGCGACGTGGCGCGACGCGTCGCTCGGCGAGGACCAGATGTTCACGACGGTGCAGTTCATCGATGAGCGGCACGGCGTCATCACCGGCGAGTTCGGCAGCTTCCTGACGACGCAGGACGGTGGTGCGAGCTGGCAGGCGGGCGCGCCGATCCCGAACGACTTCTATCCGTACGGCGCGCTCTTCACCGATCCGCGGACCGGCTGGGTCAGCGGGCTCGCCGGCACGATCCTGCACACGACCGACGGCGGCACGAGCTGGGTCAAGCAGTCGAACCCCACCGGTGCGCCGATGTACGGGCTCGCCCGCCACGAGGATCGCGTCTATGCGCTCGGCGCGAACGGGCTGGTGCTCGCGCTCGCAGACGGGCAGTGGCGGCCGGTCGAGGGCCGCCCGGCGCCCTACCTCAGGAGCGGCTTCTCGCTCCCCGGGCGCGGCCTGCTCGTCGCGGGCGGCGCGGGCACGCTCGACATCGTTTCCCCGACCCCTGCAACGCCGAAGTAAGGAGAGGCCGTGCGACACCAATTCACCCACGCGCTGCACGAACTCGAACTGAGGATCTTCGAGTTCCCGCGCCTCGTGCTCGTCGCGATCCTCGCGATCACGGCGTATTTCGCGCTGCAGATTCCGGCGCTGAAGATGCACACCGAGTTCGGCGACCTGCTGCCCCAGGGCCACGCGTTCATCCGCCTGCACAATGAGATCCGCGACACCTTCGGCGGCGCGAACCAGGTCGTCGTCGCGATCGAGGTCGAGGATGGCACGATCTTCACGAACGACACGCTCGCGCTGATCCACCGCGTCACGCAGGCCGTCGACAGCCTGTCGGGCGTCAATCACAACCTCGTCTCCAGCCTGACGCACCGCACGTCGCGGAAGATCTGGCTCACCGAGGACGGCGAGATGCGCTCCCAGCCGTACCACGATCCGCAGCGTCCCGCGCTATCGGTCGACGAGCTCGACGCGCTTGGCAAGGAGGTCCGCGCGAACCCGCGCATCTACGGCCTGCTCGTGTCGCCCGACGCGAAGGCCGCGCTCGTCAAGGCGCAGATGAACGAAGCCGGCGCGATCGACTACGAGAAGATCTTCGCCGAGCTGCAGGCGGCGCGCGCGAAGGAGCAGACGGCCGGCACGAGGATCCACGCGACCGGCCAGCCGGTGCTGATCGGCTGGGTGTACACCTATCTGCCGCAGATCCTGCAGATCTTCCTCTTCACGCTGCTGCTGATGGTGGGATTGCTGGTCGCGTATTTCCGCCGCTTCTACGGCGTCGCGCTGCCCCTCGTCGGCATCGCGCTGTCGTCGATCTGGGGCCTCGGCTTCGTCTCGAAGATGGGCTGGAACCTCGATCCGCTGTCGCTCGTGATCCCGTTCCTGATCGCCGCGCGCGCGATGTCGCACAGCATCCAGCTCGTCGAGCGCTACTACGCCGAGCTTGCGACGAGTCGCGACGGCCGCGTCGCGGCGCGCGCGGCGTTCGAGGACCTGTTCCGGCCAGGGGCGTTGGCGATCACGGTGGATGCGATCGGCATCGCCGTGCTCGCGCTCGGCGCCGCGCCGATCAACACGAAGCTCGGCTACTACGCCGGTTTCTGGGCGTTCTCGGTGTTCTTCACGGTGCTGCTGGTGGTGCCGCTGTTGCTGTGGCTGCTGCCCGCGCCGCGCAATACCGAGAACCGCCGCGGCTGGGCGCATGCGGCGGTCGAGCGGGTGTTCGGCGCAGTGGCCGGCCGGCGCGCGGCGGCATCGGTGTTGGCGGTCGCCGCGGTGCTGCTCGTCGTCGGCGGCATGCTCGCCGCGCGCGTAAAGATCGGCGAGGCCGAGGCCGGTTCGCCGCTGCTGTATCCGGACCACGACTACAACGTGTCGTCGCGCGCGATCAACGCGCGCTTTCCCGGCTCCGAGGAGCTCTACATCGTCGCGCGCACCGCAGAGAAGGGCGGGCTGAAGCGGCCCGAGGTGTTGCGCGCGATCGAGCGTTTCCAGCATCACATGCTGCTCGATCCGGCGCTCGGCGGCACCAAGGCGCTGCCGGGCCTCGTGCGCGCGGTCAACGGCCTGATCCACAACACCGACCCGCGCTGGAACCAGATCCCCGAGTCGGCGTCGGCGATCGGTGGCCTGCTCTTCGCCTACATGGCGGCGAGCCCCATCCCCGGCGCGCTCGCGGAGTTCCTCGACGCCGACGAGCGCGATGCGAACCTCGTCTTCTACTACAAGGACAAGCAGGCCGACACGATCCGGCGCGCGGTGCATGTGGCCGAGCAGGGCATCGCCAAAGTCGGCGCGGTGGATGGCTTCGAGCTGCGCCTGGGCGGCGGCGCCATCGGCGTCAATGCCGCGATCAACGACGCCGTCGACGACGACAACCGCCTCATCGTGCCGCTCGTGCTCGCGCTGGCGTTCGTCTTCGTCACGCTGTCCTACGGCTCGCTCCATGCCGGCTGGCTGATGGTGCTGCCGATGCTGTTCGCCACGGTGATGACCTACGCGTACATGGGCGCCAAGGGCATCGGCATCAACGTCAACACCGTGCCCGTCATCGCGGTCGGCATCGGCGTCGGCATCGACTACGCCATCTACATCATGAACCGCATCCGCGAGGAGATGGCCGCGAGCGGCGACCTCGGCCGGGCGGTGCGCACCGCGGCCGGGACGACCGGCTTCGCGGTGGTGTTCACCGCGGTGACCCTGATTGCGGGCGTGATCATGTGGGTCCTCCTGTCCGATCTGCGTTTCCAGGCCGATTCCGCGCTGCTGCTGACGCTGATGCTGGTGCTCAACGCGCTCGCCGCGATGCTGCTGATGCCGGCGTGGGTCGTGATGTTCAAGCCGGCCTTCATCACGAAGGCGCGGCTCGACGAAGACGGCGTGCTGCAGGTTGCGTGAGCGCAGCGGCCGACAACAACGAGGGGAGGACGAAGGTGAGGACATCCGCAAAGAAGGATCGCCGCAACGTGCCGCTTGCGGCCGGCATGCTGACGCTCGCGGTCGGCGCCGCGCAGGCCGGCGACATCCCGAACGAGGAGGCGCGCGTCGATGTGGTGTATGAGAACGCGACGTTTGCGCGCCGCGACGTCGGCTTGTCGAAGTTCCGCAACACGCTGAAGGTCGACATCGACCGCCAGCTCGGCCGGCGCGGCGCATTCGACGACGTCGGCGTGAACCTGAAGCTGCGCGGCACGTTCGACGGCGTCTATCGCCTCAACGACGACACCTACGGCAACAAGGCCGGCGGCGCGGTGCAGCTCGAGAACACCGTCGGCATCCCGGGGTCCTCCGTACCGCACGGCGGCGGCCTCGGCAGCCCGACCAACCCGCTCACCGCCGGACTCGCCGGGCTACCCGGCGGCGGCGCCTTCGGCTTCAACTCGACCGACCCGTCGGCGCCGCGCTACAACCCCAACGAGGGGATGGTCGTGCTCGGCGAGCATCTGCACCGCACCGACGGCGGCGTCGCGTTCGCGGTGCCGGTGCGCCCGTGCGACAAGGACTCGCGCGGCTGCATCAAGGATTACCTCGACGCGACCCGCCAGGAGCTCGAATCGCCCGAGTTCAACGACCGCTGGGACTTCATCCGCGAGGCTTACGTGACCGGCTCCGTGCCGTTCGACGACGGCTCGAGCCTGTTCATGAAGGTCGGCAAGCAGCAGGTCGTGTGGGGCCGCACCGACCTCTTCCGCGTGCTCGACGTCATCAACCCGGTCGACTACTCGCGCAACAACATCTACGACGAACTCCAGGACATCCGCATCCCGATGTGGATCATGCAGGCCGAGTACCGCGCCGGGGCGACCGAGACCTTCGACGATCTGAATTTCGCCGTCGTGTGGAACTTCGACAAGTTCCGGCCGCACAACATCGGCCAGTGCGGCAGCCCCAACGTGATCCTCGACGCGGGTTGCTTCATGCGCGGGATGAAGAACCTGTGGGACAACGGCGGCACCGTCGCGAACTTCGCGAACCTGGGCCTGCCGGGGCTCGCGGCGACCGACTTCGGGCCGAACCAGATCGGCATCCGCAAGGCGCATCTGCCGAGCTGGTCGCTGGCGAACACGCAGCTCGGCATCAAGCTCGAAGGCCAGAAGAGCGGCGTGGGCTTCTCGCTCAACGCGCTGACCTACCGCTCGCAGCTGCCGTCGCTGCGGGGCGGCATCCCGGCGAACAACCCCTTCGACCCGGTCGGCGCCGTCGACACGCAGCCGCAGCCGCATCCCTACCCGTTCCTGATCGCGTTCGACGTGCATTTCCCGCGCGTGAACCTGATCGGCGGCTCGATGGACCTGCAGGTGGACGCGATCAAGTCGGTGTTCCGCCTCGAGGCCGCGCTGACCGAGGGCGAAGAGTTCCCGAACGGCCTGCGCAAGCGCCTGTTCTCCGAGTCGCGCGTGTTCCGCTACGTGGTCGGCTGGGATCGCCCGACCTTCATCCCCTTCCTCAACAAGACCCGCGCCTTCCTGATCTCGGCGCAGCTGTTCGGCCAGCACCTGCTCGACCACGAGCTGGAGGACCGTCCGCTCGGCAAGGTCGGCATGCCCGACTGGAAGGACAACAACATCTTCACGCTGCTCCTGAAGGGCTTCTACATGAACGACCGGCTGAGCCCGCAGGTGATCATGGCGCACGACTTCCGCGCCGAGGCGACCACGGTCGCGCCCTCGATCGACTGGCTCGTCAGCGACAACCTGAAGCTCACGATCGGCGCCAACGTGAAGGTCGGCCGCGGCGCGCGCAAGTTCGACGACTGCCGCACCTGCAACCCCTTCCATCCCTTCTCCGCCTCGCCGGGGCAGGGGCCGAACGACGGCTCGCTCGGCCTGGGCGGATTCGAACCGCTCGGCCGCTTCCGCGCCGGCCCGATCGGCATGGCGCAGGAGGAAGACGAGTTGCAATTCACGCTGCAGTACAAGTTCTGAACCCCGGAGGAGGACGACGATGAAGATGAAGACAATGACATCGATGCTGTTGGCGGCCGGCGCGATCGGCACGGCGCAGGCCGCGACCGAGGCCGACATCGACAAGAGCTTCGGCCCGTACAAAGGCGGCGTGCCGACAGTCGCCGGCGTCAAGCCGGGCATGGTCATCGACAAGAACAACGTCGAGGCCGCGAAGGCCGCGCTGATCCCGAGCATGGCGCAGTTCATCAAGAGCGGGCAGACGACGCTGACGGTCGGCGAGACCTACTCGTTCGGGATCAGCAGGAACTACGTCGACGCGACGCGCAAGAATCTCAACAAGGTGTCGTTGGGCGCGAACGTCGGCGATCTGGTCGGCTTCGTCGCCGGCCGGCCGTTCCCGCAGGAGCCCGACGCGAAGGACCCGCGCGCCGGCGAGAAGGTGTTCTGGAACTTCCAGCACAACAACCGCATCGGCGACAGCTACACGATCTGGCCCTGGCACATGGAATACAAGAACATGGCGAGCGGCAAGGTCGAGCGCACACTGAAGCAGGAATACCACATCATCCAGTGGAAGCACCGCGTCGACCAGGATCCGCGCCCGGAGGTCGAGCCCAACCCCTCGCAGCTGCTGCGCTCGGGCTACCTGAAGGTGCACGAGCCGCAGGACCTGAAGGACACGCAGCTCCTGATCAGCCGCTTCTCGGACGACGCGAAGCTCGACGAGGTGTACCTATACCTCGGCTTCCAGCGCCGCGTGCGCCGGCTCGCGTCGAACCAGGTGACCGACCCCTTCCTCGGCTCGGACCTGATGGTCGAGGACTTCGAAGGTTATAACGGCCGCATGCGCGACATGAAGTGGGAATACAAGGGCACGCGCGACCTCCTCGTGCCGTTCTACGCCCACAACAAGCAGAAGCTCGCCGACGAACCGAAGGAGCCCGACTTCAAGTTCATCGACTTCGGCGGCGAAGGCGCGTGCTTCCCGAACGTCACGTGGCAGCTTCGCAAGACCTACGTCATCGAGTCGGTGCCGGTCAATCCCGACCACGTCATCAGCAAGCGCGTGCATTACGTCGATGCCGAGACCTACGCGCTGAGCCTGAACGAGATCTACGACCGCAAGGGCGAGCTGTGGAAGACCTTCATCGTCGCCTACACGGACTCTGACAACCACATGGCAAAGAACGCCGGCCGCGGCGTAGCGATCAACGACGGCTTCGCCATCATCGACGTTCAGGCTAAGCACTGCACGACGGGCAAGTTCAAGGTCCATCTCGACCAGGAGATGAGCCCGACGAAGCTGTTCTCGGTGCAGTACATGCGGGGGAGTTGAGGGCGGCGGGGTAGGTCGAGGAAAGAAAGGGGGCGCGGAAGCGCCCCTTTTTCATATTGGGCAGGACGCACTCCGCCGGGAACGATGTCACGAACGCCTCCATCTGGCACTTTCCCATGTCACGGCGATGGTGCAGGCTCCAAAACATCTTGTATCGTCTGATCTTAACGTGGTACGCCATTCCGGTATGCATGCTGTGATGCTTCAACCGAAGCGTTCATGCTCGAGTGCGAGCAGCATCGGGGCCCGGGGGCGACGGACATGGGAGAGGAGGAGTTTCACACGATCTCTGACACTATGACATATACGAGTTGAAATGCCCCTTGCAAAACATTGGCTTGTCAGTGGGCGACAGGATATTCGCGCTGTCCGATAACACTTCTATCTCGACGCTTGGTGTCGATCAAAACGTTAGCGCAAGAGGGTCATCATGGACGTAATTGCATCTTTGCAGTCCGCAATCGATATTGTTTCAAAGCTCCGCGATCTCTCGAAGAAACTTGAAAATGCGGATTTCAAGATGCTGCTCGCTGATCTCTCTATGGAACTATCCGATGCAAAGCTTGAAATGGCGAACTTAAAGGTAATGTTGGCTACGACGATCGAAGAAAATGAAAAGCTGAAGAGCTCATTGAATCAAAGAAGTTCGGCCAAGCCTAAGCTCGTTGATGGTGCCTATTCATTTGAGGGTGAGGATGGAGCATTTTGCACGGCATGTTGGGATACAAAGCAACAACAGGTTCGCGTCACTGAGCAGTCCGGAGCGTTTCGTCGCTTCGGGAAGTGGCGATGTCCATCGTGCCAAGCCGCATTTGGTTGAAAGGGCGTAACAACCGCTTGCAGCCGACCGGCCGAGTATCGAAGGCATCCTGGACGTCCGCCGGACCAAATCTCGACAGTGAGTTCTATGTGACATGCCTCTGCTGCGGAGGGCGTCAGCACGACAACTACAATTGGATTCGCATTTGAGGTAAGCCATGACAGATAAAACGCATTTGTGCATTAGCCTCTCGCCTGGGGCAGTCCAGTTCATGAATACGCAGTTGCTGACCATACCTTCCGGAACGGTTGATTTCCCATTTCCGGACTACGTCATCACCTTGCGCCTCGATCGCGCCATTATGGGCGACCAGAATTGTAGACTCGATCATCTTGGGTCGCGGGATGAAACGCGTACCAAGATGGCCTTTACGTTTCCCTCCGACCTTCTACATGAAGATGTCACTCGGATCGTGAACCTTGCATACGAGGAGGCACTGAGGTGCTTTGAACGGAATTGCTCGATGGCTGCAATCGGTATGTGTGGGCGCACAATCGAAACGGTCCTCGCGGCGTTCTACGCGAAACAGTTTGGGAAGCACCCGTCTGAAGAACAAAATCCTCCCGGTGTCAACGCAATGATCAACAGGCTTCGGAAGGAAGGGTATCGATTTCCCGCAGGCCTTAAGGAACGAATGGAAGTGATCGCGCTACATCGCAATATGGCCATTCACGGCAATATCGTACTCCCGAGCCAAGACGAAGCGCGAAGCACCATTTATTTGACCAAGGACGTACTGCAACTGGTTTCTCAAGGCGACACTAACGAGGCCGCTGGAAACGAATCTGTACGCTAACCCATCATATATGGACTCCCCCGGAAGGCAAGGAAACTGAGCGATTTTTCTGGCCGTAGGGAAACGCATGCAGTCGTATATCCGGCATCTGGTGTGGACTCTGAGTGGTCCGTGCCGACATGGAATCTGCCCACGGTGCGCCAATCGATGCAAGCGGCACGCGTGAAGCTGCCGGCAGAGTTATCGGCGTCAATCCGTGTGGGTGCGACCCGGTTTGCCATGATGGGCGATCAGTCTCGGTGCAAGCGTGGGACGGGAACAGCGGAAACAACAACGGCAGCAGACTTATCCACGGCGGCGCGCGCGTGGCGCCTCTCACGCAGGCGCGCGTGCCGCGGTGGATAAGTCGTGTTCATGGCGCGGTCCTCAGGCCGCCACGGCGAACGCGGTGCGTTCGAGTTTCTTCATCGGGCGCGGTTGCGGCTCGCCGAATGGCGTGCCGTCGCGCAGGCAGGCGTAGCAGATGCGCGCGAGCTTGTTGGCGAGCGCACAGGCGTATATGGACTCCCCCGGAAGGCAAGGAAACTGAGCGATTTTTCTGGCCGTAGGGAAACGCATGCAGTCGTATATCCGGCATCTGGTGTGGACTCTGAGTGGTCCGTGCCGACATGGAATCTGCCCACGGTGCGCCAATCGATGCAAGCGGCACGCGTGAAGCTGCCGGCAGAGTTATCGGCGTCAATCCGTGTGGGTGCGACCCGGTTTGCCATGATGGGCGATCAGTCTCGGTGCAAGCGTGGGACGGGAACAGCGGAAACAACAACGGCAGCAGACTTATCCACGGCGGCGCGCGCGTGGCGCCTCTCACGCAGGCGCGCGTGCCGCGGTGGATAAGTCGTGTTCATGGCGCGGTCCTCAGGCCGCCACGGCGAACGCGGTGCGTTCGAGTTTCTTCATCGGGCGCGGTTGCGGCTCGCCGAATGGCGTGCCGTCGCGCAGGCAGGCGTAGCAGATGCGCGCGAGCTTGTTGGCGAGCGCACAGGCGGCCTTGTTGTGATTGCTCCGCGCTTCGACGTTCGTGATCCAGGCACGCAGGCCGTCGAGTTGGCGGCCGGCCTGGCGCGCCAGTGTCGCGCTTCGGAGTACTGCCCGTGCCCCGTGCGTGAGCAGCATCCGCAGATAGCGGTCGCCGCGCTTCGAGATGCGCCCAAGCCGGCGCGTGCTGCCCGACGAGTATTCCTTCGGCGTCAGCCCGAACCAGCTCGCGAAATGCCGTGCGTCCTTGAAGTGCGTGACCTTGCCGCTGGTGGCAGCGACCATCGCCGTCGCGGTCAAGAGGCCAATCCCCGGGATCGACAGCAACAGCTTGCAGGCGGCGCTTTCGCGCGCGAGCGCGGCAAGTTCCTTCTCCAGATCCGCAATGCGTTGCTCGAGCAGGCGGATCTCTTCAACGAGCAAGTGCATCGAGCCGCGCACCAACAACGGCACCGGCGAGTGAGGGTCGGCGAGCACGCGGCTGATCGCCTCGATGCCCGTGCGCGCGCCCTGCGGAATCATCAGCCCGAACTCGCGGCAGAAGCCGCGCAGCGCGTTGATACGCGAGGTGCGCGTGGTCATCCACAACGAGCGGATGCGATGAAGGCTCTGCAGCGCCTGTTGCTCGACGGATTTGATGCGCACCGGTTCGATGTCGGCGCAGCGCGCCGCTTCGAGCAACGCGCAGGCGTCGGCGGCATCGGTCTTGTTGCGCTTCACATAGGCCCGGATGTAGCCCGCCGGCAACAGGCGCGCCTCGATGCCGAGCCCCGCCAGCCAGCGTGCCCAGTGGTGCGCCGAGCCGCAAGCTTCCATGATCACCAGATCCACCTGGCGGTTCTGGAACCAGCGTTCAAACTGCAATCGGGTCAGCCGATGCTGCTCGACGACTTTCCACTTGTCATCGGCAACGGCAATCTGGAATACACTCTTGGCAAGATCAACGGCAACGGTAGTAGCATGCATTTCGGACTCCTCTCGTCGATGACCGATCCCCATCCCCATGAGCACCGGTGGCGCCTATTCGGCGCCGAAAAGACGGGGGAGTCCATCCCATCAATGCACCGGACAGTCAAAAGCTGCGCTTTTGCCGCCCGGAGATTTCCACGTTAGATTTTTCTGAACCTCATTTCGGGAGACATCAACGTCATGGATCAGCGAGAATTGCAGGAAATGGAGGAGAATCGCCAACGCTGGCTGCGCGTCGATGAAATAATTGAATCCCACGTACCCGTCCTCGCTAGGAAGTACAAGCAATGTGTATATATCAATGCCTACGGCATCGAAGTCTGCGACGCATGGGACAAGGAGGCTGCTACCTTCATCCGCACAGTAGTCGCTCAAGATATCCCTGCCTCATGGCTCGACGCCAATCGAAACCGAATCATCAAGGAAATAACAGCCAGAACCAAGTTCTGCACCGCATTTGAGGCCGCCGAGCCACTATTGGGCGAGGCTGACGTTACCACTCTCTCCCCCACAGAGTTCGAACTAATGGTTGTCGATCTTCTCAACCAATTTGGGTGGTATGCACATCCGACATCGACGACAGGTGATCAAGGCATTGACATAATTGCGTCGCTGAATGGAAAGAGAGCGGTCTTTCAGTGCAAACTCTATAGCCAAGCAGTCGGGAATACAGCAGTACAAGAAATCATCGCTGGACGCGATTTTGAGAAAGCCGATATGGTATCTAACGCCAACTACACACCCTCAGCTCGACAGCTTGCCTCCGCCGCCGGCGTTTACCTGTTGCACCATACGGAGGTTTCTTCATTTGCCGAAAAGGTACGGCTCGCCACTAATGCAAAGAAGTAACATGATGGTCATCCGACCTGTGCGAAAACCCGCAGGTCGGTCATCTACACCTTTGAATGAAAAGCAAAGGAGAAGCAAGTGCTCGACGATCTTCTCTGGCAAGAACTCGAAATCATCAAGTCGTTTTATGCTCGTGCTCTGTCTTGGGCCGCGACAGAGACAGCCTCTCAGAGCGCTGGGCTAGCGGGAGCCGATGAGGAAACTATCGAGCAAGTCGTCGTTCATCCGCACAGCCCGTACAACTTTGAACAGATTGTGATTCGTTCTGTCATCAATGAATTGAACGCGCTTTGTGAGTTTTCTCTGCAAAACGTTTGGCGAGCGATAGAGGGGGAGGTTCTTCCTTCGGGGGAACTCGTCTTCACGGCCTCCAGAGGTTCAATTGAGCAGGCGCTTCTCGACCGGCAGATTGTCGTGAAAGATTGGCCGCGCTGGCTGGACGTTTTGAAGCTCAAAGAACTCTCAGAAGGATTCAAGCATCGGCAGCGAATGCAACCATTTCCTATTGAACTTCAAAAACGTGGACTTGAATGGCGTGCTGAACGGCTCGTTGAGCCCCAGAATACCGCCTGGCTTGCACCTTACGAATTGAAAACCGCGCATGCGACTGAGGGTATCTCAGCAGTGGAGGAACTACTTCATTGGTTGCGTATGCAATATGCAATCTAACCAATTAGTCGAGGGGACAGCAAGAAGCGATGCTTTTGGTTCTCTCCGCGCTTCGCGCTCCGGCTGCCCCTGACTTCTACGTTGGGCTTTTATCATGGTTCCCGATGACTTTCGCTTCGTAGCCCACATTGACATCCTCGGGATGTCCTCAATCGTGGAGCGGGATGCAGACGCTGCATGGGGAATGCTTTCCGAGCTGGCCGCCGTCCGTGACCACGCACAAGACTTCGAGTTGGAATTTCTCGATACTAAGGAGCGCTTGCACATCCGAGAAGCGGTGTACGCCGTCACGTTCTCCGACACGATCGTTCTATTTACCAAGGTGGGCTCGGACACAGAGCTACGCTGCATGATCGTTTTGGTGGCGGAAATACTTCACAAGGCAATGTGTCGTTGCGTTCCGGTACGAGCTGGCCTGGCGTTCGGAAAGTTCTATTTCAACCTGGATCGGTCCATGTATGCGGGTCCAGCGCTGATCGAAGCATATCGCGTTGGAGAGTCCGCTCAATGGATTGGAATTACGCTTGCCGATTCAGTTCGAGAAAAGGCCGCAAATCTTCAAATGACGAGTGGCAGTCGTGACGTTATTGTTGATTGGGATGTGCCCATAAAGTGCGGGATAATACGCCGCAGCGTGGTCAACTGGCCGGCCGTATTCGCTCATGACCTTGCCGTCGCGCCACCTATTTGCATACAGCAGTTCTATCAAGGATTCGAAAACACCTTTGGCGCCTACTCAAAATTACCGCCGGAGGCGCAGGAAAAATACGTCAATACGGTGGAGTTCATAAATGCGCAACGCATACGTCATCATCAAGCCTAACCATAAAACAACCGGACTGCGAAAAGGTGCGCTTTGCGCGTCCGGTTATTTCACGTTCGGCATCATTACTGACCTATGAGCGTCACTGAAATCGAATCGCTTCTTGCCAGAACCAACGCCCTCGAAGAGTTCGATTTCGCGACGGCTGATACTGTTCTTCGCAATGCAATGGCGCTTTCTCGTAATCTTTTCGGAACGGAAAGTTCTCACGTTGCAGAGCTTGGGTACGTTGTGTTTAGGCCAAGTCACATCACCTACAACACGGGGCACTATATGAATCGAGTGCACTGGAACGAAGGGACCGAAAGGCTTCGTCGGGTGCTCAATGCAATGGCTTACGAATTGAAAATTTCCAAGGCGAAGGGTGAGTTGCAGTCGCCCGAGAAAGTTACGCTGAAGTGGCTGTTTCATCATGTGTCCGTTGGTGGCTGGCTGATCGCTGGTGGCTTGTTATCCGCAGCCTTCGGCTTCGGGGTCTTCGCCGCGAAGAATGATCTTCTTGCCAAGATCATCGCCCTTTTCAATAGCACTCCAAAGCCATAATCGAAGCCACGGACCTGTGCGAAAATCCGCGCAGGCCGGTCACTTTCATTGGGCGCCATGCGACTCATCTCACTAACCTTATTGCTAACAGCCGGAGTTACGCTGTCGGCGCGGGCGGCAGAGTTCATTGGCGTACGGATTGACGAAGAAGGCGGCAAACTAACGCTTATTGAACGTGGCGGTTCTACATTACTGGCGCCGAGGTTTGGTGACCAGGACGGCTTCGATAAGCCTGGCATTTCCGAAAATCACCGCTATGCGGGGTGGCTGGCCCTATTCCCGAATCGAGGGGCCTCATACTCTCAGCCGATCGAACTCGTCGTGATGGATACTTCAAAGCACACTCGGCGGTTTTCTGGAAATTTCGGTATGGTCTTCGGTTGGTGCTTCGCGGAGAACAGCGATGCCGTCATATATCGATACCAGTTTCCACACGGAGCGACGCCGATTGGGTTCGACATGCGGCGCCTGAAGGATGGCAAGTTACTGCGCCGCGCTCTGGTTGAACCGGTCAACTCCGACGAGGATGAATCTGAAGTCATCAGGACCAAGGCTCCGGTATGGACGAGATGCGCCCAAGAGAGCGCGACCGGAGGTTGACACCTTACCCATCCCCAAGGGACTTCCCGTCAACCTCTTCCTTGCGGATGGGATATTGGGGCTCATCGAGCTGCTGCCAGCTGGCAGTCATCGTCGTCGATTTTGGCGTGACGGCCCTTGCTTGGCGACCATTCTTAGCCGAGAACAATCTGTAGGTCCGAAGAGGTCTCGCCTTGCCAAATGCACAGCGCCTCCCGGTGCGGACGTGACCATTCGGCGGAAGGCGCCTTCGGCTTTTCCGCCCTACGAAACGCTCTGGAAACATCCGCAGTCCCCGGATAGGCGCCGCAGTTGCCGGATAGTCCCGCCGGGGGCGCTCCAATAGTGTAGAGCCTTGATAAGCGACGCGACTTTCCACCGAGGAGCGGCAATGGAGACTCTCACGCAGCCGGTGCAGAACTCGATGAAGCCGGGCAAGTGGCTCAATTCGAGCTGCAAGATGTGCATCCACTCGTGTACGACGCGGATCCACGTCAGCGAGGACGGCGTCATCAACAAGATCGAGGGCAATCCGACGAGCCCGAGCAACAACGGGCGGCTGTGCCCGAAGGGCAATGCGGCGATCCTGCGGCACTATGATCCGGCGCGCTTCAGGACGCCGTTGCGGCGCACGAACCCGGAGAAGGGGCCCGGCGTCGATCCGAAGTGGGTGCCGATTGGCTGGGACGAGGCGCTCGACCTGGTCGGCCGCGAGCTGAAGAAGACGCTGGACGAGGATCCGCGCAAGCTGATGCCGGCGATCAACGACTTCCAGAAGCTCTTCCTGTGGGCGTGGCCGGCGGCGCTGGGCAACGCGAACTACCTGTCGTCGGTCGGCAACTTCTGCGGCGGCGGCTACCACCCGATGAACGGGTTCATCCACGCCGCCTTTGCCGCGGCGAACGACGTCAATTACTGCAACTACTGGATCAACAACGGCGGCGGCGATGGTTTTTCATCGCACCTGCACACCGCCGCGCAGGCGAACCACGTCGCGAAGGCGCGCGTCGAGCGCAACATGCGCGTCGTCGTCGTCGAGCCGCGGCTGTCGATCGGTGCCGCGAAGGCGAACGAGTGGGTGCCGATCCGGCCGGCGACCGACCGCCAGTTCGCGCTCGGCCTCGCGCACGTGCTCGTCGCGGAGAAGCTCTACGACGCGAAGTTCCTGAAGAAGGACACCAACGCGCCTTACCTGGTCGGCCCCGACGGGTATTTCGTGCGCAACGGCGAAGGCAAGATCTACGTGTGGGACGCGGTCGACAAGCGCGCACGGCTGTGGGACGACCCCGAGATCAAGGACTTCGCGCTCGAAGGCACCTACACCGTTGACGGCAAGCCGTGCCGGCCGGCCTTCCAGAAGTTCAAGGACATCCTCGCCGACTGTGCGCCGGAGCAGATGGAGAAGCTGACGACTGTGCCGGCGGCGACCACGCGGCGCATCGCGCGCGAGTTCGCGAAGGCCGCGCAGATCGGCTCGTTCATCGAGATCGACGGCCGCGTGCTGCCGCTGCGCCCCGCCGCGTACAACTACTATCGCGGTGCGCAGGGGCACAAGTACAGCGCGATGGCGAACCACGCGTTCAAGCTGGTGAACTTCCTCGTCGGCGCGATCGACACGCCGGGAGGGCATGTCGGCGTCACGCTCGACGACCAGATGCAGGACATCCGCGGCGGCTTCGGCACGATCCAGGCCGGCGAAAACGGCATGCTGCAGACGATGCCGCACCAGCTGCATCCGGAAGTGCCGTTCTCGTGGCCGCCGAACGAGACGCACCTGATGGGCTTCTTCCCGATCGGCGTCGATCCCGGGCATCTGACGCAGCACACGCTCGCGAACGCCGACAAGTTCGGGCTCGACTACCGGCCCGACACGCTCTTGATGTGCCACTCGAACCCGCTGTGGAACCTGCCCGGCGACCGCGAGCAGTGGTACGCGATGCTGCGCGACATGCGCTTCATCGTCGCGATCGACATCCTGCCGAACGAATCGAACGAGTGGGCCGACGTGATCCTGCCGTCGCACGATCTCCTCGAGTCGTGGAACATGACGATGATCGAGCCGCCGCACCACGAGGGCATGTGCCTGCGCCAGCCCGCGACGCCGCCGCTGTACGACACGAAGAGCGAGGAGGAGATCTTCTACGAGATCTCCGAGCGCCTCGGCCTGCTCGAGACCTGGAACGGCATCCTCAACTTCGTCAATGGCTTCCACCAGAAGCCCGAGCTGCTGCTCGAACCGACGCGCAAGTACAGCGACCGCGAAATCGCCGAGCGCAAGGGCAAGCTGTGGAACGGCCAGGATCTCGACTGGTACGTCGAGCACGGCCATGCGGTGACGCCGCGCCGTCCGGAGAAGTGGTACCGGCCGTGGGAAGGGCTGCGACTCCATTTCTACCTCGAGGACATCGTGCGGGCGCGCGACACCTTGCGGCAGAAGATGGAGGTGGCCGACGTGCCGTTCCGCCACGAGTGGGAGTGGGGCGACTATCAGCCGCTGCCGACGGCAGTGCCCGACCCGGTGCATCACGAACGGGCCGACTTCGACCTCTACGCGATCACGTTCAAGGACATCCAGATCAACTTCGGCGAGAGCATCGGCAACCCGTGGATCAACGACATCGTGTTCAAGGACCCGGTGCACACGGCGGTGCTGCTGAACCCGAAGGCCGCGCGTGAAAGGCGGCTGGACGAGGGCGACATCGTGCGCATCGAGTCGCCGTACGGCTCGATCGTCGCGAAGCTCGCGCTGTCCGAAGGCGTCCATCCCGATGCGGTGTGCGTGTCGAACGCGCTGTCGCGGGTGGCGACGCAGAACACCGGCGTGCGCCACGGCGGCGGCAACTTCAACCAGCTGCTGCCGGCGAACCTGCGGCACACCGACGCGTGCAGCGGACAGCCGGAGACGGTCGCGAAGGTGAAGCTGACGAAAATCGCCTCGGTGCCGGAGGCGGTCGCGGCCGGCAATTCGGTATTTGGGCAGCGGAGCGGGAGGATTGGCGGAAAGGGGAGGGCGCACTGATGGCCAAGTGGGGGATGGTTTTCGATCTGCGCCGCTGCATCGGCTGCAACGCGTGCGCGGTCGCGTGCAAGCAGGAGAACAGCCTGCCCGACGGCGTGTTCTTCACCAAGACGCTGTCGGAGGAGGTCGGCGAGTATCCCGACGTCACGCGCAGCTACGTGCCGACGATCTGCAACCACTGCGAGGACGCGCCGTGCGAGCGCGCCTGTCCGACCGGCGCGACCTACACGCGCCCCGACGGCATCGTCATGGTCGATCGCGACAAATGCATCGGCTGCGGCACCTGCATCGTCGCGTGCCCGTACGACCAGCGCACGCGGCTCGAGCCGGAGATGCTGAACAAGGGGCTGTTCGGCGACGGGCGTCTGACGCCGTTCGAGGAGCAGGGCATCGGGCGCTTCACCGCCGGCACCGTCGTCAAATGCACGTTCTGCCATGAACGCGTCGACGCCGGCCTGCTGCCGGCGTGCGTCGCGACCTGTCCGACCGAGGCGCGCATCTTCGGCGATCTGGACGACCCGCATAGTCGTCCGCGGCAGCTGATCCTGGAACGCCGCGGGCGCCAGCCGCTGCCGGAGAAGAACACCAACCCGCGCGTCTTCTACATCGACTGAAGGAGAATCTGATGATCGCGAGCAACCGCATCGCGGACGGGACGTTCCGCGTCGGCGTCGGCCTGCAGAAGGCGTGGGGCGTGCAGATGGCCACCGCGTTCTTCTTCGGCGAGGCCGGGGCCGGGCTGTACTTCGTCGCGCAGTTCTTCGGCTTCGTTCCCGGCATGGTCGCCGGGCTGCTCATGGTGCTGTTCGGCAAGGCCGGCGGGCACGTGCTGCACCTGGGGCAGCCGCTGCGCGGCTGGCGCGCACTGACGAAAGTGCGCACCTCGTGGGTGAGCCGCGGGCTCGCGGCGATCCTGTTGTTCGTCGTCGCGGGTGCGCTGCACGTCATCGACGTGCGTGCCGGCGTGCTGCCGGCCGGGGTGTCGCAGCTCGTCGCGGCGGTCGCGCTCGCGGCGTGCTTCGTGATCATGGTGTACCAGGGCTTCGCGATGTCGCAATCGCCGGCGATCGCGCTGTGGAGCGGCGGGCTGATGCCGGTCGCGAGCCTGACATACGCGCTGCTCAACGGCGTGCTGCTGACGCTGGTGTTCGGATTCGGCGAGCACTTCCTCGCGGAGCGGCCCGACACCGTGCGGCTGCTGCAGGTCCTCGCGGTCGCGCTGATGCTGTATGGGCTGGTCACCGTGCTGTGTCTGCTGAACGGCGCGCGCCACGCGTCGGAAGGCGGACGGCAGTCGGTCGCGATGCTGTTGCAGGGGGGCTTCGCGCGCTGGTTCGTGCCGCTCGTGATCGGGGCGGGTTTCGTCGTCTCGGCGCTGATGATGCTCGCCGCGCCGCCGGCCTTCGCGTGGATGCTCGCGGTCGCCGGCCTCGAACTCACCGGCTACTACGCGTTCCGCGTGCTCGTGTTCAAGGCCGGCGGCTACGACCCGGCGCTGAGCTTCGCGTACCGCTTCCGGCACTGACTTGCCGCGACGGAGAAGCCCGATGCGTACGAGCATTGCCCGGCTGTGGCGGGCGAGCGGCAGCCGCGCGGTGTCCGCGCTCCGGCTGACCGCCGGGGACGTGCGCGGCGAGGCGACCTGCCATGTCATCGACGAGGAGGCGCTGACGATCGAC
Organism: Aromatoleum evansii; assembly: GCF_012910805.1. Classification (GTDB taxonomy): domain Bacteria; phylum Pseudomonadota; class Gammaproteobacteria; order Burkholderiales; family Rhodocyclaceae; genus Aromatoleum; species Aromatoleum evansii. The sequence goes on from NZ_WTVK01000025.1 coordinate 65,546, forward strand.
GTCGAAGGCGTCGGGCGCTACACGCTGATGTGGACGCCGGCCGAGGGGGACGAGCGCGACGACGGCGCCGCCGGTTTCGTCGCCGGGGAGGGCGTGCTCGGCGATGAACCGGTACCGGAGCGGCTCGCGCTCGCGGCGGGCTTCGCATACTCCGAGGGGATCATCGGCAGTCTCGACGACATCGCGACGATGGCCGTCTGCCCCGACCGGCAGGACGTCGTGCGCATGCGCCTGGTCGCGCCCGAGCGTGTCGCGGTGAAGCGGCGCGACGTGGTCGTCGCGAGCTCCTGCGGCGTGTGCGGCGGGCGCGATGCGATCGAGGACGGTTTCGACGACTTCGCGCCGGTCGGGGCCCGGCTGCGCCTCGCGGGGTCGGAGCTCACCGCGCTGATGGCGGCGATGCAGCGCCGGCAGCACCTCTTCCGCACCACCGGCGGCGCGCATGCCGCGGCGCTGTTCTCGCCGCGTGCCGGCATCGTCGCCGCTGCCGAGGACCTCGGCCGCCACAACGCGCTCGACAAGGTCGTCGGCGAATGCCTGCTGCGCGAGGTGCCGCTCGCCGGCTGCGGCGTCGTGCTGTCCTCGCGCCTGAGCTACGAGATGGTCGCGAAGGCCGCGCGCGCCGGCTTCGAACTCGTCGCCGCGGTGTCCGCGCCGACCTCGATCGCGATCGTGCTCGCGGAACGCGTCGGCATCACGCTGTGCGGCTTCGTCCGTGGTCCTTCCGCGACCGTCTATACCCATCCCCACCGCATCCATCCCGATGGCATCCGCGCCCGCGCCCGCGGGCACGAACCGGCCCGCGCGGAGGGCGCCGCCGTGGTCCCTTTGAAGATCGACGATTGAGGAGAACAGCATGAGCGCCAATGGCCATGTACTGACACAGCTCGCCGCAGAGCTTGCCCGCGGCTCGGTCACGGTCGTCGACCTGACGCAGCCGCTCGGCCCGGACACGCCGGTGCTCGCGCTGCCGCCGCCGTTCGCGAACTCGCCCGGCGTGAGCTTCGAGACGATCTCGCACTACGACGACAAGGGCCCCGCGTGGTACTGGCGCACGATCCGCATGGGCGAGCATACGGGCACGCATTTCGACGCGCCGGTGCATTGGGTCAGCGGCAAGGATCGCGCCGACAACACGCTCGACACGATTCCCGCGGAGCGCTTCGTCGGCCCCGCCTGTGTCATCGACATCAGCCGCGAGGCGGCGGCGAACCCGGACCACCTGCTCACGCGCGACGCCGTGCTCGCGTGGGAAGCGAAGCACGGGCGCATCCCGCCGAAATCGTGGGTGCTGCTGCGCAGCGACTGGTCGAAGCGCGTCGGCGTCGCCGAATTCCTCAACTGCCGCGAGGACGGGCCGCATTCGCCGGGCTTCGACCGCGACGCGACCGAACTCCTCGCGCTCGAACGCGATGTGCTGGGCGTCGGCGTCGAGACCGTGGGCACCGACGCGGGCCAGGCGCACAGCTTCGATCCGCCGTTCTGGACGCACCACATCATGCAGGGCAACGGCAAGTTCGGCCTCGCGAGCCTCGCGAATCTCGACCGGCTGCCGCCGACCGGCGCCGTCGTCGTCGCCTCGCCGCTGAAGCTCGTCGGCGGCTCGGGCAGCCCGCTGCGCGTGCTTGCGCTCGTGCCGGCCTGACGGAGGGCGCATGTTCGAGGTGCGACTGCACGGACGCGGCGGCCAGGGGACGGTGCTCGCCGCCGGAATACTCGCGAAGGCGCTCGTCGCCGAGGGAAAACACGTCGTCGCGGTGCCGCAGTTCGGCTTCGAGCGCCGCGGCGCGCCGGTCGCGGCCTACCTGCGCGCGTCGGAGACGCCGATGCGGGCGATGACCAACATCTATGCACCGGACTGCGTCGTGTGCATCGACTCGTCCTTGCCGCGCGTCGTCGACATCTTCGCCGGGCTGCGCGCCGGCGGCATGCTGGTGCAGGCGAGCCGGCTCGCACCGCAGGATATCGCGGTTCCGGCTACGGTCGCGACGGTCGCCGTGTGCGACGCAGTCGGCATCGCACGCGAGGTGTTCGGGCGGCCGATCACCAATACCGTGATGCTGGGCGCGTTCGCGCGCGCGACGGGCCTCGTGTCGCTCGAAGCGCTCGAGCGCGCGCTGGAAGAGACGAGTTTCAGGGACGGCGGCCTCGCGCAGAACCGGCGCGCGCTCGCGCTCGGCCATGCGCGCACCGTGGTGCACCGCATCGGTCAGCGGGAGGCGGCATGAAGAAGCAGGCGGTGCCGCTGTTCGACGCGAGCGCGATCCCGAAGACGCTGTGCCCGATCGCGACCGAGTACAGCCGCATGCTGCCGGGCGACTGGCGCTCGCTGCGTCCGGTGGTCGACCGCAGGAAATGCGTCAAATGCGCGGTGTGCTGGCTGTATTGCCCGGTGCAATGCGTGGTCGAGCGCGCCGGCTGGTTCGACATGAACCTCGCGACCTGCAAGGGCTGCGGCATCTGCGCGCGCGAATGCCCGCATGGGGCGATTTCGATGGTCGCCGAAGAGGAATGAGATGAACGAGGTCGTCGAGAAGGTCGCTCCGCTTGCCGAACCGGCAGGCAAAGGAATGGCGCAGGGGACCGATAAGGCGGTCGTGAAGAAAGAGCCGACGATCCTCGTCTGCGACGGCAACGAGGCCGCGGCGTGGGGCATCGTGCTGTCGCGGCCGGACATGGTGGCCGTGTATCCGATCACGCCGCAGTCCTCGCTCGCCGAATACGTCGCGCAGTTCGTCGCCGACGGCGTGCTCGATGCCGAGCTCGTCGAGGCCGAGGGCGAGCACAGCGTGCTGTCGGTGCTGCACGGCGCGGCGCTCGCCGGCGCGCGCACCTATACGGCGAGCTGCGGCCAGGGCCTCGCCTTCATGTTCGAGCCGTACTTCCGCACGCCGAACCTGCGCCTGCCGATCGTGATGTCCATCGTCAACCGCGACGGCATCACGCCGCAGTGCGTGTGGGGCGGCCAGCAGGACGCGATGACGGTGCGCGAGGTGGGCTGGGTGCAGCTCTTCTGCGAGACGGTGCAGGAGGTGCTCGACACCATCGTCATGGCCTACCGCATCGCCGAGGATCGCTCGGTGATGCTGCCGGTGAACGTCAATCACGACGGCAACTATTTGTCGAACGGCATCGTGCGTATCGAGCTGCCCGACCAGGCGGAGGTCGACGACTTCCTCGGCACGCCGGACGTGAATTGGCACGCCGCGCTCGACCCCGACCGGCCGATGGGTGTCGATCCGCTGACTGGCGGCGCGACGGGGCCCGGTCCGGCGCTCTTCGTCGGCTACCGCCGCGGGCACTGCGAGGGCATGCAGAACGCGCTGCGCGTGATCGTCGAGGTGCACGAGGAGTGGGCGCGCCGCTTCGGCCGCCGCTACGCGCCGCTCGTCGAGGAATACCGCCTCGATGGCGCCGAGTACGCGCTCGTGACGATCGGCAGCATGGCGGGCGCCGCCAAGGACGCGGTGGACGCCGCGCGCGAGCGGGGCGATCGCGTCGGACTCATCCGCATCAAGACCTTGCGGCCGTTCCCGGTGGACGCGATGGTCGCCGCGCTCGACAAGCTGCGTGCGGTCGGCGTCGTCGACCGCGCCGTGTCCTACGGCTGGAACAGCGGCCCGGTGCATCAGGAGACGCTCGCGGCGCTGCAGTACTGCAGCAAGCGCATCCCCTGCCTGTCGCTGATCGGCGGACTCGCCGGGGCGGATCTGACTCAAGCGCATTTCGAGCGCGCGATCGCCGCGACGGCCAGGCTGCTCGATTCGCCCTGCCCACGCGCGCCCGTGTGGCTCAACGCCGAGGATCGATGAATGGAACAGTTCGACTATGTCGTGCTCGGCGCGAGCCACGCCGGCCTCGAAGCGCTGCGCGCGATTCGCGCCCACGACGCGGACGGCAGCATCGCAGTGCTCGACCGCGAGGGGCGGCTGCCGGTGTCGCCGACGGTGCTGCCCTACGTGGTGTCCGGGAAGCGCCCCGAGGACCGCATCGCCCTGCGCGAGCGCGGTTGGTTCGACGACCTGCAGGTTGCCTACCGGCAGCAGGCGCACGCCGCCGCACTCGACACCGCGTATTCGCGGCTGCGCCTCGCCGACGGCCGCGAGATCGGCTACGGCAAGCTCTTGCTCGCGACCGGCGCCGCGCCGGCGATCCCGCCGATCGAGGGCCTGTCGGACGTGCGCTTTCACGTGCTGCGCACGCTCGACGACGCGCTCGCGCTGCGAGAAGTTGCAAGTGCGGCCGGCCGTTCGGCGGGGCGCGCGGTCGTCCTCGGCGCGGGTCTCGTCGGCATGCACGCGGCCGAGAATCTGGCGCGCGCCGGGGCACGCGTGACGATCGTCGAGATGCGCGACCAGGTGCTGCCCGGCTACTTCGATGCGACTGCCGCGGCGCGCATCGAGGGCGCTTTCCGCGACAACGGCGTCGAGGTGCTGACCGGCCGGCGCGTCGCCCGTGTCGCGCCGCGCGCGGCCGGCTGCACCGTGCTGCTCGAAGGTGGCGAGGCGTGCGACGCCGACGTGCTGCTCGTCGCCGCCGGGGTGCGGCCCGAGGTTTCTTATCTCGCCGGCTCCGGTGTCGCGGTCGAGCGCGGTGTCGTCGTCGACGAGTTCATGCGCACCGCCGCAGCGAACGTCTGGGCGGCCGGCGACGTCGTGCAGACGCGGAGCTTCTTCGGCGATGCGACGCCGGCCGGCGGCATCCTGCCCGACGCGGTCGAGCAGGGCCGCACCGCCGGCATGAGCATGGCGGGCGATCCGGCGTTGCAGCCCTATCCCGGCGGCGTGTCGCTGAACACCTACGGCTTCTTCGGCCGCCGTGCGCTGTCGGTCGGGCGCGACGCGCCGCGCGAGGCCGGCCCCGGCTGGGAGACGCGGGTGCGCGGCGGGGAGGGCAGCGACGCGTACCTCAAGATCGTGCTGTGCGAGGGCCGGTTGCAGGGCGTCTTCGGCGTCGACGTGCTGTTCGACCCCGGGATCATGTGGGAGCTGATCCTGCGCCGCGTCGACGTCGGCGCGCGGGCCGACGCCCTGCTTGAAGACCCGCAAGACACCGCGCGGGCATTGATGTCCGGACTGTGGAGATGAGCCGTAGGGCGGATGAGCCGAAGGCGTTATCCGCCGTATGGGCATTTCGATCGTCGCATGCGGCGGAAGGCGCTTCGCTTTTCCGCCCTACGTCATGTAGCGCCCCGACAAGCTTCAACGAACGGAGAGTAGTCCAGTGACCGCAACCCCTACCATCGCCTTCGACGCGGCGCGCTGCGACGGCTGCGGCGACTGCATGAATGCGTGCGCGAGCGCGAAATCGACCGACGGGAAACTGGCGCAGGCCCGGATCCACATCATCCGCGACGCAGAGAGCGGGCGCTGGGGCGTCGCGCAGTGCCGCCAGTGCGGCGATCCGCGCTGCGCGTCGGTGTGCCCCGCAGCCGCGCTTGAAAAGGGCGACGACGGCATCGTCGCGTGGGACGCCGGGCGCTGCGTGAACTGCCTGATCTGCACCGCCGGCTGCACCTTCGGCGGCATCGCGTTCAGCGCGAAGGAGGGCTACGTCGTCAAATGCGACCAGTGCGCAGGCGCGCCGCAATGCGTCGCGGCCTGCACGCGCGGGGCGCTGCGCTACGTCACGACGGCGAAGCTCTACAACCGCTGGGGGGAACTCGAGGACCTCTTCGTGCCGGGCCTGGGCGGCTGCCAGGGCTGCAACACCGAGCTCATCATGCGCCACACGCTGCGCCGCGTCGGCTCGAACACCGTGCTCGCGACGCCGCCAGGATGCATTCCCGGCATGGGCTCGGTCGGCTACAACGGCATGCTCGGCTGCAAGGTGCCGGTGTTCCATCCGCTGCTGACGAACACCGCGTCGATGCTGACCGGCATCCGCCGCCAATACAAGCGCAAGGGCCGCAACGTGACCGCGCTTGCGCTCGCGGGCGACGGCGGCGCGGGCGACGTCGGCTTCCAGTCGCTGTCGGGCGCCGCGGAGCGCGGCGAGCAGATCCTCTTCGTCTGCGTCGACAACGAGGGCTACATGAACACCGGCGCGCAGCGCTCGGGCAGCACGACCTACGGCGCGTGGACGGCGACGACGCCGGTCGGCGAGGGCGCCCGCGGCAAGACGCAGGACGCCAAGAACCTGCCGCTCCTGATGATGTGGCACGGCTGCGAATACGTCGCGACCGCCTCCACCGCGTTCATGGAGGACTTCTACGCGAAGCTGGAGGCGGCGCTCGACGCGTCGGAACGCGGCTTCGCCTACCTGCACCTGTATTCGCCCTGCACGTCCGGCTGGCGCTTCCCGTCGGCGAGCAACATCGAGGTCGCGCGCAAGGCCGTCGAGACGAACTTCGCGGTGCTGTGGGAGTACCGCCGCGAGCACGGGCTCAAGCTCTCGCGCGACATCGACGATCCGGCCCCGGTCACCGACTACCTGAAACTGCTCGGCAAGTTCCGCCATCTCGACGCCGCGCAGATCGCGCACATCGAGCAGCACGTCGCAGAGCAGGCGCAGGTAATGCGTGAACTCGCCGCGATGCGCCCCGGTGACGGTCTTTTTGATCGGTCTCCATCAAATTTTTTGAATGCCGCCGGGTAAGACGACGGCAGTTGACCTGGATCAGTAAACGCCGCCGCGCTTGGCCCCACTGTGCACGTGGGCTTTGCTGGGATACTGTATACAGTGGACCTGCCCCCAGCCGGCGCGGCCCGATCCGGTCCGCGCGGCGACCGATACCCATGAACAGGAGGTTCGACGATAGACGCTGAATGACGACGCGCACGACGGCGCAGACCGCACGCGTCCACACCGATTCCGATGCCTGGCACCGACAAGAAGGCACGGAATCCACACCGGAGGAGGAGCACCATGACCCAGGCGTTGATGACGTCGCTGGGAGGGCGCGATGCGCTCTCCCGCTTCACGCTTTTCCATACGCGGGATCTCGACGAGGCCCGGGACCGCGTGGCGGGCGTGTTCTGCCCGCACGACCTGAAATTCGCCGGCTGCGACAGCCGCGTGAACACCCGCATGCAGCACGCGCCGATCCGCGGCGTGTCGGTGAACCGCCTCGGTTACGGCGCGACGGTCGCAATCGACGCCGGCTGTCTGCAGGATTTCCTGCTCGTGATGATGCCGCTCACCGGACACGCCGATGTGCGCTGCGGCGAGCAAACGATCCACTCGACGCCGGAAGTCGCATCGGTGGTCACTCCGACGCTGCCCTTGACGGAGATGATCTACGACGAGTGCGACCAGATCATGGTCAAGATCGACCGTGCGTTGCTCGAGAACGTCTGCGCGCAGCATCTCGGCCACCCTCTGCGCAAGCCGCTCGAGTTCGGACTTGGCCTCGAGATGTCGAGCCAGGGTGGCGTCAGCTGGCAGGCGCTGGTGTCATATCTGGTATCGGAGTTCGAGCATCAGTCGCCGACGGTCACATCGTCGCTCGCCACTGCGCAGATCGAGCACCTGCTCGTCAGTACGCTGCTCATCGTCCAGCCGAACAACTATCGCGACGAACTCCTGAACCCGTCGCAGTCGATCGCTCCGCGCCACGTTCGCCGCGTCGAGGAATACATCGAGGCGCATGCCGACCAGGATCTGACGGTCGGCGACCTCGCCGCACATGCGAACGTCAGCACGAGCGCGCTGTTCGCAGGTTTTCGCGAGTTCCGCAACACGACGCCGATGGCCTATCTGAAGTCGGTGCGGATGCAGCGCGTGCATGAGCAACTGCGCGACCCGACGTCCGCCGACAAGACCGTGACTTGTATCGCGACCCGCTGGGGATTCCACCACCTCGGCCATTTCGCGACCGCGTACAAGGCGAGGTTCGGCGAATCGCCGTCGCGCACGCGGGAGAAAGCGCTGGCCTGATCCCGCACTTCGTAGGGCGGATGAGCCGCGCAGCGGCGTTATCCGCTGCATGGGTGTGCGCGACCGCCGACACGCGGCGGAAGGCGCTTCGCTTTTCCGCCCTACGAAACTTCCAGCCGTCGTCTATTCGGTATTCGGCCTGTCTATTGCACCGAATATGCCTTCCGAATCGCAAATTCCGAAGGGCGGAGTTCGCTTGGCCGACTCGATCCGCACGCCCGCAACAGTTTCCTGAAAGCGCAATTCAACCCATACCGGGTGGGGGGGGATCTGCACAAGGCGGCCCGATACATTGACTCCACGTGCAACGGCTTAGGCGATCCAGGCCGATTCGTTCGAGGAGAACATCATGACAGCGCTCGGAAATGTGATGGCATTGGTGCAGGAACTCCAGGAAGAGAAGGCCTCCATGACGGAAGAACCGCTCGGCCCCGGCGGCTTCGTCTTCCCGGCGGCATGTTCCTGCGTATGCGGGTCGTCGCTCGGCGACGTGCTCGGGTGCATCCGCGAAATGCAGGGCGAAAGCCTGCGCGAATTCATTGCGACGCTGCCGCCCGTGCAGGCGCCGCGCAACGCCGTCGCTGCCTGAGACGGCTGACCGACGATTCAAACGACGTTCCAGCCACACCGAATTGACGAGGAGACAACGATGACCCGACCCGGCGAGCTCAAGCTCCCCCACCTGTTCAAGCCCGGCAAGATCGGCAGGTACGAGACCAAGAACATGGTCAAGTACGGCGCCTGCTGCGTGTCGAACTACAACACGCGCGACGGCTTCATCACGCCGCGCGAGCTCGCCCGTACCCGCGTCATCGCCGGCACCGGCGCCGGCATCATCACCAACCAGGGCGCCTACCCGGACCCGCTCGGCGAAGGCAAGGCCTACTTCCGCCAGGTCGCGCTCTTCGACGACAAGTTCCTGCCGCAGTTCGAGACGATCGCGCAGTACATCCACGACAACGGCGCGGTCGCGATACAGCAGATCCTGCACGCGGGGCGCTACGGCGGCATCGATCTCGGCTACTGCATCCAGCCGTCGGTCGTGCCGCAGACGCTGCCGCACTTCCGGCCGCCGCGCGAGCTGACGAAGGAGCAGATCCGTGCGATCGTCATGCAGCACGCCGACGCCGCGAAACGCGCGATCCGCGCCGGCTTCGACGGCACCGAAGTCACGAGCTTCATGGGCTACCTGCTGGCGAACTTCAACTCGCGCTTCACCAACCAGCGCAGCGACGAATACGGCGGCTCGATCGAGAACCGCGGCCGCTTCATGCGCGAGTTGATCGACGCGATCAAGCAGGCCACCCCCGAGCATCCGCTCGTCGTGCGCCTGAACGGTGCGGAGCTGATGGACCGCTGGGGCGGCAACAGCGAGGACGAGTGCTTCGAGCTGATGCAGCAGGCGGTCGACTGCGGCGTCGACATGATCTCGGTGACGGTCGGCTGGCAGGAGGCGCCCGAGTCGTCGATCGGCCGCGACGTCGCGCCGGGCCACTGGAATTATTTGTCGGCGAAGGCGAAAAAGCTGTTCCCGAACACGCTGATCACCTTCGGCAACCGCCTGCCCGACCCCGTCATGGCGAACCAGTGCATTGCCGACGGCATCTTCGACTACTGGGAAGTGTGCCGCCCGATGCTCGCCGACCCGGAGCTCTTGCACAAGGCGGCCGAGGACCGGCTCGACGAGGTGCGCCGCTGCATCGGCTCGCTCAACTGCCTGTCGCGGCTCTTCCGCGATCTACCCTACACCTGCGCGATGAACCCGACGCTGGGCCACGAGGTCGAGCCGGAGTACCACGTCACGCCCGCCGCGGTGAAGAAGAAGATCATGATCATCGGCGCCGGCCCCGCCGGCATGGAGGCGGCGATCACCGCGAAGCGCCGTGGCCATGACGTCACCGTGTTCGAGAAGGGCGACCGCATCGGCGGCAGCCTCGTCGGCTACGCGTCGAACGACCTCGCGCGGCCCGACGACCTGATGTCGGTCGTGCGCTACTACGAGACGATGGCGCGCAAGATGGAGATCGACGTGCGCTTCAACACCGAAGCCAACGCGAAGTTCATGCGCAGCATCCTCCACCAGTTCGACGTGTGCATCGTCGCGGCGGGCTCGCGCACGGACATGGCCGCCTACCGCCACATCCCGGGCCACGACAGACTGGTCGATGCGCTCGATGTCGCGACCGGCAAGGTGCAGCCGGGCAAGCGCATCGTCATGGTCGGCGCGGGCAAGATCGGCCTCACGCTCGCCGAGTCGCTGTGCAAGCAGGGCCACGAGGTCGTCATCGTCGAGGAGGACAAGCGCATCGCCGGCGATGTCATGCCGTCGTTCAAGTGGCGCCACTCGGCGTGGATCGAGGAACTCGAAATCCGCACGCTGACCTCATCGGTGCTCGCCGGCGTCACCACGGAGGGGGCGATGATCCGGAGCGTGAAGGGCGAGGAGACCTTCGTCGAAGCCGACACGGTGATCGTGTCCGGGCCGCGCAAGGCGAACCACGACCTGTTCCACGAGTTCCAGTGGATGGTCGACGAACTGCACGGCGCCGGCGACGCGGTGATCGCGCGCGGGCTCGATGCGGCGATCCACGAGGGCTACCGGCTCGGCGTGCGGATCTGAACGTTTCATGGAAAAGCGGCCGCCGACCGGCGGCCGCACCACCCCATCACCGAGGAGAACGCGACATGCAGTTTCTGCAACCGCCCGGCTGGGTGCGGCCGAAAGGCTATTCGAACGGCGTCGTCACGAGCGGCCGCATGGTGTTCGTCGCCGGCCAAGTCGGCTGGGACGAGAACGAGAAGTTCCAGACCGACGACCTCGTCGGCCAGGTCCGTCAGGCGCTGACGAACATCGTCGCGATCCTCGCGCAGGCCGACGCACGACCGTCGAACATCGTGCGGATGAACTGGTATCTCGGCGACACGGCGGAATACAACGCGCGGCTCGCCGAGATCGGCGCGGTGTATCGCGAGCTGATCGGCAAGCATTTTCCGGCGATGACGGCCCTGCAGGTCGCCGGCTTCGTCGAGCACGGCGCGAAGGTCGAGATCGAAGTCACTGCGATGTTGCCGGCATAGAGGCGCGCGATGGCGACGGCGACGACGGACGGCGTGCTCGATTGCGCCGCGTGGAAGGCGATGCTCGACCGCGAGGACCTCGGCGCCGCCGACGCGTCCGTCGGCGTGCTGACGAAGGACGAGTTTGCCGCGCGCTCGGGCCGCGTGCTCGTGTGGCGGGGCACGCCGTGCGGCGCAAGCGTCGCACTGCGCGACTTTCGTGGGAACTTCGACGCCGACGTCGCGATGCTGCTCGTCGCCGAGCGCGACGCGCTCGCCGCGGTGCTCGCGGACGGCCTCGGAGAGGTGCCGCAGCTCGTGCGCCGGGGCAGGCTGCATCCCTACATGCTGAGAACGCTCGAGGATCTCGAGGCGCTCGGTCTGGCGGAGTTCGTCGAGGATTTCGGGCTCGTGTTTCCGCGGCATTGAAAGCGGGGCCGGGGTGCGAGGCAGTCGCCTGTCGAGCCGCTCGTGCAAGATAATGGGAGCTCATACGGATTGAGAGCCGACAATGGTCCAGCCTGAAGGCCTAGCCCCTGACGCGATCCTCGCCGGTTCCCGCGCGGCACTCGCGCGCGCGCTGACCGCGGTCGAGAACGACGCGGCCGGTGCCGACGCGCTGCTCGCGTCGCTCGCCGTCCGCACCGGCCGTGCGCACGTCGTCGGCATCACCGGGGCGCCCGGAGCCGGCAAGTCGACGCTGATCAACGCCTTGCTCGGCGAACTTCTCGCGCGCGGGAAGCGCGTCGCGGTCGTCGCCGTCGATCCGTCGAGTCCGGTCAGCGGCGGCGCGCTGCTCGGCGACCGCGTGCGTATGGGGGCGCATGGCGGTGACGAGCGCGTGTTCATCCGCTCGCTGTCGTCGCGCGGCCATCTCGGCGGCCTGTCGCGGACGACCGCACGGGTGGTGGATCTCTTCGACGCCGCAGGCTTCGACGTCGTCGTCGTCGAGACCGTCGGCGTCGGCCAGTCGGAAGTCGAGATCGCGCAGCTTGCCGACACGCGCATCGTCGTGTGCGCGCCGGGGCTCGGCGACGAGGTGCAGGCGATCAAGGCCGGGGTGCTCGAGATCGCCGACATCCTCGTCGTGAACAAGGCCGACTCGCCGCTCGCCGCGGCGACGGTACGCGACCTCGAGATGCGCGGCAGCGCACGCGGCGAGGGCTGGCAGGTGCCGGTGCTGGCTGCGGTGGCGACGAGCGGCGAGGGCGTGACCGGGCTCGCCGACCGCATCGATGAACATGCGCGGGTGGCGGGTGTCGGTCGGCGTCGGAAAGCGGCCGCCGCTGCGGTGCCGGCGGCACGCGCAGCGCCGGCGACCGACGACGAGCTCTTCGCCCAGCTCGAGCGCTGGCGGGCCGAAGGCCGCGGCGCGGCGCTGGCGACCGTCGTGCGCACCTGGGGTTCGTCGCCGCGGCCCGAGGGCAGCCACCTCGCGGTGGAGCAGGGCGGCGCTTTCGTCGGCTCGGTCTCGGGCGGCTGCATCGAGGGCGCGGTCATCGGCGAGGCGCAGGACTCGATCGCCGACGGCAAGGCCCGGCTGCTCGAATTCGGCGTCAGCGACGAGCAGGCGTGGGAAGTGGGTCTTGCGTGCGGTGGGCGCGTGCAGGTGCTCGTCGAGCGCGTCGATGAGGCTCTGTTCGGGCCGCTCCTCGCCGCGCGGCACACAAAGCGGCCGGTCGCGCTCGTCACGCGGCTGGCCGACGGCGCGCACGCGCTGGTCTTCGACGACGCCGTGGCAGGCGAACTCAGGCTCGACGAGGCCGAACTCGCAGAGACGCGCGCGCGGCTCGCGGCGAACCGCAGCGGCGTGCTCGCGGCGGGGGAGGGGGCGAATGAGGGGGCGCTCTTCGTGCGCTGCCACGTCGGCGCGCCGCGCATGATCATCGTCGGCGCCGTACATATCACGCAGGCGCTGGCGCCGATGGCGGCGATCGCCGGCTTCGACGTCATCGTCGTCGACCCGCGCCGCGCATTCGCGACGCCCGAACGGCTGCCGAACGTCGAGGTATCGACGGAGTGGCCCGACGAGGCGCTCGAACGCCTGAAGCCCGACGCGCACACCGCGATCGTGACGCTGACGCACGACCCGAAACTCGACGATCCGGCGCTGACGATCGCACTCGCGAGCCCCGCGTTCTACATCGGCTCGCTCGGCAGCACGCGCACGCACGCGAAGCGCGTGGCGCGGCTCACCGAGGCGGGGCTCGCCGAGGCGATTCCGCGCATCCGCGCCCCGGTCGGGCTCGCTCTCGGCGGCCGTGCACCCGCCGAGATCGCGGTCGCGATCCTCGCCGAGGTGATCCAGGCGAGGCACCGCGGCAGATGAAGCCGACCCGCATCCGGAGGAGTGTCCGATGATCTTCGACGAATTTCCGCTGGCCGCCGCCGAAGGGGTGATGCTCGCCCATACGCTGAAGATCGGAGGCAGGACGCTCAAAAAGGGCCGCGTGCTGTCCGCGCGCGACCTCGATCTGCTCGATGACGTCGGTTTCGCCGCGGTCACCGGCGCCCGGCTCGAGCCGGAGGACGTCGCCGAGGACGCAGCCGCGGACGAGCTGGCTGGGCTGCTCGTGGGGGCGAACGTCGAGACGCGTGCCCCGCGTGCCGGGCGCTGCAACCTGCACGCATCGGCGGCAGGGGTGCTGTGCATCGACGCCGAGCGCATCGACCGGATGAACCTGCTCGACGAGGCCATCGCGATCGGTACGCTGCCGCGGCATGCCGTCGCGCATCCCGGTCAGGTCGTCGCGACCGTGAAGATCATTCCGTTCGCCGTGCCGCGGCGTTTGCTCGACGCGTGCCGCGAGATCGCCGCGGGTGCGCCGACGATCGCCGTGGCCGAGCTGAAACCATGCCGTGCGGCGCTCATCCAGACCGAACTGCCGGGCATGAAGGATGCGATCTTCACGGCGACGGCACAGGTCACTCGCGAGCGGCTCGACGGGCTCGGCGGACGGCTCGCGCTCGTGCTGCGCGGGCCGCATCGGCGCGATGCGCTCGAATCGATGCTGCACCAGGCGCTCGCCGCCGGATGCGAGCTCGTGCTGGTGTGCGGCGCGACCGTCGCGAAGGACCGCAAGGACATCGCGCCCGCCGCGGTGACGGGGATCGGCGGCACGATCGAGCATTTCGGCATGCCGGTCGAGCCCGGCAACATGCTCGTGCTCGGCCGCATCGGCACCGCGCCAGTCATGATCCTGCCGGGCTGCGGCCGCTCGCGTAAGAGCAACGGCCTCGATCTCGTGCTGCCGCGGCTGATGGCGGGAATTCCGCCGACGCGCGAGGACATCATGCGGATGGGTGTCGGCGGGCTGATCCGCAGCGCGCCGGAAGGCGGTGACGACGCGAACGTCGGCGACAACGACCGCGCCGCCGCCCCCGCGCTGGTTGGCGCTGGTGGTTTCGAGCGGAGCGGGGAGCCTTCCCGCCCATGATCGAAACCCTCTACAACAAGCGCATCCGCGCGCTCGCCGACGCCGCGCACGGCGCCGGGCGGCTCGCCGCACCGACCGGTTCGGCGCTGCGCGACAGTCCGATGTGCGGCGACCGCGTGCGGATGGACGTCGAGATCGTCGACGGCCGCATCGCCGCGATCGCGCACGAGGTCAAAGGCTGTCTGCTGTGCCGCGCGTCGGCATCGCTGATCGGCCTGCATGCGGTGGGCTGCACGCAGGGGGAAGTCGAAATGCTTCGCGCGCGCATGGCGGCGATGCTCGCCGGTGCCGATGAGTCGGAAGAGCCCGACGAATTCGGGTTCTTCGCGCCGGTGCATCCGTACCGCAGCCGCCACGGCTGCGTGATGATCCCGTTTGAAGCGCTGGCCATCGCCCTGGCCACCGGAGTTCGACAGCTAATCGCGTAACTATCTGATTTATCAGAAGTCGACGTTCAAAAATGCCACTACAAGAGCGTCAGCTGCTCCGGCGTAGTCGGTTTCTTGATGCGAAGTGCATCGAG
>NZ_WTVK01000260.1 GCF_012910805.1 Aromatoleum evansii
GCTGATAGGCGCGGTCGGCAATGCCGACGCCTTCGAGGCCGACGCCGAGCCGGGCCTGGTTCATCATCGTGAACATGCAGCGCATGCCGGCGTTTTCCTCGCCGATCAGGAAGCCGATCGCACCGCCCTTGTCGCCCATGGTCATGGTGCAGGTCGGCGAAGCGTGCATGCCGAGCTTGTGCTCGACGCCGCTCGCATGGATGTCGTTGCGCGCGCCGAGCGATCCGTCGGCATTGACCAGGAACTTCGGCACGAGGAAGAGGGAAATTCCCTTGGTGCCCGAGGGCGCATCGGGCAATCGTGCGAGCACGAAGTGCACGATGTTGTCGGTCATGTCGTGCTCGCCGTAGGTGATGAAGATCTTGGTGCCCTTGATGCGGTAGGTGCCGTCATCGGCGCGTTCGGCGCGAGTGCGC
>NZ_WTVK01000261.1 GCF_012910805.1 Aromatoleum evansii
GTGCTGTACGTCGCCGGCGGACCGCTCTGCTGAACCGGGACGAGGAGAACACCATGCGAACGTTCAACGGACTCGACGAGCTCAAGACGGCTGTCGGCGAGCATCTCGGCACGAGCGAGTGGCACGAGATCACGCAGAAGATGGTCGACCAGTTCGCGGACGCCACCGGCGACCACCAGTGGATCCACATCGACCCCGAACGCGCCAAGAGCGGCCCGTTCGGCACGACCATCGCGCACGGCTACCTGACGTTGTCGCTCGCGCCGATGCTGTCGTCGGAGATCTGGACGATCGAAGGCATCACGATGGCCGTCAACTACGGCTCGAACAAGGTGCGCTTCACGCAGCCCGTGCCCGTGGGATCGCGGGTGCGCGGCAGCATCGTGCTCGACAGCGTCGACGAGAGCCCCAAGGG
>NZ_WTVK01000262.1 GCF_012910805.1 Aromatoleum evansii
GAATTCGACGGTGAGGGAGTAGATCTCCGTCTCGAGCGTCGAGTAGCGCAGGCCACCGAGCATGAGGACGATGCCGAACGCCGTCGAGCAGAACAGAAACACGACGCTCGCGGCGCTGACGACGGCGGGGCGCAGCTGCGGCCACGTCACCGTCCGGAAGACCTCCCGCGGTGATGCCCCGAGTGCCGCCGCCGACTCCGCCGTGCGCGGGTCGAGCGACGCCCACATCGGCCCGACGGTGCGCACGACGACGGACACGTTGAAGAACACCATCGCGAGCAGCACCGGCTGCCACGAGCCGTCCCAGCCCAACCAGGCAAGCGGGCCGCCGTCGGCGAACAGCGACCGGAACGCGACGCCGACGACGACCGTCGGCATGACGAACGGTAGGACGACGAGCGCGCGCCACACCCC
>NZ_WTVK01000263.1 GCF_012910805.1 Aromatoleum evansii
GCCGGCCTGATCGACGGTCTTGGCGCCGGCGCGCTTGGCCATCATGCGCTGCGCATCGACCGGGATCATCTTGTCGTTGGTCGCCACCAGGTACCAGCTCGGCTTGCTCTTCCAGGCCGGCACGGTCACCTCGCCGTTCAGCGCCGTGACGCCCCAGGGCACCTGGGAGTCAGCCATGAAAGCCGCGACGTCGGGCTTCACATCGGCAGCGAACGACGCAGCGAACTTCGCGCGATCGAGCGAGAGGAAGCCGTCCTTCGGCGGCAGGATCGGCGGCACCGGCGCGCCCGGAGGAGGATTGGCGATCAGCTTGCCGACCGATTCACCCTGGTCGGGCGCGAACGCCGTGATGTAGACCAGCCCTGCGACCTTCGGGTCGGTGCCAGCCTCGGTGATCACGACGCCGCCATAG
>NZ_WTVK01000264.1 GCF_012910805.1 Aromatoleum evansii
ACGCTACAATATGGCGTGACTCTGGCGCAAGAGTCCGCGGTCGTGCGTCCACATGTTCCCACAAAGTTAAGCATTGCTATGAGGCTTTTCCACTGCACCGGAATGCTCCGGATTGCGCTGGTTTGGCATTGCAGGACGGCCGGCAAAGGGCGGCTCCTGGCGATTGACACCGACCGGCCGCAGCATAGAATGACCCCACGTGCCGCCCGCAAAGGCGGCCGTTTTGTTTTCCGAAGCTGGCCGTTGCTGCGCTGGCGTCAATGCGCGCGGCAATTGTCGGCCCCAAACCGGCAGTGAACGCCATGACCAACAGCGCCCCGTCGCATCTGCTCCCCGTCTTCGCCAGGGTCGATCTCGGCTTCGAGCGCGGTGAGGGCGCCTGGCTGATCGCAACCAACGGCGACCGCTATCT
>NZ_WTVK01000265.1 GCF_012910805.1 Aromatoleum evansii
GCGAACAACATATCGTCGAAATGCGCCGCAGAAACGTCGCCCTGGAAAGGCTCGCGACTGCGCTCGAGAAGCATTCAATGGGCTAGCTCGGGTGCGTGGCGGCGGTATCCGCAAGACGCTCCATCCACGAACGCAGGCGCCGCAGACTTGACGGAGCCTGCCCCTACTCGCCCCACTCCGCGCCATGGTCGCGAGCGCGCAGCCTTCGCAATAGCGGGCGTCCTTGAAGTCGATCCAGTTGTGGGCATAGACGCGCTCCAGCGGAATGCCGTAACGCGCGCGCAGCACCTTCACCAGGACCCGCCAGGCCGCGATCTGCGCGTCGGTCGGCCCCTTGGTGACGTCAGGATAATTGCCGGCGAACTCGACGCCGATCGAGCTGTCCTTGTTGACCTGGCGATACGTCTTGCTG
>NZ_WTVK01000266.1 GCF_012910805.1 Aromatoleum evansii
ATGTAGTAGATCGTGGCGCCGGTGCGCTGGGCGACGCCGGGCACCGAGGTCGATTGCGCGACCCAGCCATGGTTCTCGGCGAGCTGGACGATCCAGTCGGTGAGGACGCCGCCGCCCTGGCCGCCCATCGCGACGATCGCGATCGAGATCGGCCGCTCGGTCGCATCACCCGCGGCAGGAAGCGCCAACTGGACCGTTTCGTCTCTCATGCCCAGTCTCTCATGCCCAAAATCTCATGCCAAGGCCTCGAACTCCGGCCGCCGGCGATCGCGCCGCCGTTGCAGCCAGCCGATCACGGCCATCGCGACCTTTGATTTGAACCTGTCCCAGCCGGTCGGATTGTGAATGACGTCGGCGCGATAGAACGAGGGACACAGCACGGCCGCGTCCGCGACCTCGCCGCAATTGCCG
>NZ_WTVK01000267.1 GCF_012910805.1 Aromatoleum evansii
CACGCCCCCGCCTCGTGCGTCCAGATGCACCCGGGTGCATCTGGATGACGAGGCGGACCGGCGGCGCGGCCTCGTCATCCACAGGCAGTGACGGCCACGGGCCGTTTCGGCGCCCTCGGGAGGGCTGATCCACAGGGTCGCGTTGCCCGGGCTGCGCGGGGGCGATGCGGGGACCTAGCGTCGCCGTCATGAGCACTCTCGGAGACGACATCCGGGCGCAGCAGCGGCGAGCCGACCTGCTCTCGAGCGACCTCGCACAGTCCGCCACGGATCTGCGCGCGACCATCACGACGACGCAGTGGGCGTCCGGTGCGGCCGACCATTGCCGCAGCGTCCTCACCTCGTTCGCCCGCGACCTCGACGCCTGCGGTGACGACGCGGCGTCGTTCGCGACCGACATCGGCCGGCAC
>NZ_WTVK01000268.1 GCF_012910805.1 Aromatoleum evansii
GCGACGACAACGAGCGTCGGCCGAGCTTCGAGATCGCTCGCGCCGGCACGGACGTCGGCGTCCACTTCGCGGGCCTGCCGATGGGGCACGAGTTCACGTCGCTCGTCCTCGCGGTGTTGCAGGTCGGCGGCCACCCCGTCAAGATCAGTGACGAGCAGGCGCAGCAGATCCGTGACATCGAGGGCACGTTCCACTTCGAGACGTACATGTCGCTGACGTGCCAGAACTGCCCCGACGTCGTGCAGGCGCTCAACGCGATGAGCGTGCTCAACCCGAACATCCACCACATCGCGATCGAGGGCGGCGCGTTCCAGGACGAGATCGAGGCGCGCGACATCAAGGCCGTCCCGACGGTCTACCTCAACGGTGAGGTCTTCGGCCAGGGCCGCATGACCGTCGAAGACTTCATC
>NZ_WTVK01000026.1 GCF_012910805.1 Aromatoleum evansii
CCCCTGCCCGGGAACTAGGGCGAAGCTTCCTGTGGGAGCGGCTTCAGCCGCGAATGGGCCGCAACGCATGCGAGAACGTCCCTTCGCGGCTGAAGCCGCTCCCACCGATTCAGGAGGCTGCCCTTGACTCGCCGGTCAGCCGCCGCCTGCATCGGCCCTATCGGCGCGTCGTCCAGAAATCGGCGTTGCGGATCCCCAGCTTCTCCGGTTCGAAGACCGGATCCTTGCCTTCCTTCTTCTGCCGCTCGTAATCGCGCAGCGCGATGAGCGCCGGCTTCTGCAGGATCAGGATGGCGATGATGTTGAGCCACGCCATGATGCCCACGCCGATGTCGCCGAGGTCCCATGCTGCGCCGGCGCTACGTACCGAGCCGTAGGTCACTGCCGCCATCATCACGATGCGCAGCACGAACACCAGCCACGGGCGATGCACCTTGCGGTTGATGTAGGCGAGATTGGTTTCGGCCATGTAGTAGTACGCGACGATGGTCGTGAAGGCGAAGAACATCAGGGCCAGCGCGACGAAGCTCGCGCCGAAGCCGGGCATCACCGACTCGACCGCGGCCTGCGTGTAGGCGGGGCCGGTTTCGACGCCCGGCAGGTGGTCGAGGATCATCGAACCGTCCGGGTGCTTGACGTTGTACTTGCCGGTGGCGAGCAGCATGAACGCAGTCGCCGAGCACACCAGGAGCGTGTCGATATACACCGAGAAGGCCTGCACATAGCCCTGCTTGGCCGGATGCGACACTTCCGCCGCCGCCGCCGGGTGTGGGCCCGAGCCCTGGCCCGCCTCGTTCGAATACACGCCGCGCTTCACACCCCACTGCACTGCGAGGCCCAGTACCGCCCCGAATCCCGCCTCGAGGCCGAAGGCGCTCTTGAAAATCAGCGCGATCATCGCCGGCACTTGATCAATGTGCAGGAACACGATCACGAGCGCCATCAGGATGTAGGCGAGCGCCATGAAGGGCACGACGAACTCGGCGAAGTGCGCGATGCGCTTGACGCCGCCGAAGATGATGAAGCCCAGCGTGATCACGATCAGCGCCGCGCTGACCGCGTGGTCGATGCCCCATGCGTTGTACACGCCGGCGGCGATGCTGTTGGCCTGTACGCCGGGCAGCAGCAGGCCCATCGCGATCGCCGTCGACACGGCGAAGATCCACGCGTACCACTTCTGCCCCATCGCCTTCTCGATGTAGTAAGCGGGGCCGCCGCGGTACTGGCCGTTATCGTCCTTTTCCTTGTAGATCTGGGCGAGCGTCGATTCGATGTAGGCGGTCGAGGCGCCCAGGAAGGCCGTCATCCACATCCAGAACACCGCACCGGGGCCGCCGAAGGTGATCGCGGTGGCGACGCCAGCGATGTTGCCGGTGCCGACGCGGCCCGACAGCGCCATTGCCAGCGCCTGGAAGGACGAGACGCCGGCGTCCGAGCTCTTGCCCTGGAACATCAGGCGGATCATCTCGTTGAAGCCGCGCACCTGCATGAAGCGCGTGCGGATCGAGAAATACAGGCCCACGCCGAGGCACAGGTACACGAGTGCCGGGCTCCAGACGTAGCCGTTGATGGTTGAAATGAGTGCATCCATTGACTTGCCTCCTTGTGGGATGCGATCTCCCGGTTCCTTGACGGCGCTGTGCCGTTCTCCAGGGTGTGGAGGAGGTTGCGTTGGCTTTGGTGAGCCGTAGCAAGTGGAAATCGCGAGGCGCGAATCATACGCGATGTGTTACAGATCCGGACGATAGTCCTGTTAGGGGCGCGCCGCAGGAGGGTATACTTCAAAGATTTTTCGTTACGCATGCGCCAATGGACCTCCGGGAATCGGCGCGACGACTATTGAGGCTTCACCCTTGGCTCTGACCATTCTCGGCCTGTCCGGCGCCCTGACGCACGACCCCTCTGCCGCCCTCTACATCGACGGCAAGCTCGTCGCCGCGGCGGAAGAAGAGCGCTTCGTGCGCGACAAGCACGCCAAGAACCGCATGCCCTACGAGGCGGCGAAGTTCTGTCTCGACTTTGCCGGCGTCAAGCCGCAGGACGTCGATGCGGTGGCGATCCCGTTCGCGCCGATCAGCATCATGGAGCCGGCGCGCTGGCACTACGCGAAGCGCTACTGGTACGCCCCGGACCGCGGCCTCGATGCGATCCTGACCGGCAATCGGCGCTTCCATCGCTACAAGAAACGCATTGAATGGTGCCTCGCGCAGCTCGGTTTCGACGTCAGGGAGACTGAGATCGTGCCGGTCGAGCACCACCTCGCGCATGCCTCGAGCGCCTACCATTGTTCCGGCTTCACCGAGAAGACCGCGATCCTCGGCATCGACGGCAAGGGCGAGTATGCGACGACCTTCTTCGGCTACGGCGAGAACGGCAAGATCCACAAGATCAAGGAGTTCTACGATCCGGATTCGCTCGGCGGGCTGTACGGCGCGATCACCGAGTACCTCGGCTTCGAGATGCTCGACGGCGAATACAAGGTCATGGGCATGGCGCCCTACGGCGACCCGGACAAGTATGATTTCTCGCGCCTGGCGAAGTTCGAGAACGGCGAGCTCGTCGTCGACACCGACTACGCCAACGTGATCGGCTTCCGCCGCTACAAGGAAAAGGGCAAGGGCTACTACTTCTCGCCCAAGCTGATCGACTGGCTGGGCCCCAAGCGCGCCGGCGACATCGCCGACGAGCCCTACATCCACTACGCCGCGAGCATGCAGAAGCTGTTCGAGGATCTGTCGCTCAAGATGATCGACTACTACCTCGGCGACATCCTGCGCGACACCGGGCGACTGGCGTTTGCGGGCGGCGGTGCGCTCAACGTCAAGCTAAATCAGAAGATCATCGCGCGCCCCGACCTGCGCGAACTCTTCGTGCAGCCGGCCTCGGGCGACTCCGGCACGGCGGTCGGTGCGGCGGCCTACGTTTCGGTCGCGCGCGGCGTGCCGGTGGAGAAGATGGAGCACGTCTACCTCGGCCCGCGCTACACCAACGAGGACGTCATCGCGGCCTGCGCGAAGCACCCGGCGCAGCCGAGTTGGCAGAAGATCGACGACATGCCTGCACGCATCGCGCAGATCCTCGCCGACGGCAACCCGGTGGCCTGGTTCCAGGGGCGCATGGAGTTCGGTCCGCGCGCGTTGGGCGGCCGCTCCATCCTCGGCTGCCCGAGCGCGGCGGGCGTAGCCGACCGCATCAACGAGCAGATCAAGTTCCGCGAGCGCTGGCGGCCGTTCTGCCCCAGCATGCTCGACACCGTCGGCCCGCAGATGCTGCAGACCGACCACCCCGCGCCCTTCATGACCTTCACCTTCGAGGTCGCGGAGGAATGGAAGAGCCGCGTGCCCGAGGTCGTGCA
Source organism: Aromatoleum evansii (assembly GCF_012910805.1). GTDB lineage: Bacteria > Pseudomonadota > Gammaproteobacteria > Burkholderiales > Rhodocyclaceae > Aromatoleum > Aromatoleum evansii. The sequence continues at coordinate 3,356 of NZ_WTVK01000026.1, forward strand.
CGAGGACGGCACCTCGCGCGCGCAGGTGCTCAAGCGCGAATTCAATCCGCGTTACTACGACCTGATGCTGGAACTGGAGAAGCTCACCGGCAACGGTGTCGTGCTCAACACCTCGCTCAACCGCCGCGGCGAGCCAATGATCTGCTCACCGGCCGATGCGTTGAACATGTTCTTCGGTTCCGATCTGCAGTACCTCATCATGGAAGATGTGCTGGTAAGCAAGAATGTTTAAGAATTCTGGAATACATATTCATATTGTTGGCTGTTCTCCGCGCAGCGGTACGACGCTGATGCAGGAAATGATGGTGGCGTGTTATCGGATCGATCACCATTGTGAGCACGAGCGTAGTCTTTTTAAGGAAAAAATCCGCTTCGGAGGTGTAACGTGCACAAAACATCCGCATGAGGTTCAGTATGCGGGAGGTGCGCTGCGGGCGAACAAGAATCTCTATTTCATTTATATGGTGCGCGATCCGCGCGACGTCGTGGTCAGTCGGCACGCGAATTTTCCAGGGGCGTACTTTACCGGACTGGATTTCTATCTGCGGGCGGAACGATGCGCGTCCAGGCTGGCCGATCACCCTCGGTTTATCGTTGTTCGCTACGAAGATCTGGTCAGGTCGCCAGATTCTGTTCAGGAGTTTCTGGAGAGACGCCTGCCATTTCTCGAGCGGTTACACCGCTTTTCGGAGTTCCATCTTCACGCCAAAGTGTCGCAGGATTCGTCTCAGGCACTTAACGGGGTTCGGCCGCCTGATGCTAAAAGCATCGGCGGATGGCGTAATCATTTGCCGAGAGTTTCCGCTCAATTGAGAAAATTTCCCGCTGCGAATGACGTCCTGATTCGCTATGGATATGAACAGAGCACTAAATGGACAGAAATATTGCCTCCGGCGAATGATCAGGATGCGCTGAGTGTAATCAGCGAACGGGAGGGGCTTAAAAATGCATTCCGGATGAAGTGGAAGGTAATTCGGCGTACGAGCCGGTATTGGTTGAGGCTCAAGGCGAAATGAGTGCCCGTGGTGAGCGGTCCATGCAAAAAATGGTGGATGTCTAACGGAAGTTGATGAATTGGATGTCGAATTGAAGCGTGTAGTACTGTTGTCGGGTGCTTTGAGGTTGTCGGGTTCGACCACCTGGATCTTGAATCTCCACAAGGGCTTATTGCGCCATCATGTTGATGTGGTGCATATTGTTTTGAGTGATGCATCCGAAATTGTCCCGGATTTCGGGTGCACCGTTTATACGGGGCGGGCTCGAGCGAGTTTTTTGTTACGCATTTGGCGGTGGGCGCAGTTGCACCGATTATTGCCCGGTGCTTACGAAGCGCTGCTCGAAAGAGAGTGCTCCGCTCGAGTTGATGCGGTGCTGAGGAAATTGGGCTGGGAGAGTCGGGTTGACTTGGTGATAAAGGATTTTACGTCCCATCTTCCGAGTTCGATTGCGCGATTTCCGGTCGTTGCTGTCGTGCATCAAATGCTATCTCAATCGTGGGGAGATGCTCTCAGTAAAGCTGCAGGGCAGCATGCGCGGTTTTTTGTTCCTGTGAGCAAGGTTGTAGGTGCCGATGCACAGGGGCTTGGGGTTGCCGTTCTGGATCCGATTTACAATCCGCTGGACCGCGACTGGCTTGCAGAGAGAGCCGTGGAGTTTGAGTCCGCAGTGCGCAAGCCCTACATCGTATATGTCGGACGGCTGAGCTCCGCGAAGGGGGTTCATGACTTGCTTGCAGCCTTTTCAAAACTTTCAAGCGATGTTGATCTGGTGTTCGTCGGAAGAGGCGAAGAGCAGGCTGCCCTTGAGGAGGGGGCTTGCCGTCTAAAAGTGGAGACGCGGGTTCATTTTCTCGGGTTCAGGGAGAATCCCTATCCATATATTCGCGGTGCAAGGGTGCTAGTCCTTCCGTCCAAGAGTGAGGCGATGTCCTACGTATCGATGGAGGCGGCCGCTCTCGACATCCCGATTGTGGTGGGGGGGTTTGATGCTGCATTCGAGTTCTTTTCAGATGATGCCGTCGTTCCGCTTCAGCCGGAGGAGGGTTTTGTGTGTCGGCTGGCTGAGAGGATCGACGCAACTATTACAGGAGCCTGCTTTGGTGGTGTGCGGCCGGGTACGTTCGAAAAAATGCGTCCTGAGATTGTCGCGGGCGAATACTTGCGGCTAATTGAAGATTAATTGCGTTATCCGAGACGTGATACCCGGCTTGATATACCGAGAACGTGGATGTTGGGTGTCGTATCTTTCATTGCTTGTGTCTCGGATGGTGCCCGCATGTCTACGACTTCGTATTATGGATGTGCAGGAGGCTGCGCAGAGGAGCCTTCGCCTATTATGTGTGTCGATCAATTGGTCACGATCTGTTCGCCATCGGCGGGTACCTGACTGATGCAGATATCAAAATCTGAGATTCTGCAGTTCTGCCATTGCCACTACGGCCCCTTCGGCGACGTCGCGCGGCAGTATGCCGTGCTGTTCAAGGATTCGCCGTACAAGGTGACGACGGTCTACCTGACCGATCCGCCGAGCGACGAAATCACCGCCCTGTCGGCGTCCGACGAGGTGATCTATCTCGACTACGATGGTGGCGACGTGCGCGGGCTCAAGCTTGACGCGATGCGCCGCGTGCGTGAAATCATCGCCGGACGCGACTTCGCGCTGATCCTCGCGCATCGCTTCAAGCCGATCCACATCTCGTGCTGGGGGACCAGCCTCCCCGTGATCGGCGTGCACCACGCCTTCGGCGACTACGAGCGGCTCACACACAAGCTCTTCGCGCGCTGGTTCGGCAAGCGCCTCGGCCTGCTGGGCGTGTCGGACGCGATCCGCGACGACATCCGCCGCGGCGTGCCGTCGTGGGCGCCCGATCGCATCGAGACGCTGCATAATCGTATCGACGTCGATGCCGTGCGGGCCGAAGTGCTGCCGCGCGAGGCCGCACGCGAGCTGCTGGGCTTGCCGCGCAATGCCTTCGTCGTCGGCAACGTCGGGCGTCTGCACCCGGACAAGGACCAGGCGACCTTGCTGCGCGGCTTTGCCCGCGCCCTGCCGGAACTGCCTGGGGAAGCGATGCTGGCGATCCTCGGCCAAGGGCGGCTCGAGGACGACCTGCGCAAGCTCGCCGCCGAACTGGGCATCGCTGCGCGGGTGCGCTTCCTCGGGCAGGTGCCGAATGCCCGCCGCGCCTTCTCGGCCTTCGACCTGTTCGCACTGAGTTCCGACCATGAGCCCTTCGGCATGGTGCTGCTCGAGGCCATGGCCGCCCGCGTGCCGGTGGTTGCGACCGACTGCGGCGGGGCGCCGGAAGTCGTCGGCGATGCCGGCGAGCTTTTCCCGCTGGGCGGCGCGGCGGCCCTCGCCGGCCTGATCGTCAAGGCAGCGCGCCGGCCCGCGGCCGAGCGCGAGCTGCTCGTCGAGCGGGGCACGGCCCGCCTTTACACGCACTTCTCCGACGAGGCCGCGCGCCGCCGCTTTTTCGAGCTGCCCATGGTCACGTCGGTGCTCGGCGAGCCGGAGTGGCTGCGATGAGCGAACATCAGCCCTCGATCTGCTTCGTCGTGCCGTATTTCGGCCGCTGGCCGTTCTGGATGCCGTTTTTCGTCGAGAGCTGTCGTGCCAACCCGACCGTGGACTGGCTACTCTTTTCCGACTGCGGTCCGATTCCAGACTGCCCGCCCAACGTGCGCGTCGTCGCGACTTCGTACGCGGACTATTGCGCTCGCGTCGCAGGTGCTCTCGGGATCCCCTTCGCGCCGCAGAATCCTTACAAGCTGTGCGACGTGAAGCCGGCGTTCGGGCACATCCATGCCGAGGAGTTGCGCGGCTACGATTTCTGGGCCTTCGGCGACCTGGATCTCGTCTGGGGCGACCTGCGCGCATATTTCACCGCGGAGCGCCTGGCGCGCAGGGACCTTTTTGCGACCCATGCGCGGCGTATCTCGGGGCATTGCTGCCTGGTCAGGAACACCGAGGAGATGCGTGGGCTCTTCTTCCGGATGCGTGACTGGCAGTCACGCATGAGCGAGCAGAAGCACCATGCGCTGGACGAAGGCGCCTTCAGCCGGATCTTCATCCGTTACAAGAACCTGCCCGACCGGGTCGCCCATCTGCCGCGCCTGCTCAATTCGTGGTATCGGCGCGCGGAATTCGTCGAGGCCTTCAGCACGCCCGATGCGAAGGTCGCCTGGGTCGATGGCGGCTTCGACTTCCCGCAGCGTTGGTGCTGGGACCACGGCCGCCTGACCAATGACCGCGACGGGGAGCGTGTCTTTCCTTACCTGCATTTCGTCGTGTGGAAGAAGCACGCCTGGAAGAGCCTGCCGGCTCAGGATCCTGCCGCGCTCGCAAGGCTTGCCGCCTCGGGTCGATGGGCCGTCGATGCGCAGGGCTTCCACCCGCTCGGGGAGGTCGCGGCATGAAGATCCTGTTGCTCGTCCAGAAGGAGCAACGTGTCGTCCTTGACCGGCTGTACGAGGGCATTGCGGCGCACACGGACTGCGACCTGCGCTGGCTCGGACGCGAGGACCAGGCGAACCTGCGGCGCTATTTCCGGCGCGAGGTGCGCGTCGAAGACTACGAGCGGATCGTGTTCTTCCTGCGCTTCAAGCAGGAGATCCGGCAGGTGCCCTTCATCCGCACCGTGCCGAACCTCGTGATCCTCGAACACGATGCCTGTCAGAACTATTTCCCCGGCAAGTATCAGGGAAAGTTCAGCCGCCACTATGCGCAGCTACCGTGGGCGCGGGTGATCAGTTCCGGATACACGGTGACGCAGAGGTTGCGTGCGGAGGGTACGGATGCGGTGTTCGTGCCCAAGGGGTACGACCAGGCGATGCTGCGTAACCTGGGCCATGAGCGCGACATCGAACTCGCTTTCGTCGGCAGCACGAAGAGTTCGGTGTATACCGAACGCAGACGGATGCTCGACGAGATCGCCGCCCGCGAGCAACTCCTGATCACCCGGACGGCGTCGGGGGACGAGTACCTGCGGATGCTCAACCGGATCCGTTTCTTCGTCAGTGCCGATGCCGGCATCGGCGAGTACATGATCAAGAATTTCGAGGCGATGGCCTGCGGTTGCGTGCTGTGCGCCTACGACCAAGGCGAGCAGGAGAACGTCGCACTGGGTTTCCGCGACATGGAGAACATCGTCCTGTATCGCGATGCGAACGAATTGAGCGCGAAGCTCGCAGCGCTGCGCGCCAATCTCGCGCTCGCTGCGCGGATCGCCGCGGCAGGGCAGGCATTGGCCGAGCGGGAATACCGCTTCGATTGCCTGGGGGAAAAAGTCGCGAATGCTTTGCGATCGCCGCTGCGGCCCCAATCGCCAGTGCGGTGGATTGAAAGGCTACGTTTGTCGCTTGGCGTTTGATAGGGCACAGACGATCATGAAGCTGTCGCCTCGCGTGTGGAGTCGTTGGCGTTCGGTAGTGATTTCAGTTGCTGAAGATTGCAGCAATATATGCAGTTCGAGAGTTAAGTATGTCGATGGATAGCGTTGTAGTGTGCGACAAGAGCTACCGTTTCAACGGACGCTGCCTCATGCGGGCTGTTCCGACAGCGGTTTTGGTGTGTTTCATGGTGTCGTTTTTTTTGCCTATATCGTCGAAAGCATCGAATAATATCTTTTATGCTGGAGTGGCCGTTCCTGCTTTAATCTGGTGGTTTAGAAATCCCCGCAGCTGTTTCAGCGTTTTTCGTGTTTCGGTCCCGTTTTTCGTTTTTTTTGCCTTGCTTTCCTTTTTTCTCGGCTGGAAGGATCTCTCTTTCCTGGAGAGTTCGTCCTACCTTTTGCTCATGTTCATCGCCTGCGCGATGCTCGAGCAGCACCGGCGTGCGATTGTTGGAGCCTTCCTGATTTTCGCGATCGTCTGTTTTGCGATGTTGTTTGTCGGAATAATCGAGTGGATCAAAGTGATGCGAGTCGCCGATGTTGCGCCGAGGATCATTTTGTGGGGGCAGTCAGAGAATCCGATCTTTGCAGCCTTGATGATCATTTGCGGCATGACCTTCCTCTGGGTGTTCCATGTCGAGGACTATCTTGCGAGGCGCGCGGATTGGGTCAAGTGGTTTGGATTCTGTGCCTTTGTCAGCTTGTGTATCACGTGCGCAGTCGTCTTTCAGGCTCGGTCTGCACTGATTGGACTGTTCTTGTTTCTCGCGGCTTACGTTATACAGCGCGATTATCTCAAACCCGCATTAATTGCGGTCGCATTGCTCCTTCTTGGGCTTCTCGTTTCAGGTGCCGGAGATGTCCTGCTGGAACGAGGCGTGAGTTTTCGGCCGGCGATTTGGGAAGCCGCAATTCGACGGATCTTAGAGGACTGCAGCATCGTTACGGGGTGCGGCAGGGATCGTCACAAGCTGTTAGGCGCGTTCGAACATCCTCACAGCGCATATCTCTCCGTGCTCTACCAAGGGGGGGGGATTGGATTCGCCTTGTTTGCGGCCATGGGAACAACGTTTCTCGTATCGACCTGGAGGGCGAGATCGCGCTGGTTGCTGGTGGCCCTTGTCGGTTGGGGAGGCGTGGTGACGACGACTGGAGGAGTTTTCGTTCAGCCACGACCGTTATGGGTGTATGTGTGGATACCCACTTTCATGGCATTACTGGAGACGGGACGTCCCGCCCTTGAAGCGTATTACCTTGTCCGGAGTCGGGTTAGTTCGTCCGACTGAGATTTGGCACGCGTGCGATGTGCTTGGGTTCGATATGGATGGTGGAGTCGAAATTATACGCAGCAAGAAAGTGTGAGCCGCCGATCTCATTCACGAAACGCGTGTCGGCCTTGTAGCGGAACACGTGGCGAAAATTGCGCACGCGCTTGTGCCGACTGATCGGGCCGCGCTGCACGCTCATGTCGGAGACGTCGATCAGGCCGAAGCCGCCGTCGGGCATGAGCAGGACGTTGCCCAGATGCAGCGAGCGGAAGTAGATGCCTTCGTCGTGGAGCCGGGCGATGAAGCCGGCGAGGCGCAGTAGCAACGCGGAGCGCTCTTCGGCGCCCAAGCCGGGCAGTAGGCTGCGGATGGTGTCGCCGGGCAGGGGCCAGTAGCGCACCGCCGTCTTGCGCTCGCTGTCGATGGCGTAGGTTTCGAGCACCTGTGGGCAGGGGATGTCGCGTGCGGCGAGCGCTTCGGCGTTGCGCCGGAAACAGTCGGCCGGCGGAAAGAACAGCGCCGAGGACAGGAAGCGCTTGCGGCGGAAGAGCTTGAGGAAGGAGCCGTCGGCCAGGCGCAGGACCTTTTCGCCGCGCTGGTCGGCTTCGATGACCGTCGCGCCCTTGCGCAAGGCGGAAAAGGCTTCACGGTTGAGTGGGGTCACTGGGCGCTGCCGCGAGAATCAAAGGTACAATTTTAACCCGCATGTTGCAGTGCAGGCCGGTAATTTGCGGCAGTGCACGAATCCCCTTTCCGGAAGCCCCACAACTTGAAGCGCAAAAAAGACACGCAGGCCGCTTCCAGCCTCAAGATCTATCTCCGTCTGCTGAGCTATGTCCGGCCCTATGTGCCGGCGTTTGCGCTCAGCATTGTCGGTTTCCTGATCTTCGCGTCCTCCCAGCCGATGCTGGCGGGCATCCTGAAGTACTTCGTCGACGGGCTCTCCAATCCCGATGCGGCGCTGTTCGCGGGCGTGCCGCTGCTGGAGTCGCTGCCGCTGATGAAGGCGGTGCCGGTGATGATCGTCGCGATCGCGGTGTGGCAGGGCCTCGGCTCCTACCTGGGCAACTACTTCCTTGCCAAGGTCTCGCTGGGCCTCGTGCAGGATCTGCGGCTGGCGCTGTTCGACAGCCTGCTGCGGCTGCCGAACCGCTATTTCGACGAGACCAACTCGGGGCACCTGATCTCGCGCATCACCTTCAACGTGACGATGGTCACCGGCGCGGCGACCGACGCGATCAAGGTCGTGATCCGCGAGGGGCTCACGATCGTGTTTCTGTTCGGCTACCTGCTGTGGATGAACTGGAAGCTCACCCTGGTGATGCTCGCGATCCTGCCGGTGATCGGGGTGATGGTGGCGAGCGCGAGCCGCAAGTTCCGCAAGCAGAGCAAGAAGATCCAGGCCGCGATGGGCGACGTGACGCATGTCGCGTCCGAGACGATCCAGGGCTACCGCGTCGTTCGCAGCTTCGGCGGCGAAGCGTATGAATCCCGGCGCTTCCAGGCGGCGAGCGAGGACAACACGCGCAAGCAGCTCAGGATGGTGAAGACCGGCGCGACCTACACGCCGATGCTGCAGCTGGTGAGCTACACGGCGATGTCGGTGCTGCTGTTCCTCGTATTGTGGTTGCGCGGCGACTCGTCGGCGGGCGACCTTGTCGCCTACATCACGGCGGCCGGGTTGTTGCCGAAGCCGATTCGCCAGCTCTCCGAAGTGAGTTCCACGATCCAGAAGGGCGTAGCGGGGGCCGAGAGCATTTTCGAGCAGCTCGATACGCCGCCCGAAGAGGATCGCGGCACGGTCGCGCGCGAGCGCGTCGCTGGGCGGCTTGAGGTCCGCGACCTGAGCTTCCGCTATCCAGGCAGCAACCGTCTGGTGCTCGACGGTATCGACTTCACCGTCGAGCCTGGGCAGATGGTGGCGCTGGTGGGGCGTTCCGGTAGCGGCAAGTCGACACTCGCGAACCTGATCCCGCGCTTCTACCATCACGAGAGCGGGCAGATCCTGCTCGACGGCGTGGACGTCGAGGACTACACGCTGAAGAACCTGCGCCGCCACATCGCGCTGGTGACGCAGCAGGTGACCCTCTTCAACGACACGGTGGCGAACAACATCGCCTACGGCGATCTCGCCGATGCGCCGCGCGAAGCTGTGGAGGCGGCGGCGCAGGCGGCCTTCGCGGCGGAGTTCATCGAGCGTCTGCCGCAGGGCTACGATACCGAGATCGGCGAGAACGGCGTGATGCTGTCCGGTGGCCAGCGCCAGCGCCTGGCGATCGCGCGCGCGCTGCTGAAGGACGCGCCGGTACTGATTCTCGACGAGGCGACCTCGGCACTCGACACCGAGTCCGAGCGCCACATCCAGGCGGCGCTCGATCGCGTGATGGCGGGCCGCACGACGCTGGTGATCGCGCATCGGTTGTCGACGATCGAGAAGGCTGACGTGATCATGGTGATGGAGCAGGGGCGGATCGTCGAGCGCGGCTCGCATGCGGAACTGCTCGCTCGGGACGGGGCGTACGCGCGGCTGCATGCAATGCAGTTCGCGGAGCAGGTTGTCGAGGGCTAGTGTTGCACGCCGTGTGGCCCTTTGGTTGGCACGGCGGAGCGAAGCGGAGACTCCCGGGCTGGGGTGGGGATGGGGGGCTCGACGGCGCTCGCAACACACCCATCCCCATCCTGCCCTTCCCCTTGAAGGGGAAGGTACTTCCTAATTGGCTCCTGCGCTTTATTGCGCCGCCCGGCGGTTGTCGTACATCATGAAGCGCGAGGTCTCGTGCAGCCCCCGCGCAAGCGCTGCGAGGCGGGCGAATTCCTCGGGGTGGGCGTCGGCGACGTTGTCGGTCGGGGTCTTCGACGCGAGGTCGTGCATCGTCGCGTGGCTGCCGTCGTGGTTCATCTGCACCAGGAAGTTGCGCGTGACGGCGCCGATCAGCGGGAAGGCGCCTTCGCGCAGGATCACATGCACGGCGCGCTCGCCTTCGGGCGCGGGGAGCTGCACGTCGCGGCCGAGCGCGCCATTGCGGTATTCGACGCCGAGCAGGCCGGCGACGGTCGGCAGCAGGTCGACGAGGCTCGCGGCTTCCTCGAATACCCGCGGTTTCAGCAGCTTGGGCGCGTAGATCACCGCCGGGACGTGGGTACTCTCGAGGTTCAGCTGCTCGAAGGCCGGCGGCATGAAGGGCAGGCGGCTGATGCGGCCGTTGTGGTCGCCGAAGAGCACGAAGATGGTGTTGTCGAACCAGCCGTCGCGCTTGGCGATCTCCATCAGGCGGCCGATGTTGTGGTCCAGCAGGCGCACGGCGTTGTACTGGTCGACGTCCTGGAAGCTCGCGTCCTGCACTTCCTGCAGCGAGGGCTTGCGGATTTCGAAGCCCTCGTTGTCGGCGGGGATGGTGTAGGGCCGGTGGTTGCCGGCGGTCTGGATGTAGGCGAAGAAGGGGCGCTTCTTCGCGTCGTCCTTGAGCAGGGCGCTGCTCTCGCGGAACAGGTTGAGGTCGGAGATGCCCCACACGTCGTCGTTGGGCGACTTCCACCCGCCTTCCTCGACGAGCTCGATGCCGTCGATGCTGCTCTGGATCAGCGCGTTCATGTTGGCCCAGCCGGCGCTGCCGCCGATCGCGTAGACCTTGCGGTGCTCCTTCAGTGCGTTGATGACCGTGTGCTGGTTGCTGATGAAGGGGTTGCGCGTCGCGCTCTCGGCGCGGGCGGCGTCGGGGATGCCGGTGATGCTGGCCCACACGGTTTTTGCGGTACCGGACACCGGGACGTGGAAATTGCGGAACAGCCAGCCGTCGCGCGCGATCGCGTCGAGGTTGGGGGTCGGGTTCAGGGGGTTGCCGAAGCTGCCGACGCGGCTCGCGCCGAGCGATTCGAGCATCACGAAGACGACGTTGGGCGTGCGCTGGAATTGCAGGCGGTGCGGCTGGGGGCCGATGTGGCGCGTGACGTTGAGCTTCTCGGGGTCGGGCTGAGTGACGCCGAGGTAGCGCGTCATCAGCTCGTAGTGCTTCGCGACCTGGGCGCGGTCGAAGGTTTCCTGCGGCGTGCGGATGGTGTCGTAGATGAAGATCACCGGGTTGAGGCCCAACGCGCCGACCGCCGAGTTGCCCGACACGAAGGCATCGCTCCAGCGCAGCGGCACGGGGTTCGAGGGGTTGATGCTGGTGAGGCGGCCGATCAGGCCGAGCAGGGTCAGGATGGCGAGCGCGAACGCGCCGACGGCGGCGCGTGAGATCGTCGGCCTCACGCGTGCGGGCCGGTCGAGCAGTCGGCGTTCGAGGCGGATCGCGGCCCACAGCACGAGCACCGATGCGGCGAGCCAGCCGGCGGTGATCTGCAATACCGGGTAGCTCTGCCACAGCATGCCCGCCGAGATGTCCTTGTTGCCGAGGAAGCGCAGGATGGTCGAATTGATGCGCAGGCCGAGGTAGTCGTAGTGGCCGAAGTCGAGTACGTAGACGAGCAGCACGAAAAGGATTGCGAGGCCCAGGTACAGCCGCGAGAGGCCGCGCACGAGGCCGCAGCGCACGAGGTTCGCGCGCGGCAGGAAGGCCAGCAGCGCGACCGGCAGCATCATCAGGATCGCCAGGCGCAGGTCGAAGCGCAGGCCGATGCCGACCGCCTCGACAATGCGCTCGCGGTCGATGCCGCCCATGGCGTCGAAATCGGCGAAGCCGATCAGGAAGGCGCCGCGCAGCAGCGCGAAGACGGCGAAGAGCAGGGCCGTGCCGCCGAGGAGGTAGCGCACGCGGCGGGAGTGGAGCCAATCGGTCAGGAGCATGGGTGTGCGGTTATCAGTTAATTCTCGTTCGCCCTGAGCTTGTCGAAGGGCATTTGCAGGGCTTCGACAAGCTCAGGGCGAACGGAAGTTCGACTTCAGGTTGTATATGAGCGCTCAGGGGCGGCCGGGCAGCATCGCGGCCAGCCAGCGATGGAGTGGCGAATCCGCGGGCCAGTTGCGCAGGAAGCGGGCGCAATCGCGGCGCCAGGCACGGTGGAAGCCGCCGATTGTAGCGTGCTGGCGGACCGCATCAAGGTCGATCAGCAAGGCCTTGTTACCGTCCCACAGCAGGTTGGTGGCCTTCAAATCACCATGGCTTATGCGTTCCCGATACAGGGTGGCGAAGAGCGTCTTGAGGGACGCGGCTTCCGCGGGGGCGGGTACCTCGTCGGCACGCAGTTGCGTGAGCATGTCGGGGCCGCCGCAGTATTCGGTGACGAGCCAGGCGCGGGCGCGCAGCGGGCCCCAGCGCTCCTCGATCAGTGCCAGTGGCGTGGGTGTCGGGATGCCGAACAGGGCAAGCCGGTGCCCTTCGCGCCACGAGTGCCAGGCTCGCGTCGGGCGCCAGGCGCGCGAGAGCGCGTGACCGAAGTGCTTGAGGTTGTAGCGCTTGATGACGAAGCGGCGCTGGCCGAGTTCGACGAGCGAGACGGTGCAGGTGTTGCCGCGCTTGAGCGGGTGGCCGGTCTCGACCCAGTGGTCGGGGTCGGCGAGCAGGGGGGCGAGGGCGTCGGCCTCCGTGCGCACCACGGCCTCGAAGCGGTGCAGGCTGCGCTGCACGCGGAACAGCGTGCAGTCGCGCCCGGTCTTGGCGAGGTAGTCGCGCAGGCGCCAGGCGCGTTCGTGGCGCAGCGCGCGGGCAAGCACGGCGTCGTCTAGGGATTGCGCGCCGCCGTCGCGGTAGGCGGCGAGCAGCGGCGCGAGCGCGCCATCCCAGGTGCGCGGCAACTGTGCGATGAGCATCGCGAGGTCGCGTGCAGCGGGCTTGGCGGCGAGCGGGGCAGTTGCGCTCGTCACGGCGTCGCCGTCGATGAGGTAAAGATGTCCGTCGTGCAGCAGGAAGTTGCCGAAGTGCAGGTCGTCGTGGGCGAGGCCGGCGCGGTGCAGTTGCCCGAGCAGGCGGAAGGCGGGCACGAGCAGCGCGCACGCATCGGCGTCGCCGGGTAGGCGGTCGGCGAGGGGACGCCAGTGTTCGAGCAGCGTCGTCGCGCCGTCGAGGAATTCGGTGGTCAGCAGGTGGCCGCCGCCGGGCAGCGCGGCCGCGGCGATGAGGGCCGGGGTCGGAATGCCGGCCGCGGCGAGCGCCGCGATGCCCCTGCGTTCGCGTTCGGCGCGGCGGGCGCTGTCCTTGTCGATGAAGAGCTTGGCGAGCACGCGGCGGCCGTCGAGCAGGCTGTCGCCGACGACGCGTCGGCCGGGCAGTACGCGCAGGAGGCGCGTCGTGACAAGTTCGCTCCTCCCGCCGAGGGCGACGCGGAAAGGTACGGCGGGCGTGCGTCCGGCGGCGCGTAGCGTGGCCGCGTCGGCGAGCGGAGCGTCGGTCGCGATTAGCGCAGGTTGAAGATGGTCGGTCATCGGCGGGCGGCCTTGCGGTGGTGGCGGCGCAGGATGCGGGCCACGAGGCGTGCGGCGTCGTCGTCGAGGGCGTCGCGCCCCAGGTAGCGCAGCAGGAAGCGCAGGCGCTCGGTGGCGGCGGGCCCCCTGGTGTGGCGGTTCAGCGCGTCGAGGTCGCGCGCGCGGTCGCGTGTGCCGAGGACGATGCGGCGCGTCTTCTCGAGGTCGATCAGGCGGGCGCTGGCGAGCGGGCCATCGACGCGCACGAAGACGTGCTTCGGGTACAGGCAGTTGTGCAGGTGGCCGGCGCCGTGCAGCGTGCGCGCGAGGCCGGCCACGGCGTCGACGATTGCGCGGCGGGTCGCGCGCGGCAGCGTCGGCCAGTCGGCGAGCCAGCGGTCGAGCGGGCGGTGGTCGTCGAGCGCGCGCGTGACGAGCAGCGCGCAGACCTTGCCGGCGATGCGGCGCTGGCCGAAGAACACCGCCTCGAGCGCGGGCACGTCGTCGTGCTGGTAGCGGCGGATGTTGCGGAATTCGCGTGCGAAAGTGGCTTCGCCGAGCGGGTGGCGCAGGCTGCGGCTGAGGTGGTCGATCTGGCGCTTGAGGTAGAAGGCCTGCGAGCGGCCGTCGGCGTCCGCAAGTTCCAGCCGGCTCACGCTGCTCCAGCCGCCGCGGCCGGTGTTGGGGGTGTCGACGCTGTCGAGTTCGAGTGCCCACAGGGCGTCGAAGCGGTCGAGGCCGTGCTGCGCGAAGAGCGCGCGGGCGGAGTCGGCGAGGTAGTCGTCCGTCACCTTACTCGCGTCCTTCGAAGAAGGCGGTGATGCGCCGGATGCGTGCCTTGTCGGCGGCGTCGAGGCGGTGCTTGGCGGCGTAGTCGAGGTAGAAGCGCAGGCGCTGCGTGCGCGTGAGATGGTATTTGGCGAGCTTGTCGAGGCAGGCCAGATCCTTGATCACGCGATAGGCGAGGAAGGGGCCCCACCAGAAGGTGCCGCCGGGGCAGTCGATGAGGTAGAGGCGTGGTCCGACACCTTCGCTGCCCTCGTCGACGAGCAGGTTGCGCCACTTCAGGTCGTTGTGCGCGAAGCGGTGCGCGTGCAGCGTGCGCGTGATATTCGCGAGCTGGCGGGAGATGCCGGCGACCCAGTGACGGTCCTTGAGGCGCGGATCATCGTCCAGCGCGAGCCTGGCGAGGTCGGTCGTGCGCGGCAGCTCGGCGGTGATCATCGCGCCGCGGTCGAAGGCGCCGAGCTGCCGCTCCATCCCCCAGGCGACGACCGTCGCGGTGGGGATGCCCCAGGCGGCGAAGTGGCGCAGGTTCTGCCATTCCGCCTTCACGCGCGGCCGGCCGAGCCAGCGCCGCAGGTGCTTGCCGGCGCCGTGGTAGCGCTTGACGTAGTAGTGGCGGCCGGCGACCTCGACCTTCAGCACTTCGGAGAGCGGATCGCGTGCGACGCGCTGGCCAGCGAGCGCGAACACCGCGTCGAGCGAGCCGAAGGCGGTGCGCAATGCGGCTTCACTGCCGCTGGTGCGCAGGTAATCGGCGTTCAGTTTCCAACCGCTCATCGCTGCAAGGCCGGCCGGTGGGCGAACTTGCGCTCGTAGCGGCGCTTGAGGCGCGCGGCCTCGCGCTCGAGATGGGCGAGGAGGCGTGCCTCGCGCTTGAGCGTGTCGCGCAGCGGGCCGGGGAAATAGTCGCGCAGGAAGCGCAGCTTGTCGCGTTGCGTGAGGCCGATGTCGAGCGCCGAGAAGTACAGCGCGGCGAGGTCCTTGTCGCGCCAGCGTCGCGGCGTGCGTTCGCGCAGCTGGGCGCGGTGCAGGTCGATCACCGACAGGCGCAGGCGATCGGGGGCGGGCGGCGGGTCGAGGTCGAGCAGGAAGTGTACGAGGTAGAAGTCGCGGTGGTTGATGCCGGCCTCGTGCATGCCGCGCGCGATGCGCGTGACCTCCCTGAGCAGCGCGCGCTTGAGCGCGACTGGCGGCGGGGTGTCGGCCCAGCCGCGGGTGTAGGTGTCGAGGTCCGCCGTCGGTTCCAGCGCCTCGGTGATCAGGAAGGATTCGCGTCGCGCCGGCCCGTGGCCGCGGTCGCCGTAGGCCACGGCGGTCATCGTGCCCAGGCCGTGCGCGTGGAAGGCCTGGATCGCGCGCCATTCGTTCTCGGCGCCGAGCACCGGGCGGCGCAGGCGCACGAGGTTTTCGAGGATCTCGCCCCAGCCGATACCGCGGTGCAGCTTGGCGTAGTAGCCGCGCCCGTCGATCTCGAAGCGGAAGGTGCGCCGGCCTTCAAGTTCGCGCACCACCGTGCCGGTGAGCGCGGCGGCGGCCTCGAAGGGGTCGCGGTCCGCCCACAGGGTGGCGAAGGGTTCCGTGAGGACGACCGTGCTCATCCGCGTGTGCCGAGGATCACGTCGGCGGCGCGCTCGGGCAGGCTGTAGAGGTCGTGGCTGTCCGCATACGCGAGGGCGTTGCGCTGCCACTGCGCGCGCGCCGCGTCGTCGCCGAGCATGCGCGTTAGGGCGGCGTTCATCGCGGCCTGGTCGAAGGGTTCGGCGATGACATGGCCGGCATCGGCGTCCGCGATGTAGTGCGCGTAGCCGCAGGCGCCGCTGACCAGCGCGGGCAGCCCCGCGACGAGCGCTTCGAGCAGCACCGTGCCGGTGTTCTCGTGGCGCGCCGGGTGGGTGAAGAGATCCGCGCCGAGCAGGAAGCGTGGCACGTCGCTGCGCCCGCCGGGCAGCGACACGCGCTCTGCGATGCCCAACGTGCGTGCCTGCTCGAGAAAGGGCTTGGGGTCGTCGGCGCCGAGCGCGAACAGATGCGTGCGCCGCTTGAGCGCTTCGGGCAGGGCGCCGATCGCCGCGAGGGTGCGGTCGAGACCCTTGCGCGGGAAGTCGGAGCCGATCTGCACGACCAAGAGGTCGCCGTCGTCGAGGCGGAATTCGCGCCGGAAGGCGGCGCGGATCTCGGCGGCGTTCGCCGGGGCGCGGCGGTCGGGGGCGATGCCCGGCGGCAGCGGGTGGAAGCGGCGCTGCGGCGTGCCGTAGTGGTGCGCGAACAGGGCTTGCTGCGCGGGCGAGATGGTGAGGATCTCGGTATGCACCTCGGGCGCGAACACCGCGCGCTCGTAGGCCGAGAAATGGCGGTAGCGCGGGCTGTAGCGATACAGCGGCTTGCGCAGGCGACGCGCCTTGTCCTCGAAGCACGGATCGGCGGCGTAATACACGTCGAGGCCCGGCATCTTGTTGAAGCCGACGACGCGGTC
Source organism: Aromatoleum evansii (assembly GCF_012910805.1). Classification (GTDB taxonomy): domain Bacteria; phylum Pseudomonadota; class Gammaproteobacteria; order Burkholderiales; family Rhodocyclaceae; genus Aromatoleum; species Aromatoleum evansii. Next base: position 19,612 of record NZ_WTVK01000026.1, read on the forward strand.
TGCGGGGCGGCGTGCGAGGTCGGCCTGCACCCAGTCGGTGAATTTGGCGTAGCGGCGGTGGTTGGCGAAGGCTTTCACCGGCACGCGCACGAGCTCGAAGCCCGGCGGCACTTCGCCGTCCCATTCGAGGGCGTACACGCGGATGTCGTGGCCGCGCGCCTGGCAGGTCAGCGCGATGCGCAGGAAGTCGCGCTGCAGGCCGCCGAAGGGGAAATACTTGTACAGGCAGAAAGCGAGCTGCATCAGCGGGCCTTGCGGTCGAAAACAGGGCGCAGCACCGGACGGCCGTCGTCCTGTTCCGCCGTGGCGCACAGGGCTTCCGCGCACGGCGCGCCGTCGGCGATCACCGATTGCAGCGCCCGCCACACGCGATCCGGGGCGAGGCGCGTGAAGCACAGCGGCTGCTCGGTGGCGAGGTCGAAGCGGGCACGTTCATCGGCGCTCGGCTCGTGCGTGCAGCGGCGCTGCAGGCAGGGGGCGCAGGCCATGTTCGAGGCGAAATGGAACTGGTTGTGCCCCCAGGCGCCGGTGAATCCGGGGTTGGTCGGGCCGAACAGCGACAGGGTCGGCACGTCGAAGGCCGCCGCGAGGTGGCCGAGGCCGGTGTCGACGGCGACGCAGGCGCGCGCGCCGGCAAGCTGGGCGGCGATGCCGGCGAGCTTGAGGCGCGGCAGCACGGTGACGTTGGGGAGGTCGCGCGCGAGGCGTTCGGCGCGTGCGCGTTCCTCGTCGTTGCCCCAGGGAAGGCGCACGGCCCAGCCGCCGTCGCGGGCGAGTTCGAGCAGGCGCCGCCAATAGACTTCGGGCCAGTGCTTGGTCGTCCACGTCGTGCCGTGCAGGAACAGCAGGTAGTCGTCGGCGTCGCGGCCGGGCGGCAGCACGCGGCGGCGGTCGAGGCCGTATTCGCCAGGGCCTTCGGGCAGCGGATAGCCGAGCGCGCGGGCGAACAGTTCGCGCACGCGCTCGACCGCGTGGCGGCCGACGGGTACGGCGTGGGTGTGGGTGTAGAAGCGCGTCGCGAAGGGCTCGCGCGCCGAGTTGCGGTCCAGGCCGTGCACGGGACGGCTGGCGTAGCGCGTCAGGAAGGCGCTCTTGATCAGGCCCTGCGCGTCGATCGTGGCGTCGTAGCGGACCTGTTTCAGGCGGCGGGTGAAGCGCCGCCATTCGCCGCTGCGCAGCGCCGCCAGCGGTGACTTGCGCCAGCGCCGCACCGCAACCGGGATCACCTCGTCGACGGCCGGGTGCCAGGACGGGATCTCGGCGAAGGCTTCCTCGACCACCCAGTCGAAGCGGATGCCGGGGATCGCACGCGCGGCATCGGTGAGCGCCGGCAGCGTGTGGATGACGTCGCCGAGCGACGAGGTCTTGACGACCAGTACGCGCATCAGGCGGCTCCGCGCGCGTCCTGCGCCGCGACGCCCAGCGTCGCGAGGGCGGCGAGCACGCTGTCGGGCGTGATCTCGTGCAGGCAGCGGGTGTGGCCGAGCGGGCACACCCGCTCGAAGCACGGCGAGCATTCGAGGCGTAGGTAGCGCACCGCGACGCGGTCGGAGAGCGGCGGCGTGTGGTCAGGCGTCGAGGAGCCGTACACGGCGACGAGCGGGCGGTCGAGGGCCGCAGCGACGTGCATCAGCCCGGAGTCGTTGGTGACGGCTGCGGCGCACAGTCCCAGCAGGTCGACGGCATCGCCGAGCTGGGTGCGGCCGCACAGGTTATGCACACCCTCGGTCGCGTGCGCGGCGATCTCCTCGCCGGCCGGCGCATCCTTGGCGGAGCCCAGTACCCAGACTTGGTAACCGCGCGCGACGAGCTTTGCCGCGAGCGCGCCGTAGTGCGCGAGCGGCCACTGCTTGGCGGGGCCGTACTCGGCGCCGGGCATGAAGGCGATCGCGGGGCGCATCGCGTCGAGGCCCAGTTCGCTGCGCAGGCGCGCCTGGTTGGCCGGGTTGGCGACCAGGCGCGGGCGCGGGAAAGACAGCGGCAGGGGCTTGCCGGCGGCGCGGCCGAGCGCGACGAAGCGCTGCACCGTCATCGGCAGCGCGGCCTTGTCGAGGCGGCGCATGTCGTTGACGAGGCCGTAGCGCATCTCGCCGCGGAATGCGGTGCGCCGCGGGATGCCGGCGAAGAAGGGGGCCAGCGCGGACTTCAGCGAGCCGGGCAGCACGATGGCCTGGTCGTAGCGGCGCTTCGCCAGTTCGCGTCCGAGCCGCCAGCGCTCCTTGAGTCCCAGCTGGCCGTGGCCGAGCGGCATCGCGATGCCGCCGCGCACCTCGGGCATGCGCTCGAGGATTGCCAGCGACCAGCCCGGCGCGAGCACGTCGATCTCGCACGGGCCCTCCGCCTTGAGGGTCATGAAGAGGCTCTGCGCCATCACCATGTCCCCGACCCACGAGGGGCCGACCACCAGGATCTGCCGCGGTCGCGTCATCCCAGGTTCTGCGCCAGCCATTCCATGTATTTCGTCACGCCGATCTCGACCGGCATGAATTCCTCCGCGTAGCCGGCTGCGCGCAGGGCGCCCATGTCGGCCTCGGTGAAGCTCTGGTAGCGGCCCTTGAGGTGCTCGGGAAAGGCGATGTAGTCGATGCCGCCGCCCCCACCGCCCGCCTTGCTCCAGTTGATCGCGGCGCGGGCGACCTCGTTGAAGCTCTGGGCGCGGCCGGTGCCGACGTTGAAGATGCCCGACACCTGCGGGTTGTCGAGCAGCCACAGGTTCACCGCGACGACGTCATCGACGTGGATGAAATCGCGCCGCTGCTCGCCCGGGCCGTAGCCGTCCGAGCCTTCGAAGAGGCGCAGGCGGCCGCTTTCCGCGAGCTGGTTCTTGAAGTGGTAGGCGACGCTCGCCATGCTGCCCTTGTGCTGCTCGCGCGGGCCATAGACGTTGAAGTAGCGCAGGCCGGCGACCTGGCTCTTGATGTTCGGCAGCAGGGGGCGCAGGTGGCAGTCGAAGAGGAACTTCGAGTACGCGTACATGTTCAGCGGACGCTCGAATTCGCGCGCCTCGCGGAAGGTCGGGCCCATGCCATAGACCGAGGCCGAGGACGCGTACAGGAAGGGGATGCCGCGCTCGACGCACCAGGCGAACAGGGTCTTGGTGTATTCGTAGTTCACCGTCATGACGAAGCGGCCGTCCCACTCCGTGGTCGAGGAGCAGGCGCCCTCGTGGAACACCGCCTCGACGCGGCCGAAGTCCTCGCCGGCCTGGAGGCGGCGCAGGAAGTCGTCCTTGTCGGCGTAGTCGCGGATGTGTGCGTCGGCGAGGTTGAGGCACTTGCGCCCGTCGGTGAGGTCGTCGACGACCAGGATGTCGGTGATGCCGCGGGCGTTGAGGCCCTGCACGATATTGCTGCCGATGAAGCCGGCGCCGCCGGTGACGATGTACATGATGACTCCTTGATCAGTGCGCGGCGCCGAGCGCCTCGCGCAGTTCCTCGCAGCTGACGGTCGCGGTGCCGAGCTTGCCGACGACGACGCCGGCGGCGACGTTGGCGAGCGCGGTTGCTTCGGGCAGCGACAGGCCGCAGGCGAGCCCCGCACCCAGCACCGCGACAACGGTGTCGCCGGCGCCGGTGACGTCGAACACGTCGCGTGCGCGGGTCGGCAGGTCGAGCGGCGCCTGGCCTTTCTGCAGCAGCGTCATTCCGCGCTCGGAACGGGTGACGAGCAGGGCCTCGAGATCCAGCGCCTCGCGCAATGCCTCGCCGCGCTGGCGCAGGGTCGCCTCGTCGGCGCAATGGCCTACGACCGCCTCGAATTCGGACTGGTTCGGCGTGATCACGGTCGCGCCGCAATAGCGGCCGAAGTCCGTGCCCTTGGGATCGACCACCACCGGCACCTGGCGTTCGCGCGCGACGCGGATCAGGCTGCCGACCTGCGCCAGCGTGCCCTTGCCGTAGTCGGACAGCACCACCGCACCGCTCGCACCGACGGCACTCTCGAAAGCCTGCTCGATGCCGGCGCTCTCAAGCACCGCGAAGTTGTCCTCGAAATCGAGGCGGATCAACTGCTGGTGGCGGCTGATGATGCGCAGCTTGGTAATCGTCGGGTGCTGCGGCGCCTCGAGCAGATGGCATGCGACGCCGCCTGCTTCGAGCCGCTCGCGCAGCAGACGCGCCGCCTCGTCGCGGCCCACCAGGCCGACGAGCTCGGCGCTTGCGCCGAGCGAGGCCGCATTGAGCGCGACGTTGCCCGCGCCGCCGGCGCGGAACTCGTCCCCTTCCACCTTCACGACGGGCACGGGGGCTTCCGGCGAGATGCGCGTTGTCGAGCCGTGCCAGTAGCGGTCGAGCATCACGTCGCCGACGACGAGGACGCGACCGGCAGAGAAATCGGGCAGGGGCGGATGCATGGGGCGAAGGCAGGCAGTGCGTTGAAAAGTCGGCAATTATCCCACGAACCGGGGGTGACGCGACGATTCAGCGGTTGAACCACTTCAAGACGACGCCCCAGTCCTCGACGTCGAGGCGGGTGACGTGGCCGCAGGCGAAATCGAGGCCCAGCCAGCGTTCGGGCGGCAGGCCCAGCAGGTGGCCGGCGATCGCACGCAGCGGGCCGCCGTGGGCGACCACCACGACCGGGGGGGCAGGCGGGCTGGCGAGCAGGGCGTCGAGCCACTGCAGCACGCGTGCGCTCATGTCGCGCGCCGATTCGCCTCCGGGGGCGCGAAACCCCAGTGGGTCCGTCGCCCAGGTGTCGATCGCCGGGCCGAGTTCGGCATAGGGGCGCAACTCCCATTCGCCGAAGTGCATCTCCTTGAGGCGATCGTCGAGCACCGGGGCGCCCAGTTCGGCGGCGAGTAGGCGCGCGCGCGCGAGCGGGCTCGCGTGCAGCAGAAAGTCTGCCGGCAGCAGCGGACGCAGGCGCGTCGCGACCTCCGCGGCGGATTCGGCGAGGCCGACGTCCGCCTGTCCGTAGCACACGCCCGGCGGCACGTCCGGCCGGGGGTGGCGGATCAGGTGAAGTTCCATGCCGCGAGGATGCCCAGATAGACCGCCAGCTCGGACGCCTGCTGCGTCGCCCCGAGCAGGTCGCCGGTGTAGCCGCCGAGGCGGCGCACGAAGTAGCGCGCGGCCCACCCGGTCACGGCGACGGCTGCGATCAGCGCGGTGGCCGCTTCCTGCGGCGCCAGCAGCGCGAGCGGCAGGACGCCGAAGGTCGTCGCGATCGCGAGTTCCGCGGCCGAGAGCCGGCGCGCGAGCGGCTTCGCCTTCGCCGTCTCGTCCTCGCGCACGTATTCGAGGGTGTGGATCAGGCTGGTCGAGGCGAGGCGCGACAGCGGATGCGCGACGAGCAGCGCGACGGCGACCGCGGCCTCGCCCGCAGCGGCCAGTTCGATCAGCGCCGCCGCCTTTGCCAGCAGCATCAGCACGAGGCCCACGGTGCCGTAGCTGCCGATGCGCGAGTCCTTCATGATCGTCAGCACCTGGGACTTGTCCCAGCCGCCGCCCAGCCCGTCGCAGGCGTCGGCCCAGCCGTCCTCGTGGAAGGCGCCGGTCGCGCGGATCGTCACCGCCATCGACAGCAGCACGGCGACGGTGGGCGGGAAGAGCTGCGCGAGCGCCAGCCAGCTCGCAGCGCCGATGCCGCCGACCACCCAGCCGACGAGCGGGAAGTAGCGCGCGGCGTGGTTGAGCCGCTCGGGCGACCACGGCACCCATGCGGGCACCGGCAGGCGCGTGAAGAAGCCCAGCGCGGTGAAGAAGAGCTCGAGCTGGTAGCGCATCCGGGCCGTCAGGCGCTCTTGTCGCTGACGCCGGCCGAATCGAAGCTCGCCATCTCGTTGAGGAAGTTCGCCGCCGCCTGCACCAGCGGGAAGGCGAGCGCGGCGCCGGTGCCTTCGCCGAGGCGCAGGTCGAGCTCCATCAGCGGATCGACGCCGAAGTGCTTGAGCTGCGCCGTGTGGCCGGGCTCCTTCGAACGGTGGGCGAAGACGCAGTAGGGCAGGATCTCCGGGGCGATCGCTTGCGCCACGAGCAAGGCCGAGGTGACGATGAAGCCGTCGATCAGCAGCGTCATGCGCTTTTCCGCGGCCCCCAGCATCGCGCCGGCCATCACCGCGATCTCGAAGCCGCCGTACTCGGCGAGCGCCTTGCGCGGATCGCTCGGGCGGCCGCCGCGCGCGAGCGCCTGTCCCAGCAGTTCGCGCTTGCGCACGAGGCCGGCGTCGTCGAGGCCCGTGCCGCGGCCCGTCACGGTGACGAGATCGGCGCCGCCGGCGTCTCCGATCAGGCAATGCGTGAGCAGCGAGGCCGCGGCGGTGTTGCCGATGCCCATTTCACCGAAGCCGACCACGTTGCAGCCGTTCGCGGCCAGCGCGTGGGCGAGCTCGCGGCCGCGGGCGAGTGCCGCCTCGCACTGCTCGGCGCTCATCGCCGCTTGTTCCAGATAGTTGGCGGTGCCCGGCCCGAGCTTCGCGTTGACGAGGCCCGGACGGGTCCCGAACTCGTGATTCACGCCGCAGTCGATGACCGTCAGGCCCAACCCCATCTGGCGGCTGAAGACGTTGATCGCCGCGCCGCCGGCGAGGAAGTTCTCGACCATCTGCCAGGTGACGTCCTGCGGGAAGGCGGAAATGCCCGCGCGCGCCGCGCCGTGGTCGCCGGCGAACACCATGATGTGGGGCTGGCGCAGTTCCGGGGTGAGGGTCTGCTGGATCAGCCCCAGTTGCAGCGCCAGCGGCTCCAGGCGGCCCAGGGCGCCCTGCGGCTTGGTCTTGTTGTCGATGCGGTGCTGGAGGCCGGCTGCGAGCGCGCGGTCGGGCGCGCAGATCTGGAATGTCATGATTGCGGTATGCATGTGCCCTGAAAGGGCTGCGATGGTAGCACGCAGCCTGTGCCGCGGTGGCACGCGGCCTGCGCCGCAAGCTTCATGCCTGGGCGATGCTGCGGGCGGTGCCGTGCTGGCGGTTGAGGCGCTTGCCTTCCTTGGCGCGGCGCATGAGCTTGCCGGCCTGCTTGAGCAGCGTGACGGCATTGGCGCCTTCGTTGCTCGAGATCGCGCTGCCCATCGAGACGTCGAGCATGAAGGTCTGCCCTTCGATCTGGATCGACTCTCCAGCCACCGTGGTGACCGCGTTCGCGACACGCTGCAGGTCATCCATGTCGAACACTTCCTCCAGCACGATCACGAACTGGTCGTTCTCCGGGCGTGCGACGGTGTCCTGTTCGCGCACGATGCTGCGCAGCCGCTGCGCGACGATCTTGAGGATCTCGTCGCCGACGTGCTGCCCGTAGCTGTCGTTGATCGAGCTGAACTCGTCGAGGTCGAGCATCACGACGCCGATGCGGGTGTTGTGACGCTTGGCGCGGATGATGCCTTGGTCGATGCGGTCGGTGAGCAGCAGCTGGTTGGCCAGGCCGGTGAGCGCGTCGTGATGCGCCATCTCCTGGAAGCGTCGCTCGCTTTCCTGCAGGCGATGGGTCAGGGATTCGATCTCCTGGCTGCGTTGCGCCATGCCTTGCGTGAGGAGTTGTTCCGACGCCTGCAGGGTCTCGATCGAATGCTCCAGGCTGGCGAGTTCGTCAGCGTGACGTGCGGCGCCTTCGCGCCAGTTCGAGCCGGTGCGCTCGGCCAGCGCGAGGGACATCGTCAGCGCGCCGAAGCTCCAGACGAACTGGATCGCGTGGATCGGCCAGCCTTCCGCGCGCAGAAGTCCGGTGTGGGTGGCGAGGAACAGAATCGCTCCTATGAGCATCGCCGTCCAGCCGGCAATGAGCAGCCGCGCTCCCGGCAGTCTTTGCCGGAGGCCATGTGCCGCGCACGCGATCGCCAGCAGTGCAAAGGCCGGGCTGATGCCGGCGATCAGGGTGTTCGGGTAGTCGCCCGGCAGCACGAAGACGCCTGCCAGTGCGATGCCGAACAGCGCAGTGAATACCTTGAGCGCAAGGTCGAGGCGCGGCGAGAGGGTTGCGGTGCGCAGGTATTCGCGGTTGAACAGGGCTGCGGACACTCCGGCGAGTGCCAGGCCGAAGGGCTCTGCGGTTCCGGTCCAGCCGCCGTCGGACCCGCCGGGCTCGATACCGTGGAGCAGTCCGACGGCGAGCAGGCTGATGCCCGTGCCCAGCGCGAATCCCGCGTAAACGAGGTAGCAGCGGTCGCGGTTGGCGAGATACTGCAGCAGGTTGTTGAGCAGCAGCGCGGCGGCGAAGCCGGCATAGCAGACGGTGGCCAGCAGGGTGGCGAGGATGTTCCCGGCTGCCGGTTGGACATCGGCCTGCGCGAACGCTGCGAAGGGCAGGGCCAGCGGGATCAGAACGGCGAGGCGCAGGTGTGCGGCATCGAACGCCGTGTGGCGTTCGTTCATCGCGTTAGCCGGTTGCGCGACAACGTCCATGACTGCCCTGTCGAATAGATCTTGTTACGAATCTGTAATTCTAGGAGGCAAACGCGTTCTGCGTACAAGAAATCCGCCCCGGCATGGGTAGCGGCGTGGCGCATTGTTGCGGTTTGCCCTCAGGCGCTGCCCTTGAGTGTCAGCGGCAGGCCCGCCGCGACGAAGGTGACGCGCGCGCAGGCAGCGGCCGTCATCTGGTTCAGCCGGCCCGCCTCGTCGCGGAAGACGCGACCGAGGGGGGTGTCGGGGACGAGGCCGAGGCCGACCTCGTTGGCGACGAGCAGCACCTCGCCGCGCAGCGTCGGCAGGATCTCCAGCAGCGCCGCGCGCTCTGTTTCGAGCGCCGGCGGCAAGTCGGTGCTGGCCGGTTTGCCGGCGCCTGCCATCAGGTTGGAGAGCCACAGGGTCAGGCAGTCGACGATCACGCAGCGGCCGTCGCCGGCCTCGCGCGCCAGCGCCGCCGCGAGTGCGACCGGCGTCTCGACCGTGCGCCAGCCAGTGGGGCGGTCTTCCCGGTGGCGGCGGATGCGGGCCGTCATCTCGTCGTCGAGGGCTTCGGCAGTGGCGATCACGGTCACGGGCAGGCCGCTCGCGACGGCGAGGTTTTCGGCGTGGCGGCTCTTGCCCGAGCGCGCGCCGCCGAGGATGAGGTGTGCGGGCATGTCTTTGGAATTACGCGTTTTTTCGCGCTGCGCAAAGTTGCGGAACGCGTTATTATCCGCCCCGCGCCCGATTTCGGGTGCGACGTGTTGCAGGTGCCCGACGGCGATTCCCGCCCGAGGGTTAAACGGGAAACAGGTGCGCGAACGGCTCCCCGAGCCGCCCTTGCAATGCCTGTGCTGCCCCCGCAACGGTAAGTGGACGCAAGGCGCATCCAACCGCCACTGGACGAGAGTCCGGGAAGGCGATGCGCCCGGAGTGGGCCCCGCAAGGGAGCGCCGCCCAGCCCACGAGCCCGGATACCGGCCCGGACACGAGAAGGCGGAAGTGCCGCGGGGAGGCGGCGACGGGCGTGCATTGCAGCGGCTCAAGGCGTGATTTCCCCGAGCGGTGCTTCCATTGTGAAGATGACCGGTGGCGCGGGGACGCGACTGCCGGCGCAGGGAGAATAACCCAGATGAACATCCGCCTGTCCGCCACCGCCGTCGCGGTGGCTGCCGCATTGCCGTTTGCTTCCGCCGCTGTGGCCGCCGAAGAGAAAACCGGTGAAACCGTCGTCGTGACCGCAACCCGTCAGCCTCAGCGCGCGTCCGAAGTCCTCGCCAGCGTCGACGTCATCGAGCGGGACGAAATCGAGCAATCCGGACAATCCTCGCTGCTCGAACTGCTCGGCAACAGGGCCGGTGTGCAGATCTCGAGCAATGGTGGGCCCGGAAAGACATCCTCCTTGTTCATGCGTGGCACGAACTCGAACCACACGGTGCTGTTCGTCGACGGCGTGCGCCTCGGTTCGGCGACGACCGGACAGGCGCCGTTCCAAAACATTTCGCTCGACCAGATCGAACGTGTTGAGATTCTGCGCGGACCGGCCTCTGCCCTGTATGGCGCGGACGCTGTCGGCGGCGTGGTGCAGGTGTTCACGAAGAAGGGGGAGGGCGGTTTTCGGCCCGAACTCTTCGTTGGTGCGGGCACTTACGAGACGACCGATGTGAGCGCCGGCGTCTCGGGCGCTGCCGGCGCGTGGTCGTACGCCTTCCGGGCAGGGCAGTACGAGACCGACGGCGTGTCAGCCAAGAAGGGACCTTTCGCTGCCCGCCAGTTTTTTCACGATTACGATCCGGCCCTCGACGCGGACCGCGACGGCTTCCGTGCCACGACGGCCTCGGGCAGCCTGGGGTTCAAGTTCAACAACGACCACGATCTCGAACTGAATGTCCTGCATGCACAAACGCGCAACTGGTATGACGGGAACGGCTTCAATTCCCGCGGCGGCGCGGACGTGGGCAATGACGACGTGGCGGAGTCGATCGGCCTGGCGAGCCGCAACCGGCTGACGTCGAACTGGACGAGCACCGTCCGGATCGCGCAGTCGAAGGACGAGTCGAGCGGCTTCCGCGATTCATTCCAGTTCGATACGCTTCAGAGCCAGGCGGTGTGGCAGAACGACGTCAAGCTGCCGCTCGGGTCGGCGCTTCTCGCCTACGAGTATCTGGACCAGCGCGTAGACAGCACCACCGCCTTCGCGAAGAAGGGGCGTTGGATCGAGTCGCTGCTTGCCGGCTGGAGTGCCACCCTCGGCCGGCATCAGTGGCAACTCAACGTACGCCAGGACCAGAACAGCCAGTTCGGTGACGAGACGACCTATCTCGCGTCTTACGGATACAAGTTGACGCCCCTGTGGTCAGTTTCGGGAGCCCTCGGAACCGCGTTCAAGGCGCCGACGCTGAACGACCTCTATTACGTGGACTCCTTCGGAAACCACGGTGATCCGTCACTGAAGCCGGAACGCTCACGCAATCGCGAGGCGGCGTTGAAGTACGACGACGGGAGCCATAGCGCGTCCGTGACCTATTTCAACAACAGGATATCCAACCTCATCGAATGGAATGCCGCACCCCCCACCTTCGCGTTTGTGCCGGAGCAGACCGATGATGCCCGGATCGAGGGCTGGGAGTTCGCATACGCCGCAAAGCTTTATGGTTTCGACGTTTCGACAAGTATCGATCTGATGGATGCGAAGAACCTCGAGACCGGAAAGCGCCTGCATCGGCGTGCGCGGGAGCAGGGACGGCTGGCGATTTCGCGCGAAGTGGGGCCGTTCCGCTTCGGCGGTGAGCTCATCGGCGTCGGCAAGCGATTCGACCGTGCGGGCGAGGTCAATGAGCTGTCGGGCTATTCGCTGCTGAACCTATTTGCGCGGTATGCCGTCAATCGCGACTGGGCGATCGAGGCAAGGGCGAACAACGTGCTCGATCGTGATTACGAGCTGGCGAAAGGGTTCAATACGCTCGGCGCCACGGTCTTCGTGGGCGTGCGGTACGCGCCCAAGTGAGGGGGCGCGGCCGTCTTGAACGAATGACAGGAGACCCATGCCGGGACGCACATCACCAGGCTTCGTGATCGCGGGGCTCATGCTCGTGGGCGTGTGCGCGTTGACGTGGGCCCTGTCCGCCGGTGATCTGCCCATCGGCCTCGCCGACGTCTTCGGCGCGCTGTTTCGCGGCGCCGAAGGCATGGCGGCCGACGTCGTGCGCGAGCTGCGCCTGCCGCGTGCGGTGGCGGTGTTCGTGTGCGGCGGGCTGCTGGCGCTGGCCGGCGCGCTGATGCAGGTGCTGCTGCGCAACCCCCTGGCCGATCCCTATGTGCTGGGCGTCTCCGGTGGTGCCGCGGTCGGGGCGTTGGCGGCGATGCTGGTCGGCGCGTCGTCCTGGGTCGTCGACGGGGCGGCCTTCGGCGGCGCGCTGGCGGCGATGCTGGTGGTGTTCGGGCTCGCGCACGGCGACGGCTCGTGGACGCAGACACGGCTGCTGCTCACCGGCGTCATCGTCGCGGCCGGCTGCGGCGCGGCGGTGACGCTGATGCTGTCGCTGGCGACGGACACTCGCCTGCAGTCGATGCTGTTCTGGCTGATGGGCGACGCCAGCGGCGCGAGCCGGCCGTGGCCGGCGCTGGTGGTGCTCGTCGCCGGACTCGCGGTGGTGCTGCCGGTCGCGCGCGACCTCAACGTGCTCGCGCGCGGCGAGACGACGGCCTCCGCTCTGGGCGTGCGCGTGCGGCGGCTGCGCTACCTGCTCTATGTGCTCGCGTCGCTGCTCACTGCGGCGGCCGTGACGCTGGTCGGCTCCGTGGGCTTCGTCGGCCTGGTCGTGCCGCATCTGGTGCGCTTCGCCATCGGCAACGACCAGCGCCTGCTGCTGCCGGCGGCGCTGCTCGCAGGTGGCACGCTGCTCACGCTCGCCGACACGGCTGCGCGCACGGTCATGGCGCCTGTCCAGCTGCCCGTCGGCGTGCTCACCGCGCTGATCGGCGTGCCGGTGTTCCTGTTCCTGCTGTCGCGGAGTTCACGATGACGGGGGTCGGCGATCCGTCCGTCCTGCTCGAGGCCGAGCGCCTCGCGCTGCAGGTCGGCGAGCGCTGGCTGTGCTGCGAGTTCAGCCTGCGGCTTGCCGCGGGCGAGTGTCTCGTGCTGCTCGGTCCCAACGGGGCCGGCAAGACCACGCTGCTGCACACCCTTGCCGGCCTGCGCGCGGTGACGGTGGGCAGCGTGCGCCTCGGCGGACGCTCCTACGCGGACTGGGACAGCCTCGCGGCGGCGCGTTTCCGCGGCCTGCTCGCGCAGCAGCAGCCGGACCACTTTTCCGCCTCGGTGCTGCAGACGACGCTGGTCGGCCGCCATCCGCATCTCGGCCGCTGGGGCTGGGAGACGGCCGCCGACATCGCCATCGCGCAGGCGGCGCTGGCTGAAGTGGGCCTCGCAGAGTTCGCCGGGCGGGACGTTCTCAGCCTGTCCGGCGGCGAGCGCCAGCGCGTGGCGATCGCGACGCTGCTGACACAGGCGCCGCGGCTCTTCCTCCTCGACGAGCCGACCAACCACCTCGACCTGCATTACCAGATCGCCGTACTGGAGCTGTTTGCGCGCCTCAAGCGCAACGGGTGCGGTGTGGTGATGGTGCTGCATGACATCAATCTCGCGACGCGCTTCGCCGACCACGTGATCCTGCTTGACGGCAAGGGCGGCGTGCTTGCCGGTGCGCGCGAGGAGGTCCTGCAGGCGGATCACCTCAGTCGCGCCTTCGACCACCCGATCCGCCGCCTCGACGTGGGCGAGCGGATCCTCTTCATCCCCGATTGAGCATGAACGAACAGGACAACGAGAAGAACATCCGTCACGCCGAGCGCATGCAGCGCAAGAAGGCGGTGGTGGACGAAAAGATCGCCGCCGCGCAGATCGAGCGCGGCGTGCTGCTGGTCAATACCGGCAACGGCAAGGGCAAGTCGAGCGCCGCCTTCGGCGTCGTCGCGCGCGCGCTCGGCCACGGCATGCAGGTGGGCGTCGTGCAGTTCATCAAGGGGCGCTCGGACACCGGCGAGGAGGCCTTCTTCCGCCGCCAGCCGGGTGTCGTGTGGCACGTGATGGGCGAGGGCTTTACTTGGGACACGCAGGACCGCGCGCGCGACGTCGCGGCTGCCGAGGCCGCGTGGGAACAGGCGCGCACGCTGCTGCGCGATCCCGCGATCGGCCTCGTCGTGCTCGACGAACTGAACATCGCGCTGAAGTACCGCTATCTTGATGTGAACACCGTCGTCGCCGACCTGCACGCGCGGCCTGGGCACCAGCACGTGATCGTGACCGGCCGTGCGGCGCCGCCGGAGCTCGTCGAGGCGGCCGATACGGTGACCGACATGGGGCTCGTGAAACATGCGTTCGCGGCCGGCGTGAGGGCGATGCCGGGGCTGGAGTTCTGAGTCAGGGCGATCGCGGAACTACGTGCGGCCGGGCTCATGTCGGCCTTCGGAAGCAAGGGTAATGACAGTGGGAGCGGCTGCAGCCGCGAATCGGCGCCGATTTCGCGGCTAAAGCCGCTCCCACGGGTTCGCTCCGCAAGCAACGCAGGGGGAAAATTGCGTCGTCCCTTGCCCGTCGAAGGGCTGGGGGACAAGCCGCCGCGAGTCCTGGACAATGCCGCCGGCTTGCAGCCCGCAATACCCTCCAGCTGTCTAAATTAAATCGCGACAACACAGAAGAGACCCCCATGTCCCTTCCCGACCTCCCGAATCCCCGCCCCGGCCCGGCCGCGGGCCACGTCTACCTCGTCGGCGCCGGCCCGGGCGACCCCGAGCTGCTGACCCTGCGCGGCGCGCGCCTGGTCGCCGGCGCGGACGCCATCGTCTACGACAACCTCGTCAGCCCGGCGATCGTGGACCTCGCGCCCGCGACCGCCGAGCGCCATTACGTCGGCAAGAAGGCCGCCGACCACACGCTGCCGCAGGACGACATCAACCAGCTGCTCGTGCGCCTTGCGCAGGCGGGCAAGCGCGTCGTGCGCCTGAAGGGGGGCGACCCCTTCATCTTCGGCCGCGGCGGCGAGGAGATGGAGGTGCTGGTCGCAGCCGGCATCACCGTCGAGATCGTGCCCGGCGTCACCGCCGCAGCGGGCGTCGCCGCCTATGCGGGCATCCCGCTCACGCACCGCGACCACGCCCGCTCGGTCGTGTTCACGACCGGCTTCCTCAAGGACGGCGCACTCGATCTCGACTGGCCGATGCTCGCGCGGCGCGGCCAGACACTGGTGATCTACATGGGTATCTCGCGCCTGCCCGACATCTGCCGCGAACTCGTCGCCCACGGCCTGCCGGCGGAAACGCCGGCAGGCGTCGTCGAGCGCGGCACGACGCCGGCGCAGCGCGTCGCCGTCGGCACGCTTGCGACGCTGCCACAAGTGGTCGCGGACGAGGGCATCCGCCCGCCGGCGCTGACCATCGTCGGCGACGTCGTCGGCCTGTATCCACGCCTCGCGTGGTTCACTCCAGACAGCGCGCCGGCGGCCCATCCGCCGCACGCGGGCTGCACTGCGGTGCATCGCGGAGAGGAGGAGCGATGAGCGAGACTGCACGCTGCCCCGCGCTCTTCGTCGCTGCGCCCGCTTCCGGCCAGGGCAAGACCACCGTCACCGCGGCCCTCGCACGCCTGCACGCGCGGCAGGGGCGGCGCGTGCGCGTGTTCAAGTGTGGGCCGGACTTCCTCGATCCGCAGATCCACGCGGTTGCGAGCGGCGCGCCGGTGTACAACCTCGACCTGGGCATGTGTGGCGAGGCGGACGCGGCGTGGCGCCTGCATGCGGCCGCGCGCGAGGCCGACCTGATCCTCGTCGAAGGGGTGATGGGCCTCTACGATGGCAATCCCTCGGGGGCGGACATCGCACGCCGCTTCGGCCTGCCGGTGATGGCGGTGATCGATGCGCGCGCGATGGCGCAGACCTTCGGTGCGGTGGCCTACGGGCTCGCGCACTACCAGCCCGGCCTGCCGTTTTCCGGCGTGCTCGCGAACCATGTCGGCAGCGCGCGCCATGCGGAGATGCTGCGCGACGCCTTGCCGGCGGGCATGCGCTGGTACGGCGCGCTGTCGCGCGACGCGCAGGCGGGGCTACCGGAGCGCCACCTGGGGCTGCTGCAGGCGGCCGAGATCGCCGACCTCGAAGCGCGGCTGGACCGCTTCGCCGACGGCATCGCGGCGACCGGCGCGGCCGATCTGCCGGAGCCGGTCGAATTCCCCGCCACGCTGCCGCCGCAACTGACGCCGCTGCTGGCCGGGCGCACGATCGCGATCGCGCGCGATGCGGCCTACGGCTTCATCTACCCGGCGAACCTCGACACCTTGCGCGAGCTGGGCGCGCGGCTCGAATTCTTCTCGCCGCTTGCCGGCGACGCGTTGCCCGACTGCGACGCCGTGTGGCTGCCGGGCGGCTACCCTGAGCTGCATGGCGAAACGCTCGCCGCCAATCCGCATTTCTTTCCCGCTCTGCGTGCGCACGCGGCGGCAGGCAAGCCGCTGCTCGCCGAGTGCGGCGGGATGATGAGCCTGTTCGAAACCGTCGTCGACAAGGCCGGGCGGGAGCACGCCTTCGCCGGTCTGTTGCCGGGGCGCGCAGTGATGCAGCAACGGCTCGCGGCGCTCGGGATGCAGGTGGCGGAACTGCCCGAAGGGCGCTTGCGCGGTCACACCTTCCATTATTCGAAGAGCGACACCCCGCTCGCGCCCCTCGTGCGCGCCCAGACGCCCGACGGACGTGAGGGCGAGGCGATCTACCGCCAGGGGCGGCTGACGGCCTCCTACGTGCATTTCTATTTCCCGTCGGATGCGGAGGCGGTGGCGCGGATCTTTGGCTGAACTCGGGGCATGGAGCGCGGAGCGTGGGGGCTGCAGTGTGGGAGCAACTGTGGGAGCGGCTTCAGCCGCGAATCGGCGGATCACTCCGCAACACCGCTGCTTCGCGGCTGAAGCCGCTCCCACAGGAGAATCGACTCCCACGATCCTCATCGACGCATCGGGCGCCAACGATTGCGTTTGATGGCTGGTTCAATAAACTTCAGCGTGAGCCGGGCCGCGGATGCGCCCACCGGAGAAACCCCATGACCGAGCGCTGCGCCTGGGCGGGCAATGACCCGCTCTACGTCCATTACCACGACACCGAATGGGGCGTGCCGACCGACGATGCGCGCACGCTGTTCGAATTCCTCGTCCTCGAAGGCGCGCAGGCGGGGCTGTCGTGGATCACGGTGCTGCGGAAGCGCGAGCGCTACCGTGCCGTGTTCGACGGCTTCGACCCCGAGCGCATCGTGCGCTACGACGACGCGAAGAAGGCGGACCTGCTCGCCGACCCCGGCATCATCCGCAACCGTGCGAAGATCGACGCGGCGATCCTCAATGCGCGCGCGTGGCTCGACCTGCGGGACGCCGGCATCGACCCGGCCGCCTGGCTGTGGGGCTTCGTCGACGGCCGGCCGGTGCAGAATGCGTTCGCCGCGCTCGCCGAGATCCCCGCGACCACGCCGCAGTCCGACGCGATGAGCAAGGCGCTCAAGGCGCGCGGCTTCAAGTTCGTCGGCAGCACGATCTGCTACGCGCTGATGCAGGCCGCGGGGATGACGAACGACCATGTCGTCACCTGCCCGCGCCACCGCGAAGTCGCGGAACTCGCTCGTTTGCGGAGCCCGGCGTGAGCGCACCGCTGCGCCACGTGCCGCCGATGCACGCGCTCGCGGCCTTCGAGGCGGCCGCGCGCTTGGGCGGCTTCGCGCAGGCGGCCGAGGAACTGTGCGTGACGCCGAGTGCCGTCAGCCACCGCATCCGCCAGCTCGAAACCCAGCTCGGCACTGCGCTGTTCGAGCGCGGGCCCGGCGGCGTGCGGCCGACCACCGCCGGACGACTGTACCTCGACAGCGTGCGCGCGGCTTTCGACCGGCTCGCGCAGGCGGGCGCCGTGCTGCGGCCCGAGCGCGAGCGCCTGCGCGTGTCGCTGCCGCCGACCTTCGCGCGGCAGTTGCTGATGGCGCGCCTGCCCGAATACCTGCGCGCGCATCCCGAGGTGGAACTGGAGGCGCACCTGTCGATCCCGCTGCAGGACGTGACGGCCGAGGCGGCCGACGTCGAGGTGCGCTGGGGGCGCGGCGAATACCCGGAGCGGGTCGTGCGCAAGCTCTTCGACGACATCATGGTGCCGCTCGCCGCGCCGTCATGGGTGGCCGCGCATGCGCCCGCCGGCATGGCCGATCTTGCCGGCCTGGAATTACTGCGCTCGCCGCTGCTGCCATGGCGGCCGTGCTTCCTCGCGGCCGGTCTCGACTGGGCGGAGCCCGAGCGCGGTGCCGTGTTCAACGATCTCGGCATGCTGATGGAGATCGCCGCGGCCGGTCTGGGCGCGGCGGTGGGTACGCGGCGCCTGTCGGCGGCGTGGGTGGAGACGGGCCGGCTGGTGCCGCTCTTCGGTGTGTCCGCGCCGGCCCCGTTCACCTACTACGCGGTGAGCACGCCGGCGCAGAGCAAGCGTGCGGTGGTGCAGGGATTCATCGACTGGCTCGCGGCCGCGTTCGCCTAGGCAAACCCGACATGAATTTCCTCGCGCACGCCTGGCTCGCCGGCGAAGCCCCCGCGGACCGCCTCGGCGGGCTGATGGGCGACTTCGTGAAAGGGCCGTTGCCGGCCGGCCTGCCGCCCGACCTCGCCGCAGGCGTGCGCCTGCATCGCCAGATCGACCTCTTCGCCGAAACCCATCCCGCCTTCCTGCGCAGCCGTGCGCGGGTCTCGCCGGAGCGGCGTCGCGTCGCCGGGGTGATGGTCGACATGTTCTACGACCACTTCCTCGCGCTGCACTGGGAGCGCTACCACGACGAGCCGCTCGAGCGCTTCAGCGCGGCGATGTACGCGCTGCTGGACGCCAACGGCGCGCTGCTGCCGCCACGGCTCGCGGCGATCCTGCCGCGCATGCGCGAATCGGACTGGCTGGGGAGTTATCGCTCGGCGGATGTCATCGCGATGGCGCTCGACCGCATGGCGCTGAGGCTGCGCCGAGCGAATCCGCTGACCGGCAGCGGCGCGGAACTCCTCGCCGACTATGCCGGCTTCGAGGCGGATTTCCTCGAGTTCATCGGCGCGGCGGAAGCGTTCGCCGCGGAGCGCCGGGCCCTGCGCGGACCCGGCGAGCGGGCGTTGTGAAGTGTTGCGTCAGCGCAACGGAATGACCAGCGGCGGGATGTCGACGCCGATGGTGATCGCCGGATCGCGCGGATAGATGCGCGGCGCGTAAACCGGGGCGGCATAGACCGGCGCCGGGGCGTAGTAGCCGATCGGGCGCTCGTAATAGCGGTATTCGCGCACCACCGGGCGGCGTTCGACGATCCGTTCGCGGATCACGACGCGCTCGCGGTCGCGGAATTTCTTGTAGTGGCCGTGCCGGTGGCCGCGATCGTGGTCGCGCCACTCGCGGTAGCCGTCGTCGCGCCAGTGGTCGCGGTCGGCATGGGCGGGCGTGGCAGCGATCAGGGCACCCCCGGCGATCATTGCGGCAAGCAGTTTGAGGGTTTTCGATTTCATGATTCTTCTCCTGACGAACCGGACACCGTCACGCAGCGCGTACCGTTGTCCCCATGCGCATTAAACGCGAGATCGAAGGGAGAAGTTGTCGCCGAGTTGTAAGCGGATATGCATGAAACGGGTTAGCCCGGGAGCATTGAAACGGCCCCCGGGCGTGCCTGCCGGTCTCAGCCGACGATGATCACATGCACGCGGCGCGGGCCGTGCGCGCCGAGCTGGATGGTCTGCTCGACGTCGGCCGTGCGCGAGGGGCCGGAGATGATGTTGGTCGCGCGCGGCATGCCTTCCGGGCGGGCGCGCAGGATGTCCCAGGCCTCCTCGAAGTGGCCGACGATCGCGTTCGCGTCGAGCACGACGATGTGGTCGTCGGGCACGAAGTTGTGCGTGATCGGGCTCGCCGGACCGGAGGCCATCATCAGGCTGCCCGGCTCGGCGATGCCGCACAAGGCCTGAGACACGGCCATCGCCTCGTCGATGCCGGCCGGGGCGTGGTGAGTCTCGAGGCTCGCGAACGCCAGGTCGTTCAGTGCGGCGCCGACCGCGGCGCGCGCGGGAAGGCCCTTGTCGGCGCGATAGGCCTCGACCGCAGCGGGCACGTCGGCACGGCTCGCGACGCGCGCGGTGGTGCCGGCGCGGCTCTCGAACTTGCGGATGAAGCGCGCGACGAGTTCCTCGTCCTGCGCCGGGCGGGTGTGTTGCGGGCGGCGCGCGTCGAGTTCGGCGCGTCGTGCGTCGTCGAGCGGTCCGCGCCGCAGCGCGGAGCGGACGGAATTGAGGATCGCCTCGCGGGCGTTCGCTGCTGCAGTCATTTCTGGCCTCGCTTGCCTTGCCACAGTTCCAGGAAGGTGCGGCCCGCCGGTGCCGGCAGGTCGCGCACGTCGGTCCAGCCGCTCGCGAGCGGCAGGCGGCGGATGCTTCCGTTCTTCGCGATCGCCGACAGGAAGCGGGCGCCGACCTGTTCGAGCGCGTGGTAGAGCTTCGGCCGCGTCGCGACGTAGCGCCACACTTTCAGCGCGCGTTTCTGCATCACCGGCGTGATGTCCTGCTGGTGCTGCATGTGGCGCAGCTCGCGCAACAGGTCCGGCAACGGGATCTTCACCGGGCACACCGAGGCGCAGCGGCCGTTCAGCGTGCACGCGTTGGGCAGGTCGTAGGCGTTGTCCAGGCCCTTTATCAGCGGCGTGAGCACCGAGCCCATCGGCCCCGGATAGACCCAGCCGTAGGCGTGGCCGCCGACCGCGCCATACACCGGGCAGTGGTTCATGCACGCGCCGCAGCGGATGCAGCGCAGCATCTCCTTGAAGCGCCCGGCGAGCATCTTCGAGCGGCCGTTGTCGACCAGCACCACGTGGTACTCCTCGGGGCCGTCGAGGTCCTCGGCGCGGCGCGGGCCGGTCGAGATCGTCGTGTAGGTCTCGGTCTCCTGGCCGGTGGCGCTGCGCGCCAGCAGGCGCAGGAACAGCGTCGCGTCGTCGAGCGTCGGCACCACGCGCTCGATGCCGGAGGTGACAATATGCACCTTCGCGAGCGTCTGAGTGAGGTCGCCGTTGCCCTCGTTCGTCACGATGATCGACGAGCCGGTCTCGGCGACGAGGAAGTTGCCGCCGGTGATGCCGACGTCGGCCTTGAAGTACTTGTCGCGCAGCACCAGGCGCGCCTCATTGACGAGGTCCGGCACCTCGGTCTTGCGCGGGCCGCCGTGCGCGGCCTCGAAGAGGTCGGAGACCTGGTCCTTGGTCTTGTGAACGGCCGGCGCGATGATGTGCGAGGGCGGTTCGTGCGCGAGCTGGATGATGTATTCGCCGAGGTCGGTCTCGACGACTTCCATGCCGTTCTCGATCAGCGCCTCGTTGAGCCCGATCTCCTCGGATACCATCGACTTGCCCTTGGTGACGGTCTTCGCGTCGACGCGCTTGCAGATGTCGAGGATGATCTTCCTCGCCTCCTCGGCGTCGCGCGCCCAGTGCACATGGCCGCCGGCGGCCGTCACGGCCGCCTCGTAGCGCTCGAGGTAATGGTCGAGGTTGTCGAGGATGTGATTCTTGGTGTTCTTCGCTTCCTCGCGCAGGCGCTCGAATTCCGGCAGTTCGGCGACCTGCAGCGCGCGCTTGCCAACGAAGCCGTAGCGCGCGCGGCCGAGCGCGGTCTGCAGGTTCGCGTCGTGGATCGCGAAGACCGAGCGCTGCTTGAATTCCTTGGAACGGATCTCCATCACTCGCTCTCCTTCGCGGCGCCGGCGAGACCGGGGCCGTCGGCGAGGCCGGCGAGCACTTCGGCAGTGTGGAAGACCTTCACCGGCGCATTGACGCGCTTCAGTCGCCCGGCGATGTTCATCAGGCAGCCCAGGTCGCCGCCGACGAGCGTGTCGGCGCCCGTCGCGAGGACGTTCCTGACCTTGTCCTCGACCATCTTCTCGGAGATCTCCGGATACTTCACGCAGAAGGTGCCGCCGAAGCCGCAGCACACCTCGCTGTCCTCCATCTCCTTGAGCTTGAGGCCGTCGACCTCGCCGAGCAGCGCGCGCGGCTGGCCCTTGATGCCCAGGCCGCGCAAGCCCGAACAGGAGTCGTGGTAGGTGACCGTGCCTTCGTAGCGCGAGTCGGACGGCGCCGCATGCAGCACGTCGGCGAGGAAGGACAGCAATTCCCAGCTTTTCTCCGACAGCGCCTGCGCGCGCGGCAGCCACACCGGGTCGTCCTGGAACAGCACCGGGTAGTCGTGGCGGATGGTCGCCATGCACGAACCGGACGGTCCGACGATGTAGTCGTAGTTCTCGAAGGCCTCGATCACCTGGCGGGCGAGCGCGCGCGCCGCGTCGTAGTCGCCGCTGTTGTAGCCGGGCTGGCCGCAGCAGGTCTGGTTTGCGGGCACCTCGACGGTGCAGCCGGCGTCTTCGAGGAGTTTCACCGCCGAGAAGCCGACGTTCGGGCGGAACACGTTCATCAGGCAGGTGGCGAACAGTCCGACGCGCGGCCCGCGGGTGGGCGATTCGGTCATGAGGGAGGTCTCCGGTTCTTGTTCGGAAATGGTGTGGAACGAGGTGGCGCGATGTTAACAAGCTCCGCGCCAGGGCGCAGCGAGGGATTTTCAGCCCTGTGATGAGCCCGATTCATGTCCTGGTCAGCATAGCAGCTGCCGCGCCCGAATCGCGCACGCTCAGGGTTTCCCCGCACCCCCGGATCGGCATTGCATGGCACACTGCGCGCCTTCGATACGGGGAAGGAATCCATGCTGGCTGGTTTGCTCGCGGCGCTCGGCGCGGGGATGTTGTGGGGGCTCGTGTTCGTCGTCCCGCTGATGCTCGGGGAATACCCCGGCATCGTGCTCGCGTTCGGCCGCTACATCGCCTTCGGCGTCCTTGCCGTCGCCCTCGCGTGGATGGACCGCGCGGCACTGGCAAGGCTCGCGCGGGCCGACTGGATCGAGGCCGGCAAGCTCGCGCTGGTCGGCAACCTCCTCTATTACGCGACGCTCGCGAGCGCGATCCAGCTCGCGGGCGCCCCGGTGCCGACGCTGATGATCGGCACGTTGCCGGTCGTGATCGCGATCTGTGCGAACCTCACCGAGCGCCGTGCCGGCAATGCCGCGGACGTCGTCGCGTGGCGGCGCCTCGCCTTGCCGCTGGTGGTGATCCTCGCCGGCCTCGTGGTCGTGCAGTTCGACTCTGCCGCGCATGCGACCGATGCGGGCGGGCAGGAGGGCGCCCGCGGCGGCTTGCGCTACGTGGCCGGTCTGCTGCTGGCCGCCGTCGCGGTCGCGTCGTGGACCTGGTATCCGATTCGCAACGCACGCTGGCTGCGTGCCCGCGGTGCGGGCCTCGCGCGTCCCTGGGCGACTGCGCAGGGTCTGGTGACGCTGCCGCTCGCGCTCGCCGCCGCCGCCGGTTTCGCGCTGTGGGAAGGCGCGACTGCGTCGGCCGCGGCATTCGAGTGGCCGTTCGGGCCTCGACCCCTGGCCTTCGTCGGCCTGATGCTGCTCACGGGCCTTGCCGCATCGTGGCTCGGCACCCTGCTGTGGAACCGCGCAAGCCACCTGCTGCCGCCGGCGTTCGCTGGCCAGCTGATCGTGTTCGAAACGCTGGCGGCCTTGCTCTATGCTTTCCTGTGGTACGGCCGCTGGCCGGGCCTCGGCGAGGCCGTCGGCATCGTCCTGCTGGTCGCGGGCGTCCTGCTCGGGGTGCGCGTGTTCCGGCCGGCCGCAACCGGATCCTGAGGAGAAAAGCGTGCTTGCGCTGATGGCGGCCGATCTCGTCGTGCTGGTGCACGCGCTCTTCATCGCCTTCGTGGTGTTCGGCGGCCTATTGACGCTGCGCTGGCCGCGCGCGAAGTGGGCACATCTGCCAGTGGCCGCCTACGGCGCGGCGATCGAACTGATCGGCTGGACCTGTCCGCTGACTCCGCTCGAGAAGACGCTGCGCCTGGCTGCGGGCGGTGTGGATTACCGCGGCGGCTTCATCGAGCATTACCTGATCCCGCTGATCTATCCCGCGGGCCTCACGCCGCGGGTCCAGCTCGTGCTCGGCCTGCTGGTGCTGGTGGTCAACGTGCTCGTGTACGGCATCGTCGCCCTGCGTCGGAGGCGCAGGGCGGGCGAGTGACCGGCGCCCTCGTGAGGCGCATTGCGTTTCAGTGGGGTTGGGGGTAACGCACGCCCAGCAGCAGGCCGACTGCGGCCCGTGCAATGCGGGTGACCACGCGTTTCGTGCCGTGCCAGCCGTCGGCCAGGAGCTGGCCCAGGGCTTCGTTGCGCAGACGCTGCGCTTCGCGGATTCGGCCTTGGTAGAAGAGATAGTCCTTGTCCATCGTGCGGCTCCTTGACGTTGCAGCCCTTCGTGAGGGCATGGACGCGACTGTACGGAGCTTGTTGCGTCGCAACAAACGATCGTTCATCATGTGATGCCTTAGAAAAATTCATCCATGTGATCGTCCGCGTATGGCCGTCCGTCTCCCGCCGCTCAACGCCCTGCGCGCCTTCGAGGTCGCGGCGCGTCACCTGAGCTTCAAGCGCGCCGCCGAGGAGCTGTCCGTTACCCCGACCGCTGTCAGCCACCAGATCCGCGGCCTCGAGAAGGATCTGGGCGTGCCCCTGTTCCGACGCCTGACGCGCGCGCTCGAACTGACCCCGGAGGGGGCGGCGATGCTGCCCAAGCTGCGCGAAGCGATGGGCGCGATCGCCGAGTCGGTCGAGGCCGTCCGCGCGATGCGGCCGTTGAGCCGCCTGTCGGTCGTCGCCCCGCCATCCTTCGCCTCGCGCTGGCTGGTCCCGCGCCTGCAACGTTTCGCCGAAGTGCACCCGCAGGTCGAGCTGCATCTGGCGAGCGCCACCAAGGCCATCGACGGCCGCGACGCCGCGGGGCTGGGTATCGAGCCGCTCACCGCGCGCGCCGAGGGCGGCCAGTTGTGGATCCGCTTCGGCACGGGCACGTATCCCGGCTATCGCTGCGAGCTGCTGCTCGAACCCGAATACACCGCGGTGTGCAGCCCGGCGCTGCTGCGCGCGAAGATTCCGCTGCGCCAGCCGTCCGACCTGCGGCGGCATTGCCTGATCCACGACGATACCGTGCCCGACACGCGCGAGCGGCCGACCTGGGCGGAGTGGTTGCAGGCGGCCGGGGCATCCGCGGTGCGCGCCGATGCCGGCCTGCATTTCAGCGACTCCGGCCTCGCCATCGCTGCGGCGCTCGACGGGTTGGGCGTCGCGCTGGTGTCCAAACCGCTGGTTGCCGCGGAGGTCGCCGCCGGCCGCCTCGTCGTGCCCTTCGGCATCAGCCTGCGGCGCCGTTTTGCCTATTACATCGTGACGCCGCAGGCTGTGGCCCCGCGGGCCCACGTCGCCGCGTTCCGCGACTGGCTGCTGGACGAGGCCCGCCGCGACGCCATCCGCTTGGCCGATGCGCAGGCCGCGCTCGCCGATTGAGTCGAACTGAACCGAATGGCGCCTCCGGGCGTCCGAGTACAATGCACGCGACAATGATCCCCGATTCTCCCCCCAGCATCACCGCGGGCGCCCGCCCGCCGGCCCGTCCCTCGCCCTTCCTGCCGATGTCCCGCGCCGAGATGAAGGCGCTCGGCTGGGACGCGTGCGACGTGATCCTCGTGACCGGCGACGCCTACATCGACCACCCCAGCTTCGGCATGGCCCTGATAGGGCGGCTGCTCGAGGCGCAGGGCTTTCGCGTCGGCATCATCAGCCAGCCCGACTGGAAGAGCGCCGAGCCCTTCCGCGCGCTCGGCCGGCCGCGCCTGTTCTTCGGCATCACCGCCGGCAACATGGATTCGATGGTCAACCGCTACACCTCCGACCGCAAGATCCGCTCCGACGACGCCTACACCCCCGGCGCCGAAGCCGGCAAGCGCCCCGACCGCGCGGTGACCGTCTACGCGCAGCGCGCGCGAGAGGCTTTCCCGGATGTGAACGTCGTGATCGGCAGCATCGAGGCCTCGCTGCGTCGCATCGCGCATTACGATTACTGGTCCGACAAGGTGCGCCGCTCGGTGCTGCCCGACTCCAAGGCCGACCTGCTGATTTTCGGCAATGCCGAGCGTGCGCTCGTCGATCTCGCTCGCCGCCTCGATGCCGGCGAGCCGATTGCAGCGATCCGCGACCTGCGCGGCACCGCCTTCATGGTGAAGCCAGGCTGGCTGCCGGGGGAGGACTGGAGCGAGATCGACTCGCTGAGCCTGGACCGTCCCGGCCGCATCGAACCGCATCCCGATCCCTACGCAATGGAGGCGGAGAAGAGCACTGCGCCGGCCGCGCAGCCCACGGGCGATGGTGCCCAGCCGGTGCGCATCGTTCCCGCCGCCGAGCGCGTCGCCGCGCGCCGCGCCGCCCGCGGCAAGACCGCCGTCCGCCTGCCCTCCTACGAGACCGTCAGCGTCGACCCGGTGATGTACGCGCACGCTTCGCGCGTGTTCCACCTGGAGTCCAACCCGGGCAACGCGCGGGCGCTCGTGCAGGCGCACGGCGAAGGGCCGGGCCGGCGCGACGTGTGGCTCAACCCGCCGCCGATCCCGCTCTCCACGCCGGAGATGGACTTCGTCTACGGCCTGCCCTACGCGCGCCGCCCGCACCCCGCCTACGGCGACACGCGCATTCCGGCCTGGGACATGATCAAGTTCTCGATCAACATCATGCGCGGCTGTTTCGGCGGCTGCACCTTCTGCTCGATCACCGAGCACGAGGGCCGCATCATCCAGAGCCGCTCCGAAGGCTCGATCCTGCGCGAGATCGAGGAGATCCGCGACCGCACGCCCGACTTCAAGGGTCACATCACCGACCTTGGCGGCCCCACCGCGAACATGTACCGCCTCGCGTGCAAGGACAAGAAGATCGAGACCTCGTGCCGGCGCCTGTCCTGCGTGTACCCGGACATCTGCGAGAACCTCGGCACCGACCACGCGCCGCTCGTGTCGCTGTACCGCAAGGCGCGCGCGATTCCCGGCGTCAAGCGCGTGACCATCGGCTCGGGGCTGCGCTACGACCTCGCGGTGCGATCGCCCGAGTACGTGAAGGAGCTCGTCACGCACCACGTCAGCGGGCTGCTCAAGATCGCGCCCGAGCATACCGAGGAGGGACCGCTGTCGAAGATGATGAAGCCCGGCATCGGCACCTACGAGAAGTTCGCCGCGATGTTCGAGAAATACTCGCAGGAGGCGGGCAAGAAGCAGCACCTCGTGCCCTACTTCATCGCCGCGCACCCCGGGACGACCGACGAGGACATGGTGAACCTCGCGCTATGGCTCAAGAAACAGGGCTTCCGGCCCGACCAGGTGCAGACCTTCCTGCCCACGCCGATGGCGATGGCGACGACGATGTACCACAGCCGTCGCAACCCATTGCGCAAGGTATCGGCGGACTCCGAGGTCGTCGAGACCGCCCGCTCCGGCAAGGTCCGCAAGCTGCACAAGGCCCTGCTGCGCTGGCACGACCCGGAGAACTGGCCGCTCATCCGCGAGGCGCTGCAGCACATGGGGCGCGCCGACCTGATCGGCAACGGGCCGCACTGCCTCGTGCCGCGCCATCAGCCGGGCGTGCCGCTGGGCGCGGCCGAGCGCCCTGCGGCATCCGCGGGGCGCCCGCCGTCCGGAGGCCCGGCAGGCAAGCGTCAGCCCGGCGGCAGGCCGGCGCCGGCAGGCAACCGTGGTGCGCCGGCGGGGCGTGCGCCGGCACGTTCCGCTGCGGCCGCGAGCGGCAAGCCCGCCCGCACGGGCAAGCGCCATGCGTAGGCCAACGACGGAGCTCATGTTCCGCGAGCCGGTCGAGGACGGCCTCGGACCGCTCGCGGGCGGATGGCTGGAAGGGGCGCAGCACTGTCCGTCGCCGAACTGCGATGCGCGCCCCGCCGGCAACGAGGTGAAGCTGATCGTCGTGCATGCGATCAGCCTGCCGCCGGACGAGTTCGGCGGTCCGGGCGTCGAGCAGTTGTTCACGAACGCCCTCGATCCCGCGGAACACCCATACTACGCTGCGATCAGCCCTCTGCGCGTGTCGGCGCACTTCTTCATCCGCCGCGACGGCCGCCTGATGCAGTTCGTGCCCACGGACGCGCGCGCATGGCATGCCGGCGTGTCGAGCTGGAACGGGTGCGAGCGCTGCAACGACTTCTCGATCGGTATCGAGCTGGAAGGCTGCGACACCCAGCCCTTCGAGCCGGCGCAGTACACCCGCCTCGCCGCGCTGCTGCGCGTGCTGTGTGCGCACTACCCGGTCGAGGCGGTCACCGGCCATTCGGACATCGCTCCGGGGCGCAAGACCGACCCCGGTCCGTGCTTCGACTGGCAGCGATTGCGGCTGGCGCTCGACCTGCCGAAGCTCGCCTGCGGACCGGCGTCAGGGACGGTCTGAGCCCTTCCGAATGATGTTGTTACATCTTTTGTGACAATTTTTCCGCAGCCTTCGAATGCCTGCCTGTGCAAGACTTCGCGTCCAGGAGGAGGGCGGAGGGACTTCCCAGGCCGTGTGCCTGGTTGACCAAGCCCAATCAAATCAATAAAGTAGGGTCGTTGCTGCGGTGCAGCAACGTGGTTTTTCAATAATTGGACGCGGGGCGGTGCGCGATTTCCAGCGAAATCGGGTGCCCTGGGGCAGCGCCGGAGAGCGCATCCCATCCTCGCCGGGCGTGAGATCTGGTTGCGATCGCGCGCTCGAACAACCACTGAAGACGTGATCATCCGACTGACAGGCGAAGTCTGCCTGGGCGTGCTGTTGGCGCCGCGGTCGGGGAGCATGGTCGCAGCAGGGAGGTACCGATGACTCACGCAACTTGTCCTGGCCGCAGGCCTCACGGCGCGGCCGCGTTCTTCGTGCATTTCGTCCACGGCAGTCTGATGCTCACCGCCTTCGCGCTCGTCGCGTTCGTCGGAGCGGCTTATCTGCAGAAGGATCCCGTCAGCTACGCTGACCTCGCCGCGGGGGCGTCGGAGTCCGTCGCAGCAGGCGACGCGGCACAGGCGCCGGTCGCGCATGCGCCCACCGAAACACCTCGGCCGAAGTCCGTCGCATCGGCAGGCGGCTTGTCCATCGAGATGCGCGGCGTGCGCGATTTTGTCGCTCAGCGCTACAAAGTTTCGACGCGCACGCTCGAGCCGCTGCTTACGGCAGCCGAACTCAGTGGCCGCAAGCTCGGCATCGACCCCTTGCTGATCGTCGCGGTGATGGCGATCGAATCGAGCTTCAATCCCTTCGCCGAGAGCAACATGGGCGCGCAGGGCC
This sequence comes from Aromatoleum evansii, assembly GCF_012910805.1. Taxonomy (GTDB): domain Bacteria; phylum Pseudomonadota; class Gammaproteobacteria; order Burkholderiales; family Rhodocyclaceae; genus Aromatoleum; species Aromatoleum evansii. The sequence goes on from NZ_WTVK01000026.1 coordinate 48,192, forward strand.
TGATGCAGGTGATCCCGCGCTTCCATATGGACAAGATCGGCCGCAACGCCGGCGAGGACGCACTGTTCGACCCCACGCTCAACATCCGCGTCGGCACGATGGTGCTCGTCGAAGGCATGCAGCGCTTCGGCACCCTGCAAACCGCGCTGCAGTACTACGGCGGCGCGCTCCGCGATCCGAACGCGAGCTACGCGAACAAGGTGCTGGCGATGAAGAAGCGCCTGGTCGCGGCAGCATCCCGCGCCAAGACCGAAACCGGCGTCTGATCCGCGGCGGAGGGGAGCGTCTCCCCGTCGCGCCGATCTTCCTCAGGCCAGCATGCGCGCGATGCGTTCGGCCGCTTCCAGCAGGCGCTCACTGCGGTTCGTGTAGGCGATGCGCAGGTGGCGGCGCGGCTGGTTGTCGCCGAAGTCCAGCCCCGGCGTCGCCGCCACTCCGGCTTCCTCGATCAGGCGCTGCGCGAGCGCTTCGCTGTCGTCGGCGAGGCGTGACACGTCCGCGTAGATGTAGAAGGCCCCCTGCGGCTCCGCCGCAACCACGAACCCCAGTTCGCGCAGGGCTGGCAGCAGCGTGTCACGGCGCTGCGCGAACTCGTGCCGGCGCGCCTCCAGGATTTCTATCGTCGCGGGCGCGAAGGCGGCCAGCGCGGCGTGCTGCGCTGGCGTCGAGGGCGAGATGAAAAAGTGCTGTGCAAGCTTCTCGATCTCGCGCACGTAGGCCTGCGGAGCGACCAGCCAGCCCAGGCGCCACCCGGTCATGCCGAAATACTTGGAGAAGCTGTTCACGACGAACACGTCGTCCATGCTCTTCAGCACGGTGCTCGCGTCGACGCCGTAGGTCAGGCCCTGGTAGATCTCATCGACGATCAGCGTGCCCCCGCGCGCGAGCACCGCCGTCCGCAATGCGGCCAGTTCGGCCTGCTCGAGCAGGGTGCCGGTGGGGTTGGACGGGCTGGCGACGATCAGCCCGCGCGTGCGTGCCGTCCACGCGCCGGCCACCTGGTCGGGTGTCGGCTGGTAGCGCGTCTCCGCGCCCACCGGCAGCGCGCGCGGCACGCCCTCGAAACTGCGCACGAGGTGGCGGTTCGACGGGTAGCCGGGGTCGGGCAGCAGCCACTCGTCGCCCGGGTCGGTCGTGGCGGCCAGCGCCAGCATCAGCGCGCCGGAGGCCCCCGGCGTCACGATGATGCGCTCAGGTGCGACGTCCGCGCCGAAGCGCTCCTGGTAGAAGCGTGCGATCGCCTCGCGCAGCGGCGGCAGGCCGAGGGCCGCGGTGTAATGCACGTCGCCGCCGGCGAGGAAGCGCGTCGCCGCATCGATCATCGGCTGCGGCGTCGCGAAGTCCGGCTCGCCGACTTCCATGTGGATGATGTCGCGCCCCTGCGCTTCGAGCTCGCGTGCGCGTCGTAGCAGCTCCATCACGTGGAACGGCTGGATGTCGACGGTGCGGCGGGCGAGATGCGGGCTCATGCGGAATCCTCGGGTGCGATCGGTGTGAAATTGTAGGGGACGGAAAAAACAAAAGCGCCGACACTCGGCGCTTTTGCTCGTTCAGCCGGCCTGGGCCGGCCGGAGAACTCAGACCGACAAGGCCAGTTCGAACATCTCGCGCTTGAGCGTCAGCGCGCGCGGCAGGCGATCCTGCAACTTGTCGAACCATTCCTTGTGCAGCTCCAGTTCCTTCTTCCAGGCGTCGGCGTCGACCTGGGTCAGGGCCTCGAACTCCTCCTTCGTGACGTCGGAGCCGGTCCAGTCGATGTCCTCGAACTTGGGCATCCAGCCGAGCGAGGTTTCCTTCGCGCCGATGCGGCCGCGCACGCGGTCGACGATCCACTTCAGCACGCGCATGTTCTCGCCGAAGCCGGGCCACATGAACTCGCCCTTCTCGTTGATGCGGAACCAGTTCACGCAGAAGATCTTCGGCGTGTTCTCGACCACGTGGCCCATCTTCAGCCAGTGGTTGAAGTAGTCGCCCATGTGGTAGCCGCAGAAGGGCAGCATCGCGAACGGGTCGCGGCGCACCACGCCCTGCGCGCCGAACGCGGCAGCGGTGGTCTCCGAGCCGAGGGTCGCCGCCATGTACACGCCGAAGTTCCAGTTGAAGGCCTGGTAGGCCAGCGGCACGGTGGTCGCGCGGCGACCGCCGAAGATGAAGGCCGAGATCGGCACGCCGGCGGGGTCTTCCCAAGCGGGGTCGATCGACGGGCACTGGCTTGCCGGCGCGGTGAAGCGCGAGTTCGGGTGCGCCGCCTTGCGGCCGGTTTCCTTGGCCAGCTCCGGCGTCCAGTCCTTGCCCTGCCAGTCGATCAGGTGTGCGGGGGCTTCCTTGCTCATGCCTTCCCACCACACATCGCCGTCGTCGGTCAGCGCGACGTTGGTGAAGATGATGTTCTCCTTCAGCGTCGCCATCGCGTTGTAGTTGGTCTTTTCCGACGTGCCCGGGGCGACGCCGAAGAAGCCCGCTTCGGGGTTGATGGCGTAGAACTTGCCGTCCTTGCCCGGCTTGATCCATGCGATGTCGTCGCCGACGGTGTAGATCTTCCAGCCGTTGAAGGACTTCGGCGGGATCAGCATGGCGAAGTTGGTCTTGCCGCAGGCCGACGGGAAGGCCGCCGCGACGTAGGTCTTCTCGCCTTCGGGCGACTCGACGCCGAGGATCAGCATGTGCTCGGCGAGCCAGCCTTCGTCGCGCGCCATCGTCGAGGCGATGCGCAGCGCGAAGCACTTCTTGCCCAGCAGCGCGTTGCCGCCGTAGCCCGAGCCGTAGGACCAGATCTCGCGCGTCTCGGGGTAATGGACGATGTACTTGGTGTCCGGGTTGCACGGCCAGCGCGAATCCTTCTCGCCCGGCCCGAGCGGGGCGCCGACCGAGTGGATGCAGGGCACGAACTCGCCGTCGGTGCCGAGCACGTCATACACGGCCTTGCCCATGCGCGTCATCGTGCGCATGTTGGTGACGACGTAGGGGCTGTCGGAGATCTCCACGCCGATGTGCGCGATCGGCGAACCGAGCGGGCCCATCGAGAACGGCACCACGTACAGCGTGCGACCCCGCATGCAGCCCTTGAACAGGCCGTTGAGGGTCTCGCGCATGGTGGCCGGGTCTTCCCAGTTGTTGGTCGGACCGGCGTCGTCCTTGTTCTTCGAGCAGATGTAGGTGCGATCTTCGACGCGCGCGACGTCCGAGGGGTCGGACCACGCGAGGTAGGAATTCTTGCGCTTTTCCGGATTGAGCTTGATCAGCATGCCCGCGTCCACCATTTCGGCGCACAGGCGGTCGTATTCCTCGACCGATCCGTCGCACCAGTAGACCCGGTCGGGCTCGGTCAGTGCGGCGATTTCGGCGACCCACTTCTTCAGGCCGGCGTGGCGGATGTAAGCGGGCGCGCCGGCCAGGATGGTCTCGGCGGACAAGCGTTGAGTCATGGTGAAAAGCTCTCCAGATTGCAGAAGCAAAAGCGGTAACCCACCTGGAGCTCGCAGCCACGCGTCCTGGCGGGGTTTTGAACGGGTCTTCGGACCTTCTTGTGGTGCCGGCCTTGCGGAAACTACTAGGGTAAACCGCAGTCGGCGAAAGCCTAATATTATGCCACGCCAGCGGGGCCGACGGAAAACAGCTTCTTCGCTCCCCGGCGTTCGGTCGTTCCGCCGCATTCCGGCGGGGCTGTCTCCCGGCTGCAATCCGCGGCATCATTGCAGGTTCGGGAGACGGTCGGCGACGACCGCGAGAGATTGATTACAACAATGACGGGACATCACATGGACGAACTGATCCGCGCTGCGGCGCTCGACTATCACCGCTATCCGCGGCCGGGCAAGATCTCGGTTACCCCCACGAAGGTGCTTTCCAACCAGCGCGACCTGTCGCTGGCCTATTCGCCCGGCGTTGCCGCCGCGTGCGACGCGATCGTGGAAGAACCGGCGGAAGCCGCGAACCTGACCGCGCGCAGCAACCTGATCGGCGTGGTCACCAACGGCACGGCAGTGCTCGGTCTCGGCAACATCGGCCCGCTCGCCGCCAAGCCGGTCATGGAAGGCAAGGGGGTGCTGTTCAAGAAGTTCGCCGGCATCGACGTCTTCGACCTCGAGATCGCCGAGAACGACCCCGACAAGCTGATCGACATGATCGCTGCGCTCGAGCCCACCTTCGGCGGCATCAACCTCGAGGACATCAAGGCCCCCGAGTGCTTCTACATCGAGTCGCGCTTGCGCGAGCGCATGAAGATCCCGGTCTTCCACGACGACCAGCACGGCACGGCGATCGTCGTCGGCGCGGCGATCCTCAATGGCCTGCACCTGCTGGGCAAGGACCTGAAGAAGGTCAAGCTCGTCACTTCCGGCGCGGGCGCTGCGGCGCTCGCCTGCCTGGGCCTGCTCGAGAAGCTCGGCATCCCGGTCGAGAACATCTGGGTCACCGACCTCGAAGGCGTCGTGTATGAAGGCCGCACTGCCCTGATGGATCCGATCAAGGCGCGCTACGCGAAGAAGACCGAGGCGAGAAAGCTCGCCGAGGTCATCGAGGGCGCGGACGTGTTCCTGGGCCTGTCGGCGGGCGGCGTGCTCAAGCCCGAGATGGTCGCGAAGATGGCGGCGAAGCCGCTGATCCTCGCGCTCGCGAATCCGACCCCGGAGATCCTGCCGGAACTGGTGAAGTCGGTGCGCGACGACGCGATCATCGCCACCGGCCGTTCGGATTATCCGAACCAGGTCAATAACGTCCTGTGCTTCCCCTTCATCTTCCGCGGCGCGCTCGACGTCGGCGCGACGACGATCACCGACGAGATGCAGCTCGCCGCGGTGAAGGCGATTGCCGAGCTCGCGCGCGCCGAGCAGAGCGACATCGTCGCCGCCGCCTACGGCGAGAAGGTGTCGGGCTTCGGTCCCGAATACATCATCCCGCGCCCCTTCGATCCGCGCCTGATCGTCAAGATCGCCCCGGCGGTGGCCGAGGCCGGCATGGCCTCGGGCGTGGCGACGCGCCCGATCACCGACTGGGATGCCTACCGCACCCAGCTCAACAACTTCGTGTGGCATTCGGGCCTCATCATGAAGCCCGTGTTCGCCGCAGCGCGCGGCCAGAACCAGCGCATCATCTTCGCCGAAGGCGAGTCCGAGCGCGTGCTGCGCGCGGTGCAGACCGTCGTCGATGAAGGCCTCGCGCGCCCGATCCTGATCGGCCGCCCCGATGTCGTGAATGCGAACATCGAGCGCTTCGGCCTGCGCATGCGCGCCGACCATGACTTCGAGCTCGTAAACCCGGATTCCGATCCGCGCTTCAAGGAGCTGTGGACCTACTACCACGGCCTGATGGAGCGAGAGGGCGTCTCGGTCGAGTACGCGAAGAAGGAAGTGCGCCGCCGCACCACGCTCATCGGCGCGTTGCTGCTCAAGCAGGGCTATGGCGACGGCCTGATCTGCGGCACCTACGGCATGCACCGGCTGCACCTCGACTTCATCGAGAAGGTCATCGGCCGGCGCGAGGGCGTGAAGCACTGCTATGCGCTCAACGTCGTGAACCTGCCCGAGCGCACGCTGTTCCTCGCCGACACCTACATCAACTATGACCCGTCGCCGGAACAGATCGTGGAGATGACCTTGCTGGCGGCCGAGGAGATGGCGCGCTTCGGCATTTCGCCCAAGGTCGCGCTGCTGTCGCACTCGTCCTTCGGTAGCGCCGACTCGCCGACTGCCGAGAAGATGCGCGCCGCGCTGCGTCTGCTGCACGAGCGTCACCCCGAGCTCGAGGTCGAGGGCGAGATGCATGGCGACGCGGCGCTCGACGCCGAGCTGCGCCTGCGCATCTTCCCCAATGCGCGCATGCGCGATGCTGCCAACCTGCTGATCTTCCCGACGCTGGACGCCGCCAACATCGCCTTCAACCTGCTCAAGACGGCGGCGGGTGAAGGCATGACGGTCGGCCCGATCCTGCTCGGTGCGGCACGTCCGGTGCATATCCTCACGCCTTCGGCGACCGTGCGCCGGATCGTCAACATGACCGCACTGACGGCCGTCGAAGCGGCGCAGCGTCAAATCTGACGCACCTGGCCGTGAAAACGCGGGTGCGGGCCTTCCCCGGCCGGCACCCGCGTGGCAAGATTTTCCCGGTAGTGTCCGCAAGCGACCGGAGGCTCGATGGCTGAAGGCAAGGCTGCGCTGGTACTGACGGGAGGCGGCGCGCGCGCCGCCTACCAGGTAGGGGTGCTGTCGGCGATCCGCGAGATCCGCGGGCGGCAGGCGGGCAATCCGTTTCCAATCCTGTGCGGCACCTCGGCGGGCGGCATCAACGCCGTCGCGCTGGCGGTCTTTTCCAGCGATTTCACCCGCGGCGTGCGCATGCTCGCGCGCATCTGGCGCCAGTTCCACGTCGACCAGGTGTATCGTGCGGACGCCGCGGCACTGCTTGCGAACGGCCTGCGCTGGGCGTCGGCGCTGACGCTGGGCTGGGCGATACACCAGACGCCGCGCTCCCTGCTCGACAATTCCCCGCTGCGTCGTCTGCTCACCGAAGTGCTGGACTTCTCGGCCATCGGCCGCAGCATCGAGCAGGGTCACCTGCACGCGGTGAGCGTGGCGGCATCGGGCTATTCCTCGGGCGAGAGCCTCACCTTCTTCGAGGCCGTGCCCGAGGTGCAGGCGTGGCGGCGCATGCAGCGGCTTGGCATGCGGGCGTCGATCGGCGTCGATCATCTGCTGGCGACGAGCGCGATTCCATTCGTGTTTCCGCCGGTGCGCATCAACCGCGAATGGTTCGGCGACGGCTCCATGCGCCAGCTCGCGCCGGTCAGTCCCGCGATCCATCTAGGGGCCGACCGCATCCTCGTGATCGGCTCAGGGCGGCTGGCGGAGGAGGGGCGCCAGCGCTCCGAAGGCTACCCTTCGCTCGCGCAGATCGCCGGCCATGCCCTGTCGAGCATCTTCCTCGACAGCCTGTCCGTGGACCTCGAGCGGCTCCAGCGCATCAACATCACGGCCGGGGCGATGAGTCCGGAACAGCGCGCCGCAGCCGGCGTCAACCTGCGGCCGATCGAAACCCTCGTGATTTCACCGTCGCAGCGGCTCGATGCGATCGCCGGGCGCCACCGCGAAAGCCTGCCGCTCGCGCTGCGCACGGTGCTGCGCGGCATCGGCGCGATGCGCCGCGACGGATCGACGCTGCTGTCCTACCTGCTGTTCGAACCGCCCTTCACGCAGGCGCTCATCGAGCTCGGTTACAAGGACACGATGGACCGGCGCAGCGAAGTGGCGGCTTTCCTCCGTGTGTAACGTTCGCCATGTACGGCGCAGGGTCATCTAAACTGTTAGTTTGGACGGACGTGTGACGCGATGTAAGAAATTTTTCGCGGAATACTTCAAAAAGACTTGATATCTGCTTAATTTGCATAAGAATAGTAATGAGACGGATGTTGTTCCCTTCCGTGTTACTTTTGTTTCAGGCCACAACATGAAATTCCGTAATCTGGCGATCGCGATGGTCAGTCTCGCGATGATGCAGGCGGGCTGGACTCTCCCCGCTTCCGCCGCCACGCGGGCGGCCGGGTCCGATTCGACTGGAACCGTGACGAAGTCCGTCAAGAAGTCCGCGAAGCGCTCGGTCAGCGCGCCGGCCAAGAAGACGGTGAAGAAGCGCGTGAGCCGCAAGGCGGTCGCGCGTCAGGAAGCACGCCGCGTCAAGGTGTCGTTGCGTCGTGATGCCGTGATCCCCGAAGCGGCGATCGACAGTGCGCCGCTGCAGCTTGATGCCGCCGGCCTGCCGCATCTGCGCTCCTCGGCCTTCCTCGTCATGAACCAGAACACCGGCCATGTGATCCTCGAGAGGAAGAGTGATTCCGTGCTGCCGATCGCGTCGATCACGAAGCTGATGACGGCGATGGTCGTGCTCGATGCCGGCCAGAGCCTGTCGGAGGAGATCACGATTTCCGAAGGCGACATCGACACGCTCAAGGGCACGGGCTCGCGCCTCGCGCTGGGCACCCGCCTGACGCGCGAGGAGATGCTGCATCTCGCGCTGATGTCGTCGGAGAACCGCGCTGCGTCGGCACTCGCGCGCCACTATCCCGGGGGCGAGGCGGCCTTCATCGCGGCGATGAACGTCAAGGCGCGCATGATCGGCCTGACCGAAACGCATTTCGCCGATCCGACCGGCCTTACCCCGGAAAACGTGTCGAGCCCGCACGACCTCGCGCGCATGGTGTCGGCGGCGTCGACGTATCCGCTGATCCGCGAGTTCTCGACGACTTCCGAGCGTTACGTGCAGATCGGTTCGCGCATGCACCGCTTCGGCAACACCAATTCGCTCGTGCGCAACCCCGATTGGGAAATCGGCGTCCAGAAGACGGGCTACATTCGCGAGGCGGGCCGCTGCCTCGTGATGCAGGCTTGGCTGTTGAAGCAGCCGGTGATCATCGTGCTGATGGACTCCGACGGCCGCTACTCGCGCACCGCGGACGCGGTGCGCATCAAGAAATGGCTCGAGGCCGCCGGCCCGCAGCGCGTGGCGACGGCGGCCGGCAAGGAAAACATCTGAGCTTGCGTGAACGCGCCTCCCCCGGCAGTGCCGGGGCGGCGCTCAGCGCGCGGGGCGTTTGACGTAGCCCAGCGCACGGGAAATCTCGTCCGCGGCCTCGCGCACGAGCGGGGCGCGGTCGGGGCTGAAGCGCTCCGAGGGGGTGGACACCGACAGGCCGGCGATCAGTTCGCCACTGTCGTCGCGCACGCCCGCTGCGATGCAGCGCACCCCGATCTCCACTTCTTCCAGGTCGAAGGCCACGCCGTGGCGCCGGACCTTGTCGAGCTCCTTCTCGAGCATGCCGATCTCGGTGATCGAGGCCGGCGTCGAGCCGGGCAGGCCGGTGCGCCGAGCATACTCGCGCACGCGCTCGGAGCCGTCCTCGACGAGGAAGAGCTTGCCGGTGGCGGTGGTGTGCAGCGGGGCACGTGCGCCGACGATGTGCACGACGCGCACGGCGGAGCGGCCGCTGGAGGTCCGCTCGACGTAGACGATCTCGTCGCCGGCGCGGATGCCGAGGTTCACGCTCTCACCCGTGGCCGCATGCAGCTTGAGCATCGCCGGCATTGCCGTTTCGCGCAGGGAAATGCGCGACTTGACCAGGCTGCCGAGTTCAAGCAGCCGGATCCCCAGGCGATAGGTGCCTCCTTCTCCGCGCTCCACGAAACCGCTCTGCGCCATCGCGCTCAGGATGCGGTGCGCGGTCGACGGGTGCAAGCCCGTTTCCTGGGCGATCTGCTTGAGCGCGGCGGGGTCCGGGTGTTGTGCCAGCACGTCGAGCAGCTTCATCATGCGCTCGACGACCTGGATCGGATTCTTGGTTTCGGTGGGGGTGTTGGTGCTCACGCGATCGCTAAGGGATGTGCAGTTGCGCGCATTCTAGCCGGCCGGGTTGATTTCGCCTAGTGAAATGCCGCGGCGCTTCCTGCAATGCCGCCGTTGCGTCGCTGGAAGCTGCAGCGGCCAGCCGATATACTTCGAAAATTGCGCCCGGCGATGCCGGGCATTGTTTTTTCAAGGCTTCGTCCGCACGATGCGCGGGTGTGCCTGTGACCCGGATTGTCACCATGAAGCGCTCGAAGGATGCCGGTACGCCCGGCGACGCCCCCGAACAGGAAGACGCAACTGCCGCGCCGCGCCGCACGCTTGGCGTGAAGAAGCAGGACGAAGCCCCGACTGCCGAGACGCAGCGCCGCGTTGGCGTGCGTGCGCGCTTCCAGCCCGGCTATGCGAAGGCAATCGCGAAGTCGAAACCGGCGGCCGGCGACGAGAAGGCGCAGGTTCGCAAGGCCGGACGCACGCAGGAAGGCGGGCGCGACGCGGGCGAGGCGCCGGGGCGCAAGCCGCGTCCGCAGGCAGGCGCCGGGGCGGCTGCCGCGCCCCGTCCGCGCAGGGACGGCGGCAAGGCGCCAGCGAAGCCGGGGAGCGAACGCACCGAGCGCAGGCAGGCCGCCTCGGGCGCGCCTGCGCCGCGTGCCCGGCGCGGAGAGCGCCCCATTGAGGCGCGGCCGGCGCCCCGTGCGACTGCCTCGCCGGCGGCTGCGGCCGAAGGCGTGCGCCTGTCGAAAGTCATGGCCGAACGCGGCCTGTGCTCGCGCCGCGAGGCCGATGAGTTCATCGAACGTGGCTGGGTGCTGGTGGATGGCCAGTGCGTGTCCGAACTCGGCACCCGCATCGACCCGAATGCGGAGATCACGCTCGCACCGCAGGCGAGCCGACGCCAGTCCCAGCGTGCCACGATCCTGCTGCACAAGCCGGTCGGCTACGTGTCGGGCCAGCCCGAACCCGGCTACGAGCCGGCCGTTTCGCTGATCGGTGCGGCCAACCAGTTCGACCGCGACACCGCGCAGCCCTTCGATTTTGCGCATCTCAAGGGCCTGGCGCCGGCCGGACGCCTCGACATCGACTCGACCGGCCTGCTCGTGCTGACGCAGGACGGCCGCATCGCGCGCCAGTTGATCGGCGATGATTCCGAGGTGGACAAGGAATACCTCGTCCGCGTCGAGGGTGAGCTCGACGATCGCGGGCTCGCGCTGCTGAACCACGGCCTCGAGCTTGACGGCCGCAAGCTGCGGCGCGCCAAGGTCGAGTGGATCAACGAGGATCAACTGCGCTTCGTTCTGCGCGAGGGCCGCAAGCGTCAGATCCGGCGCATGTGCGAGCTGGTCGGCCTGAAGGTGGTGGGCCTCAAGCGCATACGGATCGGGCGGGTCCGGCTAGGCGACCTTCCGCTCGGGCAATGGCGCTTTCTCCACGAAGACGAGCGGTTTTGACATCTTCGCCCGTGCCTTCAGGGGCGTGGGCCTGGTCGCCGCGGCGCCGCGACGGCGCCGCGCTGCGCGCTTGACCGGCAGGCTGGCGGGATCGCTGACCCCGGACTGTTCCGTGAACCAGCCTTTCAGCGGGCAGTCGAAACCGTCCGGGCAACCATGCTCGTGGGCGCACTCCTTCTGCGTTTCATCCAGCAGCACCATTTCCCGGACGGCTTCGCAGCGGCCGATGGGAGAGTCGAGGAAGGTCATGACGAACTCCTTCAAGCGGTTATGCAGAAAAAGGGAATTTTTGTAATTCCAATCTAGTCAGCATCGGCTCGGGGTGCCCGCTCGAATCGCGTGGAATTGATCTGGCTCAATAAATCCCGCGATGCACAAATGGTTATTCGGCGCGCAGTGCCGCGACCGCATCGAGGCGCGCGGCACGGATCGCGGGAAGCACGCCGGCGAGGAGTCCGATCACCACCGCGAGCCCCTCCGCGATGACGACGAAATGCCAGGGCGTATGGACCGGGAGGGCCGGCAGGATCAGTCCGACGAGCCGAGCGGAGCCCGCCCCGGCAATCAGCCCGAGCACGCCGCCGATGGCGGCGAGGGCGACCGCCTCGGCGAGGAAGAGGCCCAGGATGGTCGCCCGTCGCGCGCCGATCGCGACGAGCAGCCCGATCTCGTTGGTGCGCTCGGTGACGGCGATGGTCATGATCGTGACGATGCCCACTGCGCCGACGAGCAGCGAAATGCCACCCAGCGCGCCGACCGCGGCGGTGAGGATGTCGAGGATGTTGGACAGGCGCGCGAGCATGTCTTCCTGCGTCGTGAGCGTGACGTCGTCCTGGCCGTGGCGGGCGACGAGCACCTTCCGTATTCCGGGCGCGACGAGCGACGCGGGAAGCGCTTCGTCGTAGGTGACGTTGATCTCCATCAGCCCTTCGCGGTTATAGAGCGAGAGCGCGCGCGAGGTCGGGATGTAGGCCGTGTCATCGAGGTCGACACCGAGGAACTGGCCCTTTTCCTCCATGACGCCGATCACGCGGTAGCGTTCGCCGCCGATGCGCAGGCGCTCGCCCAGCGCGTTGGCGTTGCCGAAGAGTTCGTACTTCAGCTTGGCGCCGAGCACGACGAAGGCGCGCGCGCCGTTCGGGTCGTCGGGCGGGAGGAAGCGCCCGACGCGCGCATGCATCGAGAAGATGCGATGCATTTCCGGGCCGACGCCATACACGCTCGTGCGACGCACGCGGCCCGCGCCTTCGACATCCGAATTGCCCCACACGATCGGGGTTACGCCCGTGACGTGCGGCACGCGTTCGAGCGCGAGCGCGTCGTCGAGGGTGAGCTGGCGGGCCGTGCTCGGCAGGCCGGGCGGTCCGCCGCGTGTGCCTTGCCGGCCCGGCGTGATCTCGATGATGTTGGTGCCGAATTGCGTGAACTCGTTGAGCACGAAGCGGTGCAGGCCCTCGCCGATGGAGGTCAGCAGGATCACCGCGGCGATGCCGACGCCGATACCCAGCAGGGTCAGGAAGCTGCGCAGGCGGTGGGCGAGCAGCGAGCGCAGCGCGAGTTGGATGAAATCGCGCAGGCTCATCGGCGGGACAGGGCCTGCACGGGGTCGAGGCGTGCCGCGCGCCGGGCGGGCATCACGCCGAACAGGATGCCGGTCGCGAGCGCGGTGCCGATGCCGGCGAACACCGCCCAGTCGGGCGGCCACGCGGGCAGGACCGGGAAGGCGAGGCGCAGCGCCCATGCGCCGAGATGCCCCAGCGCGAAGCCGGCGAGCGCACCCGCGAGCGACAGCAGTGCGGCCTCGGTGAGGAAGGCGAGGCGGATGTTGCGTCCGGTGGCACCGAGTGCCTTGAGCAGGCCGATCTCTGCGGTGCGCTGCGTCACCGCGACCAGCATCACGTTCATGACGAGGATGCCGGCCACCGCGAGGCTGATCGCCGCAATGCCCGCGACCGCCATCGTCAGCGCGCCGAGGATGCGGTCGAAGGTGCCGAGCACCGCGTCCTGCGTGATCAGCGTGACGTCGAGTTCGCCTTCGCGGCGCAGGCGCATGATGTCCTCGAGTTGCTGCTTCGCCGGCCCGATCGCCTCGCGGCTGCGCGCCTCGACGATGATGCGGAAGAGGTTGTTGGTGTTGAACATCGCCTGCGCGGTCGCGACCGGTACGAACACCAGTTCGTCGGTGTTCATGCCCAGGCCCTGCCCGGTCTTGTCGAGCACGCCGATCACGCGCAGGCGCCGGTCGCCGACGCGCACGATGCGGCCGATCGCCGGCTCGTTGCCGAAGATCTCGGCGCGGAGCTTGGTGCCGAGGACGGCGACCGCCGAGGCGCGGCCGAGGTCCTCGCGTGGCAGGAAGCTGCCTTCGGCCATGCGGAAGGCGCGGATGTCGACGTAGTCGCCGCTGGTGCCCACGACCATCGCCTCGCGCAACCGTCCGCCCCAGGCGATCTCGGAGTTGCCCACCGACAGCGGCGCCATGCGGGTGACCAGCGGGGCGCGCAGGAGGGCTTCGGCGTCGCGCACCGTGAGGTCGCGCGGTGTGCTCGTGATGATGTTGCCGAGGCCGAGCCCGCCCGTGGCGGTGCGGCCGGGCAGCACGATCACGAGGTTGCTGCCGAGGGCCGAGAATTCATTCACGACGTAGCGTCGCGCGCCGTCGCCGAGCGCCGTGAGCACGACGACCGCTGCCACGCCGATCGACATCGCCAGCACCATCAGCGCGGTGCGCAGCGGATAACCGGTGGCGGCGCGAGTGGCGAAACGCAGCGTGTCGGCGGGTGTCATCAGGCCTCCCGCCGGGCCGCCCCAAGGGAGGCCTGCGCCCCCTTGGGGGGCAGCGAGTAACACGAGCGTGGGGGGCGTCTCATCTCAGGCCTCCCGCCGGGCTGCCCCAAGGGAGGCCTGCGTCCCCTATTGGGGGCAGCGGGTAACGCGAGCGTGATAGTGGTTTCATCTCATGCGGGGGCCGGCTCGCGCACGTCCTGCAGCAGGCGCCCGTCTTCCATCAACAGGCGCCGGCGGGCGCGTCCGCCCATGACAGGGTCGTGGGTGACGACGATCAGCGTCACCCCGGACGCGTTCAATTCTTCCAGCAGATGCGTGACGTCCTGGCCGGTCGAACGGTCGAGGTTGCCGGTCGGCTCGTCGGCGAGGATCACCGCCGGGCGCATGATGGTCGCGCGGGCGATCGCGACGCGCTGGCGCTGGCCGCCCGAGAGCTCGTCGGGGCGGTGGCTCGCGCGGGTTTCGAGTCCGAAGTCCTTCAGCGCCTGCGCCACGCGCGCATGGCGTTCGGCGGGAGCGATGCCGGCAAGCATCAGCGGCAGCGCGATGTTCTCGGCGGCCGTGAGGCGCGGCACCAGATGGAAGCTCTGGAACACGAAGCCGATGCGCGTACGGCGCACCTCCGCCTGCTCGTCCGGCGACAGCGTCGTGACGTCGCGGCCTTCGAGGTGGTAGGTGCCTGCGTTGGGGCGATCGAGCAGGCCCAGCAGGTTCAGCAGCGTCGACTTGCCCGAACCCGACGGGCCCATCACGGCGACGTATTCCCCGCGCTCGATCGACACGCTCAGTTCATGCAGTGCATGGACCTCGCTGTCGCCGAGCTTGAAGACGCGCTCGATGCCCGAGAGTTCGATCTGCGCCATCGCCGCCCTCAGCGCGAGGCCCCGGCCCCGTTTTCCGGCCGTACGCGGGCGCCGTCCTTCACGCCTTCGCGTTCGAGCGAAGCGGCGATGCGGTCGCCTTCGGCGAGGCCTTCGAGCACCTCGGTGAATTCCCAGTTCGAGACGCCGGCCTTGATCACGCGCTCCTCGAGCAGGCCGTCATCGGCGCGGTAAAGCAGCACGCGATTACCCTCGCGCAGCGTGGAGGTCGGCACGCGCAGCGTGTTCTCGCGTACGGCCAGCACGATCTCGGCGTCCGCGCTGTAGCCGACGAGCAGCCCCTTGGCGTCCTCGGGGTTCACGAAGTCGATGTCGACCTCGACCGTCCGCGCCTGTTTCTCCACGGCCGTGATGTAGGGCGCGATGCGTTTTACACGTGCGTCGAAAACCTTGCCCGGCATGGCGTCGAGCGTCACGCGTGTGGGTTGGCCGGGATGGATCTTCGGCGCGTCGATCTCGTCCATCGGCGCCTTCACATAGAGACAGCTGTCGTCGATGAGGTCGATCGCAGGCGGCGTCGGCACGCCCGGTGGGGACGGCGTCGAGTATTCGCCCAGCTCCCCGGTGATCTTCGCGACGGTGCCGGCAAACGGCGCGATCAGCACCGTGCGCTGGCGGTCGGTGGATGTCGCGGCGATCTGCGCCTCGGCCGTGCGCGTGTCGGCGCGGGCGGTTTCGCAGGCGGCGCGGCGCGCCCGCGCCTCGGTGCGCGCCTGCTCGACGCGTGAGGTGGAGACGAACCTGCGCTGGAACAGATCCTCCTGGCGCGCAGCCTCGCGCTCGGCATTGTCGGCCTGCGAGCAGGCTTCCTGCACGCGCTTGCGCGCGGTCTCGAGCTGGGCGCGATTGACCGTGAGGCGCGCCTCCTGGTCGTCGTTCCACAGGCGCAGCAGCACCTGCCCGGCCTGCACGCGGTCGCCTTCCTTGACGCCGAGGTAGTCGATGCGCCCGCCGATGATGGTCGACAGTTTCGTGCGCTGGCAGGCTTCGATCTCGCCCGCGCGCGTGTTCGACAGCGTCGCCTCGACCGTGCCGCGGGCGACCTCGACGAGCCGCACGGCGATCGGCTTCGGCCGGGTGAACCACCAGATCCCCCCGCCGATCAGGGCGAGGACGACGAAGACGATCAGGCTGCGTCGGACGAAGGGTTTCATGAGGCTCCTGCGTGGTTTCCAAACGGCATGTCCAGGTCGATGATCCGCCCTTCGTCCGGGACGCGCAACCGCGCAGGGCGCCTTGCTTCCTCAGCTCCTGGCCTTGGCCCAGGAGTCCTTCAGCGTCACGGTGCGGTTGAACACCGGCGCGCCAGCCTGCGAATCCACGCGGTCGGCGACGAAGTAGCCGTGGCGTTCGAACTGGAAGCGCTCCTCCGGTGCGGCATTGCGCAGCGCCGGTTCCAGCACCGCGCGGATGGTGCGTTTGGAATCATAGTTGAGGTCGTCGATGAAGCTGCGTTCGAAATCCTCGGGGTCGCCCTCGCGGCGGTTGCCGGGGTAGGGGTGGGCAAACAGTCGGTCGTAGAGGCGCACTTCGGCCTCGTAGCCGTGTGCGGCCGACACCCAGTGCAGGTTGCCCTTCACCTTGACGCTGTCGGCGCCCGGCGTGCCCGACCTGGTATCCGGCAGGTATTCGCACAGCACGGCGGTCACGTTGCCGTCGGCGTCCTTCTCGCAGCCCGTGCATTTCACGACGTAACCGTAGCGCAGGCGCGCCATGTTGCCCGGGTAGAGGCGATGGAAGCCCTTGACGGGCGTTTCCATGAAATCCTCGCGCTCGATCCACAGCTCGCGCGAGAACGGCATCTCGCGCTTGCCGAGTTCGGGCTTGAGCGGATGGTTCGGCGCCTCGCACAACTCGCTCTGGCCTTCGGGGTAGTTCGTCATCACGAGTTTGAGCGGATCGAGCACCGCAACACGGCGCTCGGCAGCCTCGTTGAGGTCCTCGCGCATGCATTCCTCGAGCACGCTGAAGTCGATCCAGGTGTCCGACTTGGTCACGCCGATGCGTTCCGCAAACAGGCGGAAGCCCCCGGCCGTGAAGCCGCGGCGGCGTGCGCCCACCAGCGTCGGCAGGCGCGGGTCGTCCCAGCCGGCGACGTGGCCTTCCTCTACGAGCTGGATCAGCTTGCGCTTCGAGAGCACCACGTAGGTCAGGTTGAGGCGGGCGAACTCGATCTGCTGCGGCAACGGGCGGGGGAAGAAGCCGCCCGTCGCGAGCGCATCCAGCAGCCAGTCGTAGAAGGGGCGCTGATCCTCGAACTCCAGCGTGCAGATCGAGTGCGTGATGCCCTCGATCGCGTCCTCGATCGGATGCGCGAAGGTGTACATCGGGTAGATGCACCACTTGTCGCCGGCGCGGTGGTGGTGCGCCTTGCGGATGCGGTAGATCGCCGGGTCGCGCAGGTTGATGTTGGGCGAGGCCATGTCGATCTTCGCCCGCAGCACATGCTCGCCGTCGGCGAACTCGCCCGCGCGCATGCGGCGGAAGAGGTCGAGGTTCTCCTCGACGCTGCGGCCGCGGTAGGGACTCTCGCGCCCCGGTTCGGTCAGCGTGCCGCGGTAGGCGCGCATCTCCTCGGCGGAGAGCGACTCCACGTAGGCCTTGCCGGCCGTGATGAGGTACTCGGCGCAGGCGTACATCCTGTCGAAATAGTCGGACGCGAAGTACAGGTGCTTATCCCAGTCGAAGCCCAGCCAGCTCACCGCCTCCACGATGGAGTCGACGTACTCCTGCTCCTCCTTCTCAGGGTTCGTGTCGTCGAAGCGCAGGTGGCACACGCCGGCGTAGCTTTGCGCGAGGCCGAAGTTCAGGCAGATCGATTTGGCGTGGCCGTAGTGCAGGTAGCCGTTGGGCTCGGGCGGGAATCGGGTCTCGACCCGCCCGCCCCATTTGCCGCTCCGGAGGTCCTCGTCGATGATGTTGCGGATGAAATTGCTCGCCGGTGCGGCAGCGGCGGCACCGGATTTCGGAGTGTCGGACACGGGGAGAAGCCTCGGTTCTAAGGGCGAAAATTACACGAATCGGCAATTTTAGCGCGTCGGCGCCCGGAATGAGCCCCCGGCGCGGGCCGGGGCATCGGGTGCGGGCCGTGCTGGGCTAGAATTCCATCCGATTGCCATTCACTGGACGACTCATGCATTTCAGCCGAACCGGCCTGCGCGGGGCGCGCCCGATGTCAGGAAGCGCCCTTGTCTGCACGGGAGCCGGGCGATGAGCGCGCCGCTGGCGACCCTGCCCGCATTCGCGGCGATCGGTATCGGCGCCGCACTCGGCGCGTGGCTGCGCTGGGGATTGGGCCTGCTGCTCAACCCGCTCTTCCTGGTGGTTCCGCTCGGCACGCTCTGCGCCAATCTGCTCGGCGGCCTGCTGATGGGCGCCGCGCTGGCGTGGATCCACGCGGTGCCGGAGATGTCGCCGACCCTGCGCCTGCTGCTCACCACCGGCTTCCTAGGCGGACTCACGACCTTCTCGACCTTCTCCGCGGAAGGCCTGCACCTCGTGCAGCGCGGCGAATGGGCTTGGCTCGCGCTGCACACGCTACTGCACGTGCTGGGATCGCTTACGATGGCCTGGGCGGGCTACGCGGCATTCAACGCGTGGCGCGGCTGAGGAGGGGGCTTCTGCCAGTTGGGCGAGCGCGCCGGGATACTGGAATTTGTGAATGCTGATGCCATTATCGTCGCGTTGTCCCCCCCGCCCGCGTGACACTTGCCGTGCTGCGCAGAATCTGGAGTCACGCATGTTTCATTGTGCATTCGCTCTCTATGCGGTGGACGGCCGGATCGACGACGAGACATTTTGCAACGAGCTCGCAAGAGGAAACTTCCGGCTTCACCCGAAAGGCAGGCTCGGGAGGAGCGAGGGATGCATCGTGGTCGAGCGCGAACAGGATTACATCCTTCTTCGCAGCATCCTGCGCAGTGCGCAGCCTCAGAAGGTCCAAGGGCGGCAGCTCAAGGCATATGGAACGCTGGTGGTTCGGTGATGACGCTCCTGTCTGTCGTTCGCATCGCGCTTTGTCTTGGGCTGACTTATTTTTTTGCGCGGACCTGGTTTGCCTCCGCTTGGTCCGAGGCCGCCTGGACCTGGCTCAATGCGCGAATCCGGCGCGGGCAGGATCCGTCATTTGTCTCCGACCTGGAGCTGATCGTGGTTGTCGCAACCTCGGTTCTTCTCGCCTGGCTATGTGTATAGAGTGTCTCGCGGGCGTGGTTGAAAGGGCGGGAAGCGCGAAATACCTGAACGGAAGATCGGCGGGGCGTCAATTTCGATGCCGTGACGCTCAGTCGCCAGCATGTAGCGCATCGAGCCAATCAACGGCGCCCAGCCCTGCAGCCCTTCCGGTGGCGAAGCAGGCCGTGAGCAGATAACCGCCGGTCGGTGCCTCCCAGTCGAGCATCTCGCCGCAGCAGAACACGCCGGGGAGCGCGCGCAGCATCAGGCGGTCGTCGAGCGCCTCGAACAGCACCCCGCCCGCGCTGCTGATCGCCTCGTCGAGCGGGCGCGCCGCGGCCAGCACGATCGGCAGGGCCTTGATCACGGCGGCGAGGCGGTTTGCGTCGGCAAGGACGTCCTTCGTCGTGCATTCGCGCAGCAGGCCCGCCTTCACGCCCTCGATCCCGGCCTTGCTCTGCAGGTGGCTCGCCATCGAGCGCGCGCCGCGCGGCCGCGCGAGATCCGTCGCGAGGCGCTCAAGGCTGCGACCGGGCGCGAGGTCGAGGTGCAGCGTCGCCGAACCGGTGGCCTCTATCGTGTCGCGCAGCGGCGCCGACAGCGCGTAGATCATCCCGCCCTCGATGCCGCTGGCCGAGATCATGCACTCGCCTGCGCGTTCGTGCGTCTGCCCGCGGGCGTCCGTGATGTGGGCCGCAACCGATTTCACCGGCGCGCCGGCGAAGCGTTCGCGAAAATGCGCGCTCCAGCCGGCTGCCGTGTTGCCGGCGAGGAGGCCGACGTCGAAACCGCAGTTTGCCGGTTTCAGCGGGGCAAGCTCCACGCCGCGTTGCGCGAGCCATGGCATCCAGGCGCCGTCCGAGCCGAGCTTTGCCCAACTGCCGCCGCCCAGCGCGAGGATCAACGCGTCGGCCGCAATGAGGCATTCCCCTTCGGGCGTCGCGAAGCGCAGGCCGCGCGTCGGATCCTTGTCCCCGCCGCGCGCGTCATCCCAGCCGAGCCAGCGATGCCGCACGTGCAGGCGCACCCCCGCCTGCCGCAGGCGGTGCAGCCAGGCACGCAGCAGTGGCGCGGCCTTCATCTCCTTGGGAAAGACGCGGCCGGAGCTGCCGACGAAGGTCTCGATGCCGAGTTTCGCCGCCCAGGTGCGCAATGCGGCGGCGCCGAAACGCTCCAGCAGGGGCGCGAGCTCGGCCTGTCGTTCGCGGTAGCGGGTGACGAAGGCTGCCGACGGCTCGGCATGGGTGAGGTTCAGCCCGCCGATCCCCGCGAGCAGGAACTTGCGCCCCGGCGAAGGCATCGCGTCGTAGACGTCGACGGTGCAGCCGCGCGCCGCGGCCGTTTCCGCCGCCATCAGCCCGGCCGGGCCGGCGCCGATTACCGCGACCCGCGGTGCCGTCCTGTCGCTCATCGTGCAATCTCCTGCCAGGCTGAGAGCTTCCGTGCATACGACCAGCTCGCGTTCGCCGGACTCGTTGATGGCAGCCGCGTGCAGGCGATCGTCGCGCCGAGCGCAGGCGCGACGTGCCGCCGGAACAGCGTCGCGGCCGCAGTGCCGTTGAGGAATACGCGCGCGATCTCCGGATGCGCGGCGAAGAAGGTCGCGAAATCGTTCACCTCCATCGACGCGGGTTCGATGTCCGTATCCAGGCTGCCCCGGCGCCGGCACGCGCCGAGAACGTCCCACAGCGCGTAGCCGCACTCGGCGAAGCGCCGCGTGCGCTCCGCATACGGCAGGGCGGCGTCGATGCCCAGTACCGCGCACACGATGGGCCAGAAGCCGTTGCGCGGATGGGCGTAGTACTGACCGGCGGCAAGCGAGGCCGCCCCCGGCATGCTGCCCAGGATCAGGGTGTGCGCATGGGGCAGGGCGATCGGCGGGAATCCTTCAAGTCGGGACATCGGGCTGCGCGTGGCGGGAGACGGCACGCACGGTACCGAGCCGCGCCCGCTCCCGCAAGACGTGCATGCGGAAGGATCGTTTGCCGCGGCGGCCGGTCGAATGTTTGTCCCATCGGAGGAGACAAGGAGGTCGCAATGAATACGCACAACTTGCCCAAGATGCTTTACTCGTACTCGGAGGGCTGGCAGGACCTGATCCAGGTCCATCCGACCGTCGCGAAGATCTTCACGATGTACGTGATGCCGATGTCCCTGATCCCGCCGGCGATGTTCCTGTACTCGATGTTCGCCACGCCGGGCGCGGTGTTCCCGGAGCTGGTGCCGCACATCAGCGTCGCCGAGGCACTCGCCGCCGCAGTGGCGTTCTATGTCGCGGAACTGGCGATGGTCGCGCTGATGGCATCCATCATCCAGCAGATGGGCGACGTCGTGGATGCAAAGCCGCCGTACTCCGAGTCCTTCATCCTCGCCGCGGTTGCGCCGACTCCGTTGTGGCTCTCCGCGCTGGCGCTGTTCATCCCCTCCGCCTGGGTGGCCGGGATCGCCGTCGCGGCTGCGTGGGTCGCCTCGGCGGCGCTCATCTATCACGGCGTCTATCCGCTCTTCAAGCTCGAGGACACGAGCAAGTCCCGCCTGATGGGCTCCTTCGTGCTCACGGCGGGCGTGATCGCCTGGGGCGCGTTGCTGGTCGTGCTCGCGCTCGCGATGAGCATGATCGTCGGGCTGCGCTGAACGCATGCCTGCCGCGCCGGATGCCGCGAGGCGTCCGGCGCCCGTTCTGTTGCCCTGCGCCGCCCTTATGACGACGGTGGTGGTGCGGGGTGTTACCATCATGTCATTTGATGAGGCGCATGAGGTCGCATCCTGCGGCCGCGACCGTCGGTCGGGCGCGTGTGACGAATCCTCGGGGACATGATGGCAGAGGCAAGCTATACGCTGGTGTTTCAAGGCGGCATCCTGGACGGCTTCGAGCGCGAACAGGTGATGCAGCGTTTCGGGCAACTATTCCGCGTGTCGGCAGAAGACGTCGAGAAGATCTTCGGTCATCCGCGCGTCGTGCTCAAGCGCAACCTCGATCGCGCGGCTGCGGACGCATTCCTCGGCCGGCTTGCCGGCATCGGCATGGTGGTCCGACTCGACGAGGTACAGCCCGCGACGCCCGACCCGCTGCCGGTCATGCGGACATCCGACGCAGAAGTGACGCGTGAGGCGCCGCTTCCGGCGAGCGTCGCGCCACAGCCGACGGCGACTTCGCAGCAGAGCGGCGCGTCCGATCTGCGTGCTGCGACTGCGTCCATTGTCCCGACGCCCCTGGTCTCCTCCGCCGCCCGCGACAACGATCAGCCGCGCGAGCTGCCTTTCGAGTTTTCCGGCAACGGCTTCGAGTTCTTTCGCATCTGGATCGTCAACCTCGTCCTCAGCATCGTCACGCTGGGGATCTATTCGGCCTGGGCCAAGGTACGCACGCAGCGCTACTTTTACGGCAATACGCGCTGCGAGGGCGCGAGCTTCGCGTATCTGGCCGAACCGCTGAGCATCCTCAAGGGCCGCCTGATCGCCTTCGCGCTGGTCCTCGTCTACATCCTTGCAGACGGCTTCGTTCCCCTGCTTCGTATCGTCGTGACCCTGGTCTTCCTCGCGATCTTCCCCTGGATCATGGTGCGCGGGCTCGCCTTCCGGAACCACAACTCCGCCTGGCGCGGCGTGCGTTTCGGCTTCGATGGTCGCCTCGGCGAGGCTTATCGCGTGTTCCTGCTGTGGCCGATCGCCGGAGCGATCACGCTCGGCCTGCTCCTGCCCTACGCGGCGTATCGACAGCAGCAGTTCATCATCGGCAGGAGCCGCTACGGTGTCGAACCGCTCCGGTTCGAGGCGCGGGCCGGCGCGTTCTACATGATCGCCTTGGCCGTCATCGGCATCGGCGTGGGCGGCTTCCTGCTCTCCATGCTGGCGGGTGCGGTGTTCCCGCCGCTGGGCCTTGTGGCGATGCCTGCCGCGTATCTGGCGATCTTCGCGGTGTCCAACGTGATGATCACCAATCTCCGCTACAACAACACGGCGCTCGGCGCACATCTCCTGCAGGCGAACTACCGCTTCGGCTCCTACGCAATGCTGATGCTCACCAACACGCTGGCGCTCGGCCTGACCTTCGGCCTGTTCTATCCCTGGGCCAAGGTCCGCAGTGCCCGCTACGCCGCCGAGCACATCTCGCTGGTGGCCGACGGCGACCTCGACGCCTTCGCTGCCGTGCAGCGCGAACAGGTGTCCGCCGCCGGCGGGGAGATCGGCGACCTGTTCGACGTGGACCTGGGCATCTGATGCGGCTCGAGGGGCACTTCTTCGACGGCCACAGCTCGCGCAGCCATCCGGCGAGCGTGGCGGTCGCGAACGGCCTTCTGCGGGTCGAGGGCGCGGCGGGCGAAACACTGCATCCCGCCTGCGAACTCGATGGCGTCGAGTTCTCGTCCCGGGTCGGCAATACGCCGCGCTTTATTCGTTTTCCGGGCGGCGCCAGCTTCGAGACTGCCGATAACGACGCGGTCGACCGGCTCCTCGCGCGCCGTGCGCCCGCGAACGGGCTCGCGCATCGGCTGGAGTCGAAGCTGCGTTATGCCCTCGTCGGGCTGGCGTTTACCGTCGTGTTCGTCTGGGCCTGCGTGCAGTGGGGCGTCCCGGCGCTGGCGCGCGTCGCGGCGCATGCGCTGCCCGTCGAGCTCAATGCGCACGCCGAGACCGTCGTGCTCGAACTCCTCGACCGCCAACTCCTCAAGCCAAGCCGCCTGCCCGCGCAGGAGCAGACCCGCCTGCAGGCCGTCTTTGCTCCGTTCGTGGGGGACGGCCGCCCCGTTCGGATCCTGTTCCGCGATGCCGCAGGCACCATCGGCGCCAACGCGCTGGCGCTCCCCGCGGGCACCATCATCTTCACCGACCAGTTCATCCAGCGTGCACAGCACGACGAGGAGCTCATCGGCGTGCTTGCCCACGAGATCGGCCACGTCGCGCACCGCCACGCAATGCGCGCCTCGCTGCAGGCCTCCTTCCTGGGCCTGCTCTCGACCCTCGTCGTCGGCGACATTTCGTCCGTATCCTCGGCGGTCACCGCGCTGCCGCTGATGCTCACGCAGATGGGCTACTCGCGCGATTTCGAGCGAGAAGCCGATCGCCACGCGGTCGACACGTTGCGCAGTCATGGAATCAACCCGCAGCGCCTCGTCGACATCCTGCAGCGGGTCGATCCGGACGCGGACGAGAAGCGGGGCTACCTTTCGACCCACCCGCCGACGCCCGAACGCGTGCGCCTGATCCTGTCCGCCGCGGGGGAATGAGCGGTGCGGATGGGGCTGGGCGCGCGAGTGATGCCCCATCCGCCCGTTCTGGCATAATCTGCGCGACTTTCCCGATGTGACCCGCCGCCCGGCGGGCAATGAACGACCGCCTGCGACTGTTGGGGCATGGCGGTCCCGCCGACGACCCCGAACGTGACTGCTACCGACTCCCGGCCCCGCGATGAGCGCCGGCGCGACGACTTTTTCGACTGCCTGAGCGCCGACCGCCCGCGCCTGCGTCGCCTCGCGCGCGACCTCGGCCGCCTCCAGGGGGCGAAACGCGAGCGTGTGCAAGCCGATCTCGACGCGCTGCGCGCCCGTTCGCGCGCCAAACTCGGCGAACGCCAGGCCCGCCTGCCCAGACCCGACTTTCCGGCCGAGCTGCCCGTCACGCAAAAGCGCGACGAGATCGCCGCCGCGATCGCCGCCCACCAGGTCGTCATCGTCTGCGGCGAGACCGGCTCCGGCAAGACCACCCAGCTCCCCAAGATCTGCCTCGCGCTCGGCCGCGGCGCCGCCGGCCTCATCGGCCACACCCAGCCGCGGCGGCTGGCCGCCCGCGCCACCGCCACCCGCATCGCGCAGGAACTGAAGAGCGAACTCGGCCAGGCCGTCGGCTACAAGATCCGGTTCACCGACCGCCTCAGCGAGTCGAGCTGCATCAAGCTCATGACCGACGGCATCCTGCTCGCGGAGACGCAGGGAGACCCCTCGCTCGCCGCCTACGACACGCTGATCATCGACGAGGCCCACGAGCGCAGTCTCAACATCGACTTCCTGCTCGGCTACCTCAGGACCCTGCTGCCGCGCCGCCCCGACCTCAAAGTCATCGTCACCTCCGCGACGCTCGACGCCGACCGCTTCGCGCGCCATTTCGCGAGCGCCGACGGCAAGCCCGCGCCGGTGATCGAAGTCTCCGGCCGCCTCTATCCGATCGAGCTGCGCTACCGCCCCGTCGAATCGGACGACGAACCCGCCCCGGAATCCCGCCGCTCCGGCCCTGACCGCCGCAAGGATCGCGACCTCTACGACGCCATCGTCGACGCCGTCGACGAAGCCCACCGCAGCGGCCCCGGCGACACCCTCGTGTTCCTGCCCGGCGAGCGCGAAATCCGCGAGGCCGCCGAGGCGTTGAGGAAGGCCCACCACGCCGCCGGCACGGAAATCCTGCCCCTCTACGCGCGCCAGTCGGCGCAGGAGCAGACGCGCGTCTTCGCCCCCGGCAAGGGCCGCCGCGTCGTTCTCGCGACCAACGTCGCCGAGACCTCGCTCACGGTTCCCGGCATCCGCTACGTCGTCGACACCGGCCTCGCGCGCGTCAAACGCTACTCGCACCGCAACAAGGTCGAGCAGCTGCAGGTCGAGAAGATCGCCCAGTCGGCCGCCAAGCAGCGCGCCGGGCGCTGCGGCCGCGTCATGGACGGCATCTGCTTCCGCCTCTACGACGAGGACGAGCTCGGCAAGCGCCCCGCGCACACCGACCCCGAGATCCTGCGCTCCTCGCTCGCCGGCGTGATCCTGCGCATGAAGTCGCTGCGTCTCGGTGCCGTCGAGGACTTCCCCTTCATCGACGCCCCGCTGCCGCGCATGATCGCCGATGGCTACCAGCTCCTCACCGAGCTCGGTGCCGTCACCGATGACGACGCACGCGAGCTCACGCCCACTGGCGTCGAGCTCGCCAGGCTCCCGCTGGACCCCAAGATCGGTCGCATGATCCTCGCCGCGCGCGACCGTGGCTGCCTTGCCGAAGTCCTCGTCATCGCCGCAGCGCTGTCGACACAGGACCCGCGCGAGCGCAACCCCGCGAGCCCCGGCGCCGCCGACCAGGCGCACGCCAAGTTCCGCGGCGGCGATCAGGACCAGCGCTCGGAGTTCCTGTGGTACTGGAACCTGTGGAAGGCGTGGAGCGAAGTGCTGCGCCACGAGACCGGCAGCAAGCAGAAGGCGTGGGCCAAGCAGCACCACCTCTCCTACATGCGCCTGCGCGAATGGCGCGACGTGCACACCCAGCTCCACACCCTGTGCACCGAACATGGCTGGAAGGAGAATGACAAGCCCGCGCAGTACGACGCCCTCCACAAGGCGCTGCTGGCGGGGCTCCTCGGTCACGTCGGCTGCAAGATCGAGGACGCCAGCGGCCCGCAGGCCGACAGCTACCTCGGCGCGCGCGGCATCAAGTTCTGGCCGCACCCCGGCTCCGCGCTCGCGAAGAAGGCCGGCAAATGGATCGTCGGCGCCGAACTCGTCGACACCTCGCGCCTCTTCGGCCGCTGCCTCGCGAAGATCGAGCCCGAATGGCTGGAGGAAGTGGGTGCCCACCTCATCAAGCGCCAGGTCTATGAGCCGCACTGGTCCAAGACCACCGGTGCTGTGCGCGCCTGGGAGCGCGGCACGCTGCACGGCCTCGTCCTCTACGCGCGGCGTGGCGTCGGCTACCGCGACACCGACCCACGGTTGTGCCGCGAACTCTTCATCCGCGAAGGCCTCGTCCAGGGCGAGATCGCCGAAGGGCCGGCGCGCGGCATGGCTTTCCTGCAGCACAACCGCCGCCTCGTCGCCGAGATCGAACGCCTCGAACACAAGTCGCGTCGCCCCGACGTCCTCGTCGACGAGGAGCTGATCCACGCCTTCTACGATGCCAAGCTCCCGGCGGATGTCCTCGACGTCCCGGGCTTCGAAGCCTGGCGCAAACAGGCCGAAAAGGCCGAGCCCAAGCTCCTGTACCTCTCGCGCGACCAGCTCATGCGCCACGAGGCCGAAGGCATCACCACCGACCGCTTCCCCGCGACCTTCGAAGTCCTCGGCCAGAAGCTCAAGCTTGTCTACCTGCACCAGCCCGGCGAACCCGACGACGGCGTCACGCTTACCGTCCCGCTCGCGATGCTCAACCAGATCCCCGCGCACCGCTGCGAATGGCTTGTGCCGGGCCTGCTCGAGGAAAAGGTCGCCGCGCTGCTGCGCACCGTCCCGCAGAAGCACCGCCACCGCCTGCAGCCGATCGGCGAAAGCGCCGCCGCCTTCCTGGAGCTCTTCGACGCCGGCGAATGGAATACCGACGAACCCCTCCTGCGCGCACTGCAGCGCTTCGTCGAGGACCGCGTGTCGCTCAAGCTGCCGATGGAATCCTTCCGCGCGGAAAACCTCAATCCGCACTGCTTCATGAACTTCCGCGTGATCGACGAGCACGGCCGCGTGCTCGGCCAGTCGCGCAACCTCGCCGAACTGCGCACGCGGCTGCGCGACCAGGTCGCCGAACGCTTCCGCGGCGCGCGCATCACGCTGCCCGAGGCCGTCGCGCCCAGGGCTGCCGCCCCGAAAGCCGCCGCCCCGTCATCGCCCGTGCCGCCGGCCAAAGGGCAGGGCGCCCCGGCCAAGGCCGCGCCCGAATCCTCGCCCGCATCGCTCGGTGGCTTCACCGCGTGGACCTTCGGCGCGCTGCCCGAACTCCTCGAAGTGAAGGTCGCGGGGCGCGAGATCATCGGCTTCCCCGCGCTGCACGACGACGGCGATAGTGTCTCGCTGCGCCCCTACGACACCCCGGAAGAAGCCGCCAGAATCCACCGCAAGGGTCTCGCACGTCTCTTCGCGCTCACGCTCAAGGATCAGGTGCGTGCGGTCGAACGCCTGCCCGGCCTGCGCGACCTCGCGCTCGCCTTCATCCCCTTCGGCACCGAGGCCGAGCTCAAGGCCCAACTCGTCGCCGCCACCCTCGCGCGCACCTGCCTGCTCGATCCGCTCCCCGTCGATGCCGCGAGCTTCGAGCAGCGCTGCAGCGAGGCCAAGCCGCGCATCACGCTGATCGCGCAGGAGTTCATGCGCCTCGCGACGACATTGATCGCCGAACACTCCGCGCTGCAGAAGCGCCTCACCGGCATGAAAGGCTTCCCCGAAGTCGCCGCCGACATCCAGTCCCAGGTCCGCGAGCTGATGCCCAAGGATTTTCTCGTCGCGTATCCCTGGGAACGCCTGGCCCACTTCCCGCGCTACATCAAGGCCGCGGGCGTGCGTCTCGACAAGCTGCGCAACAACCCCGCGCGCGACGCTCAACTGCTGGCCGAATGGCGCAGTCTCGCCCAGCCCTTCGAACGTGAGCGTCTCGCCAAGCGCAAGGCCGGCGTTGACGACCCCGCGCTGGAAGAATTCCGCTGGCTCCTCGAAGAGCTGCGCGTCGGCCTCTTTGCCCAGGAACTGAAGACCCCCATGCCGATGTCGGTCAAGCGCCTGCAAAAAATCTGGGACGCCCGCCCCCGATAGACGACTCCTCGAGATCGCGCACACGCAAGGGTGTCCGGGTGGGCTGGTCGGGGCTGTCGAGAGCGCCGGATCGGGATGCGTCGCGGAGGAAACAAGGCGCGGCATGTCTGAGCCGGCGCAGCCGGCGAGTTTGCCGCGCCGCCTCCGCGGCGCATTCCGATCCGGGAAGCCGAAGGCCGCGAACGCCTGCCCTGGCCAGTTCGCCCGGACTCCCGGATTAGCAGCACGGCAACCAACGCACGCCATTAAACATCGCCCTTTGATCCGTCAAGCTTTTCCTGTTATTCTTCCCGGCTTTCCCTTGCTCCACCGGTTCGCATGCCGGGGAGCTGTCATCAACCGCAAGGAGTCTCCATGCGACATTACGAAGTTGTATTCATCGTCCACCCGGACCAGTCGGAACAGGTCCCGGCGATGATCGAGCGCTACAAGTCGATCGTCACCGCCCGCGAAGGCAAGATCCACCGCCTCGAAGACTGGGGCCGCCGCCAGATGGCCTATCCGATCCAGAAGGTGCACAAGGCCCACTACGTGCTCATGAACATCGAGTGCGACGGCGAAGCCCTCGGCGAACTCGAGCACTCGTTCAAGTTCAACGATGCCGTCCTGCGCCACCTCGTCGTCAAGATGAAGGGCGCCGTGACCACCCCGTCGCCGATGATGAAGGAAGAGAAGTCCCGCTCGCTGACCGCCGCGCCCGCCGCGGAAGAAGCGAAGTCCGAGGCCGAATCCGCCTGAGGTGACTGACGAGGGAATCAACCAGCTGCACCTCGACGCCCGGATCGCTGAACTCCAGCCCCTGCGTCGAACCCCGGCAGGAGTGCCGATCGCCGCTTGCGGCCTCGCGCATGAATCGAAACAACTGGAAGCGGGACTGAGCCGCGACGTTTCGGTGGAACTGCAGGCGGTTGCAGTCGGTGAGCTGGCTAGTGTGCTGGCCAGTGCATCCCCCGGCATGAGGATAAGGGTCGCCGGATTTCTCGCCGCGAAAAGCCTTCGCAGCCGAAGCCCGGTACTGCACCTGAGCAAGATCGAATTTCTGGAAGGAAACGAAAATGGCTTTCAACAAGAAGTTTGCAAAGAAAAAGGATGACCGCGGCAATCGCGGCCTGTTCAAGCGTCGCAAGTTCTGCCGCTTCACCGCGGAAAAGATCGAGGAAGTCGACTACAAGGACGTCGATATCCTGAAGGACTTCATCACCGAAAACAGCAAGATCATGCCGGCCCGCATCACCGGCACCAAGGCCGGCTACCAGCGTCAGCTGTCGACCGCGATCAAGCGCGCGCGCTTCCTCGCCCTGCTGCCTTACACCGATCTGCACAAGTAATCAGGAGAGATCGGACATGCAAATCATTCTGCTCGAAAAAGTCGCCAACCTCGGCACCCTCGGCGACGTCGTCAAGGTCAAGGACGGCTACGCCCGCAACTTCCTGATCCCGCAAGGCAAGGCCAAGCGTGCGACCCAGGCCAACATGGCCGAATTCGAAGCCAAGCGCGCCGAACTCGAGAAGGCCCAAGCCGAGAAGCTCGGCGAGGCCCAGGCTGTCGCCACCAAGCTCGAAGGCCTGATGCTGCAGATCGCCCGCAAGGCCGGGATGGACGGTCGCCTGTTCGGCTCCGTCACCAACATCGACATCGCCGAAGCGCTGGAAGGTCAGGGCTTCAAGGTCGAGCGTAGCGCGATCCGCATGCCGGAAGGCCCGATCAAGGCCATCGGCGACGTGCAGATCGATATCGCCCTGCACCACGACGTCGTCGTTCCGGTCACCGTTTCCGTGCTCGGCGAACAGTAATCCGCCAGCGGTAACGCGATCCGGAAGGGGCTGCCTCGGCAGCCCCTTTCCTTTTTCAGAAGCGCCTGCCGCTTCGGTAGAATTCCGTTCTCGCTCCCCAGGAAGACCGCCTCCGATGGCCACTCAAAAGCGCCGCTTTGCCGAGAACTCCGGCGACCCCGCGATCTCGGCAATCAAGCTACCGCCGCACTCGCTCGAAGCCGAGCAATCCCTCATCGGCGGCATCCTGCTCGACAATCAGGCCTGGGAGCGCGTCGCCGATCTCGCCAGCGAAGCCGACTTCTATCGCGACGACCACCGGCGCATCTTCCGCCACATCAGCAAGCTGCTCGACCTCGGCAAGCCCGCCGACGTCGTCACCGTCTTCGAGTCGCTCGAGAAGAACGGCGAATCCGAGCAGGCGGGCGGCCTCGCCTATCTCGCGGAGATCGCCAACAGCACCCCGTCCGCGGCCAACATCCGCCGCTACGCCGAGATCGTCCGCGAGCGCGCCATCCTGCGCAAGCTCGTCACCGTCGGCGACGAGATCGCCGCGTCCGCGCTGAGTGCCACAGGCCGCGACGCCAAGACCCTGCTCGACGAAGCCGAAGCCAAGGTGTTCGAGATTGCCGAATCCACGGCGCGCACCACCACCGGCTTCGTCTCGATCCAGCCCATCCTCAAGCAGGTCGTCGACCGCGTGCAGGACCTCTACGACCGCGACAACCCGTCCGAGGTCACCGGCGTGCCGACCGGCCTCGTCGATCTCGACGACAAGACCTCCGGCCTGCAGCCCTCCGACATGATCATCGTCGCCGGCCGTCCCGCGATGGGCAAGACCACCTTCGCGCTCAACGTCGCCGAACACGTCGCCGTCGACTGCAAGCTTCCAGTAGCCATCTTCTCGATGGAAATGCCGGGTACGCAGCTCGCCACCCGCTTCATCTCCTCAGTCGGCCGTATCGATCAGGGCAAGATCCGCACGGGCCGGCTCGGCGACGAGGATTGGCAGCGCCTCACGATGGCGATGGGCAAGCTCTACGACGCCCCGCTCTTCATCGACGAAACGCCCGGCCTCAACCCTATCGACCTACGCGCCCGCGCACGCCGCCTCGCGCGCCAGTGCGGCAAGCTCGGTCTCATCGTCATCGACTACCTGCAGCTCATGGTCGGCAGCAAGGACAGCGACAATCGCGCATCCGAACTCTCCGAGATCTCGCGCTCGATCAAGTCGCTCGCGAAGGAGCTGCACGTTCCGATCATCGCGCTGTCCCAGTTGAACCGGAGTCTCGAGCAGCGCCCGAACAAGCGCCCCGTGATGTCCGACCTGCGCGAATCCGGCGCCATCGAGCAGGACGCGGACATCATCATGTTCATCTACCGCGACGAGGTCTATAACCCGGATTCGCCGGACAAGGGCTCCGCGGAACTGATTATCGGCAAGCATCGTAATGGTCCGACCGGCACCGTCCGCATGACCTTCATCGGCGAATGCACACGATTCGAGAATTACGCCGGCGGCTCGGGTTTTTATCAGAGCGAATAAATTTCCGGATTTCTTTCGGAAAGCGCTTGACGGTTCAATTGAGCTCTATATAATTCGCGCCTCTTCAGCGCTGCAGCGGTTTCGAGGCGGCGGTGGGGAGCAGGAAAGAGAGGGTGGTGCGGTAGCGGTGTAAAAAATAAATCGCTGCGGTGCTTGACGAAGTGAAGTAAGTTTGTCAGAATCTCTTTCTCGCTGCTTCGGCAGCGGTTCTTTAAAAAATTGGACAACCGATAAGTGTGAGTGCTTGGTTGGCGCGACCGAGACTGCTTCGGCAGTTTTAATGTTGCAAAGATTGAGTGCTCA
>NZ_WTVK01000269.1 GCF_012910805.1 Aromatoleum evansii
GTTGGTGACCTTCTGTGTCACCAGGTCCTCGTTCGGGATCAGGAACTCGCGGCCGTCGCCGGCGGCGACCGAGATGTAGCGGGTCTTCATCGCACTGATACGGCCCTGGCTGTCGCCGATGGTGACGAGGTCGCCCGGCTTCACCGATTTGTCGACCAGCAGAATGATGCCCGAGATGAAGTTGGCGACGATCTTCTGCAGGCCGAAACCGATGCCGACGCCGACCGCGCCGGACAGCACCGCAAGCGCCGACAGGTTGATGCCGACCGCGCTCAACGCAATGGCGACCGCGATCACCATCAGGCCGATGCGAATGATCTTGACCAGCAACACCTGGATCGACGGGGTCAGGTCGGTCGAGCGCGTGATCTGGCCGTCGATGAAATTGCTGGCGATATTGCTCAGCCAC
>NZ_WTVK01000270.1 GCF_012910805.1 Aromatoleum evansii
GCGTGAGAACGGCTGAATGTATGTTTTGTTAATCAGGGCGCTGCGGCGCCCTTTTCTTTGCTTATTTCACACGGCTCAGTTCAACAAGTTTGTTCCAAACGCACCCTGCCAGTCCTGCTCGAATTTCTCTACCGCCGCCTGCACCGCTGGGGCCGCAAGAAATTGCTCTGCCACGTCAACCGGTAACGTGATGGCCTGACAGCCCGCCAGCAAGCATTCCAGCGCCTGACGCGGCGTTTTAAAACTGGCTGCCAGCACCAGTGCATTCGGTGCATGCAGCGTTAACAGCTGTTGCAGCTCATGAACCATCTCGATGCCGTCACCGCCCTGGGCATCCAGACGGTTAATATAAGGGGCAACATACTCGGCGCCAGCCAGTGCCGCCAACAACCCCTGACCTGCACCATAC
>NZ_WTVK01000271.1 GCF_012910805.1 Aromatoleum evansii
GCGTTGCACTCGATCGACGTCGCCGGCACCGAGCTTGAGCGCTTCGGCAAGGGGGAGGGGTACGTCAAGCGGCAGGTCGACGGATGGTCGGCGCGCTACCGCAAGGCACGTACGCACGGTGTGCGTCACGGCACCGGATCGTTCGAGAAGGTGATGGCCTGGCTCGACGAGCACCAGCCACACGACGTCGGAAACTGCCTGATTCACAACGATTTCCGCTTCGACAACCTCGTCCTCGCGCACGACGACCCGACGCGCGTCATCGGTGTCCTCGACTGGGAGATGGCGACGCTCGGCGACCCGCTCATGGATCTCGGCGGCGCCCTCGCCTACTGGGTGCAGGCCGACGATGACCGCATCATGCGCGGCTCACGCCGTCAGCCCACGCACGCGCCCGGCATGCTCACG
>NZ_WTVK01000272.1 GCF_012910805.1 Aromatoleum evansii
GCTGATCGACGGTGAGTCCGGGCCGGCGCGTTCCGGCGCCGACATGCCGCTGTACGACCCGGCGACCGGTGCCGAGCTGGCGCGCGTGGCCCGCGCCGGCGCCGAAGACGTCGATCGGGCGGTCGCCGCCGCGCGGCGTGCGTTCGAAGGCAACTGGGCAGGCCAGCGCCCGGCCGATCGCGAGCGCCTGCTGCTGCGACTGGCGGAACGGATCGAGGCGCATGGCGAGCAACTGGCGCAGTTGGAAACCCTGAACAACGGCAAGTCGATCAACCTGTCGCGGGCCCTGGAGGTCGGCGCCTCGGTGGAGTTCATCCGCTACATGGCCGGCTGGGCGACCAAGATCGAGGGTCGCAGCCTCGACCTGTCGATCGCCGCGGTCCCAGGCGCGCGCTACCGGGCCTACAC
>NZ_WTVK01000273.1 GCF_012910805.1 Aromatoleum evansii
GTCGTTCCGCCTGCTGTTCGAGAACAACCCGATGCCGATGTGGGTGTTCGACGCCGGCACGATGGAATTCCTCAGCGTCAACGACGCCGCCGTTCAGCACTACGGGTACAGCCGCGAGCGATTTCTCGGCATGACGCTGCGCGAGATCTGGCCGGAGGACGAGCGGGGCGTGCACAGCGCCGCCTTGCGCGAGATCGGCGACGTCTATCAATCGAGCCGCGACTGGCGCCACATCAGGGCCGACGGCACCGAGATCCATGTACTGACGTTCGGACGCAAGGTGGCGTTCGAGGGCCGCGACGGCTACCTGGTCGCGGTGGTCGACATCACCGAACGCCGTGCCGCCGAAGCACGGATCGCGCACATGGCGCACCATGACGGTCTCACCAACCTGCCGAACCGGGAC
>NZ_WTVK01000274.1 GCF_012910805.1 Aromatoleum evansii
GGCTGATACGTTGTTGCGTGCGGCAACGCGGTTTCTGACTTCTTCGGTCCACACGCGCAGCGCCGTGGCCGTGCTCACCGCCATCGGAGCTGCTGCGCCGCTGACCGCCGTGTACGCCCAGACCCCCGCTCCCGCCGAGCTGCCACCGGTCACCGTGATTGCTCCCTCGCCGTTGTCGGGCACGCGCAGCATCAAGCCCGCCGCCAAGCCGGTGGTGCAGACCTCACGAACCGCGCGAACGCGGGCCGCGCCGGCGCAAACCGCGGCGGCGCCTGAGGGCGGCACCGGCGTCCCCGGGCCCTCCGAGCGCGTCGCGAGCCTGATCGATCGCGACAAGGTGCCGTCGAACACCGAGGTGCTGACATCAGACGATTTCAGCCGCAACTACTCGACCAATTTCCTGGAC
>NZ_WTVK01000275.1 GCF_012910805.1 Aromatoleum evansii
CACTGCGCCCGTGCAGTTCAGTGGAACGCCTGACGCTCAGGGCGTCCTGCTCGACGCACAGATGAGGCCGGACCCCGGCTATCGGCCACGGCTGAAACTGGTGTCGCTGGACATCGAAACCACCGAGCGGGGCGAGTTGTATTCCATTGCACTGGAAGGCTGCGGCGAACGTCAGGTGTACATGCTCGGACCGGCCAATGGCGATGCCTCGCAGGTGGATTTCAAGTTCGACTACTGCGACAGCCGCGAAGGGTTGCTGGACAGACTCAACGAGTGGCTGGCGCGGCACGATCCCGACGCGATCATTGGCTGGAACGTGGTGCAATTCGACCTGCGCGTGTTGCACGAGCATGCCCGGCGCCTGAACGTCCCGCTGCGGCTTGGGCGCGACGGCGAGGCCATGGGC
>NZ_WTVK01000276.1 GCF_012910805.1 Aromatoleum evansii
CGTTAGAGTGCGTCACATGAAGATCACGCAGCACACCGTCGCTCTCATCTCCGGTGCCGGCTCGGGCCTCGGCGAGGCCACCGCCCGCCGCCTGCACGCCGACGGCGCGGCCGTCGTCATCGCCGACCTACCGAGTTCGAACGGCCAGGCCGTCGCCGGCGACCTGGGCGAGCGCGCCCTGTTCGTCCCCACCGACGTGCGCGACGAGGAGCAGGTGCGCCAGGGCGTCAACGCCGCCGCCGACCTCGGTGAGCTGCGCATCGCCGTGGCCTGCGCCGGCGTGGGCACCCCGGGGCGCGTGCTCGGCAAGAACGGCGTCCACGCGCTCGAGAAGTACCGCACCGTCATCGACATCAACCTCGTCGGCACCTTCAACCTGCTGCGTCTGGCCGCCGAGGCGATGGT
>NZ_WTVK01000277.1 GCF_012910805.1 Aromatoleum evansii
AGCTCGACCCGACGATCGAGGCCGTGCCCGACACGACGCTCGTCGAGAAGATCGCGGCGAAGTACGGCATGACGCCGGAGCAGTCCGAGCGCAGCCAGGAGGACATCGCCGCCCGCGCGGCCGAGGTCGGCCTCGAGTTCAACTGGCGCGAAGCCAAGTTCGGCAACACGTTCGACGCTCACCGTCTCGTCCACCTGGCCGCCCAGCACGGGCGCGCCACCGAAGCGCACGAACGCCTCATGCGCGCTTATTTCACCGAGGGCGTCGCGGTCGGCGACACGACCGAGCTGCAGCGTCTCGGCGAGGAGATCGGGCTGCCCGCCGACGACGTCCGCCGCGTCCTGGCCGGCGACGAGTTCACTCAGGATGTGCGCGCCGACGAAGCGGCGGCGCGTCAGATCGGC
>NZ_WTVK01000278.1 GCF_012910805.1 Aromatoleum evansii
GATCAAGGAGCGCCTCGACGCCGGCGAGGAGATGCCGCAGTACCTCAAGGACCACCCGGTCTACTACGCAGGCCCCGCGAAGACGCCGGAGGGCATGGCGTCCGGTTCGTTCGGGCCGACGACGGCCGGGCGCATGGATTCGTACGTCAAGCAGTTCCAGGCCGCCGGCGGCTCGATGGTGATGCTCGCCAAGGGCAACCGCAGCGCCCAGGTGACGGAGGCCTGCCAGGAGTACGGCGGGTTCTACCTCGGCTCGATCGGCGGCCCGGCCGCGCGTCTCGCCCTCGACTGCATCAAGAAGGTCGAGGTGCTCGAATACCCTGAGCTCGGCATGGAGGCCGTGTGGAAGATCGAGGTCGAGAACTTCCCCGCGTTCATCGTCGTCGACGACAAGGGCAACGAC
>NZ_WTVK01000027.1 GCF_012910805.1 Aromatoleum evansii
GGGTGACGTCGGTGGGAGGGGTGACATCGACGGGAGCCGTCTTTCGGGCTGCGGCGTCGTCCGCAAGCGTCTTAAGTTTCACGACGTTGAGCTGGTACTGCTTGGTGGTGCCGGGCGCACCACCATTGGCATTCCCGACTACCTTGAGGTATCCCGTTTTTTCAAAGGTGTGGATGATCCGACGAGCCTGCTTTTCCGAAACACGGATCTTCTCCGCAACAGCTTTCATCGACGGGTGGAGACTTCCGCCCTCGTCGTTGCACCAGTCGGCGAGAGCGAGCATTGCCAGCATCTCGCTTCCAGACGCAGGGAATCCTTCCCACACGAGCGACATGACCTTGATGCTCATGACGCCGCTACCTCACGGGTAGGTCGAGGCGCACGGCGGCACCTCTTTGTTCATGTGGCAGGGGAATTTTTTCGTCATGCGAGTCCTGACCGACGCCGATCAAGCCGTCGATTCGGCGCCGGGGACATGCTGCCCGAGATTCATTCATGTGCTTCCTCGCTGGCGTTCGTGGTCCGGATGGTTGATGCATGCCATGCCGCGGCTGATGGCAGTTGCATCAGCCGCGGGGCGGGGAATCAGGACGAGTCGACGTCAGAACGGCGAGAAGCGCCGGTTGACGAGCAAGGGATTGAGCGAGTGTCGCGCGAAGCGAGAGAGCGAGGGCGTCCCCGCCGGGTCTCGAGAGACGGCAGGGTGCCGTCGAGACAAGACAAAAATAGCGGCCAAATCGCGGTTTGGCAAGAACGCAGGACTACAGGAGCCCTCGCTGGGCAAAGGACACGTCCGCAGCGCCGGCGATGACGAAGTGGTCGAGCACCTTCACGTCGACCATGGCGAGAGTTTCCTTCAGTTGTCGGGTCAGGCACTCGTCGGCGATCGAAGGCTCACAAGCGCCCGACGGGTGCTGGTGCGAGAAGATCACTGCGGCCGCACGAAGCTCGAGTGCTCGGCGCACGATTTCGCGCGGGTAGACGCTGGTCTGCGTCAAGGTGCCACGGAAGGCTTCCTCCGCGTGGAGGAGGCGGTTGCGGGCGTCCAGGTACAACACGACGAAGATCTCATAGGGGCGACCCATGAAAAAGGTACGGAGAAACGCGCGCACGGTCTCGGGGGCATCGAGCGCATCGCGCTCCGCCAAGTCTTCGGTTAAGCCTCGCTGCAGAATCTCCAGTGCATTCGCGAGGGCGTGCCAGGGCTCCGTGCGCGGATCCCGCGCGATCTCGAGAACCTTGGCCCAGGAGCCGCAACGCTCCCACACGTCTTCGGCCTCCTGGCCGAAGAAGCGCTCCAGCAGTGCTGCGTCAGACAATGTCGTCGAATGGAAGTGGAACATTGGCATCTCCTTTGAAAGACATGGAGAGCCGTCTCCGCGTGGGGGAACGACTCCCCACGGGAAAAATGAAACTGAACAGAACCCCGGGCTCGAAAGCCGTTCCGGTGTCAGGGGCTAACCGGATTCAATAGAGCCGCGAACGGCCCTGCAGCGTCACCTATCCTATGCGCAGCTGGTCGTGTCCGCAATGGCTCGATTCGATGCTCACACCCTGATCGATTAAGGATGCGAGTGGAGTCGAGGCGAGGGCTGGCTTCGAACGTGTCTCAAACGTATCCCCGCCCGTTACATCCCGTGCAAAGCTGGAACTCGGATACGGATTCCATCCCGCGGCCGCCGCAGGCGCGGCAAGGCTCGTCGTCGTACGAGCGGCGTTCACGACCGCTGCCGCCGCAGCTGCGGCAAGGGCGTTCGACCTGGGCGCGGACTTCGCGCGCGCCGCGGCAGTGCGGGCAGGGGCGTTCGTCGTCGAGCATTGGTGATCCCGGGGGCTAGAAGGTGTTGTTGAGGCTTTTGAGTACCTGGTCCGGCAAATCGCGCCAGCCGGCGGGGTCGTCGGTGGTCACGCAGTACTGGCCGGTGACGCGGGTGCCGGGGCCGTCGCGGGCGAGGTCGAGCTGCAGCTTGTACTGGCGCCGGCCGTTGGCCACGTCGGGCGAATGGACCACTTGTTCGAGGCGGTAGAGGGCGCCGGGTGAGGTCTCATGAAGATAGCCCGCGATGTAAAGTCCCGCCTCGCCGGTTCCTGATTGAAGCTTGGCTTGGTTCGGGGTAACGAAGCTGTACCGGTTCATTACCCGCGCATAAGTTGAATCGACGTCGCGTACGGAGCGTGTAGAGAATGGATGGCATTCCACGTTCTTGCGCCAGTTCCGATAGATCTTCTTGCCGAGCGTATCGTCGGGCGAGTCGAGATTCGTCGGGGTCGGTGCGTTCTGGGGCGGCTGCTGGCGCATCCGCTCCCGCGTCTCGTCGGCATCGCGTTTGGCTTGCTCCTCGCAGGCCTTGCGATCAGCCGCGCCCATGCACTTGGCGCCGAAGATCAGGCCGTCGAGCACGTCAGCGCGGGCGGACTGCAGGGATGCCGCCAGAAGGAGGGCGGCCAGGTATGGCGTCCGTTTCATCATCGCCTCCATGGAAGTCGCCAGATCTACATCATGATGAGCAGCACGATCCATGTCAGAACGATAGCCCGAGCAACGTTGACCGCAAGCTCCCGCTTTGTATCAAATCCCTCCGACAAGCCCCGCCACTTGGCGACGATGACCCATGCGATCCAGGTAACGAGGGTCATCGCGGCAATTCCGACCAGGAACTGCCGGACCTGCCCCATGTGATAGCCGGTGGCACCGAAGAAACCCTGTGCAGCAGACGTGTAGCCGAAGCCGCTGCCATTGAGCAAGGCGGCGGAGCCCGTCCCGGCTGACGGCCTTAAGGGGGAAGGGGTAGGGACATGGCCGCCAGGCGAACCGCCCGACGGGGTGCCCGCGAGGACCTCGGCGTAGCTCGGAGGCGCGAAGGCCAGCGTATAGCCGGCAAACTGCCCCAGGTAGGAGACGAGCCTGGTGCCGTTGCCGTCGGCCGGATCCGTCGCTCCTCCGGATTTGAGCCACTCCCCAACGGTGCCGGCGCCCACAAGGTGTGCTGCGGCGACGAGACCCGAAGCAGTGATCGGGACGCTGTTGATCGTCGTCCCCAGGTAGCTTTCGGCACCATAGACCTTCGTGAGGGTGTTCCACATCTGCCGGTGGTAAGCGGATACCGCCTGGACCTGGGCATCGGGATTTGCAAGCAGATCGGCCAGCGAACTGACGCCGTACTTGCCGGTGAAGGTGCCGGTCCAGTCGTTGGTTTTCGGTGTGCCGTCGCCCGAGTAGAGGCCTACGTCCTGGAGGGCGGCCTCGCTGAACTGGAAGAGGCCGACGTGACCGAACTGGTTGGTGACCCGTGGGTTCATCGTGCTCTCCCGCTGCCCCAGGGCTTTGAGGAAATCGGTGTACGTCACGCCTGCCCAGACGAGGCTGGCCAGCAGAAACAGGACGAAAGCGAGACGGGCTTTCATGCCAGACCTCCTATTGGCTTGGGCACTGAGTTCCGTCGGGCCTGATGGAGCGCGCGTACTGGTACACACCGTCCGCGGCGAGGTGCCACACCCCGTGGCACATCCCACGGCGGCCCACGACCAGGTCGCGCCACCCTTGGGTCGTTGTTGGCAGCACGCGGTAGGCGGCCGCCGCGACGTCGAGGCGCCGGCTCCAGCGCCCGTCGGGGAGCCTGGCGAACAGCCAGATGCTGCTGCCCGTCATCCCCGACGTGCAGGTGTTGCCGGCGACAACGAATACCTCCGGGAGCCCGTCGCCGTTCAGGTCTTCGAGGGACACCTCGGGGTGCATCGCCGTTTCGCAGGCCGGAAGGCTGCTCACGACGACGCCGTCGCGCAGGGCAAGAGGCGTGACGGCAGCGATCTCGCGCCGTTCCGTCTGAGATAACGCGGCAGGCGGCACGGTGGCGAAGAGCGCGGCTGCGAGGGCTCCGAGTTCGGCATGCGACGGATCCGTGGCGGGCGATGCCCCCGAGTAGGCGAGGGCAAGTGCGATCACAAGCCGATGCGGGCGGATGCTTCTCTGGCTCATCACGTGCCTCCTACTGCGAAATCGCCCCATCGGCGCCGATGAGGACGGGCCAAACGTGGATCCCGGCCGCTTCGAGGAGCGCATCGGGCGACATGGGCGTCATGTGCAGGTCGACCAAGCCCCGCAGACGCAGAAAATCCTCGGGGGTGCGCACCGATGCGACGATTCCCCGGGCGCCCATCCGATGCAATGCGTCCGCGTTGCGTTGCATCCAGTCGACGGAGGCCGCATCGTCGCCGACGATGAAGATGGGTTGTCCCGGCCCGCCCGGCAACTTGCTTGGCATGGGGTTCTGCAGCAGCCGGCCGGGCCCCCCGCGGGCTGAGACGACCGGGAAGAGCTGCGGAGAGGGTGGTTGCCACGGCGGCTGGGATACCGGCTCGCGGGCCTCCTCGCTGGCGTCGTCGGCGAACGGCTCGAAGTAAGGCGCGAGCGGTACGCCACCAGCGTCGTGGATGACGGTCGGCGGCCGGCTGGCAAGGGGGGGCGCCGACCAGGATGGCGCAGCGATGAAGACGGCCAGTAGAGGCACGAAACGGACAGGACTCATCGCAATCACCACAAGCCGAACTGGATGCTGCCGAGGAAGATCTGGCCACGCACCCTGCAGCAGGCGTAGGGACGCCAGAGGGTGTAGGCATAGCTGCCGGAATGGGTGGCCATGGCGTCGCCGTAGGAGACCGGGCTCGCGGTGTCATTGAGTCCGAAGACGTGGCAGGGAGTGGGGACCGCGACATTCATCTGCCACAGGCCGCCCATGGGATCGTTTTCGCGCGCTGGCGGCGGATCCCACACGAGCTGACCTCGCCGTCGTCGCGTGCCGCCCGAGGTGACGTAGGCGTAGACGTGCGGCTGCGCGGGCCGGGTGATGAAATCGGCGATGCGCTGCGACAGGACCGCGGCGGCCTTGACCTCGTGTTGCTGGACGACCTCACCGGTACGCGGATAGACGTTGCCCCAGGTATTGAGCGGCGGGGTGCCGACCTCGCGCATTCCCGGCACCCAGGAGGCTGGAAGGAGAAGCTCCGCCGGTAGATAGGAACGCCACACGGCCGCGTCGAGTTTCGACTGGTAGTAGGGGGCGAAGGGAATGATGGCCGAGGGGCAGGTGACGAGGTCGGGCAGCCCGGCCGCGGGATGGCCGACGGCATCGGCGTCGCGGAAGCGCCGCTGCTTGTCTGTGCGATCGGCCTGCGAGTGTGTGCCGGCGCTGTCGGCCAGGTCGACGCCGAGCAGTGTCCCGAGGAGCCCGCGGCTCGCTGCTGAGATTGGGATGCCAATTTCCGGCCACGGGTGGGTCGCGACGTCGTGGTAGGTGCTCACCACCAGATCGGGGGCGAAATGGCTGATGCGGGTCGATGTGCGGATGGAGCATCCGACCGGTGTGCAGCGCAGCCAGAAGCAGATCCCCGAAACATGCCACGCGCTGCAGGCCGGGTAGGTCGCGACCGCCTGGGCGAGGAGGGCAGCGGTAGTGGTGGACTCCGCCGCGCCGGTTAGAGGCGCGCAGGTTATGGCACAGGCGGCCACGATCGCGCGCAGACGCGGCGCCTTGGCTGACCGGGTGACGGAACACGCGCGCATGCCGCTTTCCCCTACCGACCGCCTTGGGCACGCCACGTCCGGTAGATGGCGCGGGCCTGATCCACGTTCTCCACGCCATAAACGACGGCCGCCCCATCGAATACGATTGCCGGGACTTTGGTGAGCCGGTAATTCATGGCGGCGGTCAGGCCCCGTGCGCTGGCCCCGATCGCCTGGCGGTCTGTGTCGGTGAGTGCCTCGAAGCGGCGCCTGGCGACCGCTTCGGCCTGGACGGGGTCGGAGGGCAGCCCGGCGGACAGGGTGGCGTTGATCCGCTCCATGCCATCCACGTGATACACCGTTGCCGTCCCCGTTCCGCGCAGCAGTTGCGTGCTGAGCTGGAAGATCTCGACCCGTTCCTGGGCCTGGACGGACGGAAGGGCGGTGGCGCAGGTCACAGAGGCGACCAATCGGCGCATTGTCGCGTTCACCTGCCTGCTCCCTGGGCAGCACGCGTCAGGGCTTCTTCGAGCTCGGGGCCGGAGATCGCTCCGACTACCCGGCGCCCGTCGTCCAGTACGAGGGTAGGTGTGTTGCGGATTCCATGGCTACGTCCGAATTCGACGATCCGCCGGACATGGTCCATGGCCGGTTCGCAGTGAGGCTCGATCTGCCGTGGCGCGGGCGCACCTTCCATGTAGGCCCGCCATTGATCGGCCGGGCGATCGCTACCGCACCAGGTGCCCACGGCTGCGGGAATCGAGTCGGAGGAGACGACCGGGTAGGTGAATGTATAGATCGTGACGTCGTCGAGCGCGGTGAGCGTCGGCTGGAGTGACCGGCACGCGGGGCACGCCGGGTCCTCGAACACGGCGAGCCGCCTCGAGCCGTTCCCGCGCACAGTCTTGATCGCCACGTCGAGCGGCAGATCTGCGAAGGGGATTGCCGTGAGCGCCTCGAGCCTCGCCTGAGTGAGATCGCGACGCTCAACCATGTCCACCAGGCGACCTTCCACGAAGGCATAGCGACCGGTCGCGTCCACATAGAACACGTCCATCCCGTTGACGACCTCGTAGACGCCGGAAACGGGCGTGGGGGCCACCGAGACGGGCCGGACCTGCCCGGAGGTGTTGCGCATGATGGAGGCCTTGATGTCGTCAGCTGCCTTTGACGAATCGGCCGTGGCGATGCCGACGGAGAACGGCAGGAGGAATATGCCTGCCACCACGTGGCTTACAGCGCGGTACATCTTCGAGGTGTACGTACCGGGTCGGGCGGCGTATTTTTCAATATGGGTTATTGTCATTGGTAGATTCCTCACGGGCGTAGGAGGCACGTATGAAGCCGATTGCGAACCTGATCCGCGCGACGTTCGTTGGCGCGTTTGCCCTCATGGCGGGGACGGCGAAACTGTTGGCTTTCTTCCTGACGACTGGGCGTGACGACGAAGTGGAGAACCCTGAGCGTGGCGCCGACGCGTTCGGGCGTAACGCCATCGCACCGTTCGACTACGGACCTCTTGGTGGCCTGGACGTCGCCGAGGGGGGGTACACGGGTTATACGGTGCATGGTCGCGAACCGATTTCTGTCGGTCGGAACGGGGAAAGAGTCGGCGCATTCTCCGGCGACCCGATCGTCCATTTCTGAGCCAGGCGCGCTCATCCTCGACCCCGCCGGAGTGTGTGCCCGACGCCCCCGACGAAACGGGCGGCGATGTTCGCCCCGGATTGCCCAGCGGCCATGCCTGCGGTGATTGCACTGTGTTTCATGGCGTCGATGCCGTGGACCACGTGCAGGCCCGCCCACCCCATCATTCCGCTCCAGATCAGGGGTAACCCGAGGTAAAGGCCGATCAGGAGCGTATTCAAGGTGCTGCGCTTGAGCGCCGTGTCGAACTCCAGGTGCAGGACGTTGAACAGCAGATGTCCGCTGTCGGGGTACATCGCGACCCACAGGTGTTCGTCGACCCACATCGCGATGTACCAGAGGACCGCCCACAGCTTGACGGTGAAGATGGCGAGCGCGCCCAGGAACATGATCTGAAGGCTGTAGCGCCCGAAGACCAGGATCAGGGGCATGAACATATAGATGCCCATGAGGATCAGGGGCTGGGCGAGGGTTGCAAATTGAATGATGGGGAAGCGGGACGCCTGGGCGTGAAGTGCCTTGTTCACCATTCCGGCCATCCCGGCGACGTCGGGGCCAGCCCCGAGGAGGGCTTGGTACCAGCTGCGGTTGTCGTCGGGGAGCATCGTTTCGGGTGCGATCGCAGGGTTCGACCGCCCCATCGCCAGCCGCGCAAGACCATCTTCGCGCTTCTCGGCGGCCACCGAGCTGAAGACCAGTGCCACCTTCTCGGTCAGCGACGTGGATGCCGCCGCGAGATTGCCGATGCCTTTGACCAGCTTGGCGCGTACCCCGAGCGCGGGGTCTGCCCACCATTCGTGACAGGTGGGGCGTCCAAAGTCCGGGACGGCGGCGTTGGTGTCCATGTCCGCATCCTGGTGGGCCACGTCCAGGGCGAAGCCCGGCACGCCGGCCCGTGCATGGAGGGCCGGGTAGAGGTTCGGGTCGGCCTGAAAGGCGTGGCTTCCCATCCAGTCGGGATCGCCGTCGCCGTAGGTCTCCAGTGAGGCTGCTGCGGACGGGGACGGGGGAGCTTCGAGGTAGCGCGACCGCGCCGGC
Source organism: Aromatoleum evansii (assembly GCF_012910805.1). Lineage (GTDB taxonomy): Bacteria > Pseudomonadota > Gammaproteobacteria > Burkholderiales > Rhodocyclaceae > Aromatoleum > Aromatoleum evansii. Next base: position 8,186 of record NZ_WTVK01000027.1, read on the forward strand.
AAGTAGCATTCGTTGAAGAAGCGCTGCACCTCCGCGCGCAGGGTGGGATCTTCCACTGCGGCGGAACGGGCGAACTCCTCTACCTCCCGGAGGCCGCCAAGACCGCCGGAAATACCGCCGCGCACCGCATCGTTGAACCCGCCTGACAGGCTCATGACGGCAAACCACCAGGGCGGCAGTTCGAGGTGTTGCGGCACCAAGCTGAAGGCATCGTCGTAGGTGCTGTCCGAGTTCGTTCCGGTTGCAGTGGCGGGGGCCGGATTGAGCGCGGTTGTTGCCGGGGTGTGGTGGAGGTTGACGTTCTCGAGACTGGTGCCGACCGGCGTGAAGCAGAAGGCCATGACGAAGATGGCGGTCCAGAACTCGACCTCCATCTTCCGGACCATCCAGGCCGCATCGGCGCCCTCGACTGCGTTGATTTCATGAGCGCGCAACCAGGTGCCGATGATGATGAAGAGGAAGGGAAGGAAGATGATGCCGGTGTCCACGAGGATGTCGCGAAAGACGCCCGCGAACGCCCAGCCGTACATGGTGGTGAAGAGCTCCAGGTAACTGTCGACGCTCACGGCGGGCTCCTTCTACATGCTGCCGAACGGAATGCCGAGCACCACGAGGAGTTCGATGGCGAGCAGGGCGATGCAAAACCGATGGCGCGCGCCCAGAAATGCCGCACGAGCCTCTTCTGGCCATCGTGCCGGCAGGCGGTGAGCGAGCCGCGGCCAGGCGAGCCACAGCGCGGCGATCGCGAGGAGGTGCACGCCGACCAGATACGGCTTGATCCGCCCCACGACGTGGTGCAGGACGTCCAGATTGTCGCGGAATCCGAGCGCGGCCAGCGCTACCACGACGAAGGCGGCGAGACCGATCACCGCCAGAAGGGCGACAACGGCGGAGCGCGCGAGCGGACGGGTGATGGGGCGCCGGCGTCCCGACGGCAATGGGTGAACCGTCATTTCTTGACCCGCCCGCCGATCATGGGTTGCTGGTCGACTGGTTGTTGGACGGCGTTTGCGCCCGAAGCAGCACGCGCCGCGTGATAACTGTCCAGCAGGACCGTCGCTGTCTCGGAGATGACGCGCTTACGGACGTTGGCCTCGTAGAGCACGTCGTCGATGTGGCGGTTCAGCTCCGCGAGCTTGGATTCGATCTGTGTATTGGCGGTCTTGTACACCTCCGGGATCATTCGTCCCGTCAGGAGCAGGTTCCGGATGATCAGTGCCTTGTCGACAGTCCTCGCCAGTGCTAAGTCCTGGACGAGGCGCTGGCGCGCAATGCCTTGCTCGATGGCAGGGAGCTCGCGAATGGCGTCGACGAGCTCGCGGGTCACGACGACCCCAGGGGCGGAGGCCGCCGCCAGATCCGTCCCGCGTGGCACGGCGTTGGCGAATACGGCGTCGATTTGCCCTTGCACAACCGGGATTTCAAGCTCGAATTTCTGTATCAGGCCAAGGCCGGTTTTCGACTGCGGGACGGGACAGCCATTCTCCTTGCAGGTAGTGACCTCGACATCGCCAAGTACGTCCGTTCCGTACGTGGCGGCGCTTCCCGGAGAGGGGAAGGTGCCGGTCAATTTGACCGCGGGATAGGTGGCAGACGACGTCTTGGGCGCCTGGCCCATTGTGACGTTGAAACCTCCGAATACCGTGTCATATACGATCCGGACCGGTTCCTGGTCGACTCCCCCAGCCTTTCCTCCTCCCACCCAAGTGATGCCGTCATTCCCTGCACTGACGCCCACACTGTCCTTCGCCGCTACCACATCCCTGGTGACGGTCGCCTGCTGCTTCCAGGCCTCGCCCCGGGCCATGCGAATGAAATCCTCGTAGGGATCCTCGCCGGCCTTGATCTGGGCCTCCATCTCCTCGCAGCTCTTGGTGGCGATCTGGATCGCCACCTCGGCCTTCTTGGCGTAGGTCTGAAACAGTTCATACAGCCCGGGCGATGCGCGCTGGAACAAATACAGCGGAAGCGCCGTGATGCCCGCCTTGACGCCATTGGTGACCTGGGTCCCAAGCGCTGCGAACTGGTTCATCAAGGTCTGAAAGGACAGCCCGAAGTCGTAGGCCCCGCATGAGTAGTGAAGGCGTGCCACCCCCGACAGGGCGAGCTTGTAGGGCACGCCGCGGGGGTTGGCTGCACGCGAGGCGGGATCGCCGCCTCCGAGCCGGTAATAGAGGCTGGAGCGGGTGCTCGGGATATCTGCGGCCACGAGGGCCGTCGCGCTGAGGCCAAGGAGGACGGCGGCGGCCATGTTGCGCATCGTCTTCATGGATTTTCCCGCGAGTACTTGATGGCGCGGCCCACGAGCTCGGCAGCCGTGCCCGAGAATTGGCCGTTGAGGATCTGGTCGACGGCGACGGGGTGGCGTCCCAGATGACGCACGAACGGCATCGCGTCCGCGGTGCTGGCGACCGTGAGCGGTAGCGTGGTGGCGGCCCAGTCCAGCCACTGGAACAGGCGCCCGCCCAGATGCTGACGGGCCTTGTCGAGGCCGGCCACGAGGACCAGAGCCCGCCCGAAGAGCACGGTGCTGAGGTCGTCGTCAAGGTCGTCGCCGTCCACCTCGAGGCCGACGATGACCCCGGAAACGATCCCTCGGCCGTTCGCCAGGAGCTGGATGTAGGCCACGTCGTCCGGCTCCGTGATCGCCTTGGCGCGGGCCCACAGGGCGAACGCGTCGTCGGGCAGGTACTCCAGGAAGAGCAGGCGGTGATGCCCGCGGGCTTCGGCGGCGACGCGGTCGAGCTGTGCGCTCAGGGCGAGGTCGCCGGCAAGGGGTACGCGAGGGTCCGGGGCGTCCATCACGCCGCCCTCTTCGCCGCGATCTCGCGGGAAATCGCGTAGGCCGCCTCGAGCTCCGTGCAGCCGGTGGCCTTCATGATGTCGAGGCGCCAGGCCTTCTCGTGCTTCTCCGTCATCGCGAGCGCGATGGCGAGCGGCGGGGGCACGTTCCTGAAGAGGGCCTGCATCTGCGGATTGAGGATCACCCCCTCGGTGTACTTCGGCGGCTCCTTGCGGGCGGACTCCATCAGCGCGCGCTGCTCGGGAGTCAAGGAGCGGAAGCGGGCGACCTGTTCGATCTCGTCGCGATCCATGGTAAGCAGCACCCAGTGCTCGCACATGTTCAGGATGCGGGAGGCCGAGGCCGGGAAGTCCTGCATGTTCTGGGTGCCAAGCCAGTACCACGCCCCGAGCTTCCGCCACATCTTGGTGATCTTGACCGAGTAGACGTTCAGCAGATCGTTGGCGGTGATGATGTGCCCTTCATCGGTGAGGTTGATGATGGGGCGGTGGTCATACTGGGTCGCCTCGGCCAGTGCCTGGACGTGGGTGATCAGGGACGTATACGCGACCGCGAGGGCATCCTCGTAGCCCTCCTGTGCCAGCGTGCCCATCTCGACGATCGTGACGTCCGCATCCGGCCAGGTCGCGCCGTACCGGTTGAAGAGCCGTCCGCGCAGGCCTTCGCAGAAGACCATCATGGCCTGGCCCATCTCCTCCGCCCGGTCGCGTCGCGCGGGGCCCAGCTCCTCGTCGCTACGCATGGCCATCAGGGCGTGGGCGACGTCCTGTACCCGCGGATGCGGCTGGCCGCGGTCGCGGCCCTGGCGCGCCGCGGCCAGGATTCCCCGAGCGATCAGGTAGCGGTCCGCACGACTCATCTTGCGCATCTCGCGGTCCTCGCCGCCGGTAATCATCAGCGTGGCCGCAATCACCATCTCGCCCAGGATGTCGCGCTTGCCGGGGTCGGCAGCTTCGTCATCATCCTCAAGAGCCGCGGGGACTTCGGCAGCGTCGGAATCCGGGAGCTCGTCTTCATCCGGCGTCCCGAACGTCTTGTCGAAGGCCTTAATGCCGTCCTGATCGAAGAGACGCGGTGCCATGGCGAAGGGCGGAAGGCTGACCTCCGTGTCGGGGGTGAGCTCGACCTGATTGACGGTGAGCCCATGGCGACGCATGTGCTCGCCGAGGAGGCCGAAAGATTTCCCTGCGTCGATGATGAAAAAGCGCGGACGGTAGATCGCCATCATCTGCATCGCGAGATAGCACAGCGTCGCGGACTTGCCGGCACCGGTCGGACCCAAGGTCAGGAGGTGGGCGTTCTTGTTGCGATCGCGGGGATTCAAAGGATCGAACAGGAGGGGCTCGCCGCCGCGGTTCCACAACCAGAAGCCGGGATTGCCCGTGCCGCGGGCGCGCCCATAGAGGGGAAGCAGGGCGGCGATCTGGGAGGCGAAGGCGAGGCGCGAGCGGCGCAGGTGGCGGGCGTCGAACCGGGGATCGAAGCACATCGGGAGCGCACGCAGGAAGACGTCGCAGCCCTGCAGTTCGTCCATCGGCCGAATGAACCTGAGCCCCGATGTATGCAGGGCGGCGGTGAGGTCCGCCACCGTGCGCCCCAGTTGGGTGGCGTCCTCGCCCCGCACGAAGAGCGTGAGATACATCGGGTAGAGCTTGTCGGTACGCATGTTGTCGAGGACCGCCACCGCCTCGTCATAGGTGTGGGCGGCTTCGAGGGTGTTTGCGCGCGAGGCGCTCTTGATCGCTTCGACGCGACCGACCATCGTGTCCTGTGGGCAGATCACGATGGTGGCCGACAGCATCGTGCCTTCGGGAAAGCGGTCGAAGCGTGCGAAGAGCTTGCCGGCATGATCGCGCTCGGCGGTGAAGTGGCCGATCTCGGGGAGCTTGCGCATCGACTGCAACGCCAGCGCCCGCACTGGATGGCCGTCGAAAAACCACAGACCCGCCTCGGGATCCGACTTCGGTGCAGCGAGGAAGAGCTGTTCGCCAAGATCCAGATCGTCGGGCGCCTCGTCGGGTCCGGGGTACGGACACAGCCGGAGGAGCTCGCCGACGGTTTCGGCGAAGTCGGGCTTTGGGTTGAAGAACGGCAAGAGCCACGCATAGAAGTCCGCGGCGTTCATCGGCCGGGCATGGATGCCGGTCTGCGCCAGGCCGGTGACGAGCCCGCGCGCCGCCTGCTGCAGCGTCTCCGCAGGGTCGAGGAGTTCTCGGGAGAAGTCGAAGTCCGGCGGGAAACGACGGTAGATCGCGCAACGCACACGACGGATCTGGCCGCGCCACCGGTTGCCCGATACCCCCTCATCGAGGAAGAGGCCCTCGGACCGAGCCACGAGCGACAGATGCTCAGCCATCTCGGCGAGGAAGTGGCGCGTGAACTCGCTCGCGAGAATCTGCCGCGCCCGCTCGGGGGCCTTGGCATGCACCGAGACGATGTAGTCGCGTATGCGCTCGATCTGCCACGACAGGTCCGTGTCGTCGTTGCAGAAGAACTGGACGACCCACGGCGCCTCGTCGTACTCGGGCAGGGCTTGGAGCGCCGCCTGAATCTCGGCACAGCGTTCCTTGAGGTACTGATCGGCGCAGGCCTCGCTTGGCATCGGATCGAGCTCATAGAGTAGGGCACGCGAGATGCCGTCCTCGAGGAGGAAGGTGCCGGTGTTCTCGTCGAAGTCCCGCCAGGGCAGCAGGTCGGTGATGCTGGGCGGGCGGGCGGCGAGCCGCCGGCGCTCGCGGACGGTGAGGGGTTTCCTCGACATGGCGGGCTCGCGGCGCGAGGCCTCGGCGTGATCGGAGGCGGAGCCGGCGTTTGGTGCGAGTCCCAGCATGCGAATCAGTCCGAGCATGGCAGTCGCTCCGTCAGGGATGGGCCACCCGGGTGGCGGCAGGATCGCGCGCCGGCGTGATGCTCAGGGCGGGAGTGGACGCAGACGTGGGCGCGCGCGACGGCCGCATCGCGTCGGCCTCGCCGGGGAGCAAGTACTCGACGCGCTCGTACATCGGAAAGGCCGTCACGTAGCCCGGCGCCGGATACTTCCCGCGGGACAGGTGGGGAAACACGACCATGATGAGATCCGGGTTCGGTAGCCGGGCGAAGCGGCGCTCGAGCTGGAGCATCGCCGGCTCCAAAACCGAGCCGGGCAAGACTTCGGTGGCGGGCCGCAGCGGGAGGGCTTCGCGAGCGCGCATGCGTTGGTACTCGGAGGTGCGTTCGCGGTAGATCTCCTCGACGCTGGGCCCGTCGTCCGGCAAGGGCGACTTGCGGGGCCCGGCGACGCTGCAGGCGCCGAGGGCGAGGACTGCCACCGTAGTGGCTGTGAAGAGGCGCACAAGTCTCGGAAGATCAGTCGAGTCCATAGTAGCTACCTCGCAGATGGGAAGTCCCGGTCGCCGACGTGTCGAGACGCCCGTAGTCGATGCGCCGTGCGTCGGGCGCCTTGTCGATCTGGATCTCGGCGTCGATATGCACGTCAACCTCGCCGCCGGCGCGTACGACGACCGCATCGAAACTGTCGGTGAGCCGGCGCATCAGCCAGTTCGTCACCTCGTCGGTGCCGGCGCTCGCCATCTGCCCGAGGATGTAGGTGCCCTTGCTCCCCGTGACCCGGCTGCTGGTGGTCCCGAAGACGTTCTCTGTGGTGGTCGTCTGGGCCGCGGCCGCTGCCTGGCCCGCGATCGACAGGCTCCGCAGGCCGATGGTGTCGGTGAGGACGGCCGGGGCGTTGGTGACGAACTGCCCGGGGATGCAAGGGTTGCCGTGGCGGTCGGAGATCCAGCCGAGCTTCGGCGCTGCGGCGAGCGAAGGCTTGCCACCGGCCGCAGTACCGCTCGCACCGTACAACGGGGTCGTCCCGTCGCGGCGACGGCTGACCGTCTGGATGCTTCCGTCGTTGAAGACGAAGGTCATGGACTGGATGAGACCCTCGGCGCAGGAGAGCGTCATGTCCCCGATGGCGATTCCCGACACCACGACGCCCGCGAGGTTACGGGGAAGGTAATGACCGTTGGCGGCCAGGTTCTCGGGCCCCAGCAGGAGCTTGAACTGCATCGGATCGGTCACCTTGCCGTCCACCGGTACTCGGCCGACGATCGTGGTCATGTTGGCGACGCCTGTCAGGGTCGCGTTCTCCGGGATCGTGTAGAACGGCGTGGGGGCAGGGGGCGCCGTTCGAGCCTGGGCACCCTTCGTCCGGCTGGCGGGCGGCGCGGCTTCGGCGAGGGTGACTTTGCGCACGATGCCTTGCCGTCCATCGGCGCCCTTGCCCATCTCGTAACCCAGCGGCAGGACGCGGGTCGGCGCGCCGGTTCCGGCGAGCGTCGCCGCATCCGGTTTCCCCTTGTCGAAGCCGAAGCCGGCAGGAAGGTTTGCCGCGCCGACCGCTGATCCGAGCAGACCGCCCGACGACTGGGTGTCTGGCGCGGGGGGCTGCTGGCGCTTGAGGGCGTCCATCTCGGCGGTCATCTCGGTGCGCAGCTCGCGGCGAAGCTGTTCGCGGATGCGGTCCTCGCTGCGCTGGCGTCGATCGTTCTGCTCCTGCAGGCGGCGGTTTTCGGCGATCAGCGACTGCACTCGATCGTTCAGCTCGGTGTAGCCCGCGACCACGGTGTTGAGGGTTTCCTGCGGCGTATCGGCGTCGGCCCCCTTGGCGGTGGGCGGCAAGGGGGTCTCCGGCACTTTGGTCAGCGGCGGGCCCGGCTCGACGCCCGGCGACTCGCTCTGCTTGTAGAGGATGAAGCCCGTCACGATGAGGGCAATCACGGCGAGGACGGGGACGAGCCTGTTCTGGGCGATCTGCATGGCCGCCTCCTAGCGCCACAGCGGCACGGCCGCGAACGGCCGGTCGGAGACGAGGTAGACGGCGGTGGTGTCGGCGTCGGAGCCACGGGGCGAGAGATGCCAGTGCTGGGGCGTGGCGGCGATCCACTGCCCCCGTAGCCACCGCATGTCCAGCTCAAGCTCGATGGCGCGCCCGGTGCGGTTCGTGAAGCGCACCGCCGTGACGTGCAGCGGCCCACTCGACCATGCCCCGAGAGGCGCGGTTTCGATCTCTCCACCTCGGTAGAGGCCGACCATGGGCGACTGATCGACCGGCTCCTGACGCACGCCCGGCAGTGCGGGAAGCAGGCGGGCCGGCGCATACAGCATCTGCGCGACGTAGCGCGTGAGCTGGATCATATCGACCGCCGGCTCGTCGTTCCGCCGGCTTTCGGCGCGTTCGTCACGCTCTCCGGCCGCATCTCCAGGCAGATGGACGCGGAGTATCGGCGGGACCTGGCCTCCTTCGATCGACTCGATATCGAGCGGAACCGTTGCGCTGCCGTCGATCGCCTGGGCATACAGGCGTGTGCGTGGGAAGGGGGCGTTCGCAGTCAGATACGCGGTGTCTTCGATGATCTGGACCTCAAGCAGACTCTGCAGGCCGGCGGGCACATCGATTGACGCGACGAACGGGAATTGCACCAAGCGCTCCCGCTCCGGGCTCAGGAGCACCTGGACGGGGAGGCGCTCGAAGAGCACATGCTGGGTACGGCCGCCGTCGGGCCGGCCATCGACAGAGCGAGCGGGCGGGGGCGCTGCCGACTGCGATTCGCGGGGTGATGGTGCATGTGCGGATTTCCCGGTGGTAGGGCCGTCGGCATGGGGCGCGGGCGCCGGAGCGGGCGAGGGAACCGGTTGCGCGGGAAGGGCGCCGAGATCCAGGGTCGTCGTGCCCGCGGGATGCCAGGTTGGCACCGCCCCTTGGCCGACAGTACCCGGCGAGAGGTTTGCCGGGACAGTGACTGTGGCTTCGGGCTGCTGCGCAGAGGCGGAGGCAAGCACACCGAGGCAAACAAGCGCTGGGGCGGCGCGCGTGGCGATCATGACGACTTCTCCTGGGTTTCCGGGACTCGCAGCGGCACGGCCTGCGGCAGGTCCGAATCGGGATCGGCGGTCGAGGGTGCTGCGGCCGGAGGCAGTGGCGCCGCCGGCGCCGGCTGGGTGGCGATCGGCGCCTCGAGCGCCCGCGGGTCGATCCGTTCGGGATATCGGCCGGCAAAGCAGTTGAGGGCGAGCCCCCAGGGGTTGCGCTCACGGTCCACGTCGTAGCGCACGACGTGCAGGGGATAGCGGATGAAGGTGTCCTTCACGGGCATTCCCCTGGAGGTCTCGAGAATCTGGGCATCGAGGAGCACGGTCCATCCGCCGTTGCCGTGCGCCGTCACCCGGTTCGCGGTATAGCCGTAACCGGGAATCTCCAGTAGGGCGCGAGTGCGCTGGATCAGCTCCGCATCGCCGGCCTTGGTGCTGACGTCCTTGAGGAGCTGCTCGCGGCAGGAAGGCGTCAGGTAGTTCTGGAGCGCGTAGATCTGCGCGACGTAGTCCTTGGAGCCATCCTTGGCCCAGCGGTTGACCTGCTGCCAGATTAGATACCCGAAGGCATAGACGTTCGGAGGCGGAACCGCCGGCGTATGTCCCGCGCGAACGGTGGCTCCGTGGGAGAGGTCCGGCGGAATATGCACGGTGAAGTCCGTCTGCCTCATGAACCGGTCGGCCACCGCGAGCAGCACGATGACCAGCGCAACGAGGATGGCCCAGGACTGGAGGCGAATCGTCGCGCGGGCGTTTGCGAGGTTGTCGGTGTAGGCGGGCATGGCAACGCTCCGGGTCTCAGCACAACGGATTGCGGCGTTTCGCCACCGGAGGGGGCTCGAGTGTGCGGCCGAGCTCCCAGGCGCCCGCGTGCGTGACGAAATGGGAACGGATGAGGCCGAGGCGCGCCGCGCGTCGCTTGAGCAACTGCACGTAGTAGTGATCGGGGCGATTGCGCTTCATCGTGGCGAGGTACCCGGCCGCGAGCCAGACCGTGGCGATGGGACCGGTGGCGATGATGAGGACGGCCACCGGAAAGTGCCGCAGGGCGAGGCCCACCACACTGCCCACCGGGAACCACAGCAGGAAAGCCAGCGAGATGGTCCACTTCGACTCGGTGTACGAGAGCCCCTTGATGATCGCGGGCTCCGCGTTCACACGATCCGGCAGTGGCGCTGGGCCCGATCCGACGGAGATCTCCGGCTGCGGCGCCAGGAGGCTGGAGGAGTCCATGACCGTCCCTAAGTGATGATGACGGCCGCCTCGTTGAGGAGGTACACCATGAGCACCAGCACGACGGCACCGACCACGGCCAGCACGCCCAAGTCGCCGAGTTCCGCGCGACCGATGCGGTATTCGTTGAACTTCGCGATGCCGCCCGCGGCAACCGCGATAAAGCCCAGCGTGGCGATGATGAGCCCGAGGACGATCAGGCCGTTCTTGAAGTACTCCTTGCCGATCGCGATGTAGTCCCCGGACGCGGCGCCGTCTGCGGTGACGGCCGTCGGCAGCTCGGCCAGGGCCGGCTCGACGATGAAGACCGAGCCGAGGACGGTGAGGCCCAGCAACACGGCGCGGGCAGCACGGTTCGCCCGGTGCTGCAGACCAGGCGCCGGCGCTTGTGCCAGATGACGATTGATTGCGTTCGCGGTGCCCGAAGGTGGAATGAGGAGCTTCATGGTTTCCTCCGTGAAATGGTGAGGCGCCGCACTGTGGAATCCTTGCAAGCTTGCGGCTCGGCCTGCGAAGGTGGTCGCGATCTAGGTGAGGAGATAGATCAGCATCAGGACGATGATCAGTACGCGCAGCTTGTAGAACAGGAGCATCGGTAGGCGGCGCGGGTCGTCGAGGCCTTCGATCCCGAGTCTGCGCACCATGTCGGCGGCCCAGAGCACGATCACGGCGCCCACGAGCAGGGCAAAGAAGAGCGCGATATAGCCGGGCTGGTAGCCTGCGGCTGCCGCGAAAGCTTCGGACTGTTGGGGCGACATGTCAGTGCTTCCGGATTCAACGCCGGTAATCACCCTTCAGCGGTTCGATCGGGCGGGGATGGCGCGGCGCGTCGAGGTGATCGGCAATCCCGGCGCGGATGAGATCGAGGTCGCGCGCGAGGTTGTCGTACTGAAAATGGATGCGGGCGATGGAGGGCGCATCGGCCTTCGCCGCGCGAACCTCGGAGGCAAGAAGCGCGAGCTCGTGCTCGAGGCGCGCGAGGTTCTCGCGCTCGCGGTCGGCGTCGGCCGCCACCGGCAAGGCGGCAGCGGCGACAAGGGCGGCGATGGTGGAGCGGAGCGGCAATGACATGGCTGACTCCTTCGTTGCTACAGGTACTTCTTGAACGTGCTGGCGGTGGTCCAGACGGCGGCGGCCACCAGGGTTGCGAAGATCAGGACGAGATATGCCGGATTGAATCCGTCGAACGGCCACGCGAGATAGGCGGTGAAGCCGGCAGTGAGGAACCACCAGGCGAAGCGCTTCGAGTGGTGGTAGACGTAGGAGGACTCCCGTCCACCGGTCCACTTGCGCAGGTCGCGGCGGACCAGTCCATCGATCAGGCCGATGAGGATGGCCATCGCGAAGGCCGGCAGCGCAAAGAAGGCGATCGCCAGGCGGATGGCGGTGTCCTGGGCGACGTAGATAGCGGTCTCGACGACGCGCCCGGCTTCCTTGACGATGCGGCGAATGGCGCGCGCATGGGGATTCGCCTCCACGTCGGGCTCGATGGCAGCCGTACGGGCGATGAAGGCGGGGGCACCCAGCCAATGGAACGGACGTGCGACGCGTTCGGCGAAGTCGCGCGCAAGGGCGACGGTGTCGTCGACCATCAGCGATCGGGGATAGCCTTGGAGGTAACCGAAGTCCTCCTCCACGGCGGCCATGGCGCGCTCGACGCCGCGGCCCTTCCAGAACGTGTGATCGCCCAGGACGGTGAGCGCCGTCCCGAAGATCCATGAGCTGAGGGTGGAGAAGGCGAGGCCGACTACAACGCTCGCCAGGGAGGCAATGGGCCCGCGGGACCGGCCCGCCGCTGCGGTCGATGCGTGGGGTGCCGGGTGGTGGGCGGGGGTCGAGGTCGAAGCGGTCGTACTCATGAGGCCTCCCCGATGTCATCGCCCGATGTATCGAAACCCAGTGGGGTGACGAGCCCGATCGGCATGTCCTTCAGCCAATCGGTCTGCGCGGCCCAGTCCTCGGCCGTTCGATACTTGGCCCGCATCTGGATCGCCACGTCGCGGAGCGACGCCGGAATGAAGCGATCGTTTGTGGCATCGGGCAGCGGAAAGCGCAGCTTGAAGAGGCGGTTGCCCTCGAGCAGCGCGAAGGCCTGGCCTTGGGGCAGGGCCATGATGTCGGCGGGGGAGATCATCGGCATCCGTTGGGTGGTGAGGCGGTCCTCGTTGCGCGAGGTGAAGTCCGTCTCGGTCGCCCCGTCCGTGTCGCTCACGCCGGTCACCACCATCAGATGCTGGACGTCGACCTCGGGCAACTGGTTGCAGAAGAACTCCGCGGTGCCCGGATCCTTCACGCGCAGCATGATGAGGTTGTTGAAGTTGCCCAGTACCTGGCGGGCCTTGGCTGCATCGCCAAGCTTCGCCTCGATGTCGGGAATGGTCTGGGTGTACGCGGTGATGCTGAAACCCGACCCGCCGAGCTTGTTCACCATCGGCACGAACTCGGGGCCCGCGATCTCGTTGACCTCGTCGAAGTGGCAGGCCACGTCGGGCAGGATGATCTTGCCCTCGGGGTGGTGAGGATCGAGGCCGGTCTTGTAGAGCTTGCCGCCGACGCTCACGAGATCGGCGAGCATCGAGTTGCCGACGGCCGCCGCGACCGTGGCATCGGAGAGCGCGTCGAGGCCCACATAGACGATGCCTTCCTGGCGGATGACCTGCATCCAGTCGAAGATCGGCCGCGTGTCGACCGGATCGAAATAATCGGGCGAGATCAGCTTGCCGACGGGGCCGGTAGTGAGCTTCTCCAGGAAGGGGCCGAGAGAGGCCACGATCTTCTCGAAGAAGCTCCGTTCGTAGCGCACTGCGGTGGCGAGGCCCTGGAGGACGGCGTCGGGAAGCTGGAGGTCCTTCAGCACGTGCACGAGGGCGATCAGGCGGTCGCTGCGATCCTGCAGGGCGCGCGGAACGGTGATCTGGCGCTTCTCGATGCGGGTCTGTACTTCCTCGACCAGGGTCTCCCAGTTCTCGGGCCCCTCCGTGCGCAACGCGTGGGTCGCGTAGCGCAGGAAGAGGGGCTCGATGTCGGTGATGTCGCGAAGCAGCAGGCCGTAGGTGGGGACCTGCCCGAGGGCGACCTGGGCCTGGGCGACGAGATTCGTGAAGCGCCACGCGAATTCCTTGAACGCCGCGGAGTTGCCACTGGAAGGCAGCGGATTCGTCGTGCGGTTCGCGACTTCGGTGATGCGGGCGAAGTTGCCGATGCCGTTGTAGCGGGCGGAGATGTCGGGGTAGCCCAGATGGAAGAGGTAGAGCTGGTCCAGGCGCCCGGCACGAGCGGCCTCGGCATGGACGCGCAGCATGAGGTCCGCGTCGCCCTTCGGGTCGATGACGATGACGACCTTCCCATCGCGGATGTCCTGAGTGACGAAGAGCTCCATTGCGCGGGTCTTGCCGACGCGCGTCGTGCCGAGGATGGCCAGGTGACCGGGACGGTGTTTCTGCCCGAGGGCGACGTGGACCTCGTCGGGCTCGACCCCATGCAGGACCGGCGTCCCGCCGAGATCGGGAGGCTCGGAGAGCGGGTTCCACCAACGCGGGAGGAGGAGCGCTGCGGCAAGCGGCTTGAGCGGGGTCGGGCCCATCGCGCGGAGTAGCGCGCGCATTGCGCGAAGGCTGGCGCCCTCGACAAGATAGGGGTGGGCTTGTGGCCGCGTGGCGTCGATGCGGCGCTGGGTGTGTTGCTGCCCCCATGCGAAGCCTTCGCCCAGATACAGCTTTCCGGGAACGCGCGGCAGTTGGTGCGGCGCGATGGTCGTCACCTTGTACCGGGTGAGCCCGTACTGATAACGGCATACCCGCCATGCCTGGCGCGCGCGCAGGCCGGCGAAGCCGAAGGCGAGGGTCGCGGTGCCACGGCCGAGGTCAGGCGGCATCATCAGTGCCCACGGAGCGACGAGTGCGACGAGCCCGCAACTCGCCGCGGTCAGGGCGCTCCAGATCTCGATCGGGGGGCGCAGCCACGCCTCGATGGTGCCCTGGCTCATGTGCGATTCTGCAAGAAGAGCGCACAACCATGATCCATAGCCCGAGAGGAGGCCATTGAAGCGGACCATGGTTGTGCTGAAACCGCCGTTGCAGCGGTGGAGGAGTCGCAAGAACTGCGGAGGGAGGGAGACAGCGCGACGCGAATGGGATAGCGCGCCCGAGTCGTCCCGGCGCGATCACCTCCGACAAGAGCAGTGGAAAACGCAGCGGAGAGTCGCGCGCAGTCGGCTCCGATGGGGGAGGCAGCCAGAGGCGTCCGATGCAGCAGTTCAGGCATGATCGGGAATCCTCTCGAGTCGGTTGAAGACGGAATGCGCGTAACGGTTGGCTCGCACGAGGTCGGCGGGGTTGTGATAGGCGCCGGTGGCGTCGAACCAATTGGATGCGGAGCGGCGGCGGTCGAGGAGGATCGCGCCGGCCACTCGCAGGTTGTGCCAGGGGTCGAGCGCGAGCTCGGGGGTACGCAATTTGTCGGCGTGGTAGTGCCAGTTCACCTGCATCGGGCCGCAATCCACATTGCGTACCCCCTGCGCGAGCGCGCGCTTGAGCTCGGTGACGGCTTCCGGATAGCGTTGGTAACGACGGGGGCTACGGCGGACGTTGAGCGTCCAGGGCCAAGGCAGCGCCAGCGCCCCCCACTGCATGACGGATTCCTGGATCGCGATGGCAAAAAGGAGCTTCGGCGGAAGCGTGAGCGACCGGGCCACGCTGAGGTAGGCGGGCGGGACTGGCGGATAGACCGTCCGGCTGCGCTCGCTGCCGAAGGCGAGCGCCGGCACTGCAACAAACAGCCCGCCCTGGCAGAGGCGGGCGAGGAAGGCGCGACGTGCGCCGGACGCGCTCATGGCGCCGCCCCTCCCGGCGCGAAGTACCAGTTGGGGAGGGAGAGGGCGTTCGGGGCGCGCCCGAAGTCGATCGCCTTGTCTTGCGGGTAGAGACGCCGCATCGCCGCATCCCCGGCTCGTTGCCACGCGAGGACGCGCTGAGCATCGTCGTGCAACAGTTTGGTGAAGAGCTCCGCATAGCGGTCCCGCTCCGCGTCGGAGCGGGCGTGGATGCCAAGTACTTCGACCGGGCTGATGTTGGAGACGCTGAAGGCGCCGCGTGGGCCGCGCATCAGGTGTCGCGCGCGTTGCAGCTCCTCGACGGTGATGGCCCAGTAGCCAGCCTCGACGCGATCGATGGCGGCAACTTCAGTGGCCTCGGCCGCCGAGGGGGCCGTCGTGGTGGTACCGGGTTGGACGCCGCGCAGCCGCGTGTGGCCGGTTTCGACTGCCGCGGCCGGGTGCAGCGCGGCGACGAGGAGGAACAGGACCGTCTTGCGCATGTGCGGCGCCTCAGTGCTGCACGCCGATGGCAGTCAGGGTGCCGTCGGGCGACCGTAGGTGGACCCGACGGGTCTGCGGGTCGATGCGCTCGATGCGTGCAACACCCACGACATCGCCCTCGCGATAGAACGCCATCTCGCCTTGCAGGCCGCGAATCGCGACAGAAGGCTCACTGCCCCAGGTGTCGATCGACAGGACCGTGGGCATTCGCGGCTTGGGCGGCTTGGTGGCCACGGGCCGGCGTGCCGGCGCCGGACGGGGCGGATTGGCGAGCGTTTCCAGTTGCGCACGGAGGTCGTTGTTGTGCTCGTCAGACGCGACAAGGCGGGTCTCGATGGTGGCGAACCGGGCCTCGAGCGCCTCGAAGGAGCGGGAAAGTTCGACGATGCGCTCGTCAAGCCCGTCAATACGCGGCGAATCTGGAGGTGCCGGCTGGAGCTCGGGCGCCGCGATCGGTGGGAGCGGCTGCCGCACCGGCTCGGCACGCTCCGGTTCCGGAACCGGTTCCGACGATCGTGAGCCGAGGAGAAACAAGACCGTGCCAGTGACGAGCAGGGCAGTGATCAGGTGCAGCACGAGCGCGCGGTGGCCCGGCGAGCGCAGCGAAAATCGCGGAGCGGGACCGGAGGATGCGTCGACCAGCGGGGTTTGCGGCGCGTTCATTGGATCGCCTCCAGCGGCGTGGCGGGGGCGACGGGACGGATGTCGACCTCTTCAACCGTCGCCACCGTGCCGAGGGGCGCGGAGCCGGGATCCCGCAAGGCGATCCCCAGAGTGCGATCGACGGGCGACGGCTTCACGTCATAGGCGTCTCCGAGGAGAACCTGAAGAATGGCGCGGGCCGGGTAGGGCCCGAGGACGCGATGCGATTCGGGCAAGGGCAAGGCCAGGAGGGTTGTGGCAGCGGGGTCGGCGGATGCCACGCGGTAGCCGGTCCGCAGGAGGAGATAGTCGACTGCATCGCCCACGGTTCGCACCTGCTCACGCGGGAAGTGGACGGTCGCGACGACGATGAGAGGATCGACGGCGGCTGCAGCCGGGGCAGGCTCGGCGTCGGTGTAACGGGCAAGGCGGACGTGGTCGGGCGGGGTCGCCGACGTACCGGTGACAACCAGCAGTAGCGCAAGCGCAAGAAGGCGAGGCATGGCGGTCTGCTCCGTGATGGGAGGCGTCCTCACCGGGAGGCGGTGAGGACGCCGGGCTGCTGAGGTCAGCGGCCAGTCACGGGGCGCAGTGTGGCGAGCGCGTCGCGGTCTTGCAGCCCGAAATTCGAAAAAGATTTTTTGAGTTTCGCCTTGCATCGCGATGAAGAAAATGGCGGGCGAAAGGATTGAAGGGTGGGCGGCCCGCGGCGGTCCGCCTTCTACCGGGCTACGGGCCCAACCCGAAAGGGCGCCCAGCTCAAATTCCGCAGGGCGAAGGATTTACCGGTACGGGGCGCCGTGCGGCAAAGGCCGACGGGAGACGGGGCCTCCAGGCCGCCTGGAGCGACCTGGAGGCAAATGCGCCAAAGGCGCCGGCGTAACCGCTGCGGCATGTCAAGCGGAAAGTCGAAAAACCTGGCGCGAATTTGCGGCGGACGGAAAGGGCGAAATGCGGCACGCTCTCGTCGCGATCCGGCAATCGTGGGTGCCATCGAGTCCTCACCAAGTCCTCTGTCCTATGCCGAAAGTAAGCGGGGCCATGCGCGGCCGCAGCTGGCCGTCCAAGGCGCGGGCCACGACGTGAAGAAGAACAACTCGCACCTTTCCGGAGGTGTCTTCGTGATGAACGACCTACCGCCGCCGATTTCCCCGCTCCAGCAGGAGGCCCGTACCCAGGCCGTTGTGACCATCGGTCATTTCCTCGAGGGCCTCGGTGAGCCGGGATGGCGCAGCGTGCTGCTGGGCTGGCTCGGGCGATACGACGGCCTGGAGGTGTACCTCTACCCGGAGGACGATCCGGTGCTGACGGTCCGGGATCTGCTGGCGCGCTACGTGGAGGCGCTGCGACCGGCCGATCCGGTCCGGCTGGCGGCGGATCTGGCCGCGCTGCCGTTCTGTCGGTACCGCGCGCAACGCGGCGATGAGAAGTGGAGGCCGTTGGCGGAGACCTTCTCCTCGTTCTGCAGAGGTACGACGGTCGAAGTGTGGGAGTCGGAGCGGCCGGCGCCACCACAACAAGTGCTGGAGAACTGGCTGCTGGCGCAGTTCTGTGCAGCCCAGATCTGCAATCGCCGGAGCTGATCCACATGATCGAGCTGGCTGGTGCCTGTTTCCTGGCTGCGGCAGCACTGGGCGGCTGGCTCGGCTGGTCGATCCGCTGCGAACGGGGCGTGCGGCAACGTCGGGCCGATATCGACGCAAAGCAGGCGAGCGCGGGGACGCCGGCCACGGGTGCCGCCCCGGAACTGGCGGCAAACCGAACGGGCTGGCTCAGAGTGCTCGACGCGCCGGTGCTGGTCCAGGTGTGCAAGCTTTCGAACGCGCTGCAACAAATCCATCGTGAATCGAAGCTGAGCCAAGCCGCGTGGGATCGCGACATCGGGCCGGCGATCCTCGGCTACCTGCAGTTCGTCCAGCTTCTGCCGGGGAGCGAGGCGCACCACCACGCCCACGTTGGCGGACTCGCGGCCCACACGATTGAAGTCATCCATGCGGCGGTCGGCTTGCGCAATGGCTACCTGCTGCCGAAAGGCGGTGGCGCAGAGGTGATCGACGCCCAGCGCGATCACTGGACATACGCCGTCATCCTCGCCGCGCTGCTCCACGACATCGGCAAGACGATGACCGACTTGCGGATCAGCATCGCTGAACGGCCAGACGGCCCGGGACGACCCTGGCTGCCGGTATGCGGCGACATGCCGACCGCCGCCGCGGTCGAATATGAGGTGCGATTCGCGCCGAAAGCCGAGCGCAACTACGGTGCGCACCGCCGCCTGCCGCTGGTGCTGGCACCAAGGATCGTCCCTGCAACAGCCCTGGCCTTTGTGGCGCGCGAACCGTCGGTCATGCGCGAGCTCGAGGCGGCGTGGTCGGGGGATGATGCAAACGGAGTGTTGGCCGAGATCGTGCGCCAGGCGGATCGCCAATCGGCCGCGAGCAACCTGCAGCAGGGGCCGCGCAACCAGTTCGCGACTGCGACAGCTGTCCCGCTGGTCGACCAGCTGATGGACGCCATGCGCCGGCTGCTGCGCCAAGGGGCGCTGCCGCTCAACCGGGATGGTGCGGCAGGCTGGATCGGTGCTGGCGCAGCCTGGTTCGTGGCGAAGCGGCTCGCTGACACCGTGCGGGAAGAGATCGCGCGCGCCCATCCGGACGACGGCGCGAGCATCCCCGGGCCGGCCAAGAACGACCGGCTATTCGACAGCTGGCAGGACTACGGCCTGCTCGAGCGCAACCCCGATACCGGTCAGGCGATCTGGTACGTGGAAGTCCGCGGCGAGGGGTATGTGCACGAGTTCGCAATGCTGAAGTTCCCCTTGGGGAAGCTTTTTGAATCGGTGGACGACTACCCGTCGGACTTCGACGGCGAGCTCGTCGTCATACCACCGCGCAAGACACGGAACACGCGACCCGACGAGCCCCCGGGCGACCGCTTGGGCGGCGCACCAAGGACGGGTGATGCGCACCCCGAGCGGCAACGCGCCTCGGGTCTCCTGACGCCGCCATCTCCCGTTCCGCCCCCGAAGCCCGCCCATGCGGCCGTCAAGCGATCCCCGAGTCATGAACAGCCGACGAGCGAGGAGAAGAACAGCGAAGCCGAGGGGCACGAAGCGCCTCCCCGGAACGCAGGGCCCAGCCGAAACGACGAATTCCTCGCGAATGACGAGTCGGCGACGGCCGCCGCTACCGCACCCGGAAAACGCGGCCGCCTGCCACCGGCCACCCAACCCGTCACCCCGTTCGTGTCGGTGCCGACGACGGATGCCGACGGCGACAAGTCGGGTCACGAGGCGCCCGGCGATGCAGCCTGCCGCTTCATGGCGTGGCTGCAACAGGGCATCGCAGACGGTTCGATCCGCTACAACGAAGCGGGCGCGCCGGTCCATTTCGTGCCCGAAGGGATGGCGCTGGTCTCCCCGCGCACTTTCCGCGAGTTTGCAGCGCTCTGCGGCGACGACGGCAATGGGTTGGCCCCTGGCGCAAGCGCATCCGACAGGCAGGGGATCGGCGTCCAGCGCCAGGTCATCAAGGCGCATTGGCATCTGGTCGGGCCCGGGAACTCGAACGTTCATCACTTCGGCGTCATCGGCCGCGGCGGCAAACGCGTCGGAAAGCTCGCGGCCGTCGTGATCCAGCACCCCGAGCGCTGGTTCAATCCAGTTCCGCCGTCGAATCCGAGCGTGGTGCCGTTCCTCGACCCCGAGTCCTCCGAGCAGCCTGGGGCGGCTTCGTGATCCATCCGTCCGCGGTCGCGAGACTGATTCGACCGGGAATCCAGTCCTCATGCAAGTGGCGTGTTTCATTGTGTTTCCGCGTTGACAACCACCAAATGATGATCAATTCTGAATACGTACAAGCTCCATTCCATCCGGGACGCCCTTGTCGCTTCATGCGCGTGTGTCGCAGCTTCGCCTTGCCGACACTCAAGCTTTCCCCTCGCTATCGTCCCCTGCTCGCCGCTGATTCACCGGAGGTGATCGCATGATCGTCTACGCCACCGTGTCGACCAAAGGCGGTGTCGGGAAGTCCACCCTGACCGCCAACCTCGGCGCACTGCTCGCCGACATCGGCATGCGTGTCCTGCTGGTCGATGCCGATGTCCAGCCGAGTCTCAGTCGCTATTACCCCATTGCCAAGCGGGCGCGGCACGGACTGACGCAAATGATCAAGCAGGGGGCGCTCACCGACGACTGCATTTCAACGATCGACTTCGCGCTCGCGCCCGCGCCGTTGCGTCGCCAGCCGCAGCTCAACCCGAACGGCTGCCTCGACATCGTCATCTCCGATGCGCCACAGGGGACGCTGCAGGACTGGCTGGCGCCGCGCATGGACAGCGCGCTGCGCATCAAGCTCGCCTTGCGCAGTCCGCTGCTGCAGGAGCACTACGACGTCGTGCTCATCGATACCCAGGGCGCGGTGGGCCACCTTCAGGATGCCGCAGTGCTGGCAGCCGATGTGCTGCTTTCTCCAATCTCGCCTGACATCCTCTCCGCGCGCGAGTTCCTGTCGGGCACCCAGGAACTGCTGAACCGCGTAGAAACGGCTGCGGCGTTCGGCATCTCCGTGCCGCAAATGCTGGCGATCATCTACCGCCACGAAAACACCCGCGACGCACGCGAGATCGGCCTGGCGATTCGCGAGAGCTATCAGCAACTCAAGTGCAAGGTTCTGCTCCTGAAAACGGTCATCCCGCACGCCGTTGCATACCGCAATGCAGCCACCGCCCAAGTCCCGGTGCATTGGATCGACCCGGTCAAGGCGAGTCCTGCCATGCATGCGCTCCTGTGGGAGCTCATTCCGAGCCTCGACGGCACCCGCGCCGGTGTGCCGCCGGAAGCTCTCAGCGAGGTCGTCGACGGCCATGACGTCCAGAACGCGATTGCCTGACTCCATCTCCGTCAAGGAACTGGCCCAGCACATGGAAAAGCGAGGAAAGCTGCAGGTGCCCGCGTCCCATGCCACAACCGGCGAGCGTCGTGCGCTGCTCGTTCAACACAGCCTGGCCGTCAAGGAAGCGGCCAACGCTGCGGCCGACCTCCAGCCGGGTGAGGATGTCGACGGCTGGATGCTCCTGCGGTGCATGGATATCGATTGCTATGACCGCAACCCGCGCGTGCGAACCAACAAGCGGTATGCCGACATCCGCGCCTCCATCGAAGCCCGGGGCGGGCTGAAGGATGCGCTGAGCGTGACCCGCAGGCCGGGCGCCAGCCGCTACATGTGCTACTTCGGCGGCAATACGCGCCTGCAGATCGTCCAGGAACTGTGGCTCGAGACGCACGATGCCCGCTACGAGTGGATTCGCGTCGTCGTGCATCGGTGGCTGAGCGAAGCCGATGTCATCGCGGCCCACTTGGCCGAGAACGAGAATCGCGCCGAAACCCTGTTCTGGGAGAAGGCCCGCGGTACCGCACTGCTCAAGAGCGAGCTCGAATCCGAGCTCCACCGACCGCTCAGCCTGCGCGAATTGTCCGAGCACGCCCAACGCTGCGGCCTGAAGCTCCACAGCGTGACCGCCTCCAACTACCTCTTCGCCATCGATTACCTGGCCCCGATCGGCTTGCACCTTAGCCACGAGAGCACAGCCGCCATTCGCTCCCGCTTCGGCTGCCTCGATAAGCTCGCAAACGCACTCAATCTGGATCCCCTGGTGCGCCAGACTGCATTCGAGGAGCTCGTGGCTGACCTCGCCACCGAGATCAACGCGGTCCGGGAGATGGACGATCCGCCGCGACTCGGCAAGGACGAGGTGGAGACGATCCTCTCCCGGATGACCTCGCAATTCGCAACGCTCGCACAGTGCACGCCGGCTGCCGCGGAGCGCGCCGCGCTGGTGGTCGCCGGTGCCGACCGGCAGTTGCCGGATTCGGAGATCCGACGTCTCCTGTGCGAGCCCCCGCCATGCGACGCGCCGTCCATTGCGACCGACGTGGCGGTGGGCGGGGCGGCAGCAGTCCCGCTGCCGACGAGAAAGGGCTGGCACGCGCGGACAGGGGTACGCCTTTCGAAGCGGATCGCGGACTTCGCCCGTGTGTTCCGATTGTCCGACTGCGTCCGCGTGGACCCCGGCCAACCGCAAGGATTCCGTGTCGAGCCCTTGCCCGCGGCGGGCGGTGAACCCAGCGACCCGGAAGAGACGGGCCCGCTCGGGCGCGCGGCCGCACATCGGCTGCTGGCACAGCTGTCCAACTCAGCCGGCGGGCGCGATGCCGAGCCCGACCCCATCGTGGCCTTGCTGCGTGATCCATCCTCGTGGGCGGCAACACGATCGCTCCTCGACGCGTACCACCGCGCATGCGAGGAGAAGCCGCCCAGCGTCGAGGAGAAGTAGGAGGAGCACGATGATTCCGATCAGAAGCGAGCAACTGCGGTACGCCCTGCTGTCGCATCTCATTCACCTGCTCGACACCGGCGAGCTGCAGACGCTGCTCGAGGCCGGGCTCAGCCCCGACATCCTCGACACCCTGCGTGCCGCGTCCGCCCGCGACCTCGCCTCCATCGCCGGCATGCCTCAGCTCGATGTCCGCATTCACTTCGATCCCGCAACGCTCGAGGCCGCCTATCGACGGCATTGCGCGATCGCCGAAATGCGGCAGCTGATGGAGTATCACGTCATGCACGGCGCCCAGCCCCCGCTGCTGGTGCACCTCTTCAAGATGACGCTGGCCGAGATTCAGCAGCAACGTGCACTCCTATGCCCCGATCCGCCGCCGCGCGGACGGCCGGCGCTTCCCGACCCGAGCGTACGCGAAGCGGTCCACAACGCCTGGTCCAGCATTCGATGCATGTGCCCGCCGCAACGTCAGTTCGTGGAACTGCATCGGGCCTTCCCCAACCATTCCATCGCCACGCTGTGGCACGTCGTGCACGAATTCGATGCGGACACCGAGGGCATCGAGCATCTGGATTCTTCCAACCCAGCGTCAACGCCATAAGCGCTGGATTCATCCGACCCAGCGTACACGCCATTGCCGCTGGATTCATTCGACCCAGTGCAAGGCGCTTCTTGCGGGGACTCTCTCAACCAGCCGTGCGTCATCGATGTCAGGACACAGCCTTTCCGAGCCGCAGATCACCCTCGAGGTGCTCATTCGCCTGAACGGTGACTATGCCGCCACCGCGGTGCTCCTTGCCCTGCTGTGGCGGGGCGCAGAGCGTGCGCCGGTGCGCATCTCCAGCCGCACACTGGCCGAGTACACGCGGCTGGGACACCAGGTCGTCCAGCGCGCCTTGCTGCGCCTGGAAGAGCGTTGCCTGATCCGCAGTCGCAAGCTCAGCCGTACCACCGGCGCGTACACCGTCGATATGGCGGCACTGCGGTACCTCTTGCGCGCTCCGTTTCCAGAAGGCGAGTTCCTGCCCGGCTTCACGCCTATCCCGGCGCTGGCCCAACTGCAACCCGTCGAGTCGCCCGCGGACGACCTCTCCCACGCCACCTAGAGGAAGACCATGCCCTCCGATCCGATCGCCCCACCGCTTCCTCGATCCTCCCAGGCACTGGCCGACGATCAGCCCGGGCTGCTCGATCCCGTTTTTCCGGGTGGCACCCCGATCCTGTTCGAGACCGACGACCGGTCCCCGTTTCCCGATCGCTACAGCATTGCCAGGGAGCGCGAGAAGCTGGCCGATCTCATCGACGCCGACGACCCCGATCCCCATGATCCACGCTGGGCGCGCTACGAGCTTTACCTCCAGCGCTGCGACACGCTCAAGCAAATGGAGGCGGAATACCGCGTCACCGCGGGTGCCGACGCCACGGTCGAACCCGTGGTCGCGACCCAGCTGCGCGATCTCGGCTCGCTGGTCGACGACGGCGTCGACACCATGACCCTCCATACCAAAGAGGGCTTTCGGATGTTCATGGGTCGCCGACGCGACCCCGCCGGGCACTACAACGCGATACCCGGCGGCAAGCGGGTCGCCTCGAGCCTGAAAGCATTGTGGGCGCTCACGCGCAATAACAACCCGTACGCGGACTGGGCGCTCCTTCGCGCCGATCACCGCATCCCGGAACTCAGGCGCGCGCTCGACCATCAGGCCCAACTGCTCAGCGCCGAACTCAAGAAGCGCGCCGACAAGGGGCTCGGCTTCGGCATCCTCAAGTCGCGCGAGCCGAAGGTCCTGGAGCTCGGCTTCCGCAGCCCCTACGGCTACGTCATCGCCGAGCTGATCGTGGAGTTCGACTACTACGTCCGGGTGGTCAAGACGCTCGGCCGCAAGGCCTTGTTCTCCGACAAGGAGGCGCATGACGCCATCCGGCAATTCACTCGGCCGATGCGTGCCGCATTCGAGGAATTCATCCGGTTCGAGACCTGGCTCACCAAGCCGGACCTGCTCGCGCTCAGTCGTGCCGACTTCCTGCCCGGTGCGGACGCCCATGCGCAGAAGCGTGTCGCAGCCGTCACCGGCATCTTCGGTGCTGTGCCAGCCGGCATCTACGCTGGTCACCCGATCTCGCGCCACTCCCAGCGCCGCATCGCAATTTCGTACACCGAGAAGGCCATGCTCGAGCGCGTGGCCGCCGACATCGCGGCCATCGATTCGGAACGCGGCGCGGCTGGCGATGAGGCAACCGATGATGGGCTGGTCGACTGAGGCGATCGTGAGCGATCTGGCACAACCCGAACCCCGGGGTGCTGCCGACGTCGTCGACCAGCGCTGCGGCAGTCCGCCTTGTCAACAGGATGCTGACACAAAGGCCTTTACGGGTAGGGGCGGCGCCCCGGCCGAGGTGCGGCAGGCGCAGGCCCATGTTGCAAGCATTCACCGGCAACAGGAGGAGCTGTCGCGGCTGACACGCCGGGTGAGGGGGCGGACCTTCTATCTGTCGGTGCATCGGCGCAAAACCACGGGTCAGGTTCACCTGCGTTGGCGTGCGGCAGGCACTGGGACCCACGCGGGTCACATCCCATGGGGCACGATCGACGCCTACTTCGCCCAACTCCCCGGGGCGCTGCGAGAGTGGTATGAGCGCATCCACCGGCGGGCCATCGAGCTCAACCGGCGCGAAATTGAAGCGCGGCTCGCCCTGCGGCATGCCCGTGAACGCTATCCGTAAGGTTTCACGCGGTGGTGGTGCCGGCGTCGCCGACTGCCGTGTTTATTCCTGACGCCCAAGGAGAGCATCATGCCAAATGTATTTCGCGGGAAGGGAAATCTGGCCGATACGCCCATTCTCAAGCACGTCCCCGTCAACGGCGCGGATGAGGTGGTCGCCGAGATGCGCGTGTTTTTCGACGACTACGCCTACGACCAGGCCAACGACGCGTATCTGCAGGTCGGCGGCTTCTGGATGGGCGTGTCGCTGTGGGGCCAGCGCGGGGAAGACGCCGCGCGCGTGCTGCGCCGAGGCGCGCGGGTTCAGGTCGAAGGCGTCCTCAAGCAGTTCCTGTACTCGCTGGAGGGCGCCCCGGACAAGGTTCCGGGGTTCCAGGTCACGGCCGACGACGTCACGCTGTGCCTCGGCCGGGTTGCAGGCGTCGATTACAAGCCCAAGCGTGAGTTCGCGGGATCACCCAGCACGGCGGCGTCTGACGCTACCTAGCCATTCCTGCCGTCTCATCCCGTTCGCGCTGAGGATGGCCAGTTACTGTTGACGGCACCCTAGGGAAGTAATACAGCACCTGCTCGGGACCAATCACGTGAGCGTTTCGTGGGCATCTCCGATGGCAGGCAGCACCAACGGTAGGAGACAAGTTCCGCCCGACTCGAATGGGTGACGCCGAAAAGAGCGATCAACCGATCGGCTGCCGGACGTATGCGGCTGGGCCAAGTGATCATTCAGGCACTCATCGCGAAAGCGTCGATTGAAGCTTTCAATGAAAGCATTCTGCGCGGGCTTGTCCGTCTCGATAAGTTTCAAGACGACTGCGTTCTCGATTGACCACTGATCGAGCGACCCACCCCCGCACCCGCTTGCCCAACGCAGCCTGGATGACGCGAAGTATTGGGCCATCAGATTCGTCAAAGCTTTCTCGGCAGCGACCCGACTTATGGTGCTCATCGAGTCCCGCAGGATGTTCTGGCGGCTATCGCCGTGGTTTCCACCGCATCGAACGGCGCGTGCGCTAGAAGGCATTACCGTCCTTGCCGGCGCGGGTTACCACAAGACCGCGAAGCCCGCGCGCCATCGCTGACAATATGCTGAACGGTGAATTTCAGGCAGAAGGGCCGAACCAGAAATGGGTCGCAGACTTCACCTACTTGTGGACGGCTGAGGGCTGGCTCTATGTCGCCGCGGTGCTCGACCTGTATTCCCGCCGGATTGTCGGTTGGTCGATGCAGGCGAGCATGACTTCTCAGCTCGGCGCCGACGCGCTCATGATGGCGGTGTGGCGCCGCGCCAAGCTGGTCGAATTGCTCCACCACTCGCACCTGGGGAGCCAATACACCAGCGAGCACTTCTGGGAATTGCTCAAGGAACAGAGCATCGCTTGCAGCATGAGCCGTGCAGGCGAGGTCTGGGACAATTCGGCGATGGAAAGCTTCTTCAGTTCGTTCAAAACTGAGCGCACGGCGCGAAAGGTCTATCGCACCCGCGAGCAAGCACGCGCCGACGTGTTCGACTATATCGAGTGCTTGTACAATCCGAGGCGACGTCACACAACACTCGGAGTGAATCGCACCGGGTTTCGCGGAGGCTCCAACTCTTGAGAAGATGGAGCCATGAAGAAGACAACCAAGTTCTCCCCTGAAGTGCGCGAGCGGGCCGCGCGTATGGTGTTCGAGCAGCGCAGCGAGCATGGATCACAGTGGGCGGCGATTGAGTCGATCGCCGGCAAGATCGGCTGCAGCGCGCAGACGCTGTCGAACTGGGTTCGCCGGTACGAGCGCGACACCGGGCAGCGTGACGGGGTCACCACAGCGGAGGCGGCTCGCGTTAAGGAGCTCGAGCGCGAGGTGCGCGAGTTGAAGAAAGCCAACGAGATCCTGCGCCTAGCCAGCGCGTATTTCGCGCAGGCGGAGCTCGACCGCCGCAACAAGTGATGAACGGTTTCATCGACACGCACCGCCAGCGCTTCGGGGCGAGCCGATCTGCAGAGTTCTGCAGGTCGCCCCGTCCGCTTATCGACGCGCCGTGGCTCGCCGCCGCGATCCGGCCTTGCGCTGTGCGCGGGCTCGTGCGACGAGGTGCTGGCTGGCCACGTCGAGCGGATCTGGCAGGCGAATTTGCAGGTGTATGGAGCGCGCAAGGTGTGGCGGCAGTTGCAGCGCGAGGGCATCGAGGTCGCCCGCTGTACGGTCGAGCGGCTGATGCGGACCCAAGGGCTGCGTGGTGCGATGCGAGGCAAGGCGGTGCGGACTACTCGGCCCGATCCTGCAGCCCCCTGTCCGCTCGATCGCGTCAATCGCCAGTTCGCCGCGCAGCGCCCGAACCAGCTCTGGGTTTCCGACTTCACGTATGTCTCGACGTGGCAGGGCTTCGTGTACGTGGCCTTCGTCGTCGACGTCTTCGCCCGCTACATCGTAGGCTGGCGCGTGAGCCGATCCATGCACACCGAGTTCGTCCTCGACGCGTTGGAGCAGGCCCTGTGGGCGCGCCAGCCCGAACGCAACGCCTTGATCCACCACAGTGACCGTGGCTCGCAGTACGTGTCGATCCGCTACAGCGAACGACTGGCCGAAGCCGGCATCGAGCCATCGGTCGGCAGCCGCGGCGACAGCTACGACAACGCGCTGGCCGAGACCATCAACGGACTGTACAAGGCGGAAGTCATCCACCGGCGAGGCCCCTGGAAGAGCGTTGAAGCGGTCGAGCTGGCCACCCTCGAATGGGTCTCATGGTTCAATCACCACCGCTTGCTTGAGCCGATCGGGTACATTCCGCCAGCCGAAGCCGAGGCAAACTACTACCGCAGTCGAACTGAGCAGGCGGTTGCTGCCTGACTCAAAAAAACGGCCTCCGCGAAACCCGGTGCGATTCAGAGACGTCAGCCCGGTAGAGTTTGAGAACGCTCGAAAAGCTTAGATCGGTGTCCACGAAACCGGCTGCAGCCCACCTACCCCGAAACCCGGTGTGATTCACGGCAGGCGATTGACTTCATTCGTTTCCGACTTAAGTCCAATCCGAACAAATCTTCTTCGATATTGCCGTCGGCTGTATTTGATCACAAAATTGTGCTCGTTATCGGTTACTCAGAGCGTCAATACTGAAACAGCGCTTTCAGAACACCGTTTGTCGCTTTTCGCAAAACTAGGATTGGAGGTAGCCTCTAAGATTTGCTCGCCAACCTGACGAGACAATCCGTAATTGGCACGAAGATCCCAGTTCGTGTCGATTGAAGGATGTGACATCTCGTCGGCGCACCTCCACTCTCCCTGGTCGGATTCGATCGTATGCAACCCTCCGGAGGCACTTCTTCGGAGGGATTTTTTTGAGTCGAAATCCCGTAATGGGTGACGAAATAGGCGGAGTGCAGACACCGATAAGGCGTCTAGTGATCGATGGTTGGGAATGAATGTCCTGGCGATTATCTGATCGCTGATAGCCGACTCTTGCAGCTTCTTAGGGATAGGCTATCGAACGTTCTTGGTGATCGCTCAGGTGGTTTCGTGCAAGGTCTATGGAGCTTTCGTGAGCCTACGGATAAGGCGGCTGTCAAATGCATGTCGGTGATGGTCTACGAAGTGGCGGTGCCCGGCTAGTAGGCGCGAGTCACGGTCTATATGCTGTAAAAATGTGACCGCTTGAGAGTCACTCCATTACCCCCAGCCTCAATAGAGATACATTGGTATGAAATCAATCGCGCGCTCGCTTACGGCGATGCATTCTGATTCGCCAGAGGTGATTTCCTCGAGATTTATATTTGCATCGGGCCGGGTTGCCGCTGCCCCAAACGACGCGTACCTCGTGGACGACATAGCGATTCAGGCGCGACAAGCTTTCAGTAATATAACAACAACCCTCGCCGCTGCGGGCGCTCAACTCAGCCATGTGGAAATGGTGACCTTGTATATTAAGGATTTAAGTGACCTGGGTGCAGTAGATAAAATTTATTGTGAGCAGTTTGGGCGGCACCGGGCAGCACGTTCAACAGTGAAGGTTCCTAATCTGCCGGGTGGGTCTCGTGTCGAGATTGAAGTTCTCGCACTCTTGCCTTTATGATCTCGTTGTCTTAAGAGACCTAACAAAGACTCCAGCTATACGTGCTTACCATATTCGTTGCGGACGCGTTTCGATATTTTGATGGGGCCGACATTGGAGTAACTAATGACAGCTACGCCCTCATAATTAAGCTGTTGGCGCGGCCTCGAAAAATGTCTATTGGATGAGTTGCCGAAGACATGATGTGATATCACAACGATCTTGTACTCGATGCTCGCCATGTTAAGGGCGAGCCTGGCAACCATTAAGCGATAGTCAATTTCTGGAAAGGTGCCGGTAGGCACGTGAAGGTGATCTCCTTCCTCTCCCTCTTCCTCATGTGTGGCACCTTTCCTTTTTTATACACTATTGACCTGCCTCCCCGAGTTGACGCGCACCGACATTCACGACGAGCCAGAATCGACCACCTGCGGCTGCGGTTGTGCGATGTCGCGTCGACGAGGACATCGACGAGAAGCTCGATTACACGCCGGGTCAGTTCACCGTCGAGCGCCAAATCCGCGGCAAGTGGGTGTGTGCCGCGTGCGAGACGCTGGTTGAGGCTCACGTACCGGCCCAGATCATCGACAAGGGCATCCCAACCGCGGGACTTCTCGGCTGTTGCAGCGTCGGGGTAGGTTCCCAATGGCTCGGCCATCGCCCGCGCGATCGATTACAGCCTCAAGCGCTGGGCTGCGCTCACGCACTAGGTTCACGACGGGCGCGTGCCCATCGACGACAACTGGATCGAGAACCAGATCCGGTCGATCGCCATCGGTCGCAAGAACTGGCTCTTCCGGCTCCCTTCGCGCCGGCCAGCGCGCCGCGGCGATCATGAGCCTCATCCACTCTGCGCACCTGAACGGCCACGAGCCCTTTGCCAATCTGAAGGACGTCCTCGCTCTCCTACCCAGCCAGCCTTATAGTCGCATTGCCCCGGATGTTGAGCGTTACGGCGTGGTGCAGGAGGCGGTCGAGGATCGCGGTCGGCAATCACCCGATCGCCGGACACCTCGCCCAAGGCACCGAAGCTCTGGTTGCTGGTGAGAATCATCGGACCACTCTCATAGCGGCGGCTGATGAGCTGGAAGAAGAGGTTTGCGCCGACACGATCGATCGGCAGGTAGCCGATTTCGTCGATGATGAGCAGCCGCGGCGTCGTGTAGAGCTTGAGCGAGCTTCTCGTCGAACCGACCTTCGGCGAGCGCCTAGGTCAAGGTCGCGATCAGCTGGGCGGCCGAGGTGAAGAGCACCCGGTAGCCGGCCTCGATCGCCTTGAGGCCGAGCGAGACCGCGAGAGGGGTCTTGCCGACCCCGGGTGGGCCCAATAAGATCACCTTATCGCCATGCTCGATGTAGTGGCAGCTCGCCAGCGTCAGCACTTGCCGCTTGTCGATCTGGGCTGGTAAGTGAAATCGAAGGTTTCCAACGGCTTCACGAAGGGGAAGCGCGCCATCGCGGTGCGCATCGAGATGTTTTTGGCGGTCTTGGCCGCCACTTCTTCGCCGAGCACCTGTCCGAGGAAGTCCGTATACGGCAGTTCGTCGGTGGCAGCCTGTTGCAGCAAGGCTTCCAAGCGTTCGGCACTCTTCTGCAGCCGCAGTTTGTGCAGGCGTTCGCCGAGGCGCTCCAGTTGCGCCGGCGTCACCATCGCGCCGGCAGCCGAAGGGGGTGAGGTCTTGGTCATCCTGCGACCTCCTGCACGCCGCGGCCGAGGATGCCGGCCTCGAGCAGGTGCTCGTAGATCGCCAGATCTCGCACCTCCACCGCGAGGGCATCGGGGGCGCGGCGCAGGGAATGCCCTGGCGTACTCGCTGATGTGGGGCCAGCATGGCGCCGGCGCGCATTGCGCATCGGGGCACCCGCCCCGTGCTGTGGGCACACCGACAGCTGCGCTCGCCCGGCGAGCACCGGCTGCTCGGCGACCAGGCGTCCGCGATGACGTATCAACCAGTTGCCGCCGGCGCGCACGATCTCGACGGTCTGACCGATCAGGGTCTGCGCCCGGTAGGGCTGGCATAGGCGCGGCAGAAGCCCCTGTGACCGGCGAAGGCGGCGAAGGTCGCATTGAGCCGGCGGCGCCGCTCACCATCGCCGTCGCTCTCGGTGCCGAGCACAACGGTGCGCATACGGTCGTAGAGCAGGCACTCGCAGCGCCCGCCGAAATGGGCGACGGCGTGTTCATGCACAGCGAGCAGATCGCCCATGCGTTCGTGCAGGAAGCCCTCGGCATAGGCGCGCCGGCTGTAGCTGAGAGTCATCACGAAGATGTGCACCTTCGTGCGCTGATCGCCGAACCCGACGGTGATCTGGCCCCAGCCGACCTGCGCTTGTTCGCCGGGGTCGTTTCAAAGCGGCACTGCGTCAACGCGGCGAAGTTGGCCTGCGCCCGCAGGGGCGCACGGCGAGCTTGACGGTCTCGCAGCTGCCGGCGAAGCCGTGCTGGGCGCGCAACTCCTGGTAAAGGATGCGCGCCGAGTACCGCACCTGGGGCGCCCGCTCGACGAGCTATGCCCGATACGCATCGAGCACCGTCGCCGCGCTCTTCTCGCGCCGGTACGGAAGCCACGCGTCCTGTCGCAGACAGCCCCGCACCGTGTTCCGATCGAGCTCGAACTCGTGGGCGATGGCCGACACGCTCGCCCCCTCCCGTCCGCCGCGCATGGATCGCGTTCCATTATTCGCGTCCGATCACGTCGCCCTCCGTGCCCGGTTTCAACCCGGACACGGTAACGCCGATGGTCCAGGACCCGCGGGCCCTGGACCGCATCCACACCAGACACCACTGCTTCCCTTTCCATCTCGCACTCCTTCAGGTCGATGGGTGGGGAAGATTCGAATACCGTAGGTGGGGATTATTGGATTACCGCTGACACTCCGCCACCGGTGGGAGAGCACAATGAGTGATCGAGCTGCTCCGCACAGTACTCAGTGAGGAAGGGGGCTCCGGGCTGGTTCAGCAAGCTGTGTCAGCACCTGAGGGAGCGTGACCGTTACAATCCTGTTGACGAAATCGGTGGCCAAGGTACAGGAGCGGTTTGTCGAACTGAACAACGCGCTGCTAGTGGAGCATCCGTTGTTCGGGTACCGCAAGGTGCCCCAATTGGTAGCCTTCAAGAAGAACACGGTGTAGCGAATCTTCCAATTGATGCATTGGCAGGTGGAGAAGCGCCCGATCTGATTGCACTTAAGAGTTCCGGGGTTTGCCGTTTGAGGGGTGGCCACGAAAACTGCGATGCACCAAGCTAGTGCGTTGCACCTGCGACGCTTTCGTCGTTACATTGGCCCCCGGAACGTCCCAAAGAACGGACGCGTTTTGACAATTCATGGCGTACATCTACAACTGGATGCCGATTTCAGTCAATACCCCTTAGGGGCACTGGCCTATTCTCTTTTCAAACGGATTGCAGATTGTTTCCACGGCCGGGAGCAACGACCCACCTTGCCGCAACCTTCTGTAGTGCATGGGCGCCCACCGGACTGGCCCTGCGCCGTTAATACAATGCAAAAAAAGCTTCAAGGAGACGACAAGTGAAGCAACTTCTTAGGCGCCGTAGCCTGACGGGCGCGACTATCGCACTTACACTTTTGAACTCCCTGATCGCGTTCGCCGACGAGCGTGTACAGGGGTATGTCGACTCCGCCAGAATGAGCAGTTTAGATTCTGAGCCTCAAAACTGGGTAGCGCCGGGTCGAGATCAAAAAGGCACGTATTTCTCCCCGTTGGAGACGATTAACGAGAAGAACGTCAGTCGTCTTGGCCATGCGTGGTCCTACAAACTTGGTACCTATCGCGGTCAAGAAGCTACGCCCATTGTGATTGATGGCGTGATGTACGCAGCGGGCATTTGGGGGCGTGTTTATGCCCTCGAAGCTGCAACTGGCAATGAACTATGGACATACGATCCGCAGGTCAATGGTCAAGTTGCAAGGAACACCTGTTGCGACGTCGTAAACCGCGGATTAGTGGTATGGCAGGGGATGGTGTACGTGGCGTCTACCGACGGTCGGTTGCATGCCCTTGATGCGGCGACGGGGAAGAGGATATGGGTTGTAGACACAATCGAAGATAAGAAGCTGCCGTACGCGAGTACCGGGAGTCCTCAAATTGCTAAAGATGTTGTCGTAATTGGCAACGCGGGTGCTGATCTTGGGCAGGGCGGTGTTCGGGGCTACGTTACGGCCTATGACCTGAAAACTGGCGCCCAGAAGTGGAGGTTCTATACAGTACCCGGTGCCCCTGGTTCCGCTCCGGAGCATCCAGAAATGGAGGTTGCTCAGAAGACATGGGATCCCCAACGGGCTGCCTTCGTAAAAGGAGGTGGCACAGTTTGGGACGGCATGGCCTACGATCCAGAACTTAACCTGCTATACGTCGGCACCGGGAATGGCGCCCCGTACGACCAGCGAAAGCGTAGTCCCGCAGGCGGGGATAATCTCTACCTTTCATCAATACTAGCCATTAATCCAGATACTGGAAGACTGGTGTGGCACTACCAGACGACTCCAGGAGATATCTGGGACTTTACCGCTGTACAAAAGATGATCCAGGCTGACTTGGTCATCAATGGAAGGCAACGTAAGGTGCTGATGCAGGCGCCGAAAAACGGCTTCTTCTATGTGCTGGACCGTGCGACCGGCGAATTGCTTTCGGCCAAGAACTATTCCTACGTAAACTGGGCTAGTCATGTCGACATGAAGACGGGTCGGCCGGCGGTGACCAAACAAGGGGACTACTACACGGGGCCAAAGCTGCTGTATCCGTCATGGTCTGGCGCTCATAGTTGGCAGCCAATGGCGTTCAATCCAAAGACAAATCTTGTTTATATCCCGGTAATCGACATCCCGAATTTCTGGGTCGACATGCCTAACTCGGGGGGTAAACTCAAGTTTGTCAATGGATTCTTCACTACTGCCGGCATTACCCCTGACGGCGCTTTTGACGCGAAAACCCTAAAGCCGCTCTTTGGAACATTGCCAGACTTGAAGCAAATCAAGGCTCCGCGTCCCGGGGCTCTTGTCCGAGAAGTGCTTCGCGCGTGGGATCCGGTCAAGCAGAAAGTGGTCTGGGAGCAGGAAACTTCAAATGGATACCGCTCCTACGACGGTGGTGTCCTGACTACCGCGGGCAATCTAGTGTTCCAAGGGCGGGGAGATGGCGACTTCGTTGTGTATGCGGCTGATACGGGGAAACAGCTCAAGCGCATAAACACCGGTAGTACCATCATGGCGGCACCGATGACCTATTCGGTGAACGGAACGCAATATGTCGCGGTTCAGACTGGCTATGGCGGTACCGCGATCGTTACGCCGATTTCCCCAAAGAGCGCCGCGGCCACCCGCGTCAACGAGAACCGCATCCTCGTATTCAAGCTTGATGGCGACGAGGTTCCAAAGCCTCCGCTGCGCAACGATGAGCCCTTTCCGTCGCCCCCGAAGAGCGATGCTACGCCAGAGCAGATTAAATCCGGTGAGATAAAGTTCAACCAGCATTGCGCCCAGTGTCACGTCTTTTCGCCGAATGTCACTCCGGATTTGCGCCGGATCTCGGAAGGAGTCCATCAGAATTTCAAGGAAATCGTTCTGCGTGGCCAAAGAGCATTCATGGGAATGGGCAGGTTTGACGACGTGCTTACCGAAAATGACGCAGATGAGATTCATGCCTATCTAATCAGCGAACAGGCCAATGCATATAACCTTGAACATAAACAGGAGGAAAAGCTGAAACAGCGAGCGTCAAAGCATTAGCCATCCTGAGTGCGAGGACGCGACTGCGAGAGGCGTCAGCAAGAACGCAGACATAAGTTGCCCGCCCACATTCGGCTTATTTCAGTTTATTTAGACCAATTAGATCAAAATTGCCGGACTAGATAACACTTCCACACCTTGGAGACAGTAATGAATACGGTTCGTTATCACGAGATCGCGGGTAGCTTGTCGTTTGATACCCAAGCATTTATCGGTGGCAAATTTCTATCGTCCATTTCGGAAAAACAGTTTGAAACGTTTAATCCAGCTAACGGCAGGGTCATCACCCGGGTCTCCGAATGCAATAGCGCAGACGTCGATCGAGCAGTAGCCGCAGCTCGAGCTGCGTTCGAGAGTGGAGTTTGGTCGCGAATGGCGCCTCGCCAACGTAAGAAAGTACTTCTGAGGTTCGCTGACCTTATCGAGAAGAATACTGAAGAGCTGGCAGTGATGGAGTCGGTGGATTCCGGCAAGACCATCGCCGACGCGGTTGGGTTTGACGTACCTGAAACCGTTGAGACGCTGCGCTGGCACGCGGAGGCACTGGACAAACTCTATGATCAAGTGGCACCTACGGCCGACAATATTGTTGCGATGGTCGTGCGCGAACCGATTGGTGTCGTGGGCCTGGTGCTTCCTTGGAACTTCCCCCTGTACGTGACAATGTGGAAGTTGGCCCCCGCGCTCGCCGGCGGCAATTCCGTGATTATCAAACCTTCAGAATTGACGTCGTTGACTACGCTTCGCCTCGCTAAGCTCGCGGCAGAAGCCGGTCTACCGGAAGGGGTATTGAGTGTCGTTCCCGGTTTTGGCGAGACGGCCGGTCAGGCGCTTGGACGTCACGCCGATGTGGATTGTCTGAGCTTTACGGGATCCGGGGAAGTCGGGCGATATTTTCTTCAATATTCGGCGGAAACCAATCTCAAACGCGTGGTGCTTGAACTCGGTGGCAAGAGCCCCGCTGTGGTGCTGGATGACGTTCGAGATTTGAAGGCTGTAGCCGAGCAGGTGGCGATCGGATGTCTGTTCCATCAAGGCCAGAATTGTAGCGCTGGTTCTCGCCTCATCGTACAGCAAGGCGTTAAGAATGCTCTCCTGGACGAACTCGTGTCAGTGTTCAAGTCCTGGACCGTTGGGGATCCGCTCGATCCGGCCAGTCGCCTTGGGGCGCTGGTCGAAGAAAAGCACATGAATCGAATCCTTTCATATATTGACACCGGCAAGAAGGAAGGCGCTCGCCTGATTTTGGGAGGTGGCCAAGTCCTCCAGTCGAGCGGTGGCTTCTTCCTGGAGCCCACGATCTTTGACGAAGTCACTAATTCAATGACTATCGCGCGCGAGGAAATCTTCGGTCCGGTCCTCTCCATAATCGCCTGCACCGATACGCAGGATGCGATTAGAAAGGCCAACGAGACTAATTATGGTCTCGCAGCGTCGCTTTATACCGACAGTGTCGACAACGCGCATCAAGTTGCCAAGTCTCTTCGCGCGGGACAGGTCTCAGTTAATTGCTTCTCGGAAGGAGATCAGACAGTTCCGTTCGGTGGATATAAGCAATCGGGCTTCGGGGGGCGCGACAAGGGTCTTCAGGCTCACGAACAGTATCTCGAAACTAAAGCAATTTGGATGCAACTCGCTCCGCGAGATTGAAGAGTGCCCGGGAAGTGGAAGTAGGGTGATCATCGACTGATCGCCACAATTGCGGTCCGCGTCCATGTCCCCTACGGCGCTCCTGACGCGAGCAGGGGCGTCGTTCACCACACTGGTAAATCAAATAGCAACAGGTTTGGGTCCGTTGCTGGGGCAGCTCAACCCCAAATTCTGAATTTCTGGAGAAGTGAAATGAGTTCGCATAAGCTCTCAATGCTGTTGGCTGCTGTGATCGGATGCAGCCAAATAAGCGTGGCAGTCGCGGCGGGCGATGCAGATCGTCTGGGAAAGGAACTAACCCCTCTTGGTGGAGAAAAGAAGGGGAATGCCGACGGGTCTATCCCGGCTTGGGAGGGACTAGAATCCGCTCCCAACGGATGGGTAGCCGGGAAATATCGCGGTGATTATGCAAAGACGAAGGACGAGAAGGCGCTCTTTTCGATTGACGCGTCCAACGTCGATAAATATGCCAGCAAGCTCACCCCGGGCCAAATTGCTCTAATCAAGCAATCGAAGGGGTACCGGATGGATGTGTACCCCACACATCGAAACTGTGGTGTTCCCGCTTGGGTTGAGGAGCGTACGAAGGAAAACGCCACTGAGGCGAAGATGGCGCCCGACGGATTCAGTCTCGAGCATGCTCGAGCGGGCGGTGTACCATTCCCGATTCCAAAGAGCGGCGTGGAGGCCATGTGGAACCACAAGTTGCGTTCCACCGGCGTTGGTTTCGACTATAAGCAGGGCGTCGCAGCGCTGAGTCCATCCCGCGGTACCAACGACTTCGTATTCTCGACATTCGAGATTACTCAGTACTATCCGCACGGCACAAAGGAAGCTAAGAACGTCGAGGATGCTGGTAAGGTCGAATTTTACACTTATTACAAGTACAAGTCGCCGGTATCTCTTGCTGGCCAGGCACTGGTATCGACCAGCTATCTTGACCGTCCAGCTGAGGTGTCCTATTACTTTCCGGGCCAGCGTCGAGTGCGTCGCCTTCCGACGTACGCATATGATGCTCCACTACTCGGCTTCGAAAATGAATACATGGTCGATATACAGAACATGTTCTGGAGTCAGCTCGACAGGTTCGATTACAAGCTAGCCGGAAAGAAGGAAATCTACATCGCTCACAACGCGTTCAAGATGTATGACTTCAACGCCAAACTTGAAGACGTGTTTAAGCGCGATTTCATCAATCCAGACGTTACAAGATACGAACTGCATCGCGTATGGGTGGTCGAGGCAACCGTGAAGCAAGGTCAGCGGCATACCACACCTAAGCGCACCTATTATCTTGATGAAGACAGCTGGAATCTGGTTGCTGCTGAAGACTACGACGCAAACGGGAACATTTGGAACGTGCGCCAGACTTTCCAAATCCCGGTCTGGGAACTTGGAGGAACATGCACCTATGGTCCGTGGATGCAGTACAGCCTCCAATCAGGGCGCTACGTAGCAGACAACCAGGTGATCGGACAGGGTTCTGATGTGAAGTTCCTAACCAGTCCTGACGGTGGGCGCTTCAAGGCGAATTTCTATACTCCCGACACCCTGCGCGCGACGAGCGAACGCTAATCGGTTTGCTGGAGCCCAATCGCACGGGTTCCAGCAAAAGATTTCTCCTGATTTGCTTATTACACGGAGTGAAATATGTTCAGGATCACACGTCTGTCAATGGCTACTGCGTCGGCGCTTGCTGTGATGACCGGGCCGGCCAGCGCATTTCAGTTTGCGACAGGGTCGATCGAAGGTTCTTTCGACTCGACTTTGACCGCCGGATTTGGGGTTCGAGCCTCCAAGCAAAGCTGCGCCCTTATCGGTGACGGAAATACATCTTGCGGAGCAAGCGCAAACACCGCCCAGTACTCGAATGGCGACAACGGAAATCTAAACTATAAGCGCGGCGATTTTTTTGCGGCCAATATCAAGGGAACCCATGAGCTCTTGCTAAAAATGCCTGACGGCTACAAGTTCATGGCGCGGGGCACCTGGCTATATGACGCTGGCGCGCCTGAAACACGTCGTACTGACCTGGATGACGACGCAAAGCGTCAAGTGGCGCGTGACGTACGCTTGCTCGATTTTTGGGCCAGCAAGGATTTTACTATCGGGGAGCAAAACGCGCGCGTTCGCTTGGGAAATCAAGTGCTCAATTGGGGTGAGAGTTACTACATCTCCGGGGGTATCAACGCCACCAACGCTTTGGACCTTCAGAAGCTCGCCGTGCCGGGGACCCAATTGAAGGAGGCGGTAATTCCTGCTCCGATGGTGTCGTTCGCAACCGGCCTAGGGCATGGGGTTAACCTTGAAACGTACTATCAATTTCGATGGAATCGAAATCGTGTGCCTCCGGTTGGCGCCTACTTTTCGGCCAACGACCTTTACGACAAGGGACGACAACCGCTCTTTCTTAACCCCTCCAATTTTAACGTAGGTGGATTTGACCCACGGGGGACTCCTCAAGGGGCCGCTGCTTCATTTGCGTCACCGGTGTCCGGAGACGACATTGAGGCCAGGAAGACTGGGCAGTATGGACTTTCGCTGCACTACAAGCCTGAGGGTTCCGATCTCGATCTCGGTTTCTATTATCTCAATTACCACGACAAAAGCCCTGTTTTGCAATATAACTCGGCCGGAATCTACAATTGGCGATTTCTTGAGGATCGCGAACTGTATGGCCTGAGCGCGAATTTCCCGCTTGGGGATTGGGCTATTGGAACTGAGTTGTCATATCGACCACGAGACGCTGTAGCCCTTACCGGCTGCTACAACGCCGGCGGACCGCTTGATTTCAATACCAACGGCGCAGTCGTCGATACCTGTAGCCAGTGGATAGACAAGGAAAAGTATCAGTTTCATGTGACTGCGCAACTGAGCATCTCTCCGAGTAACTATCCCGGAGTCCTTAAAGCGCTCGGTGGTGCCACGAATGCGACCTTCACGACCGAGGCGGTTGTTATTCGATATCCGGATCTCAGGAGTCGATTCGTGCGGTCTGCTAACGGAGTGCCTGTCCAGCAGGCGCCTGCTGCTGGCTATGCCTTCTGGACTGAGAATTCGCCTAGCCTCGGTACGATCGCCTCGGCCGGCGGCACTGGTACGTCTTGGGGCTACGTCGCAGACTTCAATGCGGCCTATGACGGGAAAATCATTGATGGTTGGCAGGTTATTCCAGGCGTGACCTACTTCCAGGCGGTTCGTGGCGACACCCCGACGCTTACTGCTACCTTCCTTGAGGGCGCTAAGTCTGCCACTTACTATGTACTGTTCAATAAGAATGACGGGAAATGGAACGCAGGTATCAATTACACGGCGTATTGGGGCGGTAATGCGTTAAGGCAAGCTTACGGCGATCGTGATTTCGTCGGAGGCTTCCTTTCCTACAACTTCTAATCGCGTGTTTGCCAGC
The DNA here is from genome assembly GCF_012910805.1 of Aromatoleum evansii. GTDB lineage: Bacteria > Pseudomonadota > Gammaproteobacteria > Burkholderiales > Rhodocyclaceae > Aromatoleum > Aromatoleum evansii. The sequence goes on from NZ_WTVK01000027.1 coordinate 47,924, forward strand.
CGCAATTGATCAACTCGACTGCGGCTGGATCTTGTTCTCTCCATTTCGCCGGGTCCGTTTCCCAACGGTCAAAGCCGAGACTTTGGACTAGGTCAGGACTGTGAATTGGATGTATACATCGATCTGTAGTGACGGCTGCCATGATAAATATTCTCAAAGTCAACGACGTTGACAAATTGCTGACTCGGATGCTAGCCGGGCTGGAAAATTTTTGCTTTAGGTTCCGGACTCCATTCCTGCTGTGGCTAGCCATATTTACTGCAGGGATGGGGTATTTCGCTCTGCAGTTGCGAATGGAAGCTGGTTTTGAAAAGCAACTTCCAATTGGTCACGAGTACGTCAAGACATTCAATGAGTATCGCGGCGACCTTCTGGGCGCAAACCGGCTGAACATAGTAGTTAAGGCGCGCAATGAGTCAATCTGGACACAAGCTAGCCTGACTCGCCTTTACGAAGTCACCCAAGCTGTAATCTACCTCCCCAGCGTTGACCGGCTAGGCGTCCAGTCGTTATGGACTCCTAATAGTCTCGTCAACGAAATTACAGAGGAGGGCTTTCGGGCGGATCCTATTATTCCCGGAACTGTAACGCCAGACAGCCTGACCGCCGAAAAAATCGCCGAAATCCAGCGTTCAACGAGCCTTGGTGGATTTGTCGGAACTCTTGTATCGAGGGACCAGACTAGTGCGATGATCGTCGCAGAGTTGGGCGAGGTCGATAAGGATGGTAATAAAATCGATTACGTCGAGTACAACAAGAGTCTAAATGAGTTAAGGAAGCGCTTCGAAGACGAGAACTACGAGATACAAATAATCGGGTTTGCAAAACAAATCGGTGACATTGCGGACGGAGCTTCGTCAGTTCTTGAGTTCTGCGGTGCCGCGCTTGTTCTTACGGCAATGGCGGTCTACTGGTACTGCCGTTCTATTCGCTTTACGCTACTACCGATCATTTGCTCTTTCACCTCGCTGGTGTGGCAATTTGGCGCGTTGCGCCTTCTAGGATTTGGTCTGGATCCGCTCGGAGTACTCGTGCCGTTTCTGGTTTTCGCTATTGGCGTTTCCCACGGCGTTCAACAGATTAACTTCATTGTTCATGAACTGGCGCATGGCAAGTCAGCCGAAGACGCTGCGCGCACCAGTTTTCGCGGTTTGCTGATTCCCGGTGTTTTGGCCCTCGTTACGGCCTTCGTGTCGTTCGTAACGTTAGTCATCATTCCGATCCCGATGGTCAGGGAACTGGCGATTACGGCATCGTTGGGCGTGTTCTTCAAGATTACTACCAACTTGGCGATGCTGCCGATTGCAGCGTCCTACTTCACGTTAGACCGTAAATACGCCGAAGAGGCGATGGACCGTCGAGAGAGCCGTGCACGTTGGCTCCGGCCACTTGCGCGAGTGGCTGAACCCGGGCGGGCATTGGTGGTCATTGGCATCGCGGCGTGCGTCTTTGGTGCCGCTGTCTGGCAAAGCAGAGATCGAGTTATCGGTACGTTGCAGCCAGGTGCCCCGGAATTACGGCAAGAGGCGCGATTTAATCGGGACGCAGTGGCTATCGCGCAAAACTACGACACGGGATTGGACTGGCTGACGGTGGTTTTCGAAGCGAGTCCGGAATCCTGCAACAACGTGGCAATTGGGGATTTTCAAGATAAGTTTGTTTGGGATATGCAGAACACGCCTGGAGTACTGTCAGTGGCGTCTTACGCCGGGCAACTGCGTACATACAACGAGGGTTACAACGAAGGGCATCCAAAAATGGCGGTCGTTCCGTTGGACGAGGCTAATTATGCCTCACTGAGTACAGAAATTGGTCGGATGCGCGGGTACATGCGTAAAGATTGCAGCATGACCGCAGTCCATCTCTTCCTCTCAGACCATAAAGCGACGACTATTGGCGGAGTAATAGATAAGGTAAAGACTTTCCGCAACGATCATCAGCTTGAAGGCGTGACTATTCGGCTTGCAGCAGGCAATTCGGGTGTTCTTGCCGCGGTGAATGACGAAGTGGAACATGCTGAGACCCCGATGATGGTTTATGTGTTTGCTACTATCATTGCCCTAGTCGCCCTTGTCTATCGCGACTTCCGAGCGGTTGTCGCGTGCTGCTTGCCACTGTTGATCGGGACGTTCATCGGTTACTGGTTTATGAAGGAACTGCAAATTGGTCTAACCGTCGCGACGCTCCCCGTAATGGTTCTGGCGGTGGGTATCGGTGTGGACTACGCGTTTTACATCTACAATCGCCTTCAACTGCACTTGGCGAACGGCCTGAACATTGTCAGGGCGCTTGAGCATTCGATCCTGGAGGTAGGAACGGCGACGATCTTCACTGCTATTACGCTTGCAGTGGGGGTGGCAACATGGGCGTTTTCAGAGCTTAAGTTTCAAGCTGACATGGGGATGCTTTTGGCGTTCATGTTTATTGTGAACATGATTATGGCCATGACCGTGCTTCCGGCGTGCGCTGTGTGGCTCGAAAAGATCTTCCCGAGACGTTCGCCAGTTAGGGCGCCAGGGATTTTGGCGCATTGAGGAGAATGATCATGAAATATTTTGCTGCTATGAGCGTAAAGCGCCTTGGTGCAACAATCTGCCTTGCCACGGGAATATGTGCACTTTATGCGGTGCAAGCCAGCGCTGCGGTGGAGCAAAGTGAAGTACGAATTTCACCGGCCGTGATATCTCAGTTTGCTACTAGGGCGGCGATTTTGGGGGCTGCAACTGCTGGTCAGCGCGTTGTCGCTGTCGGATCGTACGGAACAGTGTTGTTGTCTGATGACGGGGGACAATCGTTTCGTCAGGCGAGGTCGGTACCAGTCTCGTCGACTTTGACTTCTGTATCCTTTGTCGACGAAAAGCATGGATGGGCGGTTGGTCATTGGGGGATGATCCTCGCTACTGAGGACGGGGGGGACACGTGGGCAGTGCAGCGAACTGACCTGAAGGAGGACCGTCCCCTTTTTTCGGTACACTTCTTCGATCAGAACGAGGGTGTTGCCGTGGGATTGTGGTCGCTGATACTACGGACCGGTGACGGCGGAAAGACGTGGGATCGTATTTCGGTTCAGGATCCCGATACCGGTGGGGAAAGCGATAGGAACTTGTTCAAGTTGTTTGCAGCTCCTAGTGGGACTCTATTTGTATCTGCGGAGCGGGGTTCGGTTCTGCGTAGCGACGATCGGGGACGAACGTGGAGTCGCCTTGATACCCCGTACAAGGGGTCACTATGGTCGGGGCTCGTTATGAAGGATGGTACTTTGCTGGTCGGTGGTCTGCGCGGTAGCCTTTATCGTAGCCGCAACGGCGGCAGTAGTTGGGATCAGGTGAGAAACGACGCGCATAACTCGATCACAGATATGGTTGAAACTTCGGATCGGGTCGTCGCGGTCGGACTGAACGGGGTACGCCTCGAAAGTCGCGACGGGGGAATGACGTTTGTTGCCTCGCAAAGAGATGATCGTTTGTCGTTGACTGCTGCGGTCATCGCACCTAGCGGTGACGTCGTTACATTTTCCAAGACGGGGATTGTGGGGACAGGAACAAGTTCTGCAGTGTCAAGCAAGTAGGTGCCGTTGGTAGGGTAGGCGGGGGCCTGGTGATAGGCTGATTTTTGCCGGTTGTGCTCGCACTTGCATAAGCAGCCATCGCCGATCGTTCGACGTATTTCGTGGATGATCGGCTGGCGCTATTTAGGTCGGGTCGTGGATGTAGTCTTGACGCCAGCGAATGGATAGACACCATTTGCTTGCTGGCGAAATTGCACAGTTGTTAGCTGTGCTGATGCGCGCATTCTTCCTCACGCACCTGACTGGGCTTCTTCCCAAAGGTCTGCTTGAAAGATCGAGAAAAGTGGGAATTACTCAGAAAGCCGCATTCGAGGGCGATGTCAAGGATTGGTGCCTGCGTTGTGACTAGAAGATTGTAGGCAGTTGCCATTCTCAGTTTGACTGCAAATGCCACGGGAGTCATGCCTACTTCTGCCAAGAATAGACGCTCCAGGTGACGGACGCTAATGTTCACATGCTGTGCGATGAATTCCGCTGAGACCGGGGTGCTAATGTGGCGCTCGATGAGCAGAATCGCCTTGCGTACGCGAGTGTCAGACGTCTGCTGCATCAGGGGGGGCAGTGGTTGCGGTGTCTGCGCCGGAAGCTGAGTATGCTCGATCATGATGCGCAATGCTTTTGCGGCTCGTGCCTTGTCGCAGTGACGTTCTATAAGGTGCGCTGCCAGATGGACGACGCTGGTCCCTCCAGCACAACTTAGACGGTCTCCTTCGTCAATAAAGAGCTCCTCGGAGCTGAAAGGAAGCCCGGGAAATTCTTCCGCAAAATCCGAGGCAACATACCAGCTCACGCAACTGCGGCGGTTTTCCATCAAGCCTAGTCTGGCGAGGATGAACGGAGCTGTGCAGATCCCTATCAGTGGGACGCGTCGCGCGGCTGCGTGTTGGATAAAGTTAGAAAGCTCGGGGTCGAGCTTGAGGTGCGGCAGCAGGCCCCCGACAACTACGATGTAGTCGAACTGGGTGGGATCAACGAGCGGGCTGGTAGGGCTAACCTTTAGGCCACAGCTCGCCGTAATCGGTTGCATATCCTGACTGAGCACCTGCCAGTCACAGTCTATCGGCCGACTCGAGTCGCCTTCGTCAGCCGCCAGTCTGAGGGCATCGACGAAGGCCGAAAAGGCCACCAGCGTAAAGCGCGGCGCAAGCAAAAATGCAACGGACAGGCGCCTCGTTCTTGGGGGGGCAGATACGTTGCTGCCTCGCGGGGCGGCTTTTGGATACATCATGATTTTCTAGTTAAGTACTCGACTAAGTTCCTCGGAACGTGGGAGCACGACAGCTTCCGTGCGACGCTGCCTAGTGCTTTCACCCACGTCAACAACTCGGGACTCCTTTTGGGCCAAGCTTATTGCAGGACAGGTGCCGTTCAGGTTCCTTGATCGGCTCGCTGGGCGTTGTTTCGGTAGTTTGGAGCTACACACTCCTCGATACTCCTCGGATTGATCGACCGTCAGATATGTTGAGGTTTGTCGAGTTTAGATGAGCGAAGGCACTTATTGGTACATCAAGGTCGCGTTTAAGCAAAAGTGCGTCGTCTCAAGGATAGATTATCGGCGCACATAGGGGTAGGTAGATCGTTCTCGGTCCCGATTTCGCCATTGAAAGTGTTCCTGAAGTGTGGTTCAGCGTGTCCACCAAGCCGTAGGAACGATCCGTCTGGTGGCGGTACGGGGCCGGAGTCGGGGCGATACACATGACTCCTTGCGTTCACGCCTGATCGGCTGTCCTCCCGGTCGCCAATTCGAACACTTTGCCGTGCCGGAGGAATCTGTACCTAAGGAACCCCTGGATAACCGAGCGGCCTCCTGGCAAGGCGCACGGACCGCAGGATGCGAGACATATCAGTGAGATAGGCGAGCATCCGAGCACCGCGCAAGTGGGCGGCAGCTTTGCGGTCCGCTTCCGTTTATTGCTTCCTGGTGGCGGAATTTGCACACCGTCGGTCGCTTCCATGCGCGGGCCTGCTGGGCCCCTTGGCTATGCTGTTTTCCACGGAACAGCGACACCGGAGGAGACAGGAATGAATTTTAAACAGGTCCACGACGATTCCATCATCATAGATGGACTGATCATTGCGAAATGGAGCCGCGCGCTCTTTGAAGACATGCGCCGAGGCGGCCTGACGGCGGCGAACTGCACCGTTTCGGTGTGGGAAGGATTCCAGGCGACGATCGACAATATCGTGATGGTCAATCGCCTGATGGCGGAAAGCACGGACCTCGTGCTGCCGGTGCGCACCACGGCTGACATCGCTGCGGCCAAGGAAGCGAACAAGACCGGCATCATCCTCGGCTTCCAGAACGCGCATGCGTTCGAGGACAAGCTGGGCTACGTCGAGATCTTCAAGAAGCTCGGCGTGGGCATCGTGCAGATGTGCTACAACACGCAGAACCTCGTCGGCACCGGCTGCTACGAGCGTGACGGCGGACTGTCGGGCTTCGGCCGCGAGGTCGTCGCCGAAATGAACCGCGTCGGCATCATGTGCGATCTCTCGCACGTCGGCGCGAAGACCTCCGAGGAAGTCATCCTCGAATCGAAGAAGCCGGTCTGCTATTCGCACTGCCTGCCGTCCGGCCTCAAGGAACATCCGCGCAACAAGTCTGACGCCGAGCTGAAGTTCATCGCCGATCACGGCGGTTTCGTCGGCGTGACCATGTTCGCCCCCTTCCTCAAGAAGGGCATCGACTCGACGATCGACGACTACGCCGAAGCGATCGAATACGTCATGAACCTCGTCGGCGAGGATGCGATCGGCATCGGCACCGATTTCACGCAGGGCCACGACAAGGACTTCTTCGAGTGGCTCACGCACGACAAGGGCTACGCCCGCCGCCTCACCAACTTCGGAAAGATCGTCAATCCCCTTGGCATCCGCACCGTTGGTGAGTTCCCCAACCTGACCGAAACGCTGCTCAAGCGCGGCATGCCCGAGCGTGTCGTGCGCAAGGTGATGGGCGAGAACTGGGTGCGCGTGCTGCGCGACGTCTGGGGCGAGTGAGCCCGACGCGATCCCCCTGCTGCCCCGACAACATACCGGAGACAAACCGAACATGAAGACCGCCCCGCAACTGCCGATCGAAGTCGATTCCGAAACCGGCGTCTGGACCACCGATGCGCTGCCGATGCTGTATGTGCCGCGCCACTTCTTCATCAACAACCACAAGGGCATCGAGGAAGAGATCGGCGCCGAGCGCTACGCCCAGATCCTCTACAAGGCGGGCTACAAGTCGGCGTGGCACTGGTGCGAGAAGGAAGCTGCGCGGCACAAGCTTTCCGGCGTCGCGGTGTTCGAGCACTACATGAAGCGCCTGTCGCAGCGCGGCTGGGGCCTCTTCTCGATCGAGGCGATCGATCTCGACGCGGGTACCTGCCGCGTGCGTCTGGACCATTCGGCCTTCGTCTATGAGTACGGCAAGGTCGGCCGCAAGATCGAATACATGTTCACCGGCTGGTTCGCTGGCGCGATGGACCAGATCCTCGCCGCCGCCGGCAGCCCGCTGCGCACCCTTGCCGAGCAGACCCAGAGCGGCGCCGAGGAAGGCTGCGACTACGGCGTGTTCGTCACCCGCCCGCGCTGAAAGGAGTAAAAGGCAATGGCACAGTTCGACGCCCTTTTCCAGCCGATCCAGATCGGCAAGCTGACGATCCGCAACCGCATCATCAGCACCGCGCACGCCGAGGTCTATGCGACCGACGGCGGCATGACCACCGAGCGCTACGTCAAGTACTACGAGGAAAAGGCCAAGGGCGGCATCGGCCTGTGCATCTGCGGCGGCTCCTCGGTGGTCGCGATCGACAGCCCGCAGGGCTGGTGGAAGTCGGTGAATCTGTCGACCGACAAGATCATCCCGCACTTCCAGAACCTCGCCGACGCGATGCACAAGCACGGCGCGAAGATCATGATCCAGATCACGCACATGGGCCGGCGCTCGCGCTGGGATGGCGAGAACTGGCCGCATCTGGTGTCGCCGTCGGGCATCCGTGAGCCGGTTCACCGCGCCACGTGCAAGACGATCGAGCCCGAGGAGATCCAGCGCATCATCGGCAACTACGCGCAGGCGGCACGCCGCGCGAAGGAAGGCGGGCTGGACGGGGTGGAGCTGTCGGCGGTGCACCAGCACCTCATCGACCAGTTCTGGAGTCCGCGCGTCAATCAGCGCACGGACGAGTGGGGCGGCTCCTTCGAGAACCGCATGCGTTTCGGCATGGAAGTGCTGAAGGCGGTGCGGGCCGAGGTCGGGCGCGACTTCGTCGTCGGCATGCGCATCTGCGGCGACGAGTTCCACCCGGATGGCCTCACCCATGCCGACATGAAGCAGATCGCCAAGTACTACAGCGACACGGGCCTGCTCGACTTCATCGGGGTCGTCGGTTCGGGCTGTGACACGCACAACACGCTTGCGAACGTGATTCCGAACATGAGCTATCCGCCGGAGCCCTTCCTGCATCTCGCGGCCGGGATCAAGGAAGTGGTGTCGGTGCCGGTGATCCACGCGCAGAACATCAAGGATCCCAACCAGGCGCAGCGCATCCTGGAAGGCGGTTATGTCGACCTCGTGGGCATGACGCGTGCGCACATCGCCGATCCGCACTTCGTGAACAAGATCAAGATGGGCCAGGTCGACCAGATCCGCCAGTGTGTCGGCGCGAACTACTGCATCGACCGCCAGTACCAGGGTCTGGACGTGCTGTGCATCCAGAACGCGGCGACCTCGCGCGAGCACCGGGGGCTGCCGCACATCATCGAGAAATCGACGGGCCCGAAGCGCAAGGTCGTCGTCGTGGGCGGCGGGCCGGCGGGCATGGAGGCCGCACGCGTCGCAGCCGAGCGCGGCCATGACGTGACGCTGTTCGAGAAGAAGGATGCGCTCGGCGGCCAGATCTCGATCGCCGCACGGGCGCCGCAACGCGACCAGATGGCGGGCATCACGCGCTGGTACCAGCTCGAGCTCGCGCGCCTGAAGATCGACCTGCGCCTGGGCGTCGGGGCGGATGCGGCAACGATCATGGATCTGAAGCCCGACGTCGTCGTGCTGGCGGTCGGTGCGCACCCCTTCCTCGAGCAGAACCCGCACTGGGGTGCGGCCGAAGGGCTGGTCGTGAGCAGCTGGGACATTCTCGAAGGCAAGGTCGCGCCGGGCAAGAACGTGCTGGTGTACGACACGATCTGCGAATTCTCCGGCATGTCGGTCGCGGATTACCTCGCCGACAAGGGCGCCAAGGTCGAGATCGTCACCGACGACATCAAGCCGGGTGTGGCGATCGGCGGCACGACCTTCCCGACCTACTACCGCAGCCTGTACCCCAAGGAAGTGATCATGACCGGGGACCTGATGCTGGAGAAGGTGTATCGCGAGGGCGACAAGCTCGTCGCGGTGCTGGAGAACGAATACACCGGTGCCAAGGAAGAGCGCGTGGTCGACCAGATCGTGGTCGAAAACGGCGTGCGGCCGGACGAGAAGCTGTACTACGAGCTGAAGCCGGGTTCGCGCAACAAGGGCCAGGTGAATATCCAGGAGCTCTTCGCGATCCAGCCGCAGTCCTGCCTCGCGGAAAAGGGCGACGGGTACCTGCTGTTCCGCATCGGCGACTGCGTGTCGCAGCGCAATACCCACGCGGCCATCCTCGACGCCCTGCGCTTGTGCAAGGACTTCTGATGCACCGCCCGGCGGGATGAAGGCGCGGCCCCGCGCTGCGCTCCCGCCGGACTGCAGAAGCAAGGAGAGTTGAATGCTTGACGTTGTACTCCCAGTTCTGGTCCTCGGGGCGCTTGCGCTGGCGCTGCTGGGCGCCTTCCGGCGCATCAGCCTGTGGCGGCAGGGACGCCCGTCGCCGGTATCGATACTCGGCGGGCTCGCCGTGATGCCGCGCCGCTACCTGGTGGACCTCCACGACGTCGTCGCGCGCGACAAGGTGTTCGCGAACACCCACGTCGCGACCGGTGGCGGTTTCGTCGCTGCCGCCGTGCTGCTGATCCTGGTGCATGGCTTCCAGGTGCAGAGTCGCCTGTTGAGCTGGGCGCTGCTCGCGGCGACAGTCGTCATGTTCGTGGGCGCGCTGCGCGTCGCAGCGCGGCGCAGGAATCCTCCGGCGCGCCTTTCGCGTGGCCCGTGGATGCGCCTGCCGAAGAGCCTCTTCGCGTTCGCGAGCGGCGTGTTCCTGGTCACGCTGCCGACGGCCGGGATCCTGCCCGCCGGATTCGGCGGCTGGGCGCTCGCCGCCGTGCTGACGCTCGTTATCGCGTGGGGCATCTCCGAGATGTTCCTCGGCATGACCTGGGGCGGACCGATGAAGCATGCCTTCGCCGGCGCGCTGCATCTGGCTTTCCACCGTCGGCCCGAACGTTTCGGCGGCGGGCGCTCGACCGGCCTCAAGCCGCTCGACCTGAAGGACGCGACCGCGCCGTTGGGCGTCGGCAAGCCGGCCGATTTCAAGTGGAACCAGCTCCTTGGCTTCGATGCGTGCGTGCAGTGCGGCCGCTGCGAAGCGATGTGTCCGGCTTTTGCCGCAGGGCAGCCGCTCAATCCGAAGAAGCTGATCCAGGACATGGTCATCGGGATGGCCGGTGGCACGGACGCGGCCTATGCGGGCTCGCCGTATCCCGGCAAGCCCGTGGGCGAGCACGGCGGCGACGCGCACAGCCCGATCGTGCTCCGCGAAGGCCGCGCGCTTGTCGATGCGGAGACCTTGTGGTCCTGCACGACCTGCCGTGCCTGCGTCGAGGAGTGCCCGATGATGATCGAGCACGTCGATGCGATCGTCGACATGCGCCGCTTCCTGACTATGGAGCATGGCAATACGCCGAACAAGGGGAGGGAGGTGCTGGAAAACCTGGCGACCACCGACAACCCCGGCGGCTTCGACCCGGCCTCGCGCATGAATTGGGCGGCGGACCTGGACCTGCCGCTGATGGCGAAGCGCGGCACGGCCGACGTGCTGCTATGGATGGGCGACGGCGCGTTCGACATGCGCAACCAGCGCACGCTGCGGGCACTCGTGAAGGTACTGCGCGCGGCGCAGGTGGATTTCGCGGTGCTCGGCAACGAGGAACTCGACAGCGGTGACGTCGCGCGACGCCTCGGCGACGAGGCGACCTTTCAGGCGCTGGCCGTGCGCAATGCGGCGACGCTGGGCAAGTACCGCTTCCGCGAGATCGTGACCTGCGACCCGCACAGCTTCCACGTGCTGAAGAACGAATACCCGGCATTCGGCGCGAGCTACACGGTGACGCATCACAGCACCTTCATCTCGAACCTGATGGAGAAGGGCCGGCTCGCGCTGGGCGAGTGGACCGGCGGGCGCGTGACCTATCACGACCCGTGCTACCTCGGCCGCTACAACGGCGAATACGAAGCGCCGCGCAAGGCACTGAAGGGCATCGGCATCAAGGTCGTGGAGATGGAGCGCTCCGGTTTCCGTTCGCGCTGCTGCGGCGGCGGTGGCGGGGCGCCAATCACCGACATCCCCGGCAAGCGGCGCATTCCCGACATGCGGATGGAGGAAATCAACTCGACGAAGGCCGACATCGTGGCCGTCGGGTGCCCGCAATGTACGGCGATGCTCGAAGGCGTCGTCGGTCCTCGGCCGGAAGTTTGTGATATCGCCGAACTGGTCGCAGCGCAACTCGTCGAGGCGCCCAAGGTCGAGCGCCAGCGGCAAGAGGAGGTCATGGTATGAGCGACATCATCCGACGCGATCCGCGCAGGGAGCATATCCTGCGCAACCGCCTGCATCCCGACCATGGGGTCGTTCTCGCCTTGGTCGGTGGCGCCCTGTCCGACGCGGCCCGCTGGATCGGACCGAGCGGCCTCGTGCGGCGCAATCCGCATGCGGTCGGCTTCATCGGCCCGAACGGGCTGCGTCGCATCGACCGCAGCGGCGCCCCGACGAGCGGACTTCGCAGTGCTGCGAAATCCGAGGCAGCCTCTGACTCCCGCCGGGAGGTGGTCATCTCCGAGCCCGCGTTCTACATCGCGGTCGTCGCTGATCTGCCTGGCGGCCGGCTCTCCGCGCACGATCGCGACCTTCTCGGTCTTGCACGGCAACTCGCCGATGCCGAGCGGGATGGCGCGGTGCTGCTCCTTGCATTCGGCGAGCTGCGGGACGAAGGACTGGGCGATTCGGGCGTCGATCGCGTGCTCGAGTTCAAGGGCGGCCATTACGACGGCTACGGACCGGAAGCCCGGCTCGCGACGCTGTTCGTAGTCGAGCGCGACCTGAGACCTCGTCACTGGATCTTCCCCGAGTCGACCTTGGGGGGCGGAGAACTCGGGCGCCGACTGGCTGCCCGCTTGGGCGTGAGACCCGCGACTCAGGTCTGGCAGATCGCCGATGGCCGCTGTACCGGGCGCGGCGCGGCCGGTGCGACGGACATCACGCGCGCGCTGCCGAGCGTCGTGCTGGCGCTTCCCGAATGCGGCGAGCCGGTCACCGACACGCGCCATGCGGCAACACCGCTCGCCGTGACCGCCGCGGTCGCGCTGCCCTTGCGCCGCGTCGAGGATCTCGGTGCGGTCGCGGTCGATCCGGCCGGCGTTGCGCTGGCGGAAGCCGAATTCATCCTGTCGGCCGGCAACGGCATCACGGACTGGGACGGTTTCCATCATGCAGCGAAGGTGCTGGGCGCCGCCGAGGGCGCTTCGCGCGTCGCCGTCGACAACGGCTTCATGCCGCGCCACCGCCAGGTCGGCGCGACCGGGACCTGGGTGACGGCGCGGGTGTATCTCGCTGCCGGCATCTCCGGCGCGATCCAGCATCTGCAGGGCATACAGAGCTGCGAGAAGGTGGTTGCGATCAACACCGACCCGGGCTGCGACATGGTCAAACGTGCTGATCTGGCGGTGATCGGCAATGCTGGAGAGGTGCTCGGCGAACTCGTGAAACTCATCGGTAAAACGCAAGGAGAACGTCGCGATGTTGCTGCGTGAAGGAAGCAAAGGCGCTGCGTCCTCGGGCGCGCTGAAGGTTGCGGCCCTGGTGTCGCTCGGCCGTCACCCCGTCACGGGCCGCGGCCGGCGTGCCGAGCAGGATGCGCGCGCCGTCGAACTCGGACTGTCGCTCACCTCGTCCGAGCACATCAGCCTGATCCACGCAGGCACGGCAGCCGACGAGACGGTACAGGCGATGCGCGGCTACCTCGGCATGGGGCTCGACGCGCTCGACCTCATCGTCCAGCCCCCTGATGCGGACGTGCTACCGGCGCTCGCGACTCGCGTGATGGAAACGCGGCCCGGCCTCGTGCTGTGCGGTTCGCGAGGCGAGTCCGGCGAAGCTTCCGGGATGCTGCCCTATCTGCTCGCCGAGCGCCTCGGCTGGACACTGGTATCGGGCGTCGCCAAGGTGGAAGCCGTCGAAGGCGATTCGATGACGGTGCTCCAAGCGCTGCCCCGCGGGCAGCGTCGTCGCCTGAAAGTACGCCTACCGGCCATCGCGACCGTCGATAGCGCCGCGCCGCCCCCGCGCCAGAGCGCCTTTGGCCCGGCGCGTCGCGCCAAGGTCCGTCACTTCGAGTTGTCGGGCCAGATCGATGCGGAGGCGGCCGACTGGACCGTCAGCCCGGCACGAAAGCGCCCGAAGCGCCTGAAGATCGTCAAGGCCAGCTCGGCGCGCGACCGCTTCAAGGTCGCCGCCGCGAAGGCGGAAGGCGGGGGCGGGCAGGTCGTGAAGGGCGTGTCGGCGCAGGCGGGCGCCGAGGCGATTCTGAAGCTCCTTCGAGAGGAGGGCGTGGTGCGCTAGATCGCTTCGCTAACGAAGATCTTAGCTCTGCTACGCATTTGTTGACGGCCTAATAAATTCCGAATGGATTCCAACGTTCCCAGCTGTTAACAGGCATGTTGGTGCTCACACGTCTGTCCTTTTCTCACTACCAAAAAACATCATAGGCCCATAGTGCAAACCCGGCCCGCTAGCCTCGGCAACCGCGTCGGCCTCGTTGTCGTCGCGACACTGGCCGTGATGTTGATCGCGGGCGCGACCTGTTGGGTGCGCGAGACACGCCGAGCGATCGAGGAGGAAGTCCACGCCGCGAGCCACGTCGCGCAACAATGGATTTCGGTGTTGGTGTCGGAAACGCTGCGCGATCCCGCCCAAGGCCCGACCCGGCTGATGGCCGAGCTTCGCGCAGTGGGCCGTTTGCGCGCAAACCAGCTCGAAGTCGTCGGAAGCGAGGGCCAGAGCCTGTACATCTCCCCCGAGTCCCCGTACAAGGCGGGCCGCTACGCCCCCGAATGGTTCTCCGATTGGGTCGCTCCGTCGCTACCGGTCCGCCACTTTGATGCGGGTGACCGCCAAGTCGTGCTGCGCCCGGACGTTTCCCGCTCGGTGCTCGATGCCTGGGACGATCTCTTCACCGGCATCGGCACTGCTATCGCGCTCCTATGCCTCGTCGCCTTCGGTGCCCGCGCGGCCCTGAACAGGGCGCTCGCGCCGCTTGCGGACATCGACCGTGCCCTCGCCCGCGGCGCTGACGGCAACTTCGACGTGCGCCTACCGGCCTACCGGGCAGCCGAGCTCGATTGCGTCGCCAACAGCTACAACCGCCTCGCCGACGCGCTCGACCAGAGCCGCGCGCAAAACCTGCGCCTCGAGGAAGACCAGGCCTTCGCCCGCGCGGTGCAGGCCCGGCTTGAAGAGGAACGCCGGCTGATCGCACGCGACCTACACGACGAACTCGGGCAAGCGATCACCGCCGTGCGCGCGATCTCGGGCGCGATCCTGCAGCGTTGCGACGACCAGCCGCAGATCCACGGCAGCGCCCAGGCGATCCTCGCGATGACGGGCCAGATGCAGGACGGCGTCCGGACGATCCTGCAACGGCTGCGCCCCGCAAACAGCGGCGGCGCCCTGCTCGACCAAGCGGTCGCCGAATATTGCCGCCTGTGGTCCGGCCACCATCCGCAGATCGCCCTCGATTGCCACACTTCGCCGATCGCCGCCCCGACCAGCGAAACGCTAGGCATCGCCGTGCTGCGCCTGCTGCAGGAAAGCCTCACCAACGTCGCGCGGCACTCCGGCGCTTCGCACGTCGATGTGCGTCTCGACATCGCCGCCGACGCGATCGCGCTAGAAGTCTGCGACAACGGCTGCGGAATCGTCGCCGCGGCGAATCCCGCCCGCTACGGACTGATCGGCATGCGCGAACGCGTCGCCGAGCTGCACGGCGAACTTCGTCTCGAGTCCCTTTCCGGGGGCGGCCTGCGCGTCAGTGCCCGCCTGCCCATCCCTTCGTCCCACGAGGAAAGCAATCATGGCCTCCACGCTTGAAAACCTCCGCCTCGTCCTCGCCGACGACCATGCCGTCGTACGCATGGGCTTTCGCATGTTGCTGGAAGGCGCGGGCGCGACAATCGTGGCCGAAGCCGACTGCGGGGAAGTCGCGGTCGCGGCCGTCACCGAGCATCGCCCGGACGCGCTCGTGATGGACGTGACGATGCCCGGCATCGGCGGCATCGGCGCCCTCGAACGCCTGCTCGCCCATCATCCGAACGCCCGCGTCCTGATGCTCTCGGCCCACGACGACGCGCAGATTCCGATGCGCGCCCTGAAGACGGGCGCGACCGGCTACCTGTCGAAGCGCGCCCAGCCGTCCGAGCTCGTCCGTGCCGTCGCTCAGGTCGCGCGCGGCCAGCGCTACGTCGATCCGGAACTCGCCCCGCAACTCGCGCTCGCCCAGTTCGGCGGCAGCAGCGATCCGGTCGACGCGCTCACAGAAACGGAATTCGCGGTCTTCCTGCAACTGGCGAAAGGCAATTCCGTGAGCCAGGTGGCGAGCACTCACAAAGTGAGCCCAAGCACCGTCGGCACTCATCTCTACCACATCAAGCAGAAGCTCAATGCGACGAACGCGGCGGAACTCGCGCTGATCGCTGTGCGGTCAGGGTTGGTCGAGGCTTGAGTCCATGATGAATCTTCAGTGGGGTAATTGGGGGCCGTCTAAGATAAGAAAGCGCGGTACCGCAGACGCGCGTATGAGCAGAGACGACCGACATGCAAATGGCCACCGAATTTTCCTGCGACCTTAGAGAGTTGAAACGTGTTCATCGTGCTTTGCGCACACTGAGCGCGAGCAATCGCGCACTGTTGCGAGCGGAATGTGAGGAATCTCTCTTTCACGAGTTTTGCCGTGTCGCAGTGGAGGAGGGAGGGTACAGACTGGCATGGGTTACTCAAGCGGAGCACGACGAGACCAAGACCGTACGACCGGTTGCTAGCGCTGGCGTGAATGACGGCTATCTTGAATCGATTCAGCTTTCATGGGCAGACACACCGTTGGGACAAGGTCCAACCGGGACGGCGATTCGCACCGGTAAGCCATCGGTGATTCAGAACATTCAGACCGATCCTCGCGAGGCACCTTGGTTTGAAGTTGGCGTTGCACACGGCTTCGCGTCCTTCATCGCTTTGCCGCTGCTTGTCGAGGGAAGCATTATCGGAGCGATTACCATTGCGGCTCCCGAACCTGATGCATTCGGCGCCGATGAGGTTGCACTGCTAAGCGAGACGGCGGACGACTTGGCGTTTGGTATCGAAACTCTGCGTATGCGCATGCGCCACCGTGCCGCGGAGGACACCATCCGGCGCATGGCCTATTTCGACGCGCTCACCGGTTTGCCGAATCGGCTCCAACTACAAGAGCGACTGAATGCCGCTCTTGATGTCGCTCGAGCCGAGAATCGCCCACTTGCTGTGCTGCACCTGCAGATTGGTAGTTTCCGTGAAATCACCGAGGCCCTCGGCTATCGTGAGAGTGATTTACAGCTGCAGGAAATTGCGAAGCGGATGCCTACCTTCGAGACCGGTGAAATTGTTGCACGTGTTGCCGAAGACGCCTTCGTTGTGGTGCTCCCCAGGGGCGATGCGGAGGTCGCCCGTGGATGTGCGAAACGCATCCTCGCGACGCTCGCAGCGCCGATCGAACTCTCAGGCCTTCTGTTGGACTCACGGGCCACGATTGGAATCACTCTTTATCCAGGACATGGCGCTGATGCAGAGGCATTGTTGCGTCGGGCCGCAGCGGCGAATTTTCAGGCTCGACAGACGGGGCAGTATTACATTTTCTACGCAGGTGGTCTCGACACTGAGTGCACCCGGCGCCTTGCCCTGATGGGGGAACTTCGTCGCGCAATTGACGGTGACGAGCTTCGTTTATTCTGCCAGCCCAAGGTCGAGATTAGTTCGGGCCAGGTGTCTGGAGTGGAAGCCTTGGTGCGTTGGGAGCACCCAAGCCTGGGTATGATCGAACCCGACAGATTCATCCCGCTCGCCGAGAGTGCCGGCCTTATAACTCCACTCACATACTGGGTACTTGGCGCCGCTTTGCGCCAGAGTTATGTGTGGCGCGCAATGGGGGTCGAAGTGCCGATTTCCGTGAACCTGTCGGCCCACGACTTGCGCGACGCGCAGCTCCTTGAGCGCGTGCGCGATGCGCTCACAACATGGGGTGCGTCGCCAGAGTGGATTGCCTTCGAGATCAAGGAGAGCACTTTAATGAACGATCCAGCCGGAGCTTGCAAAAAGCTCAGCAAGTTGAAGCAACTCGGGGTCGAGCTTTTCATCGACGACTTCGGCACCGGCTATTCATCGTTAGCCTATCTGCAGAAACTTCCCATTGATTCCATCAAGATTGACCAATCGTTCGTATCAGCAATGACTAGCGATGAAGATTCCCAAGTGATAGTTCGTTCGACCGTCGAGATGGCACACAATCTTGGTCTACATGTTGTCGCAGAAGGTGTAGAGACCCGGGCGATTGCAGACTGTTTGGCTCAACTCGGATGCGAGGATGCACAGGGCTTCTGTATCAGCCGTCCGATGCCGGCTTCACAGTACGTCGATTGGAGAGCTGGATTTTCGTGGATAGCAGATTGATGGAGTAGGAAATGCCGGTGTCGCGAAGCGGTGGGCGGTGATCGTCCCCCTGAATTGCTCGAAAACATTAAATTTTCGTGCGATTGCACATTGTCAAAATGCTTTTTTGCTTTCCTGTCCGTTCAAGAGTTATTCAGCGGAGTCGTTCGTTAATGTCGCCAGCTACGCTCGGCTCTGATTCGAGATTGTTATGCGACCGTTGGTCTGTACGTCTTGTCGTTCCAAACAATAATCTTAGCCATTCAAGAATTACCCCACCCTTTTCCTTTCACTGAGTGATTAGAGACCCCAATGGATCGGGCAACGTTCACGCCGCTCTTCGACCAACATCCGCTGCGCCAGACGCTGAACGACGAGGTCCACGCCCGTCCACCGGTTCCGCTGCAAACGCCGGAGTTCGTCACCTATCTCGCCTTCCTGCACGAGGGCGACAGCGCCGACCGTGAGGCGGGCCACCTGCGGCGGCTGGCCGAGCAGCTCGGGCTCCCGCCGCCTCAGACGGCCTCCGGACACGTGTTTCTGGACGCGGGCGAGTTCCGCTTGAAGTGGGAACGCCACCAGGAATTCACCAGCTACACCTTCGTGCGCCGCGTCGAGACGAGGGACGCCGCGGGCGAACATGCGCTGATCGAGGTGCCGGCGAACTGGCGCCAGGACATTCCGGGGCTGCTGATCGTCGCGACCCACATCGAACTGCGGAGCGTAAGCGAGGTGTCGCCGGAAACCGTGCTCAGCCAGTTTTCGCAGACCGGCATGACTTCGGTCGCCTCTCAGCTTGCCGATGGGGGGGGCTGGGTCTTCACCGATTTCCGCATCACCGACGGCTTCTCGCGCTTTCTCGTGCTCGACGAGTCGCTGACTCCGCGGCAGGCCGGCCGCACGGTGCAGCGCCTCTTGGAGATCGAGACCTACCGCATCATGGCGCTGCTGGCCTTTCCAGTCGCGAAGGAGGTACGCGCGCGCCTATCGCAGACGGAGATGGAACTCGCAGACCTGATGGACCAGATGGGCGCGGCTAAGTCTCCCGAGGACGAACGCCACGTCCTGGGCCGGCTGACGACGCTTGCAGCCGAAGTCGAGCGTTCGGTCGCGCGCACGACCTACCGTTTTGGCGCTGCGGCGGCTTACTACGGCCTTGTGCGCCGGCGCATTGAGGACCTGCGCGAAGTGCGGGTCAAGGGCTACCCCCCGGTGTGCGAATTCATGGAGCGCCGGCTAGCACCGGCGGTCGACACCTGTGCGACGACGGCGCGCCGCCAGGAAGAGCTGTCCAGCCGCATCGCCCGCAGCTCGCAGTTGCTGCGCACGCGCGTCGATCTGGAGCTCGAGCACCAGAACCAGGCGCTGCTCGCGCAGATGAACACCCGCTCTCGGCTGCAACTGCGCCTGCAGGAAACGGTCGAGGGTCTGTCGGTGGTCGCAATCACTTATTACGGCTCGCAGCTCGTGCAGTACATCGCTAAGGGTGCGAAGGATTTGATCGCGCCGGTGACCACGGAGGTCGCGACCGCGGTGTCGATCCCGGTCATCGCGGGACTTGTCGCGCTGGGGCTGCGCCGGGTCCACCACCAGCTCGCGGCGGAAGGGGGCGGTGCGGGGTCCAACGTTGGCCATTAAGGAAGCCTTGGGCGGCGGATCTGCAGGACTGAAGGCGGATCTTCGCCGACATCTCGCGCGGCGCTTCATCCTCTACCGCTGCGCCACAAAGCGGGTTTCCCCAAAGGATACATCCTAGCGATTTCGTCGCATCTTTCGGCACTCCCCCGGGAGGCGCGCTCGCCTCGCGCGTGGGCCGATCGCGCCGGAGGCAGTGTGCTGGCGGTCTTCGGATAAAGGATCAAAGGGATACCTCTCGCGGATCGCTGGGTCCTCATTCCGCTGGCGACTTACATGAATTCCTCGACCTCACCCAAAAAGCTTCGCGCCGCACGACTCGCGGCGGGCGCCGTACCGGTTGCCTCCGACGACCGATTGCCCGGGGCAACGGCAAGCTTGAGCTTGTGACTGGGGTGAAACACCACCACGCGGCGCGCGGTGATGAGCGCAGTTTCGCCCGTTTTCGGATTTCGTCCGGGACGGGCGCGCTTTTCACGTAATTGAAAGCTGCCAAAGCCCGACAACTTGACCTCCTGCCCGCGGACGAGTGCGCCGGCAATCTCCTCGAAGAACGCTTCGACCATTTCGGCGGCTTCCCGTCTGTTGAGACCGATGGCGGCGGCCATGTCTTGGATTAGGTCAGCTTTGGTCAGGGTCATGGTGGCGTGACTCGTGCGACGTGGAGGGATGTTGCTGAGAGCATAGTAACGGATGCCTTCGGCCGCTGCAGCACGCACCGCCTTGCCAACGGCGAGAAGGTTGAGGCGATGGGAGACGGCGCGGCAAACGGGGGACGTGCCGCGGCCGCGTGTGACCGAGGATTGCACGTGACGTGTAGTCCTCAATAGCCGTGTGACGGGCGGCTCGGGTCTGGCAGCAGACGCAGGCGCCCGTTACCCCGTGCAAGCTCATGCGGGACGGGGCGTAGGACCGGGACAGAATGCCTGCAAGTGTTTAGATTATGCCCTCGTATTTGTCGGATCGGTCCGTTTTTTTCGTAAGATCGCGATGCGGTTTCGCGCCAATAACGGCTTGTGGAGGCGATGTTCTTACGAAAAAACTACCCTAAATTATTGATTTACTGGATTTGTAGGCCGGATTGTGGCTCCAGGTGTCACCGGTTCGATCCCGGTATGTCGCCCCAAAAATCAATGACTTAGAGTAATCATCTAAGCATTCAGCATCGAGCCGAAGTCACGCAGACGGCCGATAGATCCAGGTGTTACCCGGCTCGATGCAGTCTTTTTCCAGAAAGTAATCAGCCGCTCGGCGAACATCCATCAGCGAATGGGCTCGCGCTAGAAGTCACGCAAAGCGGCGGGTTGAACGGCTTCGTTGTGGATGTCGGAGGCCGCGGTACCATCAACGACGCCGGGGTGGCCATCACGGTTTTCAAGGCGCCCGGCAGCGTTCGTATGGGACAGCGCTGGGCTGCAACGCTGTAGGTGGTAGCCGAGGAGCGTGTGACATGGAGCGCTTGGCTGACGAGGCACGGCCCGTCAATGGCGTGCAGGCGCGAGGGTGGGGGGGCGACCGCTCGCGGCGGCGACGGTCCTTCCTTCACCGGCTGAGCAAGGCGATACCAACGTCAATCTTGAGCTGGGGACTGCTGACCATCTGGCGAACGGGGGTTGCGAAGGCAGAGCCCGCAGGTGGAGACCCGTAAGGCGTGGTCCCTAGCGCCTGTCGCGCTCCAGTCGCTCCAATGCGCGCGACGCAGCTTCGTTACGTGAAATTCCCGGTGCCTTCCGCTGCTCGTAATCCATCAGACGCTCCGCCCTTCCGATATCGCCGCCGCAAGCCCGGAGCAGCCTTGCCCACGGCGTCTGCGCGCCGAAATCCGGATTGCGGGAGCGGCGAGTCCCGAGTGAGGGCTCGCGCGGCTCGAATACCGCACGCATCCTCCTCTCGGCGCGCCACCTGCCCAGGCGCAGGATCAGGAACACGACCCCGAGCATCATCGCCAACCAGACCCATGCCGGAAGGGCTCGCACGTAGGTGCGAACCTGCAGGACGCCAGTCTTCAAGAACAGATTGGAGGTCGTCGGGAAGGACCGCGTTACCTGCTGCAGCAGGCCGGTCGAGGCCCCGTCCTGTGCGGCACGCGGAGACGCACCGTTCGACGCTGGAGCAGACGGCGAGTAGTCCGCCACGATGAGCGCGCCGGATTTCGGACGGAACGGAACCGGCGGGGCGCCCACGTAGAACCGAAACGGGATCGACGCCATCCCCAGATCGTCGCCGTTCCGGACAACCTGCTGCACGACGAAATGCAAGTGCGGGCCCGACGAATATCCCGTAGAGCCCACCAATCCGATCTGTTCCCCGGCAGCCACATGCTGTCCCGGATACACCTGCACGCCCCCGTGGGCGAGGTGTGCGTAGACGCCAATCGTCCCGTCAGCGTGCCGAATCCTCACCTCATTCGCCTTGTCCAGCAGGTCGGGCGTCTTGCCTCCATACCTCTGGTTGGCTTCGGTATAGATGACCGTTCCGTCGCGCGCGGCCAGTACCGGCGTGTCCTGCGGCATCACGATGTCGACCGCGTGAGCACTATCCGGCGAGTGATGTGTCGTGATTGCCCCGCCCGGGGCTTGGCCGATCGGGTATCCACTGCCGTCTCGGTACGGAAGGCGATACAGCGCATCGGTACTCTGTCGTGCGTTGAAGTCCCCCAGCAACCAGGAGCTCGAATACCGGAACGAATAGCCGACGCCCGACATCGTGCGCTTGAACCGCCCCAGATGCAGGACCCCGCCGTTCGGCGGCACGACCGCGAACACGGGAAACTTGCGATCCGGCGTTGCATATACGGAATAGAGCAGAGCCACCTTCACCGAAACCGGTGCCGGTCCGCTGTTGCGAGCAACGATCCGGTGCCCGTCGCCGTCCGGCTCGCTTTCTACCGTGAAGGGATAATTGTCGTTGGGTCCTGCGAGGCAGGGGCCAATAGCGAAATGGGCCAGGATCAGCAGCGTTGTCGCGCGCATCGCTCATATACGACGTAGGGGTATGAGGGATGATAACGCGCAGTGGGCGTGGCCGACTGCGGCACATCGCAATCTGCTAGGGGCCGTGGTCGCGGAGGCGGTGACCTCACGAGCAGGGATACGCGACAGTCCATCGACCATGGCAGAGTATTTCCGCGGCCGGAGTTCGGCCTTACGCACGGCCACAATGTGATCTCCGATCGTAGGGCAGGACGTTCGTTCATCTCCACTAACCTACCGCCACTTCCAACGAAATCTCCGGGAAATCGGGCCGACCGAGGCAAGAGGAACGTTCTTGCTGTTCCAGCGCGTAAATGGGCTGCCAGCCGGATGGCATCTTGCTAAATGGTTACGTTAAGATACATTTTCCATTCTGGATGGAGGCGCAGGCATGGGTTTCTTGGGTAAGGGCTTGTCGATCGGGAGCGTCATGGAGTCTACGATTTGCCGATGGTCCTCAGCCCTTGGCTGCGCGACCCTGGAACTGCGCGTATGACTGGATTGGTCAAGCACAGCGCGGCCGGGCCGTATCTCGGGTTTGCATTGCAGCCTGTTCGCCTGTGTTACCACCTTCTTCGCAGTCCGCTGGATTCAAGCGTGTCGCTTGAGTTGCTGGACGACGTTGCCGTCCACTACGCCGACGGGACGTTACTCTTGGAACAATGCAAAAGCGCCCTGTCCCATAACGCCCTTTCTGACTGGTCCGAGGATCTTTGGAAAGCGTTGGCGAACTGGATCGACTTGGTTGCGTCGGGTAAGGTGGACCCCGCCAAGA
The DNA here is from genome assembly GCF_012910805.1 of Aromatoleum evansii. Taxonomy (GTDB): domain Bacteria; phylum Pseudomonadota; class Gammaproteobacteria; order Burkholderiales; family Rhodocyclaceae; genus Aromatoleum; species Aromatoleum evansii. The sequence continues at coordinate 70,721 of NZ_WTVK01000027.1, forward strand.
CCTCGTTTCAGCTCTATGTGACACCTCCGCGAGCTGGCAAGGTTAGCTCGACCATGCACGCCGCCGGCGAGCCACCGGCCGTACACGCGCTTGTCAAGGAGATCGAGAAGAAGCTGAAGGCGCGTGCGCAGCCGCCCAAGTGCATCGCGCACGTTCAGAAGTTTTTAGATACGTCCGAGGCCCATCGCGACGCGCTCATCTCACGATTCTTCGCCGTCAGTGTTGACGCCGATCCGATCGAGCCCTTACGCGTCCTTCTGGCCCCCGCAGTCCCCACGGCATCCATCGATGTCATCTGCCAGTCGGCGATCGGAATTGCCAAGGAGTGGGCCGACCAACGCATTCGCAAGGGCATTCCTGCGCAGATCAGCGTCGCCGAGTTCCGAAAGAACTTCCACGCCTTTGTTCAAAGGAACAACCTTCCTGGCTATCTGCCCTCATTCACCGTAGCGCTGAGCCCCGCCGACGCAAAAGCCGTCTTGAAGAACCGCCCCGTCTTCATCAAGCAGTTGCAGTTGATCGAGGCAACGGAAGAGCAGCAGCTTCGCGCGGCCAGCGATTTCATGCGGACATCGGGCGACAAGGCGACGTGGGCAGAGCAAGGGCTCGTCTACGATGGCAGCTTTGACGACTGGGAAGAGTCGCTGCTGCGGCGGCATGCTGCTATCCAGGGTGAAGTGAAGGACCTTTTCGCAGACAAGACGGAGGTTGTTCAAGGACGGACGGTCTACAACCGCTGCTCTGTTCTTGATGTGCCGCTTGATGGCCGTGCGTTGCCAGGACACTTCACTCACGGGGGCTTCAACGATCTGGCCGAACGGCGACTGCTTGGCTGGCACGCCAAGCACGAAGCCCTGCTGGACAAGGAGGAGGAACAATGACCGAGGTTGGCCGACCGGTTCGATTGAGCGAAGCCGCTATCGTCCAAAATGAGGCCTTGGGGGCCTACGTATTATGGAAGTTCGGATTGGGATTCCAAGAGCGTGACGGGCAGCCGGCGACGCTGCCACTTGCGTTCCTTGTTTTACCGCTGATTCTGCACGCCCCGACTTTGGCGATGGTGTTGAGCACATACAAGGCCTCTGGCCTGCACCTGTTTGTAGGCAAGCTGGGTGAGCGGCGAGAGGACCTCATTGCCGTCCACGGCCGAGCGCTCGCGCTACGTCAACTTAGCCTTGAGTCGCTCATGCGCGCCGAACAGTCGGGCCTGATTCGTATCGACCCGACGACGGCAACGATGTGGGCCGTAGGTCCTTACGACGATCTGGCAGCGCCATCGCTCCCGGAGCGCATTCGTCGCATCGCTCCGGCGTCCGAGAAGGTCGGGTATTGGTTCGCCGGCCTTTCCGATCAGCAAGTGGCCCATACCCTCAGAGTGGAGTTCTGATGTACTTTCAAATGCGACAGGTCATCTTGTGGCCGCGACGCGGCGGCGAGCCGCGGGTCGTCAAATTCGAGCCCGGCATGGTCAACGTCATCAGCGGCGCGTCCAAGACCGGCAAGTCTTCGGTCATCCCGATCATTGACTATTGCCTTGGATCCGATAAGTGTTCGATCCCGGTAGGCGTGATTCGTGAGACCTGTTCGTGGTTCGGTGTACTTATCGACACTGTTGAGGGTCAGAAGCTACTTGCGCGTCGGGAGCCTGGCGAGCTGAAGAGCTCCGGCGAAATGTTCCTTCTTGAAGCACCGGAGATTGAGCCGCCGCAAGAAATAAAGGGCAAAAACCAAAACGTCGAGCATGTGAAGGCAGTCCTGAACCGGCTGGCAGGGCTGTCGAACCTCCAGTTCGAGCCCGGCACCGAAGATCGCTTCAAGTTTCGTGCGAGCTTCCGCGACTTGATGGCCTTCTTGTTCCAGCCGCAGAACATCGTCGCCAACCCAGACGTGATGTTCTTCAAGGCTGACACGACGGAACATCGCGAGAAGTTGAAGACCATCTTCCCCTACGTCCTCGGAGCGGTCAGTCCTGAGCTGCTACAGGCGCGCCACGAGCTAGACCGCATGCAGCGCGTGCTCAGACGTAAGGAAAGCGAATTGAAGGCACGGCAAGACTCGGGGGCAGCGTGGCAGCGTGAGGGCTTCGCCTGGGTACGCCTTGCGATCGAATACGGGGTGCTGCCGCCACACACAGTTGTCCCTAATGATTGGCCTTCCACGGTTGACTTGCTGCGTGCTGCGTTGCAGAGCGACACCAGATCTGCGACTCCCACGCTGGCGTCGATGGATGTCATCATGACCAGGCTCGCAGAGTTGCGCACGGCTGAGTCGAAACTGGTGGCGAATCTCAATCAGTCGAGACAGCGGCTGCATGAGTTGCGACGACTGGACGAAAGCAGCGATGCCTACGGCAACGGCCTGCGTATTCAGCGCGACCGGTTGGGTCTGTCTTCATGGATTCGCAGTCTGTCGTCGGCGCAGCCGGCGGCAATTCTAGAGCCAAGCGAGGCTGGCCGCGCCAGAATCGATCAGCTATGCGAGGCGCTAGAGGGAATCGAATTGCGCCTGCGATCCCACCCCGGCGTCGCTGAGTCGCTAGGACGAGAGACGCTTCGGCAGCGCGAAACGGTGGATGGCGTGTTGGGTGAACTCGCGGCAGTGCGTCAGGAAATCCGCACCCTGGAAGGTAAGTCCGAACAAGCGCGTAAGGTTACTACTCGCGGTGAGGAGATCTCGCGGTTCCTCGGTCGTCTTCAGGAGGCGCTGCGCCTGTACGAGGCGGCGGATACCTCGTCGGCCCTCGGCGAAGAGATTGCGGCGTTGAAGGCGCAGGTCGAAGCCCTCGCGAGGTTCGTCTCCGAGCATGAGATTGGTCGGAAGCTTGAAAATGCCCTGAACACAATTCAGGAGATCTCAAGCCGCCTCATTCCAAAGCTTGACGGCGAGTGGCCAGACGCGCCAATTCGGTTAGTTATTCAGGAATTAACAGTCAAGGTTATCAGAGGTACGCGGGACGATTACCTCTGGGAAATTGGTAGCGGAGCGAATTGGCTCGCTTATCACGTTGCTCTGACTCTGGGATTGCAAGGATACTTCCTTAGATTGCCTCATCATCCGGTCCCCGGACTCCTTATATACGATCAGCCAAGTCAGGTTTACTTTCCCGCGCGTCGGACTGAAAGTTCTACTGCCGATGCGCCCGAGCCGGAATGGAAGAATGAAGATGTGGTGGCTGTGAGAAAGGTGTTCGCACTCTTCGATCACGTCATCAACCGTACAGATGGCCGGATGCAGATTATTGTTCTTGACCACGCGGACGAGGAAGTCTGGGGTGAGCTAGCAAACGTCCACCTGGTTGAGGTGTGGCGTGGAAGAGGCCTAGTGCCATTGGCATGGTATTCGCCATCCGAGACAGATATGCAATAGCTAGCGATACAACGTACGCATCAAGACAGCAAAGGCGACGTTTGTAACCGTCTGCGCTTTGCTGACCCGAGGGTCGCATCGATCCGATGCGTGGTGCTGCAATAGATCTACCAAAAGGGCAAGCATGCCAGTCATATCAGTCGAAGAACTCAAGCAAGCCGTGGTTGGCGGTCGTGTAGGTGCTATCTCCATTGATACGTCAGTTGTCGAACGTCATCAGTACGGCTTCGAGAGCGGTGTCCTGGCCAAGATGTCTCAGTTCAGCCGGGCCAACACGACGCATCTCGCTCTGGACATCGTCCTCTACGAAATGCGTTCGCACCTCACGAAGGAGGCAGACCTTGTCCGTAGCCAAGTAAAGAACGCGTTGAAGCCGCTCGGCAATTTATGGGGCATCGACAAAGACGTGCGGGCAGAAGCGCTTCGCATCTTGTTTGGCGATCAGTCGGGCGACGCAAGGACAGAAGAGCGCCTGCAGGAATTTCTTGATGACAGCTCAGCCACGGTGCTCACCTGTGCTGAGTTCGTCGGGTTGCCGGAAGTGCTATCGCGATTCGTTGAGACAAAGCCGCCATTTGGCACCAAGGAGGCAAAGAAGCACGAGTTCCCAGATGCCATCGCATTGCTGTCTCTTGAAGGATGGGCTATCAAGAACGACACGACCGTTATCGCTGTTTCTTCTGATGGAGACTGGAAGCGGTTCTGCTCAGAATCCGATCGCGTCTACTACGTTGACGATCTAGCACATGCGTTATCGGTATTCCATACGGGTGCTGACGATGCCGCAGCGTTGTTTAAGGCCATGCTGGGCGACGGAAGAATTGAGGAGATTGATGCGATCGTTCTGGATGCTATTACTGCGCAGTCAGACAAGATCAGCATTAATTTTGAGGCGGCAGCTAACTGGTACTACGAAGCGGAACTGGACCAGGTCGAGGTCTCATCTGAGACTCCGCTTGCTGACCAGATCAAAGCCTTCGACGTATTGGAGTACGAGGATGACACCCTCGTGCTTCAAACTTCACTGACGATCGACGTCACAGCGTATTTCATCGCGAGCTTCCAACATTGGGACTCCATCGATCGCGAGTACATGGGCATGGGATCAGCTACGGTAAGCCAGACGGAACCGCTCGACCTGGACCTCATCATCACCGTCCTCTTCGACAATGGAAGCGCAACGATCGACTCAGTTGAGTTGCTTCCTGCAAGCACGACGATGGACTTTGGCGAAATAGAGCCCGATTGGATGAGCGATTCAGGTGACGAGCATGATGAGGAGCAGGGTCGGCCCTAGCAGGGTGTTGATTTAATACGTTTTCCAGCATCTACGCGGGTTCTACGGCTGATATAATTACGTTCGCATTACGACACCGATTATTCCCATGCGCGGCATCGACCACAAACAAGGCGCCCTGT
>NZ_WTVK01000279.1 GCF_012910805.1 Aromatoleum evansii
GGAATCAGACTGAGGCGGAGCAAGCCATGCCCATCGCGATGTCGTGCCCGAAATTGTCGATTGCAATTGTCGCCGTTCTGATCTCGAGCGGCGCGGCGATCGCGGAAACCGCGCCCGACACCGAGAATGGTCGCTATGCATTGTCGCCGGCCGGCGACGGCTTCCTGCGGCTCGACACCCGCAGCGGTGCGGTGTCGACCTGCACCAACTCCAGCGCCGGCTGGGCCTGCTACATAGTGCCGGACGAGCGCGCGGCGCTCGATGCCGAGATCGGGCGCCTGCAGGCCGACAATGACAAACTGAAAGGCGAACTCGCCGCGCGCGCACCGTCGGCGAAGACTGACGAGGCGTTGCCGAAATCGGATTCGTTGAAGAAGCCGGATGCGAAGACCGCCGAGGGCG
>NZ_WTVK01000280.1 GCF_012910805.1 Aromatoleum evansii
AGCTCTCCGAGAATCCCGTCGGCTAGACTGTGCCGGCTTGAACGCGTGCGGCTCACCCTGGTGTCACGGCGAAATCCGGACAGCAGGCCGAAGCGCTGCGTGCTCGTTGCACAAGCATCGAGGGCGCTATTTGTCGGGTCAACGTCGTGGCCGCTATGGGGCAAAGGCAGCCATCTCGATCGGGGAGATTGGGTCCGCTTCACATCAACAAGCCGACGTTCCGATGCTCAGGGCGAATTTCGGTTATGGGCCCCAGAAGCGGAAGTAGGCAAGGACTTATAATAAATAGCATTACAGATGACGGCTACGCCATTAAGGGTACGGTTTCTGCCTTAGAACCTGCCGAGTAAGCGCTTTGCTCACCTCGCGATCTTTCCTCGCCAACGACATTATTTCTCGGC
>NZ_WTVK01000281.1 GCF_012910805.1 Aromatoleum evansii
TCTTTGCCGTGCCTTTGGACAGCGGCTTTGCCGCTTTCGCGACTTTCTTCTTCGGCGCCGACCGAACGCTTGAGGTGCCGGCGCGCTGAGAGCGGATGATTTTGGCCATGAACGGGATATACTGATACGTCATGACTGCAGGCAACGATTTTGATCCCGCGAACGACGCCGAGGCGGCCGGCACCGAGGCCGAGCCAAAGCTGTTCTCGGCGCTGCTGACACCGCATCGCTCGCTGAATCGCACCGGCTTCATCGTGCTGATGTCGCTCGTCACGGTGATCAGCTTCGTCGCCGGCGCGGTGTTCTGGTGGCTCGGCGCCTGGCCGATCTTCGGCTTCTTCGGCCTCGACGTGCTGGTGATCTATTGGGCCTTCAAGGTCAATTTCCGCACCGCCAAAGCG
>NZ_WTVK01000282.1 GCF_012910805.1 Aromatoleum evansii
ACCTCACCGAGAGCGTCGAGGACGCTGGCATCCTCGATCGTGCCGGGCACCTGGGGCGTCTCACCGTCGGCCATCTGGCGCATCGTCTTGCGCAGGATCTTGCCCGATCGCGTCTTCGGCAGGGCCTGGACGACGTCGACGTCGCTGAGCGAGGCGAGCGCCCCGACCTCGGCGCGCACGCGCGCCTTGAGTTCGTCGCGGACGGTGAGCAACTCGTCGTCGGTGTACTCCCGCCCGGCCTTGAGCACGACGAGCGCCCGCGGCACCTGGCCCTTGAGCTGGTCGGCGACCCCGATGACGGCGCACTCGGCGACGGCGGGGTGCCCCGCGAGCGCGGCCTCGAGGGCGCCCGTCGACAGGCGATGCCCCGCGACGTTGAGCACGTCGTCGGTGCGGCCC
>NZ_WTVK01000283.1 GCF_012910805.1 Aromatoleum evansii
GATCAAGGAGTATCAGGAGATCGGCGTCGATACGTTCATCATGTCGGGTTACCCGCATCTGGAGGAAGCCTATCGCTTCGCCGAGCTGGTGTTCCCGCTGCTGTCGCTTGCGCACGGCAACAACGTGACGTCGATCAGGGTCAACACCGGGCCGTTCGGTGAGACCATCGGCAACGAATATCGGCCGCAGAAACAGGCGTCGCAATCATGAGCTTGATCGATTCACTACCGCGCCGCAAAGCGTTTTCGAGCGAGGTGGGTGCCGGTTCGCGTGAAGAAAACACGTCAAACCAAAAATCTGAAGCTCCGATCCGATCCGATCGGAACGGAAGCAGCTCCAGCGTTCTCAAATTGCCCAGGGTCGACGGCCTGATCCCGTGGATCGTGCCGCTCGCGATC
>NZ_WTVK01000284.1 GCF_012910805.1 Aromatoleum evansii
GTCTCTACGTCGTGCTGACGCGCGCCGTCAGCGCCCTGAGTGTCGTCCACGCGCGCCCGATCCCGGCGCCGCTGACGTCGTGAGAGCGCACCCGGTCACGGCGCGCTGATCGCGGCGAGAACGTTGAGTTTCGCGGCGCGCCGCGCCGGCCACCAGGCGGCGAGGACGCCGACGAGGGCGGCGAGCAGGAGGAAGAGCGCGAGCCGCAGCCACGGGATGACGAGCACGTCGACGCCCGAGTTCGCCTGCGTGCGCTGGAACAACACCCCGAAGATCGTGCCGAGCACGACACCGATGACGGCGCCGACGAGCGAGATCGTCACCGCCTCGAGGCGCACCATGGAGCGCAACTGCGAGCGGGCGAGGCCGACGGCGCGCAGCAGGCCGATCTCGCGGGT
>NZ_WTVK01000285.1 GCF_012910805.1 Aromatoleum evansii
AAGGAAGTGTGGTCGCTCGTCATCTTCATCGTCTACGCGGCCTACCTGCACAGCCGCGTGACGGTCGGGTGGAGCGGACGCAAGGCCGCCGCCGTCGTCCTCGTCGGCTTCGCGTGCATCCTCATCAACTACGGCGTCGTCAACGTGTTCTTCGTCGGCCAGCACTCCTACTCGGGGCTGTGATCGGCTGATGGCACCTGTCGCTCGTTACACCGTTCTGCGCATCCTCGTCTTCTTCGGCTGCGTGTGCCTGGGCTACCTGTGCGGGCTGCGCAGTTTCCTGCTGCTCATCGTCGCGGCGCTCGCGTCGACGGCGATCAGCTTCTTCGCGCTCAACCGCTTCCGTCAGGAGACGGTCGACGTCGTCGAAGATCGCGTCGAGAAGCGTCGTGCCCGTG
>NZ_WTVK01000286.1 GCF_012910805.1 Aromatoleum evansii
GACCAGCATCCCCGACATCTCTTCCTCCCTTGGTCACGGCGGCTCTAGCGCGCGCCGATCGCCTTGAATTTCCGAACCTGCTCCGTAAGCGCCCGCTCGACCGGCAGGCGCTCCATCGAGGAGGCGCCGTAGAAGCCGTGGCAATTGCGGGTCTGCTTCATGATGAAATCGGCATCCGCGGGATCCGCGATCGGACCGCCATGCGCGAGCACGATGATGTTGGAATTGACGCTGAGCGCGGCCTCGGCCCAGGCCTCGATGCGGGCGGGACAATCTTCGAGCTTCAGCGCAGTCTGGGCGCCGATCGTGCCGCCGGTGGTCAAACCCATATGGCAGACGATGATGTCGGCGCCAGCGATCGCCATCGCGGTCGCTTCCTGCTCGCTGAACACATAG
>NZ_WTVK01000287.1 GCF_012910805.1 Aromatoleum evansii
CACTCGCGCAGCACCGACACCGGCACGCCCATGCGCGCACAGGCGCGGCTGGCCAGGCCATCGGGCAACGCACGGCGGAACAGCGGCGCCATGCCCTGCACCAGCTTCGCCGACGCGGCGGCCTGCGCGCGCTGACGGCCACTGCGTTCAAGCATGCCTTCGGCCCAGTCCGGCAGCAGTGCCGCGCCTGCACCCAGGAACACTTCGCGCGACAGCCCCGGCACCGGTACCGGCAGGCGCACGTCGGACAGCACCTCCAGCACCTCGCGCGAGCGCTCGTCGACGCGCAGCTCCGGCTGCCGCGCACAGAAGTACGCCGCCACTTCCGCTTCGCTGCGCGGCACGTCCACCGCACCCAGTGCCTCGGCCACGCCGCGGTACTCATCGTAGTAACGG
>NZ_WTVK01000288.1 GCF_012910805.1 Aromatoleum evansii
CGTGCACCTCATGTACATGCTGCGCTACGCCCGTCAGTACTACGAGCCGGCGCCGGCCAGCAACGGCATCGACTTCGAGGGCGGCGAACCCGACTACTACGACTTCGCGTACGTCGCGTTCGACCTCGGAATGACGTACCAGATCAGCGACACGAACCTGAAGAACCGGTGGGTGTGACGCCTCGTGCTGCAGCACACGCTGCTCAGCTACGCGCTCGGCGTCGGCGTCGTCGCGACAGCCATCAATCTCGTCGTGTCGCTCGCGACGAACTGACGCTCCGTCGCGCGGGGGAGGCGGGCTGTCGGTGGCGGCGTCTACCCTCGCAGGCGTGAGGGAGTTCTTCGGTCTGGACGACGACTGGGTGCGGCCGTTGCCACCCGGATGGCAGCGACGGG